>CAZKZP010000031.1:19387-35377 GCA_964557295.1 uncultured Chromatiales bacterium | reverse complement strand
AAATCCCGGAGGGAGAAGGGACGCTTTTAAGATGCGTGGCAAATATATTTAATCGCCGGGTTAATAGCCATAAGCCGGCTTGCGCGCAGTTTCTATTCGGGTAAGTCAATGGTCATGGTTAGGTTTAGTATTTGGCTTGATCATCTGCCTTCAAGCATGCCTCGATTGCAGATTTTTCCAATGATTCGCGCTCTTCAAGCGTGGCGACTAATTTTTGAAGGGCCTTGGCGTGTGTGCGAATGACTTCCAAGGCGCGTTGTTCTGAATCCAGCAGGAGACGGCGCACGGCTTGGTCGACCGCTTGCGCGGAACTCTCGCTGAAACGTCTGGGTTGTGCGATTTCACGACCCAGAAATGGGTGTTCCTCGCTTTCGCGAAGATCCATGGGGCCGATTTCATCCGACATTCCCCAGCGTGCCACCATGGCGCGCGCCAGGAGTGTCGCTTGGCGGATATCATCATCCGCCCCTGAGCTGGTACTGCCAAGCAATTCGCTTTCCGCCGCGCGCCCCGCCAGGATCACCGCCAGACGATCACACAGGTATTCCTTGGGGAGGGTGTGGCGCTCGTGCTCGGGCAGCTGTTGGGTGCCGCCCAAGGCATGGCCACGCGGGATGATGGTGACCTTGTAGAGCGGGTCGGTGTGCGGCAAAAAGAATGCCGCCAGGGTGTGGCCGGATTCGTGCACGGCAAGCCGGTGGCGCTCTTCCGGCAGCATGGCAAGGGTTCTGACCGTACCCAGCAGCAGTTTGTCGCGAGCGTCGTCGAAGTGGCGCATCGCGACTTTGTCCTGTTTTTCGCGCGCCGCCAGCATCGCGGCTTCGTTGACAAGGTTTTTGATATCGGCGCCGGAAAAACCGGGTGTGCCGGCGGCGATCATGCCTTTGTCGACATCGGAACTCAGCGGCACTTTGTGCGTGTGCACGTCAAGTATCGCTTCTCGATCCTTTTTATCGGGCAAATCGAGCATCACATGGCGATCGAAGCGGCCAGGGCGCAGGAGCGCGGGGTCGAGCACGTCGGGCCGGTTGGTGGCCGCGAGTACCACCACGGCCTCGCGGCCGGTGAAGCCGTCCATCTCGGCCAGGATCTGGTTGAGGGTCTGTTCGCGTTCGTCGTGACCGCCACCCAATCCAGTGCCGCGTGTGCGGCCGATGCTGTCGAGTTCATCGATGAAGATGATGCTCGGCGCGCGCTCCTTCGCGGCATTGAACAGACTGCGGACGCGCGATGCGCCCACACCGACGAACACCTCGATGAATTCCGATCCCGAGATGGAAAAAAACGGCACGCCGGCTTCTCCCGCCAGCGCCTTGGCGAGCAAGGTCTTGCCGGTGCCTGGGGCGCCCATCAGCAGCACGCCGCGCGGAACCTCGGCGCCCAATCGCGTGTATCGCTCCGGTGTGCGCAAATAATCCACTAGTTCGCTGACTTCGCGTTTGGCGTTTTCTTGTCCGGCTACGTCTCGGAATGTGACCTTGGGGATCTTGGCCTGCTTTGCCGGCGTGCCAAGGAATTGCTTGAGATCGGATCGGCCGCCGAGCCCACCAGTGATGTTTCTGGAGGCTTGGCGAAACGCCCAAACAAAGAAACCGATGACCAACAACAATGGCAGTATCGCCAGCAACACGGGCAACCAGATATTGCTGCCGGCACTTGGAACAGCGCTGACCTTCACGCTGTGTTGATCCAGCAAAGACAATAACTGATCATCGCCGATGCCGGGGATTTCAGTGGAGAAGCGCTCGCTCGCCGCTCCTTGTTCACCCAAGAGTTGTGCTTGATGCAAGCGCCCAGTGACTTTATTGTCTCTGAGTTCGACTTCCGCCACCTCGCCACGTTGGATAAGTTGCTTGAATTCGCTGTAGGCAATGCTTGGCAGGCCGATCTCCCCACGTTGAAAATAAAAGAAAATGAGCAGGGAGGCGATCAGCAGCGCGATCGCGAGCCAGGCGTAATTATTCTCTTTGGATGGTTGCTCGGCCATGTTTTCGCACTATGTAATGTGATACTTGAACTCGTTATTTTTTACAACTGATTCAATAACACAGTATTAGCAGATATGCTACTTCCATCTCAACCTCAAACGAGCCTCTGTGGTTGCATCCACGTGGGTTCCGAAATCCTTGCCTTCCCGATTGAGCAGATGCGTGATCCAATGCAGATCCTGTGGTGTGGCGTAGTGGGCGCGGAATTTGCGCGTTTGCATCGGCGTCATTTCCAGTTGCATCAGCGCACCACTCTCGCCGTTCAATGTGACGAAATACATTAAGGACAAATCCCCGCGATACCATTCATAACCGCCGATGCCTTCGTAGTCATTGAGGAAATCCCCGCAGCCGTACAGGATGGGCTTGCCGCGATAGACCTCGATGCCTTTGATGTGATGCGAGGAATGCCCGTAGACGATGTCGATACCGGCCTGATCAATCAACTGGTGGGCGAATTCCCGCTGTGCCTCTGGAATATCGTAACCCCAATTGCCACCCCAGTGTATCGAGAAGACGACGAGGTCATGGCGCTGTTTCAGCGGGAGCACATCCTGCGCGATCTTCTCGACCGTGTGAGATGAAAGATCCGGCAAGAGATTGACGCCGGCGCGCGAGCGGCTGGCACCCCAGTCCCGGCCAATGCCGCTGGTTTCGCTGCCGTAAGCCAGGATGATGATGCGGCCTTTGTTCTTACATCGATGATAGTGGGCGCCTGGGCCTGGTTGATATCGTGGCCCGCGCCGGCGGTGCGGATGCCGGCCGCCGCCAGGGAAGACAGGGTTTCCGCGAGGCCTGAGTAGCCCCAATCCAGCACGTGGTTGTTCGCCAGCACGCAGCAATCGATATGCGCGGCGCTCAGGCAGGGGATGTTCTTGGGGTGCATGCGATAGTTGATACCTTTGGGCCAGACATCATCGCTGGTGGTCACCGCGGTTTCCAGGTTGATGATGCGGGCATCGGGCGTGATGCGTGCAAATTCGGCGAGCGCATCACCCCAGATGTACGCGAAATCCACCGGCCGCGTTATGGGGCCGCTGACCTCTTCCGCCAGTTCTACATAAGCCAGGGCCGAGTGTGCCGCCGGTTCGAAAATGCGCGGATTGGACGGGTGGGGCAGGATCTGGTCGATGCCGCGTCCGGTCATGACATCGCCGCAGAGGAATAGCGTGATGAGGTTGGGATCGACGCTGGTGGTCTGTTTGTTCATGTTCGTTTGCGTAGCATGCGCTCGTGTCGGATTCCATTTACAGCTCGTGCTGCACGCGAGGCCGGCGCCGGTCATAAATCGCAGGAAATCCCGCTTATTCATTCAATATCTTGGCCAAGTGCAGCAATTGCTCAAACAACAGATCGAGCTGTTTGTGTTCCTTTGCCGCGACGACGCAGGGCGCGGCGCATTGTCGACTTAAGATGCGCTCAATGTTTTTGGGCAAGGGGTGCGGCATATCCGGATATAACCGCTGCCAGGCATGGCTGTTTTCGATGGCCTTGAGCACCCGCTTCTGTTCGGATGTGAGTGTCGCGCCGCATTCCTCCACCAGCAGGATGAATTGATATTCTTGCGGTGGTGGAAAAGACCTTCTTGGATGGCGTGCCGTCAGTATGCCCGTTGCCAGCTGGTGAATAGCGAAGGTGGCCAGATAGAGGTATGTCATGTTCAATCCCGATCGCGCCATCGCGGCTTCTTCCTGAAGGGTGCGCTCGATTTCCAATGAGCGAGTGGCGTGGGTGAAGCGGCTGATTTCCTCGTAGGATTTCCAGAACACTTCGGCCGCCTCTTTCAGGGAGTGCGCACGTGTGATCCAGATTTCGATGACGCGAAAGGTGCTGATGTCGTGATGGCGGTTTTGTTGTGTGTTCATGGCGATTGCTGGGTGATCTTTCTCGGCCTTTATTTTGGGTGCGGATGACCGCGCATTATTCCTCATATAAATTATAGTCGATACTTCGGCGTTGTCTTTTTCCATGAATAAAAGAGTAAATCGGTGCATTTTCATGTTTGAGTGATATCTCATGACAGGATCTATACTTGTATGATGAGAATTACCAACCTCAGCAAACGAGAGAGGTCGAAGCATGCTGACGGAATTCACACCCTTAGATCTCATGGAGCACGTTTTCGAGGAGCTCAATCGTGATACAAGAATCGATACCTTGCGACATCCGATCAACGTGGTTTTTCGCGACAATGCGCTGGTGCTCGAGGGGACCCTCGAGGATATCGTGGCGAAAAAACGCGCGGTTTCCGCGGCCTTGCGCGTGGCCGGCGCGGTCCCGGTGATCGATCGGTTGCGCATTGCATCCGCCGAGCCGGTCGAAGACGGGGCCCTGCGTAATCAAGCGCTGTATATCCTGCAGAATGAGCCAGCTTTTCTCGACTACGGCTTACGGGTGTATCGCAGTGGGGTTTGGGATGAGGTGCGTCTGCCGCGCGCCGATTCGACTGGCGAGATCGATATCTCGGCCGAAGGAGGCGTGGTGCGGCTGAGCGGGCAGGTCGGCAGTCTCAGTCATCTGCGCCTGGCGGAAACCCTGCTGTGGTGGATCGCCGGTTGTGAATTGGCGGAGAACTATCTGCATGTGGTGCCGGCGGAGCAGGACAACGATGATGAACTCAGCGACGCGGTGCGCATGATCCTGGAAAAAGACCCGCTGGTGCATGCCAGCCAGCTTTCGATTCATGTGAAAAACCGCGTGGTGACGTTGGAAGGTTATGTGGCCAGCCAGGAGGAAAAGAAACTGGCGGCGCTCGACGCCTGGTACGTTCCAGGCGTGACCGAGGTTTGCAACAACATCCAGGCGAGGATCTAATCTCGCGATAAACCTAGGAGGCAGCATGACAGGTCCCCATAAATCAACGGAATATCAGCACCAAGGCCGGCGCGATAAATTGATTCGTGAGATGGAGCACGATCCCTATAAATCCAAGCGCAAGCTCCCTGAGCCGACGGTATGCCCCGAATGCAAGGCCGTGTATCACAAAGGCCGCTGGACCTGGGAGGCGGCGCAGGCGGGCGCTCATGAAGAGCTGTGCCCGGCGTGCCATCGGATCCGCGATCGCGTGCCGGCGGGACTTCTTACCATCAGTGGCCCGTTCTTTGCGCAGCATGAAGCGGAGATCATGCACCTCGTGCACAACACCGAGCGGCAGCACAAGACTGAACATCCGATGCAGCGCATCATGGCTGTCACGGAAGAGGAAGGCAATCGGGTCATCACCTTCACAGATCCGCACCTGTCCCGCGCCGTGGGCGAGGCGCTGCATCATGCCTATCAAGGCGCGCTCAATTTTCAGTATACGGATGAGGACGTCATGCTGCGGGTGAGCTGGTCGCGCTGATCCGCAGTCGTCGGGCATACTCACCGCCGATGCGTGTGGGCGATTTTTCTTCTTCGACCCCTACTCAAGGAACTGCGGTCAGAGGCCGCACTGACTCCCTCTCCCGCGGCGGGAGAGGGTGCCCGAAGGGCCGGCTAAGGGGGCGGGTAGTGGTAAGCCGACCCGCAGGAACACTCCTCCGATCAATGCTGCCGCCCGCTACATCCGACATGAGCCAGGCGCTACTCGGCGCTATGTCAAAAACTGCCGATCCAGTGTATCCGTAAACCTATTGATCGCACCTTCACTGACGCCAGTCGCGTTGACAAACCAAACACTGGCAATACCTCTCGCCGGATAGACCCGGAGGTTGCTCTGAAACCCAGGCCCGCCACCCGGTTTGCCGTAATACTGGATATCAGTCACTCGCCCCGTGTGCCATCCAAGGGTGGTTTCGATATCCTTGCCGTGGTTATTCTTTTGCTGCGAGAAGAAGAGCTTCCGGGTCTCCGGGCTGAATAGCAGCGGTTTTTCCCGCAATTGATCCTGCAGGAAGAGTGAGAACCCGTGCGCCGTTCCGATGAGTCCGCCATACGCCGCTCCGTTCATGTACACCGGTCTTAGGCGCACCCACCGCGCTTCGGTAGCCTCCAGCAGCGTCTTGTCCATCAGTAGCGGCGCGAGAATACTCAGCAGCGAATATCTGTGCTGATAGCCCCGTGCCTTTTGGGTGGCGTCGGGGATGACACAATTCATCTCGGCCTGATTGATGCGCAGCGTGGCGAACACATTCTGCCGCATATACTCGCAATAACTCTGGCCCGATGCCGCCTGAATCACCTTGCCGAGTAACCAGTATGAAATATTGGAGTAGGCGTATTTGTCGCCGGGGATGGAGGTAAGCCGGGGATGCCCGCACATTACGTTTTGCAGGGCTTGATCTTCATCGAAAGCGGCATGTGCTTCCAAGCTATGTAGCCATCTGAGCGGCAATGGATTGGGAATGCCGGAAGTTTGGTTGAGCAGATGGCGAATGGTGACTTGCATGCCGTAGGGGTGGTTGGAATAGTAGGTGCTCAAACTCCGATCCAGTTCCACCTTGCCCCGTTCAATCAACTGCAAGACGGCGGCCGCGGTGAGCACTTTTGTGGTTGAACTGGCCATGAAGGTCGTTTCCGGCGTTACCGCGAGATTGGCCTGGATGTCGCGGTAGCCGCCACAATATTCAAACTGAATGTTTTGCGCATCGACCACGAGATATTGGATTCCAGGCACTCGTTTTTTCTGTATCAGATGATCCAGATAATCACGGGTCTGCGGCGAGGATTCGATGTGGCGCATGGTTAGGCTACCTTCCCAATCTTCTGCTGCGAAGTGGCGCGCATGGGGAGGATTGCGAAAGCATCTGTGATGGCACCCACAAGAAACGCGATGCGAAGTAGAGACATGTGTGATTCTCTCAAGTCCAACTATCCGTGAAAAATCATGCTCAAAGGTTCTATGAACATCGTAGGCCGGCAGACGCGCCAGCGTTGCCGGCATACATCATGCCCTATTGTGTTGAGCGGCTGGCGTCCCTCTAAGCTGATGCTGGGCGCCGCGTTGCGCTATGTATTCAGTGGCGAGGGGTTCTTGATTACGCTGCTGACGACCCTGGTCTTCGGATGGCGGCGAGCCGCATTCCGGCGCGTCGCGCGATTCAGATTCCAACGCGTGATGCGTTGGCGTATGCATAGTCCCCACGGGATTTCCCCGGCTCAGGACTGAGATGCCTCCTGATGCTCTCGCTCTTTCTGCGCGTCTTCGGGAGAGGCGAGGAGATTGTCGGCGATCCAGCGCAGCACGTTCGTCTCGGCCTCTTCTTCCGAGACGAATGCGGGCTGACTCTGGTAGATATAGGCGTCCTCGTCGCTGAAGACGATGAAGAACCATTGCCCGGTTGCTTCATCTGGCAGGACGTCGTAATGGATGGCCATGATTCAGCTACTCATCTCCGTGGATTGATCATGACAGGATACCCAAACCGCGCCTCTTTGTCTGTCACGCTTCACTGCCGGCGAAGAGTTTGGTGGCCGTCAGGCACTTGTGCTTGAGTGCGGCCAGCAGTTTGCTGTAGGAGTCGGCAAAGCTCGTGACCCCCTCCACCTCCAATTGCTGGGTGATGGTCTCCAGATCGATGCCGAGCTGCCGCAGGGCTGCCAGGTCGCGCCGGGCCGCTTCGAGATCTGCATCCAGGGTGGAACGGATGTCCGCGTGGTGCAGGAGGGCGTCCAGGGTGTTGGGGGGGACGGTGTTGATCGTATGCTGGCCGATGAGCTGCTCGACATACAACACATCGGAATACGCGGGATTCTTCGTGCCGGTGCTGCCCCAGAGCAGACGTGGGATCCGGGCGCCACGATTGCGCTGCGCCTTGTAGGCATCACTCTGGCAGAATTGTTTGAAGATCTGATATGCCATCTTGGCATTGGCGATGGCGATGCGGCCTTGCAGTGACTTGGCTTCTGGCGTGTCGATCTGTGCCAGCTGGGGATCGATTTTCGCGTCGATGCGGCTGACAAAAAACGAGGCCACCGTCGCCACGAATCTAGGCTCCGGATTGGCAGCCAATCCACGCAGCACGGCTTGCAGCACTTCTTCGTAGCGCGTGGTTGAAAAGAGCAGCGTGACATTGACATTGATCCCGCCGGCGAGCAGCCGCTCGATCGCGGGCAGGCCTTCGCGGGTAGCGGGCACCTTGATCATGAGATTGGGCCGCTGAATCTCATTCCATAATTGCTGGGCGGCCTTCACCGTGGCCTTGGTGTCGTGCGCGATATCGGGCGGCACCTCCAGACTGACGTACCCATCCTCGCCGCCGCTGCTGTCATAAATCCCTCGTAAAATGTCCGCCGCCATCTGGATGTCTTGCAACGTGATCCAGCGGTAAAGCAGCAATTCGTCGATCTCGTGGTCGGCGGCGACCAACTCGCGAACCTGCTCATCATATTCATGGCCCGACAATACGGCCTTGTGGAAGATGGTGGGATTGCTGGTCACTCCCCGCAACCCTTGATTCACGAGTGCCTTCAAACCCCCATTGATCACGAGATTGCGATCGATGTAGTCCAGCCAGAGCGATTGACCGTGTTCTAGTAATTGTAGGTAACGGTTCATGGTGAGGGCCTCCTTAACATATGAGTTATGATTTATTAGCGCACCCCATGAAATTATAGCCACTCTTTCTCGATCGTCTTGTTGCCCGGAGATGACACAATCCAAAGAGGAAAATAGGGCGATTTCGCCTAAACTGAATGGAAGGGAGGTGCAATATGTCAAAACCAAACAGAATGATGCAAGACATCGAGCGCGAGGTGGAGCTGACCCGGCGCTGGATCGGCAAGGAGGCGTTCGATCCGCGGGTGATGGCGGCGATGCAACAGGTGCCGCGCCATGAGTTTGTCCCGGCCGAGCTGCTGCCGTTCGCTTATGACAACGGTCCCTTATCGATTGGGCATGGTCAGACCATCTCCCAGCCCTACATCGTCGCCTTGATGACCGATCTGCTGAATCCGCAACCCGAGGATGTGGTACTGGAGATCGGCACGGGCTCCGGCTATCAGGCCGCGATCCTCGCGCAGGTGGTCGCGCAGGTCTACAGTATCGAGATCGTCGCGGCACTGGCCGAGGAGGCCAGTGCACGGCTGAAACGCTTGGGGTATGACAACGTTGTTTCACGTCAGGGTGATGGCTATTATGGCTGGCCGGAACACGCGCCGTTTGACGGGATCATCGTCACCGCCGCCGCGCCGAATATCCCGCAGCCGCTGTTGGAGCAACTTAAGGTTGGCGCCCGCTTGGTGATCCCGGTCGGTCTGCCCTATATGCACCAGGAACTGCTGGTCGCCGAGAAAACGGCGGATGGCAATGTTGAGGTGCGCAAGGTGCTGGACGTGGCCTTCGTGCCGCTGACGGGGAAGCATCCTGAGGAAGGAGAGGGTTGTTAATCCAGCTGCAATTTACCTCTCAAGTGCAGGAGTCCTCGTCAGATGGCGGCCGGTCGCGGTGTGTGATCGCATGCTGAAGCTTACGCCTACAGGGCCAGCCTAAGGCCATATGATAAAACTGAAATTACTACACTCATGAATGCCGACAATTCCACACTACCCGCCACGGACAAGCGATCGGTGTTCACCGCCAAGGGTCTGACCAAGATCTATCAGATGGGCGAGGTGCAGGTGCCGGCCTTGCGCGGTGTCGATCTGGAACTCTACGAGGGTGAGTTCGTGGTGCTGTTGGGGCCCTCGGGCAGCGGCAAGTCCACGTTGCTGAACATCCTGGGCGGACTGGATACGCCGACCACCGGCACCGTGTTCTACGGTGAGCATGATCTGAGTGTGTACAACGATGCCGCGCTCACCCGCTACCGGCGCGAGCACGTCGGTTTCGTGTTTCAGTTCTATAACCTGATCCCCAGCCTGACCGCGCGCGAGAACGTGGCCTTGGTCACCGAGATCGCCGGGCATCCGATGGCGCCGGAGGAGGCCCTGCGGCTGGTGGGCTTGGGTGAGCGCATGGATCACTTTCCTTCGCAGCTTTCCGGCGGCGAGCAGCAACGGGTGGCGATTGCGCGCGCGGTGGCCAAGCGTCCGGACGTGTTGCTGTGCGACGAGCCGACCGGGGCGCTCGATGTGAAGACCGGGGTGCTGGTGCTGGAGGTGATCGAGCGCGTCAATCGCGAGCTGGGCACCACCACGGCGGTGATCACGCACAACGCGGCGATCGCCGACATGGCCGATCGGGTGATCCACCTCAGCAATGGCCAGATCACCGCGGTGCAACGCAATACCACTAAGAAGTCACCGCGCGAGATCGTGTGGTAGGGAATGACGTAGATGCAGGCCCTGGATAAAAAGCTGCTGCGCGATCTCTGGCACCTGCGCGGCCAGGCATTGGCGATCGCGCTAGTGATCATGGCGGGCGTGGCGACCTTCATTATGTTTCTGAGCACCCTGGATTCATTGCGTCTGACCCAAGCCGAGTATTATCAGGACTATCGCTTCGCCGAGGTCTTCGCCTCGCTGAAACGCGCCCCGGACAGCCTGGCGCGCCGCATCGCCGAGATACCCGGGGTGGAGCGGGTGGAGACGCGGGTGACGACCCTGGTCAATCTGGATATCCCGAATTTCCCCGAGCCGGTGAGTGGCCAGCTGGTATCGATCCCGGATCATGGCGAGCCGCTGATGAACAAGCTGCACCTGCGGCAGGGCCGCCTGCTGGAGCCGGGGCGAGATGACGAGGTGCTGGTCAGCGAAGCCTTTGCCAATGCGCACGGCTTCGCCCCCGGCGACAAGATCAATGCGATCATCAACGGCAAGCGCAAGGCCCTGACCATCGTCGGCACGGCGCTGTCGCCGGAATTCATCTACCAGCTGCGTCCCGGCAGCGCCTTTCCCGATTACCAGCGCTACGGCATCCTGTGGATGGGGCGCACCGCCCTGGGCAATGCGTATGATATGGACGGCGCCTTCAACAATGTGGTGTTGAGTCTCACGGTGGATGCCCGCGAAGAAGACGTGATCGACCGCCTCGATGTCCTGCTCGATCCTTATGGCAATCGCGGCGCCTATGGACGAGTGGACCAATTCTCCAATCGTTTCTTGAACGAGGAGTTCAAGCAACTGGAGAACAACGCGCGCATGTTCCCGGTGATCTTCCTTGGCATTGCAATATTTCTTCTCAACGTGGTGCTGGCGCGCATGATCCACATGCAGCGCGAGCAGATCGCCGCGCTCAAGGCCTTCGGTTACGACAATCGCGCGGTGGCGTGGCATTACTTCAAGCTGGTGATGGTGATCGTACTGCTCGGGATCATGACTGGCGTGTTGGCCGGCATCTGGCTGGCGCAGGGCATGAGCGGCATCTACATGGACTTTTTCAGCTTCCCGTTCTTGCATTTTCAGCTGCGGCCCCAGGTGGTGCTCAACGCCACCCTGACCAATGCCGGCGGCGCCTTGGTCGCCACGCTGTTTGCGGTGCGCGCCGCGGCCCGGCTGCGCCCGGCCGAGGCGATGCGTCCCGAGGCGCCCACGCAGTACCGGGAGTCGTTCGTCGAGCGCCTGGGGCTGAAACGATTCCTGAGTCAGCCTAACCGCATGATCGTGCGTCACATCCTGCGCCGTCCGGTGAAATCCGCGCTCACCATGATCGGTATCGCCTTTGCCTGCGGCATCATGATGACCGGGCGCTTCCAGCAGGATACCGTCAGCTACATGATGGGGGTGGAATATGGCTTAATGCAGCGTGAAGACATCTCGGTGGTCTTTGTCGAGCCCACTTCGCGCCGCGTGCAGTACGAATTGCAGAGCCTGGAAGGGGTGGAACATGTCGAGGTCTTTCGCAGTGTGCCGGTCCGGTTGCGCTTTGCCCACCGCAGCCATCGCACCGGCATCACCGGCGTGGAGCCGGGCGGGGATATCCAGCGCCTGCTTGATGCCGATCTCAAACCGATTGCGTTGCCCAGAGAAGGCATCGTCCTGACCGACTACCTCGGCGGGATGCTAGGGGTTGTCCCCGGAGATACACTCACGGTGGAGATCCTGGAAGGAGATCGCCCGGTGCGCCAAGTGCCGGTGGTCGGCCTGGTGAAGGAATACCTCGGCGTATCGGCCTATATGGAGCTCTCGGCCCTCAATCGCCTGTTGCAGGAAGGACCCGCCATCTCCGGGGCCTATCTGACGGTCGATGGCGACTATCTCACGCAGTTGTTCCAGCGCTTCAAGGAGATCCCGCGCATCACCTCGGTGATGGAGCGCGAACAGGAGATCCGCAATTTCAACCGGACCATGGATCAGACCATGCTCTTCATCACCACGGTGGCCACGACTTTTTCGGTCGTGATCGCCTTCGGCGTGGTGTATAACAGCGCACGCATCGCACTCACCGAGCGTTCGCGCGAACTGGCCAGCCTGCGGGTATTGGGCTTTACCCGTGGCGAGATCTCCTACATCCTGCTCGGGGAACTGGCGCTGCTGACCCTGATCGCCATCCCCCTGGGCCTTCTGGTCGGGCGGGGATTGTGCGGCATCATCGCGCTCGGCCTGCAGTCCGAGCTTTACCGCGTGCCGTTGATATTGGAACCTAAGACCTATGCCTTCGCCGCCACCGTGGTCTTGATCGCGACCGTGATCTCCGGCCTGGCGGTGCGAAGGCACCTGGACCGCCTCGATCTCATCGGTGTGCTGAAGACCAAGGAGTAGCCAACCATGCTGTTACGCAGACGTATCCTCATCGGCGCCATGATCGCCTTCGTCATCCTGCTGATCGCCTATGGCTTTCGCCCCGCGCCGATCTATGTGGATGTCGCCCCGGTCATACGCGGCCCCTTGCAGGTGAGCGTGGAAGAGGAGGGCAAGACGCGCGTGATCGACCGCTTCGAGATCTCCGCCCCGGTGGCCGGCTATGCGCGGCGTATCGAGCTGGATGTCGGTGACACGGTGAAAAAAGGCCAGATGCTGTTGCAGCTCGAACCGCTGCGTTCGGCGGTGCTCGATCCACGCAGCCAAGCCGAGGCCAAGGCGCGTGTGGCGGCGGCCAAGGACGCGCTCAACGCGGCGCAGGAAAACGTCAGCGCGGCTACGGCCAACGCCGAGCTTTCCCATAAGGAGCTTGCGCGCATACAACAGCTGCGCAAGATCAATCATGCCACCAAGGATGAAGAAGACCGCGCCCAAGCCGAGGCGCGCCGCTCCTATGCCGCGCAGCGCTCGGCCCGCTTTGCGGTCGAAGTGGCGCGTCATGAACTGGAGGCGGCGCAGACCGCGCTGCAATACTCCGCGGCGCAACAATCCGTGGTGGAGACCGAGCGTGTAGCGATCCTCTCACCTATCGCGGGCCAAGTGCTCAAGGTCCATCGCGAGAGTGAAGGCGTGGTGGCCGCGGGCCAGCCCCTTCTGGAGCTCGGCGACCCCGGCCCTCTGGAAGTGGCGGTGGACGTGCTCTCGATCGATGCCGTGCGCATCCAGCCGGGCACGCCGGTTGTATTCGAGCGCTGGGGGGGTGCGCCATTGCAGGGCGCGGTGCGCCTGGTCGAACCGGTCGGCTTTACCAAGGTCTCCGCCTTGGGCGTGGAGGAACAGCGGGTGCTGGTCATCATCGATATCACCTCGCCAACGGAGTTATGGCAGCGCCTGGGTGATGGTTATCGGGTCGAGGCCCGTTTCATCCTCTGGCAGCAAGACGATGTGCTACAGATTCCGGTCAGCGCCTTATTCCACTACAACGACGCCTGGGCAGTGTTTGTCATGCAGGGCGGTAAGGCGCAGCGCCGCCTGATCAAGACTGGTCAGCGCAACGGTCTGGTGGCGCAGGTGTTGGAAAGTCTGACCGAGGGCGAACCGGTGATCACCCATCCGGATGATGAGATAGAAGACGGTGTGCGGGTGCGATTACGTGAGTGAAGTTTTGAATGATGGACTTTACGCCTCCCGGCGCACGCGTGAGACACGGATTTGCCGGCCTCTCGTTCGGCTCAGCAAGATTAGGAAAGACTTAAATTTGCTGTAAATTTTTCTTGCGCAGTATCAAGTTTTGCGCAAAGGTTATCGATAACTATGATTGCACCAGCCATAAGCCGCGAGATTCGCGATAACAGCGCGCCAAAATGCAATGCGGCGGATCATAGCGCCGTCGGGAGCTTGGATCCGTACGATGCATGTGCCCGCGGCATTCAATGAGTGAAGCAAGATTGGGTAGGGGGCGCAAAGCTTGCGAGGCTGACTGTGTCATCGCAATTGTTCGCATATTTGAAGAATATGTCGCGGCAGGTAACGATTATTAAACTTTGTAAATAATTAAAGCCACTTGCACAGGTCGACGCCGGCATGACCTATATTTGAGTGCAGAGTGGGATCTATGATGTACCCCTGGGTATATCGGAATGGTGGGGTTGACATGAAAATGATCTATTCAGGCGTGAGAGCACGCTTGATATGGTTGGTGATGCTGGCGGTGATCCCGGCCCTGGCGCTGATACTGTATAGCGGGTTCGAGCAACGAAAAAGTGCCTATGCCCAGGCGGAAAAAGACGCTTTATCCTTCCTTCAACAAGTCAGTCACGACCAGAATCTCACCTTCCTGAAAACCGAACAGCTTCTGTTGGCATTGGGCAAGATACCCGCGGTCAACACCTTCGACATCGCGGCATGCAATTCGCTGCTCTCGTCCTTGATCAACGAATATCACACTTACATCTCGTTTGCCGTGTTTGATCTCAAGGGAGATCTGGTGTGCAGCGGGCCGCCACAGAAACGGCAATTCAATATCGCCGACCGTGGTCATTTCCGAGAGGCGATCCAGACGAAAAGGTTCGCTTCCAGCGGCTATGTGGTCAGCCGCATGCTGGATAAGCCTTCGTTGTTTATCGTGCAGCCGATGCTCGGTGACGAAGGTGAAATCACCGGCGTCGTCAACGCTGGCCTGGACCTGCGCTGGCTGGATGATTTTCTCACACGCACGGCGGTGCCGCTCGGCACCACGCTGACGCTGTTCGACAAGAACGGAGTCGTGCTCGCGCACTATCCTAACGAACACGGAATGGTCGGCACAACCTATTCCAAGCAATTCCTGGTCGATAAGGCGGTCAGCACCCATGCCAGCGGCAGCATGTTGTCGTCGGAAGGCGGCACACAGATGCTGTACGTCTTTCAACCTCTCAGCGACAAGGCGTCCAATACCTACGTGAGTATGTCGATTCCGCTGGATGTGATTCTGGCGCCAGCAAACAACACCTTGCGCCGAAATCTGATCTTGCTCGCCCTCGTTGCATTGCTGACCATCGCCGCCGCATGGCTCGGTGGCAATTTCTTTGTGCTTCGCTATGTCCATGCGTTGGTGGCGGCCACGCGCCGACTGCGTCAAGGAGATTTGTTCGCGCGTACCGCGTTGCCTGCCGGTAACAGTGAGTTTCATGAGTTGGCGCGTGATTTTGACAGCATGGCTCATGAACTCGAGGTGCGGGAGCAGGAGCGAAACAGCGTCGAACAGGCGCTGCGCAAGCTCGCGCAAGGATCGCGCATGGATAACCATCACCTGTATTTGAGGTCCCTGGTCCGGCATCTCGCCGATGCGCTGGATGTGGAAAACTGTTTGATCGCGCTCCTCAATGACGACAAACACACCACATTGACCAGCGAGATCGTCTATTCTCACGGAAAATATGTCGAGAATTTCACCTTCGATATCGCCGATACCCCGTGTCAGGATATTTTCATCGAAGGTTTATCTCTGCAAGAGCAAAATGCCAAGATGACCTTCCCGCAAGGTCATCCATTCGCGTCCATGGGCATGGAAAGTTATGCGGCCAATATGCTGAAAAACGCCGCGGGCAAGCCGGTCGGACTGATGATGCTGTTTGACAGCAAGAGCATGGAGCATGCCGATCTGGTCAAATCGCTGTTGCCGGTGTTCGGTTCACGCGTTGCGATTGAAATCGAGCACATGCGCGGCGAGAAGGAACGTTCCAGGCTGTTTCGTGAACTGCAAATCGCGGCCACCGCATTTGAGTCCAATGAAGGTCTTTTCATCTCAGACCAAGACGGTAAGATCCTTCGGGTGAACAAGTCTTTCACCGATCTGACCCACTATCTGCCGGATGAGGTCAAACATCAGACCCCAGATATGCTGATGCTCGCCGCGGGGGAC
>CAZKZP010000031.1:4474-19377 GCA_964557295.1 uncultured Chromatiales bacterium | reverse complement strand
CGTTTCGCCGGTGAACGAGCGCGGGGAATTCACGCAAGAAGTCGGGCAGTGGAAAGGGGAGGAAATATTTGTTAGACGCGACGCCACCCATATCAATGTGGCGCTGAGCATCTCGGCCGTCAGAGACAAGGAAGGCGAGATCATCAATTATGTGTTCCATTTCCAGGATATCAGCGCGCGCAAGGAGGCCGAGAGCAGAATCAAGCACATGGCCTATCATGATGCGCTGACCAATCTGCCGAACCGGCTGCTGGTCATGGATCGTTTGAAGCAAGCCATCTCATTGGCGCGCCGCCGCGAACATTTCGGGGCTTTGATGTACCTCGATCTCGATCACTTCAAGAACATCAACGACTCCCTTGGGCATAGCTACGGTGACCGGTTGTTGATCGAAGTCACTCGCCGTTTTCAATCCGCGCTGCGCGAGGAGGATACTATCGGCCGGTTGGGCGGCGATGAATTCGTCGCGCTGGTGCCCCAGATGTCGAGTTCGTATGCCGAAGCGGCGCGCGATGCGCAGATGATCGCGGAGAAGCTGCGCGAAAGCCTGCTTCAGCCTTTCGATGTGCTGGATAAGACCTTGCGTGTCGGCTTGAGCATCGGGGTGGCCGTGTTCCCCGAGCACGGCGTGACCGCCGAGGATTTGTTGAAAAAGGCCGACATGGCGATGTACAGCGCCAAGAATGCGGGACGCAATACCGTGCGATTCTTCAAGAGCGAGTTGCAGGAGGCCCTGGTCAAGCGTCTGCGCCTGGAGACGGAGTTGCAAACGGCTAAAGTCCAGGAGCAGTTCATTCTCTTTTTCCAGCCTCAGGTGGATATGAAGACGCAGCGCATCCTCGGCAGCGAGACGCTGTTGCGCTGGAATCACCCTGCCAATGGTTTGACCACGCCGGACAAATTCATTTCGTTGCTGGAAGACACCGGCATGATCACCGATGTCGGGCAATGGGTGTTGATGCAGGCCTGCGAACGCATGGTGGCGATGTCAAAGCGCATCGATTCCAAGGACCATCCGTTGCGGATTTCGGTCAATGTCAGCCCACGCCAGTTCCATCAGCAGGATTTCGTGCAAAAGGTGGAACAGGTGCTGGATTTGACCGGCATTGCGCCGGAGCTGCTCGATCTGGAAATCACTGAAGGCATCGTCATTCAGGATACGGAGGAGGCGATCGAGAAAATGCATGCGCTCAAGCGGCGCGGCGTCAACTTCTCGATCGATGATTTTGGTACCGGCTATTCCTCATTGAGCTACATCAAGCGCTTGCCGATCGACACGCTCAAGATCGATCAGGGTTTCGTGCGCGACTGCATCAATGATCCGAATGATCGCGCGATCGTGTTGGCCATCATCAATATGGCGAAGAGCCTGGGCTTTTTCATCGTCGCCGAAGGTGTGGAGAACGAACAGCAACTCCAGTTCCTGCAGGAGCACGGCTGCGATTATTATCAGGGCTACTATTTCAGCAAGCCGGTGCCCGAGGATGATTATCTGAATCTGCTGGTGCGGGAAAACCGCGAGAAGATAAAGTTGCTGGATTCGTTTTGAGTCGGGCGCTCAACGGCGTGGCCGCTTGCGTGGCGTGGGCGCGCCGCCGCGCTTGTCATCTTGCTGCAATCCCTTCTTTCCGCGTCTTTCGTGCCCAAGCCCGTGCGTTTGCTGCGTGCGGAAGGGGCGCGCCTTTGGCGTGACGCGTGCCCCTTCCGTGGCCGTGCCGGTGCCCGCCGGTTGCCAGCTGGGAATGAGGTGTTTCTTGCCGTTGCCGATCAGATCGGTGCGTCCCATCTGTTTGAGCGCCTCGCGCAGCAAGGGCCAGTTATCGGCATCGTGATAACGCAAAAAGGCCTTGTGCAGGCGGCGGATCTTCAGGCCCTTGGGGATGAAGACCTTCTCGCCGTTGCGATGGATGGCGCGCAGCGGATTCTTTTCGCTGTGATACATGGCGGTGGCCAGCGCCATGGGCGAGGGCAGGAAGGCCTGCACCTGGTCGGCGCGATAATTATTCTGTTTCAGCCACAGCGCGAGATTGAGCATGTCCTCGGTGGTCGTGCCCGGGTGCGCGGCGATGAAATAAGGAATCAAGTACTGCTCCTTGCCGGCCTCCTTGGAATATTTGTCGAACATCTCCTTGAAGCGGTAGTAGGTGCCGATGCCGGGCTTCATCATTTTGGCGAGCGGTCCTTGCTCGGTGTGCTCGGGTGCGATCTTGAGATAACCGCCGACGTGATGGGTGGCCAGCTCCTTCACATATTCCGGTGATTGCGCGGCCAGATCGTAGCGCAGGCCCGAGGCGATGAAGATGCGCTTGATGCCCTTGATCTCGCGCGCCTTGCGATAGAGATGGATCAGCGGCGTGTGATCGGTGTTGAGATTCTTGCAGATGCCGGGAAACACGCACGACAGACGCCGGCAGGAGGCCTCGATCTCCGCGCTCTTGCACGCCAGCCGGTACATATTGGCCGTGGGTCCGCCCAGATCGGAGATCACGCCGGTGAAGCCCGGCACGGTGTCGCGGATGGTTTCGATCTCGCGCAGGATGGAGGCTTCCGAGCGGTTCTGGATGATGCGGCCTTCGTGTTCGGTGATCGAACAGAAGGTGCACCCGCCGAAACAGCCGCGCATGATGGCGATGGAAAACCGGATCATTTCATACGCGGGGATGTTGCGCTTTTCATACGCCGGATGCGGCTGGCGCTGGTAGGGCAGGTCGTAGATCGCATCGTATTCGGGCGTGGTGAGCGGCAGCGGCGGCGGATTCAACCACACGTCACGATCGCCGTGGCGCTGGCGCAGGGCGCGCGCATTGCCGGGATTGGTTTCGAGGTGCAGGATGCGTGCGGCGTGCGCATAGAGGTCCGCATCCAGATTGACGCGGTCATGATCCGGCAGGCGTATCACCGTTTTGCTGCGATCGAGTCCGCTCTTGCGTTGATGGAAGGAAATCACCTGGGCCGAGGCGGGTGATTGCGCGGCCTGAGCGCAGGCCTTGGCCGGCTCGCCATAGGGATTCTCGGTCGGCGCGGCCTGATCGGAGACGTCGATGTCCCGCGCATCCAGTTCCACCCAGCCTGCGGGGAGTTCGTCACAGGGCCGAATGAAGGCCGTGCCGCGGATGTCCGTCATGGCGGCAATCGGTTCGTTTTTCGCCAGACGATGGGCGATCTCGACGATCTGGCGCTCGGCGTTGCCGTAGACCAGCAGATCGGCCTTGGCATCGAAGATGATCGAGCGGCGCACCTTGTCGGACCAATAATCGAAATGCGCGATGCGGCGCAGACTCGCCTCGATCCCGCCGATGATCACCGGCACGTCTTTATACGCCTCGCGGCAGCGTTGACTGTAGACGATCACCGCGCGATCGGGGCGCTTGCCGGCCGCGCCGTCCGGGGTGTAGGCATCGTTGCTGCGGATACGCCGGTCGGAGGTGTAGTGATTGACCATCGAGTCCATATTGCCGGCGGTGATGCCGTAGAACAGGTTCGGCCGGCCCAGGCGCATGAAGTCGTCTTTGTGGGTCCAGTCAGGCTGCGCGATGATGCCGACGCGAAAGCCCTGCGCCTCCAACACGCGCCCGATTACCGCCATGCCGAAACTCGGGTGATCGACATAGGCATCGCCAGTCACCAGGATGATGTCGCAGGAATCCCAGCCCAGCCGATCCATCTCCGCGCGCGACATCGGCAGATACGGCGCGGCGCCAAAGCGCTTCGCCCAGAATTGACGATAGGAGAAGAGATTCTTGGCGCTGTGCATGGGAGGGGAACGACCTGTAGTAAAGACTGAGTGTAAAAGTCGGGCTATTATAGCTCAGTTGGACCGGCGGCGGCTATACAGCTGCGAAGCGTCATTTTGCTGGCGGGTTGTCCTGTCGATAGGTGCGGTTCGGCTTAAATACGAAACTCTTGACCTGGGCGTTAAGCTCTTTGCTGTGATATAGATCAAAGCATTTCAATAGATCGAACTTAACCCCTTTCACCTCTGCTTCGGCCAGAGGGTTGTGGTAATCGCGGCGCAAATACTGGTCCACTAGCGATTTGATGGCATCAGGGCTGTTCTCCATGTCGTAATAGGTCCAATCTCGCAGGGCGCTGACGCTACTGCCCGCATCCATCGATGCCGTCGGGTCATTTCGATAGGCAGTTGCGATGCACGTGGCGAGCACCATGTCTTTGTAATTTTGGGCATAGGTGCGGGCGCCCGCTTGCGGCGAAGTGACGGCGTTATCCTTGGCTTGGCCTACATTCCACAGTAGCAGGCCGCTAACAATCAACAGGATGAACGACCGCCTCATGCTCATGTTAACCTCCAGAAGTTGGCTGTATGTGTTCTATAATTCACGCCCGGCTCATTAAAATAGCAATGGTCATAACAACTGCTACCGTTCCAAAGTGTTGCGTGACCAGCCGCATCTGACCACCCGGAGACCTCGAATAAGATGGTCCCTTCTGGGCGGACAGAACTCCGCCACCTGCGGGGGGATACTGAAGGATCGAGTCCGGCTGGCCCCACTGTTGCTTCAAAAAGGCAATAACATCTTTGACGCGAAAGAAGTACCACCGCTTGTCGGCGCCTGATACGGTTTGGCCGGGGATGTGTGGAATGGGCATCCCCGATTGATTCAGAATGTAGCTGAGACGCACTGCACAGGTGTTACTCCAGCGCTGACTTGGAGCAGGGTTGTTGATGTTTTTGGCGACATTTCCGCCAATGACGGTGGCCACTTTGGTGCCCGGATTTTTAGGGTCGTTTATGCGCATTGACGCGGTCCACGCGGATGCGAAAGATGGTCTTTTCATGGCTTGTCCTTAATTGATCTGCCAAGGCCGAGTATAGCTTGCGGGGGGGCTTGAGGCTATACGGCCCCGCATCAATCATCGTAGGGCACCAAGGTCTGCGAATGACTGAAGATCCAGGTGAGCATCACCCCGCCGATGAAGGTGTTTTTATCGGTGACCAAGGGGCTGTCCGCGAAGGCGGCGCCGGTGAGGTCGTCGTGGATGAAAAAGGCGCGAAAGATCAGGTGGTCGGTGAAATAACGTCGATAATTCACCAGCAAACGCGCCCCGCTATAGCCCCCGCTGGGCTCATAGGCCGGACGTTCCGCAGTAGCATCCTGCTCTGCGACCCCATAGAAGTAGTCGTGGTATTCCCGCGTGGCGAACAAGGGGCCGAGCGAAACCTCGAAGCGGGTATTGAGCCCCTTGGGTTGATACTCGCGCAGCAGATCGACGTGCGGAAAAAACACCCAGCCTCTCTGATCGAATCTTTTCAAGTCAGTCGCGATCACCGCGCGCAGCGGCAGATTGAATTCGATGCGGGTGACCTTGTTTGCTGATTCGAAGAGTTTGAGTTCCACGGTGGGGCCGATTTCCAGGGTGGCGTCGAGATCCTCCATCCCGGCCCGAGCTTGGATATCATTGCTTTTCACCGGCGGCGAGCCGAACAGGCTGATATCGGCCTTGGTGTCTTCCGTGTCGTAGAGCATGCCTTTGATGCCGGTGCGCCCGACGCGCAGCCGCTCGCCGCGATAGGCAATGTAGGGAAGGGGGATCAGATAATTGGATTTTTCCGCGGAGCCGCGATAATCGGCCAGTTGCATCCAGGCGAAACTCGCGCCCAGCTCCCAGAGCGGCAGGCTGTCTGCATGCGCCTTGGAATGCAGGGCGGCCAGCCACAGACTGCATGCGAGGAGAACGATTTTGTTCATTTTGGTTGATAGGCGTGGGGTGGTTGTATTGGAGAATTATATATAGAATCACGAAACTCGTAATTACGGCAAAGATATGTCTCACTGGATAGAAGTTTGCAGCGAACACCGCATCCCCTTGGGGTGTTATGAAACCATCGAATTTGGCGCGGTGCGCATCGCCGTCTATCATATCCGCGACGGCCTTTTCGCCTTCGAGGATTTGTGCACCCACAATCCATGCCCGTTGTCGGGAGGACCGTTGCAGGGCGATCAGATCACCTGCATGATGCACGGGGCGCGCTTCTGCATCAAAGACGGCCGCCCGCTTGGGCCGCCCGCGCACAAACCGTTGCGCTGCTTTCCCGTCAAAGTGGCCGATGGCCGAGTGTGGGTCGATGTGGCATAGCCGCTCGTTCCGCGGACCATTAATCCCAATCAGAATTCAATTCCGTGTCATCCAATTTTAAAAGCCTCAGCGAACAGATTTCATTGTGCATGCTGCGCGAACAGCCCGCCTTCGGCAAACGGCTGCGCGCCATCGAGCAACGCCGTAAGCAAAACCAGCCGTATGACAAATCGCTGGCGCAATTAGAGCAGGATATCGCGCAATCGCGCGCCCGGCGCGAAGCGCGGCGGAACCATCTGCCCAAGCCCACGTATCCCGAAGAGCTGCCGGTGTGTGAAAAACGCGAGTCGATCAAGGAGGCGATCGCCGCGCATCCGGTGGTCATCGTGGCCGGTGAAACCGGCTCCGGCAAGACCACGCAATTGCCCAAGATCTGCTTGGAGTTGGGTCGCGGCGTTGCCGGCATGATCGGCCACACCCAGCCGCGGCGCATCGCCGCGCGCACGCTGGCGACGCGCATCGCCAGTGAATTGCAGTCCGATGTGGGCCACGCGGTGGGGTACAAGATCCGCTTTTCCGATCGCGTCGGGCCCGACACCTATATAAAGATAATGACCGACGGCATGCTGTTGGCCGAGTCCCAGGGCGACCGCTGGCTGCAAGACTACGACACCTTGATCATCGACGAGGCGCACGAGCGCAGCCTCAACATCGACTTCCTGCTCGGGTATGTCAAGGAACTGCTGCCCCGGCGCCCCGACCTCAAGGTGATCATCACCTCGGCCACCATCGATACCGAGCGTTTTGCCAGGCACTTTGATGATGCGCCGATCATCGAGGTCTCCGGGCGCACCTATCCGGTCGAGGTGCGCTATCGGCCGCTGGGCGAGGGTGAGGAGGAGCGCGAGAACGATCTGATGCAGGGACTGCTCAGCGCCGTCGATGAAATCGCCGCCCTCGACCGCCACGGCCATATTTTGATTTTTCTGTCCGGTGAACGTGAAATTCGCGAGGCTGCCGAGGCCCTGCGCAAACATCATCCTGTCAACAGTGAAATCCTGCCACTGTATGCGCGTCTGAGCGCGAGCGAACAGAACAAAATCTTTCAGCCCAGCTCCCGGCAGCGCATCGTGCTGGCGACCAATGTGGCGGAAACCTCGCTGACCGTCCCCGGCATCCGTTACGTGATCGACACCGGACTGGCGCGCATCAGCCGCTACAGTTTTCGCAGCAAGGTGCAGCGCCTGCCGATCGAGCGCATCTCGCAGGCCAGCGCCAACCAGCGCAAGGGGCGGTGCGGGCGTGTGGCCCCCGGTGTGTGCATCCGGCTGTATTCCGAGGAAGATTTTCTCAGCCGTCCGCTGTTCACCGAGCCGGAGATCCTGCGCACCAATCTGGCGAGCGTTATTTTGCAGATGACTGCGCTGGGACTGGGGGATATCGCTGCCTTTCCGTTCATCGAGCCGCCCGACAGCCGCATGATCAACGACGGCTATAAATTGTTGCAGGAACTCGGCGCGGTGGATGACCGGTATCAGCTCACCGAGACCGGCCGCCGATTGGCGCGCCTGCCGGTTGATCCACGTCTGGGCCGCATGTTGCTGGCCGCCGTGACGGAACACGCCCTGACGGAAGTCTTGATCATCGTCGCCGCCATGAGCATTCAGGATCCGCGCGAGCGGCCCGTGGACTATCAGCAGGCGGCGGACGAGGCGCATCGGGAGTTTCAGAATGAAGATTCCGATTATCTAGGGTATGTGAATCTATGGCGCTGGTTTCAGGAACAGAAACATCACCTCTCACGCAACAAGCTGCGCCTGCTGTGCAAGAGCCGCTACATTTCATATCTGCGCATGCTGGAATGGGAGGATATCCATCAGCAGCTCAAGACCCAGATGACCGAGTTCGACGTCCGATTCAATGAGCTGTCCGCGGAATATCCCCAGATCCATCGCGCCTTATTGAGCGGGCTGTTGAGTCATCTCGGCATGAAACTGGAGGACAAGGAATACCTCGGTGCGCGCAACAAAAAATTCCGTATCTTCCCCGGCTCCGGGCTCTATAAAAAACAGCCGAAATGGGTCATGGCCGCGGAACTGGTGGAAACCGCCCAGCTCTACGCCCGTGGCGTCGCCAAGATCGAGCCGGAGTGGGTGGAGCAGGTGGCGGGGCATCTGTGCAAACGCAGTTATTCGAATCCGCGCTGGGAGAAAAAGTCGGCCCAAGTGGTGGCCGACGAAAAACTGACCTTGTACGGCCTGCCGATCGTCGCGCAGCGCAAGGCGAGCTTTGGGCGCATCGATCCGAAAGCCGCACGCGAAATCTTCATCCGCGAGGCGCTGGTCCACGGTGACTTTCATACCCAGGCGGAATTCTTCGGCCATAATCGGCGGCTGATCATCGAGATCGAAGAGATCGAGCACAAGGCGCGGCGGCGCGATGTGCTGGTCGACGAACACCAGTTGTACGAATTCTATGACAGCCGGATCCCTGAAACTGTCGTCAGCGGGCGGGATTTCGAAAGCTGGTATCGGGAGCAGGCCAAGCAGGAGCCAGGACTGCTGTTTCTGAACAAGGACACGCTGATGTCGCATGCCGCAGAGGTAGTGACCTCTGAGACGTTCCCGGACTTTTTAATCCATCAAGGGATCAAAATCGCGTTGCAATACCACTTCGATCCCAGTCACCAGGCCGATGGCGTCACTGCGATCATTCCCCTGGCGGCGCTCAATCAAATGCGTCCCGAGCCTTTCGAATGGCTGGTGCCGGGGCTGTTGCAGGAGAAAATCGTCTACTTGATAAAGGCCCTGCCC
Organism: uncultured Chromatiales bacterium; assembly: GCA_964557295.1. GTDB lineage: Bacteria > Pseudomonadota > Gammaproteobacteria > RBG-16-57-12 > RBG-16-57-12 > JBFMHP01. The sequence continues at coordinate 10,528 of CAZKZP010000031.1, read as the reverse complement.
AAGGCGCTACGCCGCAATTTTGTTCCCGCGCCCAATTATGCCGCCGCCTGCATGGAAGCCTTGTCCCCCTCGGATACCAGTTTGCTGGAGGCATTGGCCAAGCAACTCGGCAAGATGTCCGGGCTTGCGTTATCGACCCAGGATTGGCAGGAAGTATCCCTGTCGGCGCACCTTTTGATGAATTTCGAGATCATCGATCCGAAAGGAAAGATGGTCGCGGAAGGCCGTGATCTGGCGGCTTTACAATCGCGTTTAGGCGAAAAGGCCCGCGTGGTATTTAACGCCAAACCGGACTCCGGCCTGGAAAAAACGGGGCTCACCAACTGGGATTTCGGCGATCTCCCGGGCAGCATCGAAATCCGCCAGCATGGCGTATGCATCCAAGGATTTCCCACCTTGATCGATCGGCAGACTTCCGTGGACCTCCAGGTGGTGGATTCCGTCGAGCGGGCCCGCGCCGAAATGCGCCACGGTGTGCGCCGCCTGATCATGCTGCAGTTGCCGGACAAGATCAAATATCTGCGCAAAAATCTGCCGGATATCAATAAAATTTGCTTGATGTATGCGCCGTTTGGACAATGCGAGGCATTGAAGGAGGCAATCATCGCCCTGGCCGTCGACGAGGTATTCTTCGCGGAGGTATACGGTGAAATCCGCACGCAAACGGGATTTCTCGACGCCTTGGAGCTGGGCAAGGAACAGCTCATCACCAAAGCGAATGAAATTTCGAATTTGATCGGGCAAATCCTCACCCAATACACCGCGCTGAAACAGAGGTTACAAGGCGGCATGCCGCCGCTCTGGTTGTCGGCGATCAACGATATCCGGCAACAACTCGATGGTCTGATTTATCCAGGCTTTGTAACCGAAATACCGTTGAAATGGCTGAAACACCTGCCGCGGTACCTCAAGGCAGTGGAATTACGGCTAATAAAACTCCCCAGCGCGCTTGATCGAGATCGCCAAAATGCCGCAGAAATTGCCAGGCTGTGGCAGCTTTTGCAACGAAAAAGTAAGCCCCGGGGCAAGGGTGAATTGACGTGCTCCGAGCCAAGATGGATGCTCGAGGAATTGCGTGTATCCCTGTTTGCACAGGAGCTGAAAACTACCGTTTCCGTGTCCATAAAGCGCATGGAAAAGATGATCGAGGATCTCGTCTGAGCCCGTTTTTTTCGATGTTTTTTTATTTTTCTTTTCGTGGTCGTGGGCGCCCGTGTTTTGTCATCTAATAATTTTCTAAAGAAAAAATTCAAAAAAACGATATTGGTTTAGTTTTGTGCGTTCCATGGATTCGGGCGTTGTTGACTGAGTTTTGGTGGCGAATAATACGCGCAAAACACTTGCAATAAACCGAGAGTTTTTGCGCATTGAAAAGTTTATGACTATAATCATTTTCGTCTCATCAACAAATACGAGGACAACCAATGGCAGTGAGAAGACGATCAGCAAAAAAACGCGTGTCAGCCAAAAAAGCACGTATCGTTAAAACAGTTTCTACAGCTTCATTGTTGGCCGCTACGCCCATGAACAAGCAACAGGCGGAAGCACAAAAGGCTCTAGGCAAAGCCGCTATGGCAAAGGACAAGGCTGCCGTGGCAGTCGAGGCCGCTTCTGCAAAGGCATCAGCCGCCAAGGCCAAGTTGGCCGCCGCGAAGAAAACCGCGGCTGCTCGCAAGACCGCTGCCGCCAAGGCTGCGGTTGCTCGCGCCGCTGATGTCGCCAAGTCGGCACGGGCGGCACTGCGCGATAAAAAGGCAGTAGCAAAAGCCGCGTCCGCCGAGGTCAAGGCGGCAGTCAAAGACATCAAGACTGCGCTGAAGAAAGAAACCGACAAGGAGAAGGCGATTGCCGCCTTCGTTGCCAAGTGGGAAAAGAAATATGACCGCAAGGCAGCGAAAAAAGCCAAACGCAAACGCAGGGGCCGCAGAAGAAAAACGGCTCCTATCGCTGCTGTAGTAGCTCCTAAGGCGGTAGTTAAGAAAAAGCGTGCGACCAGAGTCCGTCGACGCGGAGCAGCCAAGAAGAAGTAAGTTAATGAAACGGAGCCCCTGATTCAGGGGTTCCGTTTTTTGGTATTTTCAGGACGAGACTGCGCGAACGAACAAGCCGTGATTGTGGGGCACGGAGCTATTTCCTTTTCCTTCTGTAATCTTATTTGCTCTTGCTGACCAGGCATTCGTTTATCAATTCGATATGGCCATCGCTGTCGATGCTCTCCAGCCGGACATCGAATCCCCAAAGCCGCGCGACGTGTTTTAACACCTCGTCGGTTTCGTCACTCAGCGGGCGGCGGTTGTGAACATAGTGGCGCAGGGTGAGAGAGCGGTCTCCGCGGCGGTTGACATTATAGACCTGGATATTCGGCTCCAGGTTGCCCAGGTTGTACTGACTCGCGAGGGCTTCCCGAATGGCCTGATAGCCGCTGTCATCGTGGATGGCGGCAACGGTGATGACCGGCTCCTTGTCATCATCATGGATGCCGAAGAGTTTGAAGTCACGGATCACTTTGGGTGATAAATATTGCAGGATGAAGCTTTCATCCTTGAAGTTCTCCATGATGTAATGCAGCGTCTTGACCCAGTCCGATCCCGCTATCTGCGGGAAACAGCGACGATCTTCTTCCGTCGGGTTCTCACAGATGCGGCGGATATCCGTGAACATGGTATAGCCCAAGGCATAGGGATTTATTCCGCTGAAAGCGCGGCTGTCGAATGCCGGTTGGCTGATGACGTCGGTGTGTGATTTGAGGAACTCCATCATGAAGCCGTCGGTCACGAGACCTTCGTCATACAGTGTGTTGAGCAGGGTGTAGTGCCAGAAGGTGGCCCAGCCTTCATTCATGACCTTGGTCTGGCGCTGGGGATAGAAATACTGGGCGATCTTACGCACGATACGCACGATCTCCCGCTGCCATGGCTCCAGTATCGGCGAGTTCTTTTCGATGAAATAGAGCAGGTTTTCCTGTGGTTCTTCCGGGAAACGTGTCTCTGCTTTCTGGTCATCGTCGCTGCCGAATGATGGCAGAGTCCGCCACAGATCGTTGACCTGGGATTGCAGATACTCCTCGCGTTCCTTCTGGCGCTGGTGTTCTTCCCTCATGGAAAGCTTTTGCGGCCGTTTGTAGCGGTCCACACCGAGATTCATGAGGGCGTGGCAGGAGTCGAGCAACAGCTCCACCTCTTCCTCGCCGTACTTTTCTTCGCACTGGGTGATGTAATTCTTGGCGAACAGCAGGTAGTCGATGATGGCGTCGGCGTTGGTCCAGGTGCGAAACAGATAATTATTCTTGAAAAAGGAGTTATGCCCATAACAGGCGTGGGCGATCACCAGCACCTGCATGGTGAGGGTGTTTTCCTCCATTAAGTACGCGATACAAGGGTTGGAGTTGATGACGATTTCATAGGCGAGCCCCATGTGCCCGCGGCTGTAGTTTTTCTCCAGCGAGATGAATTGTTTGCCGTATGACCAGTGTTTGTAGCCCACCGGCATGCCCACCGAGGAGTAGGCGTCGAGCATCTGCTCGGCGCTGATGACTTCGATCTGGTTGGGATAAGTGTCGAGCTTGTACTCGGCGGCGACCCGGGCGATCTCCCGGTCGAAGGCTTCAAGCAACTCGAAGGTCCATTCCGAGGAAGTCGAAATCGGTTGCTTACGGCTCACGCTGCGATCCCCTTCCGTTTGAACAGGGCCCGGAAGACCGGATAGATGTCACTGGCCGATTCGATGCGCTGCATTGCGAAATGGGCGAACGCCTGATCGACCTTGATGTACTCACGCCAGAGTGTTCCGACATGGCTGTGCTCGCCGATTTCGATATAGGCGTAGTATTGGCACGCGGGCATGAGTTGGCTGGACAGTATTTCGCTGCAACGCGGCGAGTCGTCGTCCCAATTGTCCCCGTCCGAGGCCTGAGCGATGTAGATGTTCCATTTTGAAGGGGGATAGCGCTCGCTGATCGTCTCGTGGGCGAGGCGCAAGGCCGTGGAGACGACCGTGCCGCCGGTTTCGCGGGAATAGAAGAAATCCTGTTCGTCGACTTCCTTGGCCTGGGTGTGATGACGTATGAAGACGATCTGGATCTTTTCATAATTGCGGTTCAGAAACAGATAGAGCAGCATGAAGAACCGCTTGGCGAGATCCTTTTTATCCTGGGTCATCGAGCCAGACACATCCATCAGGCAGATCATCACGGCCTGTGTCGACGGCACGGGAACCGAGACGCGATTGCGGTAGCGCAGGTCGAATTCATCGACATAGGGAATGGAGGCGATGCGGGCTTTGAGAAAGTGCATCTCCTCCAACAGCTCCGGGATGAGGTCGCTGGCGGGATTTTCGGCTTCGAGCTCTCTGAGTTGCTGCTCGACTTCCCTGAGGCGCCGCTTGTATTTGCCGCCGATGGCGATGCGCCGCTGCATGGCGCCGCGCATGGAGCGGATCACATGCAGATTGGTTGGCACACCCGCGGTAGTGTAGCCGGAGCGGACGAATTTTTCCTCCTCGACGACGGCCAGTTCCTTGCGCACCAGATCGGGCAGCTCGAGATCCTCGAAAAAGAAGTCGAGAAACTCTTCCCTGGAGATCTCGAAAATGAATTCATCCATGCCTTCGCCATCCGCGCTGGCTTCATTGCCGCCGCCTTTGCCGCCCCCGGCCGGCGGGCGCTTTATCTGGTCGCCCTTGTTGAATTCCTTGTTGCCGGGCAGCACACGATCCTGCACGCCGCCGTAGTCGTATCCGAAATTGGGTTCCGATACGTCCTTTTTCGGAATGATGATCTTCTCGCCGTTGCCGATGTCTTGGATGCTGCGGCCGGAAATGGCGCTGTCGACGGCCTTTTTGATCTGCTGCCGATGACGACGGATGAAACGGCGCCGGTTGACTGCACTCTTGTTTTTGCCATTGAGACGCCGATCGACAAAGCGTGACACATCATCTCCTTACTTACTGCGATTTTCGGACACGGAGATACCATTCGCACAGCAAGCGCACTTGCTTCTCGGTGTAACCCTTGTTGACCATCCGCTTGACGAAGTTTTCGTGCTTCTTCTCGTCTTCACTCGATGCCTTCGCGTTGAAAGAGATGACGGGCAGCAGATCCTCGGTATTCGAGAACATCTTTTTCTCAATCACGGTGCGCAGTTTCTCGTAACTGGTCCAGACCGGGTTCTGGCCATTGTTGCTGGCCCGTGCCCGCAGCACGAAGTTGACGATTTCATGACGGAAATCCTTCGGGTTGCTGATGCCGGCGGGCTTTTCGATCTTCTCCAGTTCGTCATTGAGCAAGGCGCGGTCGAAGATCTCGCCGGTATCCCGGTCGCGATATTCCTCGTTCTGGATCCAGTAGTCCGCATAGGTGACATAACGGTCGAAGATGTTCTGCCCGTATTCGGAATAGGATTCCAGATAGGCCGTCTGGATTTCCTTGCCGATGAATTCGGCGTAGCGCGGCGACATATAGCCTTTGATGAAGGAGATGTATTTATCGTAGATTTCTTTCGGATACTGCTCCTGCTCGATCTGCTTTTCCAGCACATACAACAGGTGCACCGGGTTCGCCGCCACTTCGCCGTGATCGAAGTTGAACACCTTGGAGAGGATCTTGTAGGCGAAGCGGGTCGAAAGACCGTCCATGCCTTCATCCACCCCGGCATAGTCGCGGTATTCCTGATAGGACTTGGCCTTCGGATCGACGTCTTTGAGGCTTTCCCCGTCATACACGCGCATCTTGGAGAAGAGGCTGGAATTCTCCGGCTCTTTCAGGCGCGAGAGCACCGTGAACTGCGCCATCATATCCAGCGTGCCGGGGGCGCAGGGTGATTGCGCGAGCGAGCTGTTCTGCAGCAGTTTTTTGTAGATCTTGACCTCATCGGATACGCGCAGGCAGTAAGGAACCTTCACGATGTAAATGCGGTCGAGGAAGGCCTCGTTGTTCTTGTTGTTCTTGAACGCCTGCCATTCCGATTCGTTGGAATGCGCCAGGATCACGCCGTCAAACGGAATCGCGCCAAACCCTTCGGTGCCCTTGTAATTGCCTTCCTGGGTGGCGGTGAGCAG
>CAZKZP010000031.1:0-4464 GCA_964557295.1 uncultured Chromatiales bacterium | reverse complement strand
GATCGGCGCCTTGAACATCTCGACGAACTCGAGCAGGCCGCGGTTGGCCAGGCAGAGCCCGCCGGAATAGCTGTAGGCATCCGGGTCATCCTGCGAGAAATGCTCCAGCTGCCGGATATCGACCTTGCCAACCAGCGAGGAGATGTCCTGGTTGTTTTCATCCCCCGGCTCGGTCTTGGCGACGGCGGTTTGTTTCAAGACGGAAGGATAGAGTTTCACTACCTTGAACTGAGTGATGTCGCCATTGAATTCCTTCAGCCGCTTGACCGCCCACGGCGACATGATGCCGGAGAGATAACGCGTGGAGATGCCGTAGTCCTCCTGCAGAATGGGGCCATCCTCCAGCGGATTGAACAAGCCCAGGGGCGATTCATTGACCGGCGATCCCTTGATGGCGTAAAGCGGGACCTTCTCCATCAGCGTTTTGAGTTTTTCCGCCAGCGAGGATTTGCCACCACCCACCGGGCCGAGCAGGTAGAGCACTTGCTTCTTTTCCTCCAGCCCTTGCGCGGCGTGCTGGAAGTACGAAACGATTTGTTCGATGGCCTCTTCCATGCCATAAAAATCCTTGAAGGCAGGGTAGAGCTTGATCATCTTGTTCGAAAAGATCCGACTCAGGCGCGGATCGTGGCGGGTGTCGACCAGCTCGGGCTTGCCGATGGCCATCAGCATCCGCTCCGCCGCCGTGGCATAGGCGGAAGGATCTTTCTTGCAGAGTTCGAGATATTGCTGGAGAGTCAACTCTTCTTCTTGATGACTCTCGTAGCGCGCGGTGAATTTTTCAAAAATATTCATGGCCCATGCTCCTAGTGCTGACTATCAGGAGAAGACATCCCTATCGGATACATGCTATTTCCGTGCCTAGCCGCAGGCGGTGGTATCATGCTGGAAACAGCCCTTCTTTAAATATATATAGCGGCTTTGTCAGAATAAATTTAAAGGAAGCTCTAAATAAATCAGAGACACCTTAAACATTCATTAATTATTTATGAGCCATCCAGGGTGAGATGGCAATTGGAAAATTCAATGCATTGAATCAATGAGCAATTAAAATACATACGGATAATGGGTGATTAGGGGGCGATATTTGAGTTGCTCCTGTGTGGCGAGGGGCTCTCGTTCGCGGAAGAATCCGGGAATTCAAGCCACTAACCGCAAGTCCCGATGATGATTCTTTGCTAAGATTTCACCCGCGCGCCCACGGTGGCGCGCTGGCCTCGGCTGTAGTGCCAAATGACTGTGCGGGATAAATGTGGAAGTGACTTAACACTATGACTGAGAAAACGATTTTTGATGCCGAATGCTCCCGGTGTCCGCGCTTGAGCGGATTTTTGAAGGAGGTCAAACAGGAGTATCCGGGGTATCACGCCGCTCCAGTGGCGCCGTTTGGCGTCGAGAGGCCTGGGCTGCTGATCGTCGGTCTTGCCCCCGGCATGCACGGGGCCAATGCCACCGGGAGGCCTTTTACCGGCGATTTTGCGGGGATCTTGCTATATCGGACCTTGCACAAATTCGGGTTCAGTAACCGTGCGGAGTCGGTTTCCAGGACCGATGGACTGAAGCTGAAAAATTGCCGCATCACCAACGCGGTGAAATGCCTCCCGCCGCAAAACAAGCCTGTGGGTGCCGAGGTGAATGAATGCAACGGCTATCTGGCGCATGAAATCGCGTCGTTGCCCCAGGGCGCGGTGATCATCGCCTTGGGCAATATCGCGCACCAGGCAGTGCTGCGCGCCCAGGGCTTGAAGCCGGGCGCATTTAAATTCGCCCATGGTGCGGTACATGTCCTGCCGGAAGGCCGTTGCCTGGTCGACTCCTATCATTGCAGCCGCTATAACACCCAGACCAGGCGGCTGACTGATGACATGTTCGAAGACGTATTCCGCACGGCAAAAAAACTCATCGAGAAAAAACGAAGTTAAATGGCGCGCGTTTCCGCATTCGACGCCGATGATTTTCTGAAGGGCGTCACCTCCAAGCCCGGCGTCTATCGCATGCTCGATGTCCAGGGCGCGGTCATCTACGTGGGCAAGGCGCGCAATCTGAAAAAGCGGCTTTCCAGTTATTTCCGCAACCATCTCGACAGTGTGAAAACGCGGGCCTTGATGGCGCAGGTGGCGAGTGTCGAAATCACCGTCACTCGCACCGAGGGCGAGGCGCTGTTGCTGGAAAACAATCTGATCAAATCGCTGCAGCCGCGCTACAACATCTTGTTGCGCGATGACAAAAGTTATCCGTACATCCACCTCTCCAGTGAGGATGATTTTCCGCGCTTGAGTTTCTACCGGGGCAACAAGCGGGAAAAGGGCCGCTACTTCGGGCCTTATCCCAGCGCCTCGGCGGTGCGCGAGAGCCTCAATCTGCTGCAGAAACTCTTCCCGATCCGCCAGTGCGAAGACAGCTTTTATCGCAATCGCACGCGCCCCTGCCTGCAATACCAGATCAAGCGCTGCACTGCTCCCTGCGTGGACTTGGTGACGCGCGTGCAATACGCCGAGGATGTGCGTCACGCGGTGATGTTTCTCGAGGGCAAGAACGTGGAAGTCATCAATGAGCTGGCCAAACGCATGGAAGCGGCCTCCGAGGCGCTGCAATTCGAGCAGGCGGCGCGCTATCGCGACCAGATCGCCAATCTGCGCCGGGTACAGGAGCGGCAATACGTCTGCGGCGAAAGCGGTGACTTCGATGTCATCGCCTGTGATGCTGCGCCCGGGGCCGCCTGCGTGCAGGTGTTCTTCATCCGCGACGGCCGGCATCTCGGCAACAAAACCTATTATCCCAAACACATCGAGCAGAACGGTCCCGGCGATGTGCTCAATGCCTTCGTCCCGCAGTACTATCTCTCCGAGCTTGGCGCCGGACAGAAGATCCCCGCACGTATTCTAGTCAGCCATGCGCTGGAGGATCAGCCGTGGATCGAGGCGGTGCTCACCTCCCAGGCGGGGAAGGCCATCAGCATTGCCAGTGAAGTGCGCGGGGAGCGCAAGCGCTGGCTGGAAATGGCGCAGAGCAACGTGCGCATCGCCTTGAAGACCCACCTGGCGAGCAAGGCCAATATGCTGCAACGGTTCGAGGCATTGCAGGATGCGCTGGGCCTGGAGGGGCCGCCGCAGCGCATGGAGTGTTTTGACATCAGTCACACCATGGGCGAGGCGACGGTGGCCTCGTGCGTGGTGTTCGATGCGCAGGGGCCGGTCAAATCGGACTACCGGCGCTTCAATATCACGGATATCACGCCGGGGGATGATTACGCGGCGATGCATCAGGCCTTGCTGCGACGGTACACGCGCATCAAGAAAGGGGAGGGCGTGTTGCCCGATCTTCTATTCATCGATGGCGGAAAGGGACAGTTGGCGCAGGCTGAGCGCGTGCTGGAAGAGCTGCAAATCGAGGGCGTGACCCTCGTGGGCGTGGCCAAAGGACCGCAGCGCAAGGCCGGCGAGGAGACGCTGTTCTTGTCGGGCCGTGACTCCCCCTTTATACTTGACGCGGATTCGCCCGCCCTGCATCTGATTCAGCAGATCCGCGATGAGGCCCACCGCTTTGCGATTTCCGGTCATCGTCAGCGCCGAGCCAAGTCCAGAAGCCGATCGGTGTTGGAAGACATCCCGGGTTTGGGCCCCAAGCGGCGCCAGCAACTGCTGAGGCAATTCGGCGGATTGCAGGAAATCAGCCGGGCCGGAGTCGAAGACCTCACCCGGGTCGAAGGGATCAGTCGCCAGCTCGCGCAGCGCATCTACGACAGTTTTCACAGCGATGAGTCCATGTGACGTATGACCCTCAATACTCCGACAATCCTCACCCTGATCCGCATCCTGATCATCCCGTTTTTCGTGCTGCTGTATTATCTGCCGTACGGGTGGGCGCATATCGGCGCGGCCAGCCTGTTCGTGATCGCCTCGGTCACGGATTGGCTGGATGGCTACATGGCCAGGCGATTGAACCAGACCTCGCGCTTCGGCGCCTTTCTCGACCCGGTGGCCGACAAACTCATTGTGGCGACCGCCTTGGTGATGCTGGTCGAGCGCAATCCCACCAGTTTCAGCAATATCGCGCTGGCCTTGCCCGCCATCGTCATCATCGGCCGCGAAATCACTATTTCCGCCCTGCGGGAGTGGATGGCCGAACTCGGGCAAAGCACCAAGGTATCCGTGTCGATCATCGGCAAGATCAAGACCACCGCCCAGATGATCGCCATCATCTTGCTCCTGTACGCGGTTCACATCGGCGGGTTCTCCACGGCGGATGCCGGCTTGGTATTTCTCTACGTCGCGGCGGTGCTGACGCTCTGGTCCATGCTGCTTTATATCCGGGCCGCCTGGCCGATTCTGATCAAAAATTAATGCCAAGAAATTGATGATTTAGGAGTTGACAGTTAAGCTGATTTCATTAAAATGTGCGGACCTCAAGCGGGAATAGCTCAGTTGGTAGAGCACAACCTTGCCAAGGTTGGGGTCGCGAGTT
>CAZKZP010000030.1:28358-37504 GCA_964557295.1 uncultured Chromatiales bacterium | reverse complement strand
CCTGATGTGCCGCGGCGAAGCCCCGATGAAACCCCTCACCCCAACCCCTCTCCCGCCTGCGGGAGAGGGGCTGAAAGAAGGAGGATGACAATACGCCGGGGTGCGACATTATGTCTCACGACAGCGCATCAATGCCTCGTTAGGATGTCGGCGAGAAGAAATAACACGGCGGTATCGCGCCGACGACTCCGAGGAGATGACTATGAACCCGATCCTGTTCCGGCAGCTGGCGCTGCCTATTGCCTTGAGCGCAATCCTGGCGGGCTGCGGCGGCAGCAACGATGATTCCACCACGACGATCTCCGGCATGGCCGTGGCCGGGGCCGTGAACGGCACGGTAACCGTGCGTGACGGCGCGGGCGCCACGCTCGCGAGCGGGTCGGTGACCAATGGCGCCTTCGCCGTTGCGCTGCCCGATGCGGCGTTGAGCGGCGAGCTCGATTTCGAGGTGACCGGGACGTATACCGATGAGGTCTCGGGCGGGAGCGTCACGCTCGATGCATCCCATCCGCTCGCCCTGCGTACCGCGGTCAATCAGTTCCAGGCCGGGCAGGCGGGCAAGGCCCCGGTCACGCCGGACAGCACGCTCCTCCGCGCCCTGGTGGCCGATCATGGCATGACGCTGGCGGATGCAAAGACGGCCTTTGAAAACGCCTTTGGTTATCAGCCGGACACGAGCGCCGTGCCGTTCGATCCGGCGACGACCGACAGCACCGCGGCCAGCGCGCGTGATCAGAAGGACAAGGATGCGGCCTTCCGCGCCGGCATGTTCAGTCAGCTGGCCAGCGAGCTTGGCGTATCCGGCAACGACATCGCCGTCCTGCCGCGTGCGCTGGCCGAGGATTTGAGCGACGGGGATCTCGATGGCACGAACGGCGCAGGCAATCCGGTCACGATCGGCACCCTCAACCTCGAAACATTGCATCACGACAGCGCGTTCCCGTTCCGTCTGCTCAAGGCGCACGCTGCCTTCGTCGGCAACGCCACGGCCAATCAGGCCGGGTTGAGTGCCCCCTCGATGCTGCCGCCGGTCAGCTACGATGCCGCCGGCGCGGCGAAGACCATCACCACGCCGCAGGGCCGCCGCATCACCGTGGCGCTCGACACCGTGGCCGATGCGCCGTTTCAAGCAGGCTTCTGGACCGCGCGCGTGCGCCATCGCCTGACGCTGACCGACGCCGACACCCAGCAGCCGATCGATATCACCACCGATCCCGACATCGTCGGCCTGAGCAACCACCCGATGATGTCCATGCTCAACGGCCATGATCACACCACGCCGCACGGCCACGATCCCGACATGAGCGCCAAGGCGGCCGGCCAGTATGTGCTCGACAACTATTACGTCATGGCCTCGGCCATGGCCAATGGAATGCCGATGGGCGTGTGGGACTATGTCGCCTACGTGAAGGAAGATGCCGACGGCGACCGCGCCACGACCACTGACGTGACGCGCGTCCCCGTCATCTTCCATCCGCAGGTGAAGATGACCATGGGCAGCGATGTGCTCTCCGCCTCCGGCAGCCATACCGATGACCAATGGACCACCATGATGGGCATGAGCCAGGCGCGCCCTTACCGCCTCTGGCTGCACGCGGTCGAGCCCAACAACACGGGCGGCCATGATTTGACCGTGTTCGTCTCCACCCAGAACATCGCCAACCCGTCCGGTCCCGATCCGCACGCGCACACGCTGTCGTTTCCCAGCGTCTATGCCGGGCGCAAACTGCAAGGCGTGCGGGATGCGACCTCGGGGCTGCGTCCGGATGTGACGCTCGCCACGGTCACGGTCGAGGTTTCCCTCGATAATGGCGTCAGCTGGCAGGCGCTCACCGCCGACGGCACCAGCGGTCGCTACACCCTCACCGCGTTCGCCGGGCTGAGCACCACCGCCCGCAACACCGCGCAGCTGAAGCTCACGGTCAACGGCAACGCGATGAAGACCGCCGCCGGCGCCTATCCAGAACTGATCTTCACGGCGCCGTGACATGTTGTATAGCCAAGGTTTGAACCCCGCGTCTCGTCCCTCCATTCGGGGCGCGGGGGTGTGGATAACGGGGGCCGTGCTGGCCCTCGTTATCTCTTTTTCTGTTCACGCCGCCTCCTGTTGCGGCGGCGGCGCGGCCTCCAGCCTGGTGCTGCCCAAGTTCTCGCAATCGATGGTGGATGTCGCCGTCGATGCCGAACACTACGACGGCTTCTGGCGCGGCGACGGCACCTGGTCGCCCGATCCGCCCGGCGCCGACCTCAATCAATACCGCTTGAATCTCGGCGCCGCCCACCGCCTCGGCGACAACTGGCAGGCCGCGCTGTCGGTGCCCTACGTGTGGAATCGCAACGAATACGCCGGGCTCGAACGCAACACCGAGGGCCTCGGCGACATGGCGCTGACACTGTGGTACGAGGCCTTCGACAACGTGATGTGCGTCTGGCGCGTCGAGAGCTGGGTGGACCTCAAGCCCGCCGTCTACTGGGGCGTGAGTCTCACCGTGCCCACCGGCACCTCACCGTATGATGACGTGCGCGACAACTTCGACATCACCGGGCGCGGCTTCTACCGGCTCGACGGCCTCCTGGTGCTGGAGAAAACCGTGTATCCCTGGACCGCCACGCTGAGCCTGAGCTACGGCACGCATCCCGAGCGCCCGGTCAACCGCGAGTTCGGCGAATATGTCGCCCCCTACGACAAACAGCTGGGCGACCGGGCCAGCGCCACGCTCGGCGTCGGCTACACCGTCTTCACCCAAGCGGCCGACACCTGGACCGCCACCGCAAGCTACAGCGATCTGTGGGAAGACGAAGCGCGCATCGACGGCGAACGCGATCCCACCTCGGGCCTGCGCAAACGCGCCGCCGCCCTCGCGCTGGCTTGGGCCGATGCCGCCCGCATCTGGGTGGTGCGCGCCGCGTGGAGCCACGCCCTCCAGCGCGACGGCTGGGGTCGCAACTTCCCGACCACCGACATCTTCACCGTAGGAGTCAGCCATGTGTTTCCTTGAGCGCGGCGCGCGCCTCATCACGGTAGCGCTCTTGGCGTTCGGCCTCACCGCCTGCCTCGGCGCGGTGGAAGACGACCTGCGGCCCTCCGATGAGGATCGCCGCCCGGCGGTCACCGCCGGCACGGTCGGCGTGCAGCCCGGCCAGCGCGCGCCGGACTTCACTTTGGCCGACAGCACCGGCGCGAGCTTCACGCTCTCCGAACACCTCGCCGGCGGCGCGCAACCCGCCGACGCCATCGTGCTCTACTTCACCATGTGGTGCCCCGTATGCCTTGGCCACACCGACCACCTGCTCAACGAGCTCATCCCGCGTCTCGCCGGCCGCGGCCAAGTAGTTTACGGACTGGTGGACTACGTCAGCGGCACCGTCGAAAACGCCCGCGCCATGGAACAGAGCAACGGCTACGCCGGTTCCGCCTTCACCGTGCTGGTCGATGCCGACCTGCAAGTCTTCAACACCTACCACGGCGCCATGGGCAAGATCCTCGTCATCGGCCCCGACGGTGTCGTCCTCCTCAACGAAGACTACCGCACCGGCGAAAACACCGCCGCCGCGCTGGAACAGTTGATGCCGTGAGGCATGACGCGAGGCGAGATCGCCCTGCTTGTGCGCTCTCCCATCCGCGATGATGGACTTCCCGCATCGACCCACGCGCAAAGGAACCAGGGACATGATGCGTAACCTCACGACCACGCAACCCCGCCGCCTTGTAAAGATTGTTTATACATGACTATCTCAAAAACGATATTACTTGCCATCGGTCGCGCAATTATTTGGTTCTGCGTTATTTTGTTGGCAACGGTTTTTTATTCACAACGAGGATTGGTTCTCTGCTTTGGCTTCGGCAACGGGTTCAGCTTTTGCACTCGTTCAAGTAGGAAAGTTTTCGCGTTTCACTTTGAAAATAAACATTGTTCTACTGCTAGTATTATTTGTGTTAGCTGTACTGCTGCAAACGAAACCGCAATCACCTGCACAGCGCGTCGGCTTGGGTTTCCTCAATGTGCATCCTGCCTAACCCGCCGTTCAAGAGAGTCGCCGCGAAGTAGCTCCCCTTAACGTTTGGCTTTGCCAAGCCATCAACCCAAAGGAAAATACACATGAGCGCGTACAAACCAGTCTCACTAGCATCCACTCTATGCACCCTGTTTATGATGTTGATGATGATCCCTAGCCTCGCCACGGCTCACTGCGATGGCCTGGACGGGCCGGTAGTAACACTCGCGAGGAAAGCACTCGATACAGGCAACGTCAATCTAGTGCTGCCGTGGGTTCCCAAGGATGGCGAGCCGGAGATTCGCCGTGCCTTTGACCACACGCTGTCTGTCCGCAAACTGGGGCCGGAGGCGAAAAGCCTTGCGGACACATTCTTTTTTGAGACCCTTGTCCGCGTCCATCGTGCGTCCGAAGGTGCACCGTACACAGGCCTGAAACCGGCGGGCCTTGATCTTGGTCCCGCCATTCCCGCCGCCGACAAGGCACTCGAGAGTGGCTCGACAGAGGCTGTGGAGAAGCTACTTACCGACGCGATCCGTAAGGGCCTGCGCGAGCACTTTCACGCTGCGATAAGTCAGAAAAAATTCGCTCCGGACGATGTCGAGGCAGGCCGTCACTATGTCGAAGCGTACGTGCCCTACGTCCACTATGTGGAAGGGCTATGGGAAGCGGCGACCAAGCCTGCGAAGGGCCATTTTCCTGAGCCGGCCGCGCATGCCCACTGACAGGACCTCGGTCCGAACAAAGCAGCCCGTATCTATGGACTGGCATCACAAACGTGCAAGTTGGATGAGGATAAACTGCCTTGATTGCTGAGCTCCTGGGTTCATTTGATCATCCTAAACTGCTCCTTGTTGCCACGGTGTTATGTATTCCAGCGTTGTGGCCAATAACGCGGTTCATATTCGAAGATTTCGAGACCTTCAAGGCAGAGGCGGGGCTGCGCACCGAATTTGATCGAAAGCTGTGGTTGCTGGGGTGTCTCCCAGGCAACCCGTATTTTTACTTCAAGCTGATATGCCTAGTCGGCGGGTACGTCGCGGTGCTGTCGGCCATGTATCAAGTATTGATTCGTCTTTTCTGAGCAGCCGGGTGAGTGCTCACGCGGCACAAACCAACGTGACGAATATCGCATGTTGTTGCCGGCGATCTACGTGACTCGACGGCCAAATAGACTGCTGGGACCCTCACCCCAGCCCTCTCCCGCCTGCGGGAGAGGGGGTAAAAGGCGGCGGCCTTTTATTGCGGGATCACCATTGCACGGCGCCGAAAAATAAATCCCCTTTCGTCACCTTTTTGTTCAGAATGGTCGCGTCATTCAATCAGGAGTCTCTGCGATGCAGATCAGCGCGTTGAATAATTTTGTGCGCCGCTACCTTCAAACCATCGAGATGGTCGGGGTGCTGATGCGGATCTTCAGTTTCAGTCTGGTGAGCTGGATGGGGCCGGAGAGCCCCTTCATGTTCGTCTGGATCTTCAACACCATCGACGCCGTGATGCTGTCGTGGTGCTCCATCCTCAAGAAAGACAACGCCTACACCTTGCTCAATATGTTCTGGGTGTTGGTCGGCGTTGTCGGCATCGCGCGCGCCGGGGGCATGCTGCATTGAGCTATTTTCCGTACGTGACAACAGCTCGGCAAGGGGTTGAAAATTTCTGCGAATTTTCAGCACATTGAGTGCCTTCCCCTTGTTCCCTCGCGGAAAGTCCGGGCTGCAAACTGGTCGAGGTATATTTCAAAAATTATGGGGATATTGTAGGCTGGCGGTCCTACCCATCCTGCAAAAGGAATTGAAATCATGCGAATCCCTTCTTTTTCGTCCCAAGTGCTCGGCATGGCGCTGCTGGCGATGACGCTGGCTGCCTGTAACGGAGGTGGTGACAACGGACCATCATCTTCCGCACCGGTTGTTCCAATCACATATACAGGAAGCACGAACGCCGCCGTATTGTCACCAGGCAATGCGTTTGACATCGCCGCACAGGTCGTGGGCGGCGAATATACCGAGTCCGGCAACCTGATCAGGGCACAATATGCTATCGAGTCCAGCGCCAAGGCCAATGCCACGATCGATGGGATTTCGAATCTGGGTCAGAGCGTTGTTGACCGAGTGCGGCGCAGCCGGGTGTCCTCCATGACTGCCGCTCGAGCGATGTCACAGGAGTATCCTTGCGAACTTTCCGGCAGCGTTCGAATCACCAGCGATTTGAATACCTACAATGTCGGAAATATCACCCTGACATTCATCAGTTGCCGCGAGAGCGACATCTACATCAATGGCTCAGTCAGCATGGCCATCCGCGCATATTCGGGATACTACGACACACCGACCGATTTCACTGTGTCGTTCAACAATGTCTATTTTTCGGATGAAACCAGCGATGCGACCGTGCATGGCACCTTGCAGACCGCCATTCAGCTGGACCAGCAAAAGGAAACCAGCCTGCTGAATGTGGTGACGCAAAATAATCAAACCGGCCGTCAGACCCAGGCCGAGAATATGTCACTGATCAGGGTATACGACAACATCATCTCGCCGACCCGTTATTCCTTGGTGGCGAGCGGCCGCTTTTATCACTCGGACCACGGCTTCGTCGATATCTCGACGGTCAATCCTTTGAACTACAGTTCGATCAATCAGAGCTATCCGGATGCCGGCGGGCCGCTGGTGTTGAGCGGGGCCGGTGATCGCAGCCTGCGGATACTGCCTGTGACGGCTGCATCAGTAGCGCTGATTGCAGATTTCGACGGCGATGGGGAGTTTGAATCCCGCCTCAATCGAGACTGGGTCAGTCAGTCGGCGGGCACCTGGGGGCCGGTCGTGAACGAACCTCCGGTAGCGCGCATTCCGGTTGTGACGAGCGCATCGGTGAATATCCCCCTGACGCTGGACGGCTCTCTGAGCAGCGACCCGGAAGCTGCCAACCTGACGTATCGGTGGTCGCTGACCGCCAAGCCTGCAACCAGCACCGCCAGTCTCTCGAGCATTGATCAAGTCACATCAAGTTTTACCCCCGACGTTGCTGGAACCTACGAGGTCAGCCTGATCGTCAATGACGGCAAGCTGGACAGCACTGCAGCCTCAATGTCGGTGGTGATTTACGACATTGAATCATTGTCTTACAGCGTGCTGGATGCCGAATACAGCCAAGCCTTGGACAAGATCGTCATGGTCTCAGCCGCACCGAGCTCCGCTGTCCATATCTATGATCCCCTGACCAAGCTGGATACGCCGATCACGCTTTCCTTGCCGCCCACTTCGGTGTCGGTGAGCCCCGACGGGCATTCTGCCGCGGTGGGGCATGACGGCTGGATCTCATACATTGATCTTGATAAGGCCACTCTCGTGAAGACACTGGCGGTTTCAGCCGATGTGCTCGATGTGGTGCTGGCTGGCAATGGTTACGCTTATGCCTTTCCGCGCCGTGATCAATGGACAAATGTACACGCAGTCAATATCCAGACGGGTGAGGAGTCGCTATCGACAGGCATGTCGATCTATGCCGGTACGGTCGGTAAGCTGCATCCCAATGGAACACGCATCTACGGTGCCAACAACGGTTTGTCTCCGGACGATATCGAAACCTATGACATTTCAGCCGGCAATCTGGCCTATTTGTATAATTCACCCTATCACGGCGATTATCCGATGTGCGGTGATTTGTGGATATCCGAGGATGGACTGACGATCTTCACGAAATGCGGGTATGCGTTCAGGGCTTCTACTATACAGGCCGAAGATATGAAGTATCGCGGCACCTTGCCGTCGGTGAGTATGATCCAGCATCTCGATCATTCCAAGGAGCGAAATCAGGTGGCGCTGATCCAGCAGATACCTTGGTGGCTTGGCACCGGAAACGAGGACCAGACGATCAGCATTTTTGAAGCTTCCTTTTTGACCCCGGCCGAGACATTTTCCATTCCCGACGGGCGGCATGGACGTTTCGTCTTTTTCAGTAGCGACGGGTCTCGGCGTTATGTTATTACCCAGGACTCTTCAATTATCCAGTTTTAAAACCTGGGGACGAGGTGCGCATTGCGCACCTCATCGTCGTGAGGCAACCAGGAACATAGTATGTAGCCCGGGTTGAGCGGTTTGCGTGAAACCCGGGGTTCACTTAATGCATCAAAGATCACCACAGGGTTGCTTGCTCCTTCAAAGCGCCAGTGCCTGCCTGACCTCGGCGGTATCTCCGGCAAGACAGACGACTTCCGCGAGCCGCGCGGCCTGCTCGGTGTCGGTCTGCCGGATGACGTGCGCCATCGGCGCGATCAGCAGCGGATCGACACAGAAGATGCGGTAGCCGAGTCCGAGCAAGACCGGCAACACGCTCGGGATGGCGCTGAGCATGCCGTTGACCTGGATCTGCGCGGTGCGCTCGCCGGCGTCGCGTGCGATCTGGCGCAGCAGTCTGAATAGCGCCGGGGCGTAGGGATTGAGCAGGCCGCTGACCTCGGCGTTGCAGCGGTCGGCGGCGAACAGGCCCTGCATGAGGTCGTTGCAGCCGAGGGCGACGAAATCGGCGGTGCGGAGGAATTCATCGATCATCAAGGCCGCGGCCGGGGTTTCGATCATGGCGCCGATGGCCAGCGGCGCGGCGAGCGTGGCTTCGATCTCGTTGCGGCAGTCGCAATATTCTTCCGGGTGGGTGATAAAGGGCAGCAACAGGCGGAGATCCTGTCGCTGCGCCACCCGGCCGGCGGCTGTCACCAGCGCCTGCATGGCGCTGCGCACCGGGGCGCGCTGATACAGGCGCACACCGCGCGCACCGAGGGGGTTTTCCAGGCCGGCGATTGCGCGGCACCAGCGCGGTAGCTTGTCGCTGGCGATATCTTGCAACCGTATCGTCATCGGCAGGCCCGCGGCCGCGTGCACGTACGCGGTGAGTTCCTGTTCGAAGGCCGCGGCGGATGGCGGTGTCTCGCTGTTATAGGCCAGATATTCGCTGCGCAGCAGACCGATGGTGCTGGCCCCGAGCGCGACGGCGCGCTCGGCCGCGCTGGGTGTGCCGACGCTGGCGCGCAGCTCGATGGTGAGCTGGTCGAGGGTTTCGAGGGGGGCGGAGCGGGAAAGCGGGGCGGGGCGTGATTCCGGCGGCATCGTCTCCAGCACATCGGCGTCGAACAGCCAGCCGCTGCCCCCATCGAG
>CAZKZP010000030.1:6276-28348 GCA_964557295.1 uncultured Chromatiales bacterium | reverse complement strand
CCCATCGAGTATCAGCTCCATGCCCGGCTGCAAGGTTTCCGCCTGGCGGGCATCGATCATGACGGTCGGGATCGCCTGGCCCAAGATCCGGGCCATGACGTGCGAGAAGGGCGCGCCGTTGACGACGATCAAGCCGGCGCAGGGTGACTTGAATTCCGCCAGCTCGCGTTGCGGTATCACCACCAGGCTGTCGGCGGTGGCGTCTCCGGCGCCATGACGGATCACGCCGCGCACCCGCCCGGAAACATAGGGCTGTGCCTGTAGCTTGAACATGGGCCGTACCCCCGCGCTGAAGATGTCAATTGAAGTATAGCAAGCGAGTTTGCTGCCGGCTGTGGCTTGGAGAGGGCGCTGCTGTGTGGTATGTCCTCGCCGCCTGGATGCTGCACGCATCTGGCCTGTGATATGATCCGGGCAGGTTGGCCGGGTGCGATGCGTTATGCGGGCGCTGCAGCTGATCGTGTCGAGAGGTGAAGGGGTTTGGCGGAAGACAAACGTCTGAAGAAGGCGCTCAACAAGCAGTGCGAAGGCCGCTACCGCGAGGCCGAGGAGCTGTATCTGCGTGTGTTGCGCGACAATCCGAATGATTTCGACGCCAATCGCCTGATCGCCACCAATTACGCCGAGCAGGGCAAGGTCGACGAGGCGCTGCATTATTTCGTGCGGGCACTGGCCATCGATCCCAACCGGCCCACGCTCCAGTGCCTGGCGGCGGATTTTTACATGCAGAAAGGGATGAAGGAGCAGGCCTATCCGCACTATCAGAAGGCCATGCAGCTCGATCCGCGCATGACGCGCCCGTATTACGGCCTCGGCTATATCTTCTGGCAATCACAACGGTTCGACGAAGCCGAGCACTACTGCCGTCTTGCGTTGCAGCTGGACCCCCACTATGCCGATGTCTGCTTCGCCTTGGGCAGTGTGCTCAAGGAGCGCGGCCGGAACAGCGAGGCGGTGGAATATCTCAAGAAGGCGCGCGCATTGGATGCCAGGTACGACACCGAGTCCACGCGCTTCATGATCGCCGCGATCGAGGGCCAGACGCCCGCACGGCCGCCCGATGAATACGTCACCACTTTGTTCGACGGCTATGCGGAAAAATTCGAGCAGCACCTCGCCAGCAATCTCGGCTACACCATCCCGGCGCAACTGCGCGCGCTGTTTCCCGCCGATGCCCATTTCGCCAGCGTGCTGGATCTCGGCTGCGGCACCGGGCTGTGCGGCCAGGAGTTCCGTCCGGCCGCCGCGCATCTGACCGGCATCGACATCGCGCCCAAGATGATCGCGGAGGCGCAAAAGAAGCGGCTCTACGATGCGCTGCACGTCAGCGACATCAACGCGTTTCTGGAGCGGACCGATCGTCTCTATGATCTGTTCGTCGCCGCCGATGTGTTCATCTATGTCGGCGCGCTGGAGCCGGTGTTCGCGCACGTCCGCGCCAAGGCCCTGCCGCAGGCGTGGTTCGTCTTCTCCGTCGAACACGCCGCGGGCGACGGCTTCCATCTCACCACATCGGTGCGCTACGCGCATTCCCGCGCCTACATCGAAGCGCTGGCGCGGCAGCACGGATTCACGATCCAAGCCAGCCAGCCGGTGGACATCCGCAAGGAGCGCGGCGAGTGGATCAAGGGCGAGATCTATGCCCTTCAGCGGGTAGACTGATCGTCGCGACACCTCGCGGGCGGTTTCGAGCCGCCGCATTTCCATCATCCTCGATAGACTTGTTCTACGCTTTTCTCTAGAATGCGCGCGGCGCTTTAGAATCGATTTAATTTCGCCTATATCTCACTAAATATATTGAAGAACACAGGAGAGCCCCCCATGAAAAAACTGATCCCTCTTTCGCTCATCGCCGGTCTGGCCGTGAGCGCGTCGGCGAGTGCGGCCGACCCCCTCGTCGAAAAGGCCAAGCAGCATTTCCAGCCCATCCCGGCCGTCGTGCCCAGCGTCAAGGGCAATGCCGTGACCCATGAAAAGGTGGAACTGGGCATGATGCTGTTTTTCGAGCCGCGCCTCTCCTCCAGCGGCCTGATCAGTTGCAACACCTGCCATAACCTGGGCATGGGCGGCGACGACAACCTCGAAACCTCGATCGGTCACGGCTGGCAGAAGGGCCCGCGCAACGCGCCGACGGTCTTGAATGCGGTGTTCAACGTCGCGCAATTCTGGGATGGCCGCGCCGCGGATCTCAAGGCCCAGGCCAAGGGGCCGGTGCAGGCGGGGGTCGAGATGGCCAGCACGCCCGCGTTGGTCGAGGAGACGCTGAACAGTCTGCCGGAGTATGTCACTCGTTTTGAAAGGGCCTTCCCCGGCGAAAAGACGCCGGTGAACTTCGACAATATGGCCAAGGCGATCGAGGCCTTCGAGGCCACGCTGATCACGCCGGCCTCGCGCTTCGACCAGTTCCTCGAAGGCAATGAAACCGCCTTGAACAAGGATGAAAAGGCCGGGTTGGCGCTGTTCATCGACAAGGGTTGCACCGGCTGCCACAACGGCGTGAACATCGGCGGCAATGGCTACTATCCCTTCGGTGTGGTTGAAAAGCCCGGCGCCGAGGTGCTGCCCGCGGGTGACAAGGGCCGCTATGCCGTCACGAAAACCGCCTCCGATGAATATGTCTTCCGCGCCCCGCCGCTGCGCAACATCGAGCTGACCGCGCCGTATTTCCATTCCGGCACGGTGTGGAGCCTGGAACAGGCGGTCGGCATCATGGGCGCGACCCAGCTGGGCATCGAGCTGAAGGATAAAGAGGTCAAGGCGATCACGGCCTTCCTGCGCACCTTGACCGGTCAGCAGCCGCGCGTCGAGTACCCGATCCTGCCGGTGAGCACGGACAAGACGCCGAAGCCGGTGTCGATGACGCAGGGCAAGGCGGGGCATTGATCATTGAGTGAGAGCACGGACTGCCATAGCGGCAGTCCGTTCCCTGGGCATCATATTGCGCACAGATTGATCGGTTGAAATGTGCATGAAACAAGGGAGGATGTGAGATATAGTTGATTACCTTAGTAAGGATCGCGTCCTGCTGCACAAAATTAAGGATGGATCCATGAAGAATCGCGTTTTTGCCCAAATCAAAACCATCAAGGAGTAAGAGAGATGAATAAGATGATTGCAGTGCTGTTGTCGCTATCATCCGCGAGTGCAGTTGCCGATGTCGTGGTGCCCATGCACCTGGTCGATGAAAAGGGTGTCGGTGCCAGTGTGGGCCAGGTCACCATCAGTGAATCAAAATACGGTCTGGTGTTTACGCCTTCCTTGCAAGGTATGACGCCGGGCGTGCACGGGTTTCATGTGCACCAGAGTCCGAGCTGCGCGCCCAAGGAAAAAGACGGAAAAATGGTCCCCGCGCTGGCCGCCGGCGGTCACTATGATCCGAAGTCCACCAACCAGCATGGCACGCCGTGGGGCGAAGGCCACCTGGGCGACCTGCCGCCGCTGTATGTGGGTGCCGATGGCGCCGCCACGCAGCCGGTGCTCGCGCCGCGCCTGAAACTCCGTGATCTTAAGGGCGGTCGGTCCCTGATGATACACGCCGGCGGCGACAACCATTCCGACCATCCTGCCGCACTGGGCGGTGGTGGCGCGCGCGTGGCCTGTGGCGTGATCCAGTAACCCGGCGATCTTCAGCCCCGTGCAAAGGCTGGCCCTGTGCGCACAGGGCCAGCCTTTTTTATTGAAATATCGATTGCCCCGCCAAAGGGCGAGCTTCTATAGTCTGTGAATCCGTCAGCCTGAATCCGATGTTCATTAGACATGCCGCTGCGCAAGATACTTTTATCCGTGCTCCTAATCGCCGGTGTCGTCTTCGCCGGCACCGGCTTGATCGATCGCGCGGGCGTGGAATACACCGACACCACGCTCACCCGCGCCTTGGTGGCCTTTGGCGTGGCGCGCGCCTTGAACGGCGTGATCTCGGTGGCGCAGGGCACCGAGGTGGCGATCGAGCCAGGCGGGATCGGCGTGAATCTCGCACCCGGCGAGATCCTCGATCCGGTCAACGATCTGGTGGAGCGGTTTTCCTGGGTGATGCTGGCGAGCAGCGCCTCGGTCGGCATCCAGAAGATCCTGCTGCAGATCAGCGCCTGGCCGGTGTTCACGGTGGGCTTTATCGCCCTGCTGCTGGCCACGCTGGCGGCGTTGTGGTTGCCGCGTCACGGCGCGGCCTGGCGCCGCTGGCTCGTGCGGCTCTCGCTGGTGTTGCTGGTGCTGCGCTTCTGCGTGCCGGTGATCGCCATTGCGAGCGAGCTGGTCTACGCGGAATTCCTGGCGGAAGAATACGCGCAGGCCTCCGGCAAGCTGGAACAGACCACGACCAGCATCGACTCTGTCAACCAGGCGGCGGAGCAGGGCATCGCCGTGCCGGAAGATAAATCCCTCTGGGAAAAGGCCAAGGAATATCTGGAGTCGACCACCGGCACACTGGACATCACCGCGAAGATCGACGCCTATAAACAGGCCGCCGCCGACATCAGCAAGCACGTGATCAATCTGATCGTGATCTTTCTGTTTCAAACCATACTGCTGCCGCTCGGCGGACTCTATCTCGCCTACCGGTTGGCGTGCAGGCTGTGGCGTGTGCACTACCGTGAGCCCGATGGCGGGGCATGAGGATTCGATCGATGCCACGGGCGTTAGCCGGAAGCCAGTCGCAGTGTGAAAATGTTGTACTTCGGCGCTCGCGTGCCGATGAAGACGTATGAGTCACCTTTAACCCATAGGATCAGATCGCATGCACAAACGATACGTACTGGCCGCCGCCTTCCTCATCTTGTCGCCGCCGTGGGCACGGGCGGATGTGCTGGCCATGCCGCCGGAGCAGACCGAGGCGCCCGCCGTGCCCCTGCCCGTGGCGGGGATGACCATGGAGCAGGTCAAGCTCAAGTTCGGCGCGCCGCGCACGATGCTGCCCGCGGTGGGCAAGCCGCCGATCACCCGCTGGGAGTACGAAGGTTATATCGTGTATTTCGAACATCACTACGTATTGCGCGCGGTGCCCGTGCGCGGCGCGCAGGAAGAGGCGGCCGCCCATGAGGCGTCACCGGGGGAATGACCACAGCCAGCGAGGTGAGGCATGCTGAAACCCAGTATCCAGACCATCACCGTCAAATATCTGATCAATTTCCTGCTGGTCCTGGCGATCTGTCTGCTGCTGATCACCGGTCTCAATTTCCGCGCGCTCTCCAAGGATGCCATCGAGAACCAGGCCCTGGCCCATGCCGATCTGGTGAAGTCCGGCCTCACCGCGCATATGAAGGGCGGGATCATGGACAAGCGCGATTACTATCTGCAGGAGATCCGCCAGCTGCATCAGATCAATCGCCTGCACGTCATCCGCGGCCAGGGGGTGACCGATCAGTTCGGCGCCGGCCAGGGGTTGGAGAAGACCGTCGATGCCGTCGCGCTCAAGGCCTTCGCCAGCGGCCGGCCGGTGTTCGTGCTCGATGAATGGCGCAGCCGGCCCACGATCCGCGCCATCATCCCCTATGTGGCGGAGAGCGAGGGCAGCCTCAATTGCCTGACCTGTCATAAGGTCGAGGCGGGCACGGTGCTCGGGGCGGTGGACCTCGAACTCGATGTGACGGCCTACCGCAACCGCGCGCTGCTGGTGCTCGGCGGCATCATGTCGATCTCGCTGGTGTTTCTGGTGCTGATCCTGCTCAATACCTCGCGCACCATCCAGCAGCACGTCACGCGCCCGCTCGAGGCGCTGATCGAAAAGGCGCGGCGGGCCTACCACCAGCAGGAACCGCTGAACCGGGATGCGTTCGCCACGCGGGAATTCGCCCATGTCGCCGACGAATTCAATCTGTTCAACCAGGAAGTCATCGCACACCAAGAGCTGCTCCAGCAGAAAAACCGCGAGCTGGTCGCGCTCAATCACGAGATCGAGAGCACGGTGCGCGAGACCGTCTACACCATGGGCGTGATCGAGGAGCAGCGCTCCAAGGAAACCAACAGCCACACGAAGCGCGTCAGCGAGTACTGCCGCTTGCTGGCGACCAAGCTGGGGTTGCCCGAAAACGATATCGATCTGGTGGCCACCGCCGCGCCCTTGCACGACATCGGCAAGCTCGGCATCCCCGATGAGATCCTGCTCAAGCCCGGCAGTCTGACCGAGGACGAGCGCAGGATCATGGCCAATCACACGCGCATCGGACACGCCATGCTGCGGCACTCCCAGCGCGACATCCTGGTCGCCGGCGGTATCATCGCGCTACAGCATCACGAGAAGTGGGACGGCAGCGGCTATCCCCAGGGGCTCAGGGGCGAGGATATCCATGTGTATGGGCGCATCGTCGCGCTGGCCGATGTGTTCGACGCCCTGATCTCCGAGCGCATCTACAAGAAGTCGTGGAATGTGCAAGAGGTCATCGACTGGATCGGCGCGCAGCGCGGCAGGCATTTCGATCCGCGGCTGGTCGATATCTTCTTGCGCGATGCGTCGGAGTTTCTCGCGATCTTCGAGCGCTATCCCACCAGCGGGTCGGGCGAGATCAGCGTGAGCGGTCAGCCATAACGCGCGCATCCTTGGCCTCGCGCGCGCGTTCACGGTAGTATGAGTCTATCGCGCCCGGCGGCGCGCACTTCAAATCATCAACTGGGACAAGAGGCGTTGGGCATACCTATCCGCGAAGTCATCGGCGGCCTGGCCATCATGTGCGCATTGATGCTCGGCGGCTGCGGAAAAAAACCGGCGGACGCGGTCGAGGTGGCCGCTTGGGCGTTCGTCGACGGCGGCACGGAGTACGGGCTCAATTACGATTCCAACTACGATGTCTTCGCCCCGCAGCTCGGCGTGGCCGGCGACCGGCTGTATCTGGTCTGGCGCGAGTTCAACGGCGCGAGCATGCAGGTCCGCGCCGCGGTCTATCACGATGATGACGCCAAGCCGGTGTGGACCTTCATCGACGGGGCCGGGGATGCGGGCCTGAATTTCGATCCGCAAAGCCATGCCTTCGATCCGCAGCTCGCGGTCTTTCAGTCCCGGCTCTACGTCACCTGGTATGAAGCGCTGCAAGGCGAGGGCGGGCGGATGCTGGGCGCCACGCAGATTCGCGTGGCGGAGTTCAATGGCGACGAAACAAAACCGCAGTGGCGCTTCATCGACGGCGGAGAGGCGCACGGGGTCAACCGCGATGCCGCCGCCGGGGCGGCCTATCCGCAGCTGCTGGCGTTCAACAAAAAACTGTATCTGATCTGGGAAGAGCACAATGGCATCGCCACGCAGATCCGCGTGGCGATCTACCACGGTGATGAAGAGAAGCCGCAGTGGCGCTTCGTCGATGGCGGGGGTGTGCCGGGGCTCAATCTCAATCCGATGGCCAATGCCGGCGAGGCGCACCTGATGGCCCACGACGGTCGGCTCTACGCCACCTGGCGCGAGGCCGCGCAAGAGGCCGATCAGATCCGCGTGGCGGTCTACAACGGCAATGACGACAAGCCGGCCTGGCGGCTGGTCGACGGCGGGCAGCATACCGGCCTCAATATCGATCCGCGGCAAGCGGCATTCAGTCCCCAGCTGAGCAATTTCAACGGCAGGCTGTACATCTGCTGGCAGGAGAACGGGCCGGCGGCGCCGCAGATCCGTGTGGCGGTGTATAACGGCGACGACAGCCAGCCGGTGTGGATGCCGGTCGATGGCGGTGGGAGCGCCGGCATCAATCATGATCCCGCCCGCCTGGCCTATGCGCCGCACATGGCCGACTACGGCAAGCGTCTCTATGTGACCTGGTACGAATCCAACGACGCCTACACCCAGATCCGGGTCAAGGCCTTCAACGGTGAGCTCACCTCGCCGCAGTGGATCTTCGTGGACAGCGATGAAGACGACGGCATCAATCAGAATCCCCAGCACAATGCCTCCGATCCGCAACTGACGGTGCATCAGAACAAGCTCTACGCGACCTGGAAGGAACTCAATGGCAAGGGGCGCCATCAGTTGCATGTGGCCGTGGCCAAGACGCAGTAGTCATTCAAGCACACAAACGAGTCTCCGCATGTCCGACATCAGCACTATCAGCGACTTTCTGCAGCAGACGGGCAATCCGTATCGCATCTTTGATCTGGGCCGACGCATCGTGAAGATCGACGCGGGCGATTTCGCCCGCTTCGAGAGCAACGCGCAGCCCTATCCCTACCCGCTTCAGCACCACGCCTGGATCGGCATCCTGAGCTGGAGCGCGCAGCGGCCCGACGAGCATTTCATCTGGTTTTTAAAACTGCCGCTCGATGAGCAGGCGGGCCTGATTTACGCCGCGCGCGATGATTTCATCTATCGTCTGCTCCAGACGCTCGGCGCTTCGCTCAAGGCCGATGCGGCGCAACCGAAACTGATGGACGCGATGCGCGACAGCCCCTACGGCTTCACGCCCAATCCCGAGCGCATGGCGGTGTTTCATGCCAAGGCCGCGCGCCTGATGGGCCGTCCGGCGAGCAAATATTTCGAGCACGCG
This sequence comes from uncultured Chromatiales bacterium, assembly GCA_964557295.1. Lineage (GTDB taxonomy): Bacteria > Pseudomonadota > Gammaproteobacteria > RBG-16-57-12 > RBG-16-57-12 > JBFMHP01. The sequence goes on along the minus strand of CAZKZP010000030.1, from coordinate 19,892 downwards.
CGCCGCTATCTCGCCGGCGCGATCGGCTTTGATCAATGGGCCTTCGTGGGCATGCAGGGGATCGCCGATGTCATCGAACGGCTGGATGAGGACGATCACGCCGCGCTGTTGCGCCAGGCGCTGCCGCGGCTGCCGGATGCGCCGTTCGAGGCCGTGGCAAAATGCCTGGAGAATGTCCCGATCGATACCGCGCTGTGCGAGACGCTGGTCGAACACCTGCGTGAGTTGCTCGGGCGCGATGGCAGCTCGCCGCTGCGGATCTCGGCGGCCATCCGCGCGCTTTCCTTTGCCACCGCCGCCGGCCTGCGTCGTGATGTGCTGCGCGAGGTGCTGCAAAGCCCGCACGCTGCGCAGCTCGACGTGCTGGTCACCCTCAGCGGCCGCTGCTGGGAGGATCTGCGCGATCCGGCGTTGTGCCACGCCTTTCTCGAAGCGCTCGCGCGCCATCCGCGCGGCAGCGCGATCTTCACCCAGATTGTTTCCGACCTGCTCTACATCCCCGGCATGCGCCCGGCCGTCATGGCGCAACTGCGCACCCCGCAGCGCTCCGCGGCCTTGGCCGCGGCGATCGGCGAGATGTTCCAGACCCTGGGGCCGTAGCAGCGCGCCTTCTTCAGCCCCTCTCCCCCTGCGGGCGAGAGAAATAGGAACACGCTTTCTTCAGCCCCTCGCCATCGGGTTATTGCGCCGCGGCCACCCACGCCCGCCAGGTATCGAAGAGTTCTCGGTGATGCGCGGCGACCACGGAGCGCGGCGCGAGGCTGGCGTGAAAGACCGCCTCGTCTTGCAGCGTGGCTGAGCGGCCCCCGGCTTCCTCCAGGATCAGGCTGCCGGCGGCGAAGTCCCAGAGTTTCTGCGCGCCGTGCAGGTAGACGTGCACGCGCCCGGCCGCGAGCCAGCACCAGTCGAGCGCACCGGAGCCGAAGCTGCGCTGCGAGCTGTAGGGCGGAGTGGCGGCGAGGGTCTGCGCCAAGCGCGCGGGCAGGCGTTTGAAGTCGATCAGGCCGATGCCTTGTTTGAGCGGCAGAATCTCTTGCATGCTGCGCAGCGGCACGCCGTTGAGCTGCGCGCCTGCGCCGCGCCGGGCGCTGAAGCATTCATCGCGCACGGGATCGTAGATCAGTCCCAACTGAATCGCGCCGTGTTGATACAACGCGAGGGAGACGGCGAAATACGGGATGCCGGCGGCGAAGTTGCTGGTGCCGTCGAGCGGGTCGAGGATCCACAGGCCGGCCTCATTATGAGCCAGCAGCGCGCGTTGTTCCTCTGGTTCCATCTCTTCGCCGAGCAGCGCGATCGCCGGCCAGTGCTGTTGCAGCGCGTGTTGAATGCGTTGCTGGATGGCCAGGTCGGCCGCGGTGACGATGCTGCCATCGCCCTTGAAACGGCGGCTGACCTGGTTGAAGCGCGGCAGCAATTCCTCGCGCGCGGCGCGGGTGATGATCTCGTGCAGCAGCGTCAGGTCAATCATGCGCCCCCCTGTCTGGTGTCTGGATCGATTCCTTCGGTGTTGGCCGAGCCTTGGCCGGCCGCAGCAGTCCCGCCACCTTGCCGAAGATCAGCTTGATGCCGCGCCAGATCCTGGGCAGCAGCCAGATCATCACGCCGATCATGAGCGCCAGCAGGAGGATGAACAGCACCGGGTGCGTGAGCGCGATCCACAGGCCGAGCACCACGAGGACGTCCTCGCCAAAGGAGGCCAGCCAATTGGTGACCGGCTCGGGCGAGGTGTTGATCAGCATGCGGCCGCCGGCCTTGGTGGTGTGGCTGAGGGTGGCCAGGCCGCCGCCGAGGATGCCAGCGGTCAGCTGCAAGGAGGGGTCCAGCTGACCGGCGGCGCCGGCGGCGAGCAGCGCCCCCGCCGGGATGCGGATGAAGGTGTGGAGGGCGTCCCAGAGGCTGTCCACGCCGGGGATCTTGTCGGCGACGAATTCGATGAAGTACATCAGCGCGGCGGCGGCGATCACCATCGGGCTGGCCAGGAGCTTAAGGTCGGGCGGCAGGCTGATGTAGCCGGTGCTGTGCATCAGTCCCAGCACCAGGATGGCGGCGTAGAGATTGATGCCGCTGGCCCAGGCCGCGCCGAGGGTCAGGGCGAGGATGCCGCTGAGGTTTGCAAACTGTTCCATAGGTTCTCCACAGGTAGCTCGGGCGCAAGTATACCTTGGCTGGGGTGCGGGGTGGCGTCATCGGCGGGGTGAAGATATTCCGGCCGGGTCCGATACCCATGCAGATGCGCGGGCCGTTCAGTCGATCCGATAGATGTCGACGCATTTCTGTTTTTCATCGAAAAGCATCTCGAAGGTGCCGTGGATGCCGTCGCGGTCGAGGAACTTATGGATCAGATTGACCGGAAACTGAATGCGCCGCCCGTCGCTGGCCGTGACGCTCACCGCCTTGATCGCGCCGCGGTAATACGCGGCGTAGACCTCGGCGGGGATGGCCAGCCGAAAGCGGATCTTCTGCGGCGGAGATGCTGGCATCACGGGATCACTCGGGCTAAACACGTAAGCAGAATATGAACATCCTCATCATCAGCCAACAGCCTGAACTTATCAACCGGATCGCCGAGGCGGCGCATCACCTTGCGGCGTATCACCTGGTGATCGGCGCCGGCGCGCCGCTGCCGGAGGATTTCGTCCCACAGGTCGTTCTGATCGACTGCGTGGCGGATCTCGCCACCGGCCTGGCGGCGCTCAAACCGTTGCGCATGTGCGGGCGCTTGCGCGCGGCGGTCGCGGTGGGCCTGGTCGATGCCTCCCACCCGCACGCGCTGGAAGATTTGCTGGCGGCGGATTTCGATGATTTTCTGTCGGCGGGATTGCCGGGGCGGGAGGAACTGGCCGTCCGACTGCAATTCTATGCGCGCCAATCATTGGTGCGGGGCGCGCAGGCGCTCGCCGAGCAGAAGCTGGCCAAGACCTCGGCGCACCTCATCGCCAGCCGCCACGACATCCACTCCATCCTCAACCATTTGCGCCTGGGCACGGCGATGATCGACACCGATGGCACGCTCACCTTCCTCAGCCAATCGGCGCAGCAGATCTTCGAGGTCAATGAAGGCACGTATCTCGGCCGACCTTGGCACGAGGTGATCTCGTTCAAGCCGCAGGACGTCCAGCGGCTCGAGCAGATCATGCAGGCGTCGTTGGAGCAGCGGGAGAAGGTGCAGTTCCATCTGCGTTCCCCGCGCGGGCGTTATTTCTGGCTCGATGTGGAGGTGCTGGACTGCCCCAACGAGCCCGCGCGCAAGATCTTTTTCTTCTACGACATGTCGGAGGTGCACGACCTGCGGCGCATGGTCGATGAGAAGACCCATTTCTGCGACCTGGTGGGCAAGAGCAAGCCGATGTTGCAGGTCTATCAGACCATCAATGAGGTGGCCACGATCGACATGACCACGCTGATCGAAGGCGAGACCGGCACCGGCAAGGAACTGGTGGCGCGCGCCATCCACTCGCTCAGTCACCGCAAGGACAAGCCCTTCGTCGCCGTCAACTGCGGCGGTTTGACCGATTCGCTGCTCACCAGTCAGTTGTTCGGCCATCGGCGCGGGGCCTTCACCGGCGCGATCGAGGATCACATCGGCGTGTTCGAGGCCGCCGGCGGCGGCACACTCTTTCTCGATGAGATCGGCGAGATCCCGGCGCATGTGCAGACGACCCTGTTGCGCGTGCTGCAGGAGCGCGAGGTCACCCGCGTGGGCGAGAACACCCCGCGCAAGATCGACGTGCGCCTGATCTGCGCCACCAATCGCAATCTGCTCGAAGAGGTCGAGGCCGGGAAGTTCCGCGCCGATCTGCTCTATCGTATCCGTGTGGCGCGCATCCACATGCCGCCGCTGCGCGAACGCAAGGAGGATCTGCCGATCCTGGTCAGCGCGCTGCTGACCAAGAAGCGCGCCTCCACCGGCAAGGAGATCGACTCCATCAGCAACCAGGCCATGCGCCTGCTGCTCGAACACCCCTGGCCGGGCAATGTGCGCGAGCTGGAAAACGCCATCGAATTCGCCGTCATCCGCGCCCGCACCCACACCCTGCACCAGCAGGATCTGCCGCCCGAACTGCTCGGCGCGGCGACGTCCGAGGCGCAAGCGCCCGCCGCCAAGCCGGTCGCGCGGCTCAAGGAGCGCATCCTCGATGCGCTCAGCCAGACCGAGGGCAATCGCAAGGAGGCGGCCCGGCTGCTCGGCATGAGCCGGGCGACCTTCTATCGCAAGCTGGCCAAGCTCGATATTCATGATTATGATTGAGCCTTGTTTCGCCGCCGGTTGAGGTTTCAACCGTCTTGGCGATTGCGATGAGGGGGGAGGAAGATGCGCTACACGCGTCAATGGGCCGGCATTGCGCTGGCGGTCGCTTTTTTCACTGGATGCCAACACGATCCGACGCTGGACCCGCGCCTGGGCAAGCTGCGCACGATGCAGGAGACGCTCATCGCCGCTGGCGGCGCATGCGAAAATGAAGGGTTGCGCCGCGTGGCGCTGAACTGGGTCATCATCGGCATCAGGGATTTGCAGACGCACAATACGCGCATTGATCCCGACAGCGCCGACCATCACCAGGCCGCACTGCTGATCCGCGAACTCTCGCCGCTGACCTCGCGCCGTCAGGCCGATACCAACACCCTCTGCACGCGCCTCAACAGCGCGGCGCGCCACACCCAGAACTATCTCAATCTCCAACTCAGCGCCGCCGAGTGAGGCATCGTTTCCCCTGCACCCTTTGAGCGTGTCTCACCTCGTGAGACATCTGAAACAGATGAGACAGGGTATGTCTCACATCTGTCTCATTTCGCGCTTTTCATGACAATTTAATAAGCCGCCATCCCTATGAAATCAAAGATGAATTCGAAAATTCCCCGGGTTGGCACGTCTTTCGCTCTAGTAGGCACAGAAGCATACGAACCTCCGAGCCACCTAGAAGGACGAAACCATGAACACTGTGACTGCATTCAAGACCATCGCCATCAGCGCCCTGCTCGCCATCGCCACCGGTTGCAGCACCATGAACACCTCCATGAAGGAGTTTGGTTACGGCAAGCTCTACGCCATGCAGGATGCCTTGCAACTGGCGACGGAAAACTGTTCCGATGAGACGACGCGTCAACGCGCGATGAATTGGGTGGTCATTGGGATCCAGGATTTGACGGCCAGCACTGAATTCATGCCGGCCGACAGCGAGGCAAAACTTTACACCCGCACGCTCATCAGCGAGCTGTCGCTGGTGACTTCACGCCGCAACAAGACCGAGGCAGTCGCGTGCGCCAATCTGGCCATCGCCTACAATGCGACCCGCAGCTACATGGTGGCAATGAACTATGCCTCGGATGTCATGATGGCCAGCAAGTAATCGAACCTCTTCCCTCCTCCTCATAGAGGTTGCCCCGGTATCACCTGCCGGGGCTTTTTTTTCCTCGAAGCTGGCCCGCATTGCTCGCTACGACCCGCGGCGCGTAATGCGGGCCAGCAGTGTCTGATAGGTCAGATGGCGGCGCAGGCTGCCGGAGGACCACTTCATGGCTTGCAGCAGCGTAAAAAAGTCCGTGCCGCATGCGCGGTCGAAATCCGCCGCGCGCAATTCCGCCGCGGCCGCGGCGCGGGTTCTGCATCGGTGAGCGAACACGACGACATTGCAGTGGTGCGCATCGAAGCAGTGGTAGGGATCGCGCTCGAACACGTCAGCGAGATCATCGAGCAGCTGGCGCAGGGCGGTGCGTTTGCGCACCCAATGATTCAGCGCCAGTATTCCTTCCGGATGGAGCAGTTGGCGCATCTGTTCCAGCCGCTCGGTCGTGTGCAGGGTTTCGACGGGACCGTCGGCGTCGAAGGCATCCATCAAGATCAGGTCGTACTCCGCTTGCAGCCGCGACAGCCACTCACCGGCATCGCCGATGATCAGCTTGAGCCGCTTGCCCTTGGGTAACTGGAAGTAATCGTGCGCCAGCGCGACGGTGGCCGGGCGTTTTTCGATGACATCGATCCGGGTGCCGTGAAAATGCTGGAACAGGAAGCGCGCCATCGAGCCGCCGCCCAGCCCGATCAGCAACACGCGCTGAAGCGTCGGGGGCAGAAACGCGCCCAGCAACATGCGCTGGGTGTAGTCGAGTTCGAGCGCGCCGGGCTTGGCCAGATTGATGGCGCTTTGGATGGCGGGGGTGCCGAAGTGCAGGGTGCGGATATCGCCATGCTGGACGATCTCGAGCACGCCTTCCGCGTCGGTCGTCTCGTAGAGCAAGGTGCCGCCGTGGCGGGTCGACATGGTTTCGCTAGATCACTCGTCCCAGCCGATCAGGCTGACCATGACGGGCAAGATGACCAGGGCGATCATGAGGGCGGCCAGGACATCGCGGTCGATGCCCATACTGGTCGCGCTCGCGGCCGTGAGATTGGCGCCGATGGAAAGTCCCGCCACCCCGACCAGGAGCGCGGTGTGTCGGCCCACGCACAGCCAAGTGAAAACGGCGCAGATGCCTAGAGCGATGAGGTAGTTGGGCTCCAATCCCAAGCGGGCGATCACGCCGTCCGGCATATTGGCGCCAAGGCTCACCAGGAGCACTATAAAGAATACGGCGTATTTCATATGTCGGGAGTATACGTTCTCAGTGTCGTAATCCTATGGATCGTGGATTACGAGAAGGTACCCTCCCGGATGAAAAACATCAAGGACGAACCCCGGCCTTGTGCAGAATCTTGTCCATCAGACACCACTGGGTGATGCCGCTCTGGAACAGATTGGCGCCGACGAAGACCGTGAACCACAGCCAGTTCACATTGACAAAGATCGGGCTGGCTTCGACACCCAAGGCCAGTGACAATAGGATGAAAAAGCCGGCGATGGTGCGGACGACACGATTGATCATGGATTTAGCCTCTTTTGTATATTAGGTTTCTCTAATATACATAGAATCAGTGCGCGTGACAATAGCTTGCAAGCCATTCCTTGTATGCTAGGGTTAGAAATTGAGAGACCAGAAAAAAATCACCGTCATCGGCGATGATGGGCCGCGCCGTGTGTAAGTAAGAATGCAGACCGATCCGAAATCCGACTGAGCCGTCGGGATCGCACTGGGTGTGGCGTGTGATGCATGGCCTCTCGACAACTTTGGTTCAACCAGCCGGAGATTCCATTATGCAATTACCCCTGCAAATAACCGCGCGAGACATCAGTCTCACCCCCGCCATCGAGCGTGCGATCCGCAACAAGGTGGGAAAACTCGAAAGACTCTACGAGAACATCCTCGGATGCACCGTGGTGGTGACCACGCCGCACAAGCATCAGCACAAGGGCGGTCTGTTCAATATCCTGGTCCGATTGACGGTGCCGGGCGGTGAGCTGGTGGTGAAGCGCGAGCCGCATCAGGATCTCTATGTTGCCATCCGCGACACCTTCGACGCCGCGCGCCGGCAACTCCATAGTTTCGCCTGCCGTCAACGCGGTGACATCAAGCAGCATTCGCTGGCGCCGCTGCCCGCCGAGCCAGAGCTGGCCTAAGGCCGGAAATGGCCTTCCGGTGCCTCGTCGGGTTGGTGGCGAGGCATCGGTATCACCTAAAGCTTCCATCTCCAGTCACGATACAAAATCAAAGAGCAACTAAAACACGAATGGCGTTACCCGCCCAGGAGTACCCAGATGGAAGGTGAATATCTCACCGTGACAGTTCGGCTGATGTTGGCGGTGCTTGCCGGCGGTGTGATCGGATTGGAAAGATCGTATCATGGCCGCCCGGCCGGATTTCGCACTCATACCTTGGTGTGTACCGCCTCCGCTTTGTTGATGCTGCTGCTGGTCTTTCAGCAGCACATTCTCGGCGATGTGCCGGGGGTGAACGTCACGGTCGACCCCACGCGCATGGCGCAAGGCATCATGACCGGCATCGGCTTTCTTGGCGCCGGCGTGATCATGAAAGAGGGGTTGACCATCCGCGGCCTGACCACCGCGGGCTCGATTTGGATCACGGCCGCCATCGGCATCATGATCGGAACCGGACTGTACTTTGCCGCCGTGATGGGCACGCTGATCGCGCTGGGCACGCTGGCCCTGTTTCGCTGGATAGAGTCCATCATGCCTGCGCTCTCATTCGCGCGGCTCGCGATCAGATTCCAGCGCAAGGAGTACATGAAAGAGGATGCCTTGAAAGCCCTGCTCAGCGAGCATGCCATCCATGCGTCATCCTTCAACTACACCCTCAGCCATGAGGGGAAGATGTTCCAATATGAGCTCACCATCAAGACCAAGGACCTCAAAAACTTCACGCGCCTGGCAGAGACCCTGGATGGCATGGACAACGTGAATGAGTTCTCGCTGACGCCGATCGGCGTATGAAGCGCATCCCCTCCAGTAGACTATTCTGATTGACTGGCGGCGCTTGGCGTCGCCAATCTCTTGCACCTCATCCCGGAAAACAGCTCAATGGCAGCGCTGGCCACGTGATTGGCGCGAGCGCAAAAACGAAATGTTGGCGCACATATTTGATCAAGTGACAGCGATGCGAGTCGATGCGCGCAGTTGCGATTGTAAAGAGATGGAAATTTACATCGCCAATCATCAATGATTGATTGACAACTTAATGAAGATGCTATTTAGTTAGCGTATTAAAAAAAGCAATCACAAGATCGCCTAGGGAGGCAGGACAAATATGAGAATCGTACTGTTGGGCGCCCCCGGTTCCGGAAAGGGAACGCAAGCCAAGAAGCTGGTGGAGCGCTACAAGATCCCCCAAATCTCCACCGGCGACCTGCTGCGCGCAGCGGTGACAGCAGGCACGTCACTTGGACGGCAGGCCAAGAGTTATATGGATGCCGGCCAGCTCGTACCCGATGAGGTCGTGCTGGGCATGATCGAAGAGCGCCTCAGCGCGGCCGACACCCAGAATGGCTTCATCCTCGATGGTTTTCCGCGCAACATCCCGCAATCCGAAGCGCTGGACCGCCTGCTCGGCAAGCTGGGCAAGCCGCTGGATGCCGCCATCCAAATCAACGTCGATTTCGACATCCTGATCCAGCGCATCACCGGACGGCGCACCTGTCAATCTTGCGGCATGGTCTACAACATCTATTCATCCCCTTCCAAAATCGATGGTCAGTGCGATGAGTGCGGCGGAACACTCCATCATCGCTCCGATGACAACGAAGAGACCATCGGCAATCGTTTACGTATCTATGAGAACCAGACACGCCCTCTCATCGGATACTATGAATCTCAAAACATCCTCTACTCGGTCGAAGGGCTGGGGGAGATCGATGAGATCTTTGATCGGCTCTGCGCAATCATTGATGGTCTGTCCGCACCGGTTGCCGCTCGAAGTAAACCAAAAGTTGTAGCGAAACCTGCCGTTATTAACACGACGGAAGCGAAAATCGCTCCAGCGCATAAGGCACACGTTAAGAAAGAAACGGAGAAAAAGGAAAAGACTATGACTGCAGAAACTGAGATGAAGACTGAAGCAACCGCTGAGCCTGCCAAGAAAGCTGCGCCGAAGAAAAAGGCCGCCGCCAAGAAGAAGGCCGCACCGAAAAAGAAAGCCGCTGCCAAGAAAAAGGCCGCTCCGAAGAAGAAGGCTGCACCCAAGAAGAAGGCCGCGCCGAAGAAGAAGGCCGTAGCCAAGAAGAAGGCCGCCAAGAAGAAGAAATAAACCCTTCTAGCGCAGGTTCGACAGGGACTGTTATCCCGTTCCTCCCCGGGTGGAAACACCTTCAAATGCGGGGAGGAATGTGGATAATAGTCCCTGGTTGTTTTTGTGGGGCAAGAAATCACTGAGGGGGTGTCTGTGGCTATGAAACAAACCGGTATGGGCGATTTTCCAGCGGTGCGCCGGCGCCGCATGCGGCGTGATGACTTTTCGCGGCGGCTGATGCGGGAGTCGATGCTCACGGTCAATGACCTCATCTATCCCCTGTTCATCCTCGAAGGTCAGGGTCAGCGACAGGCTGTTGCATCCATGCCGGGCGTGGAGCGGATCAGCGTGGATCTGCTGCTTAAGGAAGCCGAAGCGTTGTGCCAGCTGGGCGTGCCGGCCATCGCCTTGTTCCCGGTCACTCCCCTGGAAAAAAAGAGTCTCGATGCCGCGGAGGCCTTCAATCCAGAAGGGTTGGCGCAGCGCGCGGTGCGGGCGCTGAAAAAAGAGTTTCCCCAGCTCGGAGTGATTACCGATGTGGCGCTCGATCCGTTTACCACCCATGGCCAGGATGGGCTGATCGATGACACCGGTTATGTGCTCAATGACGAGACCGTCGCGGTGCTGGTCAAGCAGGCGATCTCACATGCCGAGGCCGGGGCCGATATCGTGGCGCCCTCGGACATGATGGATGGACGCATCGGCGCGATCCGCGCCGGTCTGGAAACCAACGGCCACATCTATACGCGCATCCTGGCCTACTCGGCCAAGTATGCCTCCAGCTATTACGGTCCCTTCCGCGATGCGGTGGGCTCGGCCGCCAATCTCGGCGCGGGCAACAAGTACACCTATCAGATGGACCCGGCCAATACCGACGAGGCGCTGTGGGAAGTGGCGATGGATATCCAGGAAGGCGCCGACATGGTCATGGTCAAGCCGGGCATGCCGTATCTGGACATCGTGCGCCGCGTGAAGGATCAATTCGGCGTGCCGACCTATGCGTATCAGGTCAGCGGTGAATACGCGATGCTGATGGCCGCGGCGCAAAACGGCTGGTTGTCGGAGCGGGCGGTGGTCATGGAAGGCTTGCTGTGCTTCAAGCGCGCCGGCGCCGACGGCATCCTCACCTACTTCGCCAAGCGCGTGGCGCAGTGGCTCAAAGAAGACCAATGATGGGGCGTGCGACCGCGTCTTAGCGGTCGCCGCACGCTCGCGATGATTTCATCCGCACAGAGGTTCCTCCCATGGCCGACATATTCGATTTCGACAAGGTGCCGGATGAATATGGCGTGATGGGCAATCCCATCGCCCACAGCAAGTCCCCCCAGATCCACGCAGCCTTCGCCAAGCAGACCGGGCAGCGGATGGTCTACCGCGCGATCCTCGTCGATCCCGGCGGACTGGCCCAAGCCATCGGGAATTTTCAGGCCAGCGGCGGCAAGGGCTTGAACATCACCGTGCCGTTCAAACAGGACGCCTATCGTCTGGCCGATGAACTCAGTCCGCGCGCGCGTCTGGCCGGGGCGGTCAACACACTGATGCTCCGGCCGGATGGCAGCTTCTATGGCGATAACACCGATGGCGTCGGTCTGTTGCGCGATCTGCGCGAGAATCATCACATCGAATTGGCGAACAAGGACGTGCTGCTAGTCGGGGCCGGCGGTGCCGCGCGCGGGGTCATCGAGCCGTTATTGTCGGCCAAGCCGCGCAGGCTGGTGATCGCCAACCGCACCGTCGATACGGCGCTGGAGCTTGCACAGATGTTCGCGGCGCACGGGCAGGTGCGAGGATGTGGCTTTGCCGAGTTGGCGGGGCAGAGCTTCGATCTGATCATCAACGCCACTTCGGCCAGTCTGCAAGGCGAACTCCCGCCCTTGCCTGAGGGGATGCTGAAATCCGACGCGGCGTGTTACGACATGATGTACGCGAAGGAACGGACGCCATTTTTGCGCTGGGCGCAGGCACAGGGTGCAGAGCGCTTGATGGACGGGCTAGGGATGCTGGTCGAACAGGCGGCCGAATCATTCACGCTCTGGCGCGGCGTGCGGCCGCAGACGCAGGCGGTGATTGCCCACTTGCGCAGGGAGATGTCCTGATTTGCCTCAGGTCGCGGCGGCGAGGCTGGCCAGATGCGCGCGTCACTCATTCATGCAGGCGCTGACGATATGCGCGCACGCTGAGCGCATTGCCAACTAGCCGCAGGCCCTTTCAATGTTGCAATGCGATGCGATCGCGTCCGGTTCGAGGTCGGCGCGTCCAAATCGACAGCGCTGCCATCGCTGCGCTTTTCCACTTACTTGAGATATTCATTCTTTAATTTTTCGTAATGGCGCGCGGAATGGCTGAACCATTGAATCTCCTTTTCCGTCAAGGGTCTGGAACGTTTGACCGGGCTGCCGACCCAGAGATATCCGCCCTCCAGCTCCTTGCCCGGCGGCACCAGGCTGCCGGCGGCGAGCAGGACGTTTTTGCGCAGTATCGCCCCATCGAGGACGATCGCGCCCATGCCGACCAGGCAGTCGTCCTCCACGGTGCAGGCGTGCAATACCACGCCGTGACCGACCGTGACGCCATTGCCGATGATCAGCGGAAAGCCCGCGGGATGATCGGCGTTGGGCGCGGTGACGTGCAACACGGAGTTGTCCTGGATGTTGGTGCGCGCACCGATACGGATGTGGTTCACATCGCCGCGGATCGTGGTGTTGGGCCAGACGGAACTGTCCGCGCCGATCACCACGTCGCCGATCACGCACGCCGCCTCGTCGATGTAGGCGGAAGGGTCGAGGGTGGGGCGAATGCCCTTGAATGCGCGGATCATGGCGTGCTCTCCAGTCTGCCGAAGCGGCGGTTTTAAGCTATTTTCGTTTGTTCCGATAACAAGTAACATTGCGCTAACTTTGGCCTGAATTCAAGGAGACCGGGATGGGAATCGTGCTGTTCATTGTGCTTGGCGTACTGCTCGTGCTGTTGATTTACGGCATTCTGATCTACAACAACCTAGTGGCGCTGAAGCACAATGTGTCCAAGGCCTGGTCGAACATCGATGTGCTGCTCAAGCAGCGTCACGACGAGCTGCCCAAGCTGGTCGAGACCTGCAAACAATACATGCAATTCGAACAGGACACGCTAGAGAAGGTGATCCAGGCGCGTGCGGCCGTGGCCAGCGCGCGCGAGCAGGGCAACATCCCCGCGCTGGGCATGGCCGAAACCCAATTGCGCCTGGGGCTGGGCAATCTGTTCGCCGTCGCCGAGGCCTATCCCGACTTGAAGGCCAACGAAACCTTCCAGCATCTGCAAAAGCGCATCACCGGCCTGGAGAACAGCATCGCTGACCGGCGCGAGTTCTATAACGAAAGCGTGAACATCAACAACGTGCGCATCGAGCAGTTCCCGGACATCATCGTCGCCCGCCGCTTCAATTTCGGCGCCTTCGACCTGCTGGAGTTCAGCGAGGAAGAGAAGAAGGATGTCGACATGAAGGCGCTATTCAAATAGGCATGCCGGAGATCGTCAGCGACCACGCGCTGATCTTCATGGTGATCAGCGCCGTGCTGATGGTGGGCAGTTTCATCTTCGCCTTCCTCAGCTGGCACAAGGTGCGGGTGATCGAAGACACCCCCACCTCGCGCATCCGCTCCGCGCACCAGGGCTTCATCGAGCTGGTGGGCAACGCGGAAAAACTCGGTTTCGAGCCGCTGCACGCCCCGATCACCATGACGCCCTGCGTGTGGTACCGCTACAAGGTGGAAGAGCGCAATACCGGCGAAGGCAATACCCAGGCGGCGAACTGGTCCACGGTTCAGAACGGGCAGAGCGAGGCGATGTTCCTGCTCGACGACGAGACTGGCAAGTGCCTCATCGACCCGGAAGGCGCGCAGATCATCCCCACCGTGCGCGAGGTCTGGTACAGCGACAGCAGCAATTCGATGACCGACATCCCGCTGTTCACCCGCAAGTCCAAGAGCTTCCTTCTCGGCGGGCGCTACCGCTTCACCGAAGAG
>CAZKZP010000030.1:0-6266 GCA_964557295.1 uncultured Chromatiales bacterium | reverse complement strand
TGGCGATCATCTCTACGTGATCGGCAAGTTCCACTCGCAGAGCGCCGAGGCCGACATGCTGACCAAGGAAGAGGCGCTGCGCGAATTGCTCGCTCAATGGAAGAAGGATCGCGACCTGCTGCTCGAACGTTTCGATACCAACCGCGACGGCAAGATCGATGAACAGGAGTGGGCGCAGGTGCGCGCGGCCGCACAGGCGCAGATCGACAAGGAATACAAGGATGCCCTGCTGCTGCCGCAGTACCACATCATGAACAAGCCCGAAAACACCCGCCAACCCTACATCATCTCGCACCTCTCCGAACACGAGCTCACGCGCAAACACCGCTGGACCGCCATCGGCAGCCTAGTCGGATTTTTCGCCAGCGGGTCGTTCATGGTGTGGGTGGTATTGGATTATATTTAAGTTCTGAGGAATCGCATGCTAAAGCATGCTCCTACAGATACCGTTTTTTCTACTGTAGGAGCCATCTTCAGATGGCGAATGTTTTTTGCCGTCCTCATGGATCATCACTTAACAGAAGGTAACCATGACTAATCCCCTGCTTGACATGCCCGGCCTGCCGCCGTTCTCCCAGATCAAACCCGAACACATCGAGCCGGCGCTCGATGCCTTGCTCGCCGAGGCACGTAAGCGTTTGGAAGAATTGCTCGATGCTCAGCAGCACTACACCTGGGACAATCTGATCGGTCCGCTGGAGGAGGTGGGCGAGAAGATCGCGCGCAGCTGGTCGCCGGTCAGTCATATGCACTCGGTGGTCAACAGCGAGGCGCTGCACGCCGCCTACACCGCCTGCCTGCCGAAGCTGAGCGACTATTCCACCGAGATCGGCCAGCACCCGCGGCTGTTCGCGGCCTATAAAAAGATCAGCGTGGACCTGCGTGGGCTGGACACCGCCCAGCGCAAGATCATCGCCAACGCCTTGCGCGATTTCCGCCTCTCCGGCATCGATCTGCCCGAGCAGCAGCAGGCGCGCTACAAGGCCATCATGCAGCGCCTGTCGCAACTCAACTCCGAGTTTTCGCAGCACGTATTGCAGGCCACCGACGCCTGGAGCAAACACATCACCGATGCATCCAGGCTCGCCGGCCTGCCGGAATCCGCCTGTGGCCTGGCCAAGCAGGCGGCCGAACAAGCGGGGCTGGACGGCTGGCTGTTCAAGCTGGAGTTTCCCTATTACCTGCCGGTGATGACCTATGCCGATGACCGCGCGCTGCGCGAGGAGATGTACACCGCCCACACCACGCGCGCCTCGGATGCCGGCCCACACGCCGGGCAATGGGACAACGGCCCGTTGATGGACGAGATCCTGGCGCTGCGCCACGAACTGGCGCAACTGCTCGGCTTCGCCAACTACGCCGAGTATTCGCTCGCCACCAAGATGGCCGCCTCCCCCGCGCAGGTGCTGGAGTTTTTGACCGACTTGGCGCGGCGCTCGCTGCCCATGGCGCGGCAGGAGCTCGATGAGATCCGCGCCTTCGCGCGCGCGCACTGCGGCGCCGCAGCACTGGAGGCCTGGGATTACACCTATTACGGTGAAAAGCTGCGCCAGCACCGCTACGCGATCTCGCAGGAGGATTTGAAGCCCTACTTCCCGGCCGAGCGCGTCATCACCGGCATGTTCGAGACCGTGCGCCGTCTCTATGGCCTGAGCATCACACCCAAAACCGGCATCGACACCTGGCATCCCGATGTCCTGTTCTACGAGATCGCCGACCGCCACGGCGAGCCGCGCGGGCAATTCTATCTCGACCTCTACGCGCGCGCGCAGAAGCGCGGCGGCGCCTGGATGGACGAATGCCGCACGCGCAAGCGCGGCGCCCACGGCGTGCAAAACCCGGTCGCCTACCTGGTGTGCAACTTCACCCCGCCGGTCGGCGGCAAGCCCGCGCTGCTCACCCACGACGAGGTGCTCACCCTGTTTCACGAATTCGGCCACGGCCTGCACCACATGCTCACGCGCATCGACTACCCCGGCGTGGCCGGCATCGCCGGCGTGCCGTGGGACGCCGTGGAGCTGCCGAGCCAGTTCTTCGAAAACTGGTGCTGGCAGCGCGAGGCGCTCGACCTCATCGCCGGGCATTACCAGACCGGCGAGAAGATCCCCGAGGCGCTGTTCGAGAAGATGATCGCCGCCAAGAACTTCCAATCCGGCATGCAGATGGTGCGCCAGCTCGAATTCGCCCTGTTCGACTTCCGCATGCACCTCGAATACGACCCCGCGCGCGGCGGACGCATCTACGAGCTGCTCGACGAGGTGCGCCGCGAGGTGGCCGTGATCCAGCCGCCGGGCTTCAACCGTTTCCCGCACAGCTTCAGCCACATCTTCGCCGGCGGCTACGCGGCCGGCTACTACAGCTACAAATGGGCCGAGGTGCTCTCCTCGGATGCCTTCTCGTTGTTCGAGGAGACCGGCATCTTCGACCCCGAGACCGGCCAGCGCTTCCTCTGCGCCATCCTCGAACAAGGCGGCTCGCGCGACCCCATGGAATTGTTCATCGAATTCCGCGGCCGCGAACCGACCATCGATGCCCTGTTGCGCCACAGCGGGATCAGCGCGCAATAGGAAAGCATGCGGGGACGAGTGTGGCAGTGTGAAGGCGGGTTTGTGTGTAGGTATGTGTGAGTGCAGGCTAAGCGTGGAAGGTGTCGTTATGGTTATCCACCAGTTTGGCGTAGGTGCCGATCTTGCTGTTGTCGCAGATCAAATGGCAAGATCTACGGCAAGAAGGGACTGCAACTCCGATTTGAGAACAGATGGTTCATTCTTGAACTCGGGCAACAAGCACAAAACTTGATTAAACTTGATTTTTTGTTTGCCATAGCTATAATGTCTGCACTATGGAAAAACTACTGAATTCCGCCGTGATCCAGCGTGTTCTCGCAGAACGCGGGATCACACAAAAGCAGTTGGCGGACGCGGTTGGAATTTCGTCCCAGGCGGTTACCAACTGGCTGAAGGGGAAAGATTTTCCCCGTCCGGCGTCACTCCTCAAGCTCGCAACCACCCTCGGATTGACATTCGACCAACTTGTGCAAACAAGCGACTCTGGCCGCCCTGTTATTGCCTACCGTAAAAAGGCGAACGTCAAAACGACTACTGCTCACCTCGCCAAGGCCGAAGGCATAGGTATGTTGCTCAAGCCGCTGGTCACTCACCTGCCTGAACTGCAAGCATTGCGCACGCTGATTACGTCGCCCTCAACCGATTACAATAAGCTTCAGACCGCCGTATCTCAGACCCGCAACCGGCTGGGCATTGGAGAAGAGGCCGTACTTGGCTACGAAAATCTCATCGGCGAATTCAAGAATTGCGGCGCCGTCTTGGTGCCGGTGCTCTGGGGCGCAAAGGGCAACCACGAAAACGCCCTGCACATCCGTCTGCCGCAAGAGGATGTTACGTTCATCTTCCTCAACCTCGACACCCGGCTGGAAGATTTCAAATTCTGGATGGCCCACGAGTTGGCCCACGTGCTGACACCCGATCTTTCCGGAAAAGATGAAGGTGAAGACTTCGCCGATGCCTTTGCGGGTGCGCTGCTGTACCCGAAAGCCTGTGCCCAATCGACTTACCATCAAGCCACCCGGCACACCAAGGCCGACAAGGTGATCGGGGTGCTGGTGCGCCAGGCGGAAACGCACATGATTTCGCTGAACACCGTGTATCGGGAGGTTCAGCAATACGCCAGGGCCGTTGGCCTGCCCCCCCTGGATGTCAAAGAAACGGCCATCCATGCCTTGCGCAACAGCTTGCGCGGCCCCTTGGTGAGCGAAGCCCTGTTCGACCCGATGCCGCCCTCGCCACAGCGCTATGTCGCCGCCTGTGAAAACACCTTCCAGACGGGTTTCTTCTACGCGCTGAAACGCATGATTCACGACGGCGGCACCGGCGCCGCCTACATCCAGCAAGTGCTGGATACCCCGCTGCAAGATGCCCTGGCGCTCCACGAGGAACTGCGCCATTGACCCTGGTGCTGCTTGATACCAACGCCTACCTGCGGTTGGCCAAGCGCACCCGTCCCTTGCTGGGAGTGGCATTCGGGCAGAGGAAATACGTTCCCACCGTCCTGAAAGTGGTGGAGGACGAAGTTCTCAGGAACCCTCGCCTCAAATCCAACTATCCGTGGTTCACTGATGCCGATCTGGCAGCAGAGCGGCTATCGAAACAAGTCCGATTGAGCAAGGATGAGCGTACGCAAATCGAAGCCGCCGCCAGTGTGCTGCGCGCGCATGTGCTGGCTGATCCACTTGGCTACACTACGCACGGCCGTTCGCCACCTTCACTGACGGATTGTTTCATTCTGGCCTTCGGCCAAGTTCGACCCGCCATCGTTGTAACCGACGACCTCGGCATGCACAAGCTCGCCGACGAGTTCGAAATCGACATCTGGCACGGCCATGAGCTGCTGAAAAAGATGCTCGGCGCCAAGGCCATCGACAACGATCTTGTCCGTGAAATCTACACGGCGCTGGAGAACAACGGCGACCTGCCGCGCGCCTGGCAGGAAGTGAAGCACACCGTATTCAAAAAGTTGTTCGGGCAAAAACCATAGCGGTGGTCTGCATCACGCGACTACTCGACTTCCACCGGATACAACGCAACGAAAGCATCAAACACCGTCTTGATGGCCGGGAACACTGTCTCGCCGGCAAGGGTGTCGATATCGAAGTTCAGGCAAATTTACACGTCCTTCTGCGATAGATAGTTCGCGTGAATCAATATCTCGCGAACTTGGTCAGCATCGTCGGAATGTTCGCGGCTTTCGGGGTCATGGTTCTGGAGCAGGAATTCGTGGAAGCATTGTTCGATGACGGGCTTGGAATGAGCCTGGATTTCCGCCACCACGCGCAGCACCTCGGTGATTTTGTCATCGAGTGCCGCCTGTGTGCTGAAGAAGATGTTGCCGTTGGGGTGGGCGGTGTCGTTGCGGTCGTCCACCAGCTTGACGTAGTTGCCGATCTTGCCGTTGTCGCAGGCGATGAGTTTGAGGAAGCGCAGGATGGTGCGCTCGTTCACGGTGCTGAATGCGAAGGTCGAGGATGCCCCCAGCAGGCTTTTCTCGATGTCCTTGCCGAAACCGATCAGTCCTTTCTCGAAGTCCTCCGGTCGGTTCTGTTTGATCTGCCAGATGTTGAAGTAGACAAAGCTCATGGTGAGCATGTGGTAGGCGAGGAAGGCGAACTGGTATTTGCCGTGGGTGTAGTTGGTCTCGAAGGCATCCCACAGGAAGGCAATATATTCCTGCTCCTTCGTGGTCTTGAAGGAGAGCGGCAGGTAGTTGGAGAGTTCAGCGGCTTCTTCCACTGTGGCACCTACCCGAAAAGCTCGCCGATGTTGATCTGATCGGCATAGGCATTCACGAGCTGAACATGATTCGCCTTTTTGGACGGGTGTTTCTGAACCGTCGTAGATACCCAGTTCGCATGCGGGATGTGGAAAACCTTTTCCATAAAGAAACGCCATCCGGACTCCTCCAGGAGTTTATTTATTTTGATGTGGGCACAGGCCTCTTTAGCCGCCATTGCCTCTTCTTCCTTTTCGGTTACACGGCGAGATCGCCAATCCTGCCGCGCCTATTCATTGTTGTGATGGGTCTCGTGCGGGTTATGGACCGTTAGGCAGGCCTGCCTCACGTGTGTACTAAATGTTACTGGAAAGGCCGATACGGCCCAAGGCTTATTGAGCAAAGGCAACACATGACCACAGGGGACGCGAACCGAGCATCGATGCCCTGCTGCGCCACAGCGGGATCAGCGCGCAATAGGCCTGGAACAGGGGCGATGGCGCGCATCATCCTGATGCCAGACAGGAACCCCCTGGTTTTTGCAGAGGTTCCCTAATCCTCTCTTAAGGAAAGCGCTGAATAATACCGTCCCGTGAACTTCAGAGGGGCCTCCCTCCGCCGTATGGAACCGCCGACACAGCAGGGGTTCCGCGGCTATTTAACATCTCCGGCCCAGATGTGTAGAATCATCCCCCAGATAGGCGGGCGCAAAAACCAGGTCATCCTTGGCCGGTCTGGCGCGCGCCTGTTTGAGGGGAAGTTTTAAAAATCATTTTCAACATAATGAGGTAGCTATAATGAAATCAATCCGGATGAGTCATGCAGGACTCGTAGTGGCATTGGGTTTGTTCTCCACGGGCGCGATGGCGGGGGATGACAAGCACAAGGAAGGGCAGAGTGAACACGGCGAGCATGGCACTTCAGGCGCCGCCTGCGTAGGCTTCGGCCCGCAAACGCCGCGCGACATCGACAGCCTGGCG
>CAZKZP010000029.1:33354-38153 GCA_964557295.1 uncultured Chromatiales bacterium | reverse complement strand
GCGCAGGGCCGCGGCGAGATTCCCCTGCCGGTGGCGATCGAACAGGTCAAGCAGCTCCAGACGCAGTGGCGCGCGATCGGGCCGGCCAGCAAGGACGGCGAGTTGTGGCAGCAGTTCCGCGCCGCGAGCGGGGCGGTGTTCGATGAGCGTCAGGCCCAGCGCGATGCCAAGACGCAGGCCCTGGAAGAGAATCTGGCGGCCCGGCAGGCGATCTGTGTCGAGATCGAGCGCCTGGCCGGTTTGGAGGGGGATGCCCTGAAGGTCGCGCGCGCCGAGTTCGAACGGCTCCAGCAGCAGTGGCAGGAGGCGGGCGAGGCGCCCAAGGCGCAGAAGCAGGCGATCGAACAACGTTATCAGGCGGCCTGTCGCGCCGTTGCCGACGCCAACACGCGGCGGATTCAGGCCGAACGCGCGGCCTATCAAGCGCTGGAAGCGTCCAAGCTGGCGATGTGCCGACAAGTCGAGGCGTTGCTGGCCGCCGCCTGCGAGGGGCGTCAGGATGAAGCGGGCTCGCCGGCGGAGGTCGCGAGTGCCTGGGCAGCGCTGCCGAGTCTTGCGGGCGAGGACGAATCACTGTTGCAGCAGCGCTTCCAGCAGGCACGGACCTGGTTGGATGCTTGTCACTCCGGGGATGGGCAGGCGCTGGATGCGGCGCGCGAGGCGATGCGTAATAATCTCGCGGCCCGCCAGCGCCTGTGCCTGCATCTGGAGATCCTCGCCGGGATCGATTCGCCGCCGAGCGAACAGCAACGGCGGCTGGAGTATCAGGTTGAGTTGTTGGCGGAGCGGTTGAAGAGCGGCGTGGTACAGGACAAGCGAGACGAAGCGCGGATGCTCGAGCGGCGCTGGCGGGGGATCGGCGTCACCACGCCCGCCGCGCTCGGAGAGTTGGAGCAACGGTTTCAGCGCGCCCTCGCGGTTAGTCATTCCGACAGGGAAAGGATGTAGTCGACCAGCTTCTCGATGTCGGCATCCGTGACCTTGGGGCTGTTGGCGGGCATGACCTTGTCGCCCCAGGTTCCCTTGCTGCCGTTTTTGATGTTGGCGATCAGCTTGCTACGCTGTTGCGCCGAGGCGGGGTATTTCTTGGCGATGTCCGACCAGGACGGACCGACCACCGTGCGGTCGATGGCATGGCATGTGAAGCAGCCGTTGCGATTGGCCAGGTCCAGCAGCTTTGCCTTCGCCACCATCGCGTCGCTGTGCGCGGCCTCATCGGAGGATCCACTTTCAGCGCACGCCCCCACGATCAACGTCATCAGACACGCCGCGCTTATCAATACCAAGCCCTTCACCGTTGCCGCCCTCCCGCGTTGGATGGGTTGTGGAAGATTCCCTGTGCCCGATGGCCGGATTTGCATTTTGTGAAGCAAATCACGGCAAAGTCCGAAAAATATCCGGGCGTGGTTCATTATTTCAGAAAACAGCCCGAGTTCAAATATGTTAATGGAATGAGCGGTTCATCATGATTTACTGATGTTTTGGGTTTTAGGCGCGGCCTGGCGGGACCATGGCGCCGTGATATCATGGGCGGCAGTTGTATTGAAGTGAGATGCGTATATGAACCAAGTGATCATCGATGTCCGCGAAGAGGACGAGTTTTCCGCCGAACACATCCCGGATTCCATCAATATCCCGCTGTCCTCGTTTGCCAGCATGGCGCCGGGGATCCTCAATCAGCTCGGCGAGCGCGCGATCCTGATCATGTGCCGCAGCGGCGTGCGGGCGGTGCAGGCGCAGGCCATGGCCAAGGGGTTGGGCTTCAACGACGCCCATACCTATCAGGTCTACGAGGGCGGCATCATCCGCTGGAAAAAGGACGGCCAGCCCGTGGTATCGCGCCAGGTCAAGGCGCCCTTGCCCCTGATGCGCCAGGTGCAGCTGGTGGTGGGCACGCTCACCCTGCTGTTTGCGGTGTTGGGGGCGGTGGTCGATCCGCGTTTCGCCTACGGCGCCGCGTTCATGGGCGCGGGGCTGGTGCTGGCGGGGGTGACGGGGTTCTGTCCCTTGGCCAACCTCCTGGCCAAGCTCCCCTGGAATCGCGCCGATGCCCTCGCCAAACGCGAGATGTGTCAGCTCAGTAAAGGTTGATCGACATCGTTGATTGGCGTTGCCAACGGAAGAAACCGCCCCGCAACCGGCGGTTTCTTTCCATGTCCCGTCCTTCCCTCCTGCTTGTTCCCCTGACCTAATCTGAAAGCGCTTAAGAATCCACTTAAGTGCCCCTTAAGTCGCGTTCAGCTAATTTACCATTTCTTTCGTGTGGTATGTGTTGACAACAAACTGGGGGTAATCATGAAACAACGTGTGCTAGTAACTTCACTGATCCTGGCGCTTTCTTCCGGCGTGGCTTCCGCGTCCACGCTGCCCGCGGCCTGTGGCGGCTGTCACAAGATGCCGACACCGGCGGGGGTAGGCGGCATGGCCGATCCGAATCTGTGTACGTCCACCGATGCCAAGTTGACCGCGATGGCGGGGTATGTCGGGGCCGCCGCCCTGGAGATCATCGAGGCGCGCAATTCGACCTGTGGCGGCGGCGCTTCCGCTGCGCCCACACCCACCTCGACACCGGTCCCCGCGCCGACGACCGCGCCGGCCGCCAGCCTGCCGGCAAGCTGCGGCGGCTGTCACAAGATGCCGTCGCCCACCGGGGCTGGCGGCATGGCGGATCCGAACCTGTGTACCGCCACGGATGCCAAGCTGACCTCGATGGCCGGCTTTGTCGGCGCGACCGGCGCGAGCATCATCGCGGCGCGCACGGCGCAGTGCGGCTCGGCCCCGGCGCCGAGCTCCGCGCCGACTCCGGCACCGACCTCCGCTCCGACCTCCGCTCCGACCCCGGCTCCTGTTCCGACGACCGCGCCGGCCGCGAGCCTGCCGGCGAGCTGCGGCGGTTGTCACGCGCTGCCGACGCCGAATGGCACGCCGAATCTCTGCACGTCCACCGATGCCAAGTTGACCTCGATGGCCGGCTTCGTCGGTGCGACCGGGGCCAGCATCATCGCCGTGCGCACGGCGCAGTGTGGCAGCGCGCCTGCGCCGACTTCGGCACCGGCACCGGCGCCGGCGCCTGCTCCGGCCCCCGCACCCTCTGCGGGCGGCGGCATGATGCTGTCGATCTATGGCTGGAGAAACTCGTATGAGCAGCACCGCGACTACGTCGACAAATATGGGGTGGTGAATGCGGGTCCATCGGGTCCGGCGTGCATCAGCTGCCACAGCATGGACAGCAAGCGCAGCGCCATGGGCGCGCCGGGTTGCCAGACCTGCCACGGGCCGAAGTTCTGCGGCACCACGGGGTCGAGCACCTTGCCGGAGTGCAACACCAAGAGCGGTTCGAGTGGCAGCTATCGATCCTCTCCCACGCCCAGCGCCACGCCGCGGCCCAGCGCCACACCGACTGCCACGCCGACATCGACCCGGACTGGCGGCTACAGCGGCAGCACCAGTGATCGCACTTCGTACTGGGGCAGCCGTGATGGCAGCAGGGACGATTGATCCAACAGTCCCTAATCGACAGGCGTCACTTCAGGCAGGCCGGGGAGCGATCCCCGGCCTGTTCTTTTTGGCGGTGAGCGTTGACAGTGAGCGGGGGATCAAAGATCCAGTTCGGTGGCGCAGCGATTGCGGCCGCTTTTCTTGGCGTAATAGAGCGCATCGTCGGCGCGCTTGAACACGCCCTCTGGGGTGTCGCCTTCCTTGAATTCCGCCAGTCCGCAGGAGATGGTGATCGGCACCAGCTGCCCGCTGTAATGGAACTCTGTTTTTTCGATAGATGCGCGCAGTAGATCGGTGACCTTAAGCGCCTCTCCCAGCGGGCAGTCGACGATCAGGGTGACGAATTCCTCCCCGCCATAGCGGGCGATATAATCGGATTGGCGCAATCGCGAGTTGAGCAGCTTGGCGACGACCTTGAGCGCCTTGTCGCCGGCCTGATGTCCGAATTCATCGTTGATGTGCTTGAAGTGGTCGATGTCCCACACGGCGATGACCAGCGGTTTGCGATCGCGCTGCCAGCGGCTGTAGAGGTGGGTGAGGTGATCCTCGTAGGCCTGGCGGTTGTAGATGCCGGTCAGCGGATCGCGCAGGGCCATGTCCTGCTGTTGCTTGAGGTGCTCGCGCAGGCGCTGCGATTCGGTTTCGAGCTGGCCGAGGCGTGTGCGCAGTGTGCTCATTTCGGTCTGCATGGATTCATGCCGGGTTTCTTCCGCGTCGTTGAAGGCCTTGAGGTGGCTGCGGATGGCCTCCAGGCGTTCGGCGATATGAAGCTTCAACTCCGAGAGCTGGGTCGCCTTGGCCACCGAGTCCTGGATGCTCTGGACCTGGGAGCTCACCTCGGTATCGAGCAGACGGCCGCTTGCCCGCGCGTCGCGCTGCTGATCCTGCGCCGTGCAGAGATTCTTGTCGATCTCGAGCAGATGGTCGGTGATCAACTGCAGGAATCCCTCGAGATCCTCGCGCTGTGAGCGGCTGAAGGATTGGGCCTCGCCGATCAGTTCCGCCAAGGTCTCGATGATGTCGTGGACTTCATCCTGGGCGAATCCGGTCTCGACCCTCTGGCGCAAGCTGCGCTGCCGCGTGCTCAGCTCCTCGGGCAGGGTCAGGCGGTCGATGAGCTGCAACAACATCTCCCGTGCAAGGGAGAGGGTCGCGGGTTTCGCCGGCGTCTCGCTTTCCTGCGCCGCGGCCGAGGGCGGTTCGGACAGAACCTCCGCCAGCTGTCGCGTCAGGCGCAGCACATCGTCATTGGTGGCCGCCTTCTTGAGACCCTGGCGGATCTCGCTGAGGGAGCTGTCGAG
>CAZKZP010000029.1:27164-33344 GCA_964557295.1 uncultured Chromatiales bacterium | reverse complement strand
GGTGGACCCGGCTTGGGCGGTTCGTCCGCCGGCGCCGGCCCGCCAAAGAGCCGGCCGAGCAGGCCCTTCGAGCCGGTGGAATCCGCCGGGGCGGCCGGGGGCTGAGCCAAGGTATCGAGCAGGCGGTGAATGTCGTCGAGGATGCCGGCCAGGTTGGCGGGGGCGTCACGCGCGCTGAGTTTCTGGGCGATGGCCTTTGCTTGCCGGCCGTGCTCGCCGGGGAGCGAGATCTTTTGGAACAGCTCGCCCAGGACTTCGTGCA
The DNA here is from genome assembly GCA_964557295.1 of uncultured Chromatiales bacterium. Taxonomy (GTDB): domain Bacteria; phylum Pseudomonadota; class Gammaproteobacteria; order RBG-16-57-12; family RBG-16-57-12; genus JBFMHP01. Next base: position 33,082 of record CAZKZP010000029.1, on the reverse strand, counting down.
CGGGACGATAGGCGATGCCCTTGCGCTCCCGCTCGAGTTCCCCGGCGCGCTCGTTGATCTGCTGGATGTCCTGACCGATATGCTGGAGCTTGCGGTCGCCGCGCACATCGCCGCGTAACCGTTCCAGCAGTGCATCGAGTTTCTTGTCCCGGCCCTCGCTGGCGAGACTGAGCTGGATCAGCAGGCGTCTGCACAGCGCCTCGGCCTCGGATTGCCGTTTTTCCAGCGACTCACCGTGCTCCAGAGAGGCGAAGTATTTCTTTTTCCAATGCTCGATTTCGCGTCTGAGTTTTTCGGCATCGTCCAACATAGGTGACCTGCTTTGCGTCCAAGGATGGGGGTGCCGGCCGATCCTCGGTTGCGGTCCCCTCCCATAGGCAGGGGGCGGGGACCGCCGCTCAGATCATGCACACCATCTCGCCCAGCTTCTCGGTGAGCTTCACGTTCTCGCTGTAATCGACCGGGCAATCGATGATGCTGACGGTGTCGTCGGCCAGGGCTTGCCTTAATATCGGCACCAACTGGTCGGAACTTTCGATGCGATACCCCTTGGCACCGAAAGATTCCGCATATTTGACGAAATCGGGGTTGGTGAAATGGACATGGGAGGGGCGGCCGAACTGGTTGAGCTGCTTCCATTCGATCAGCCCGTAGCCGCAATCGTTCCAGATCAGGATCACCATAGGGATCTTCAGCCGCATGGCCGTTTCGATCTCCTGGGAGTTCATCAGAAACCCGGCGTCGCCGGTCACCGCCACCACCTTGCGGGCCGGGAAGGCGAGCTTGGCGGCGACGGCCCCCGGCACGGCGATGCCCATGCTGGCGAAGCCGTTGGAGATGACGCAGGTGTTGGGGATCTCGCAGCGGAACATGCGCGCCATCCACATCTTGTGCGCGCCGACGTCGCAGATGACGATGTCTTCCAGATCCAGCGCGGTGCGCAGATCCCAGATGATCTTCTGCGGCTTGACCGGGCAGCCCTGGTCATTGGCGTGCTGGTTCATCTCCTCGATCAGCGCCTTGCGCAACGGGCGCATGCGGTGGCCCTGGTGCGGCGTGGCCAGCGCGGCGATGCGCAGCAGGCTGTGCTTGATGTCGCCGATCACGCCGACATCGACGGTGTAGTTGGCGTCCACCTCGCTCTGGCTCATGTCGATGTGGACGATCTTGCGATCACCGGTGGGGTGCCACAGGTGGGGATGGTATTCCACCAGATCATAACCGATGCAGATGATCAGATCGGCCTGGTCGAAACCGCAGGTGACATAATCCTTGGATTGCAGGCCGGCGCTGCCCAGCGCCATAGGGTGCTTGAACGGGATCACGCCCTTGGCCATGAAGGTGTTGGCCACCGGGATGTTGAGCTTGGAGGCGAAGTCCGCCAGTTGCGACCAGGCCTTGGCACGGATCACACCGTTGCCGGCCAGGATGATGGGCAGCTTGGCATCGGAGATCAGTTGGGCGGCCAGTTCCACGCGGTCCTGCGCCGGTTCGGGCAGGGTGGGGTGTTTGACGCGCAGCGGCGCGGCCTCGATCGGCATCTTGGCGATGTTTTCCGGAAACTCGATGAAGGTCGCGCCGGTCTTTTCGGTCTGCGCCAGCTTGAAGGCCTTGCGCACCACCTCGGGGATGGTCTCGGGCTCCATCACGCGGCTGGCGTATTTGGTGATCGGCTGGAACATCTGCACCAGATCGAGCACCTGATGGGATTCCTTGTGCAGGCGGTGGGTGCTGGCCTGTCCCGCGATGGCCACCACCGGCGCGTGGTCCATGTTGGCATCGGCCACACCCGTGACCAGATTGGTCGCGCCCGGCCCCAGGGTGGCCAGGCACACGCCGGCCCGTCCGGTCAGCCGCCCGTAGACATCGGCCATGAAGGCCGCGCCCTGTTCATGGCGCGTGGTGATGAAGCGGATGTTGGAGTCGAGCAAGGCATCCATCAGGTCGAGGTTCTCTTCCCCTGGGATGCCGAAGATGTATTCGACGCCTTCATTCTCCAGGCACTTGACGAACAGTTGCGCGGCTTTCATCACTGAGACGTCTTCCGGAGCCAAGACTATTTCTTGGTCTCGGTCCGGACCTTGTTGATCAGGTAATCCACCACCTTGAGGACGTTCTTGTTGTCGCCGGCCAGGCTGCCATTGGTGCGGTACTTGCCGCCGACGATGATGTTGGGCACCGAGTCCACGCCATAGGAGCGATGCAGATCGCGGGCGCGGCGCACCTTGCTTTCAACGGCGAAGGATTTGAAGGCGCGTTTGAAATCCGCCTCGCTGACGCCGATCTCCTTGAACACGCCCCAGATCTGCTCTTCGGTGTTCAGCGGTTTTCTCAGTTCATGCATGGCGGTGAACATCGCATCGTGGGACTTGTCCAGCACGCCGAGTGACTGACCGGCGAAAAAGGCGCGGGCCTGGAGTTCCCATTCCGGCCGGAACACGGCGGGCTGGGAGACGAATTCGACATCGCTCGGCAGGGCTTCTTTCCAGCGCTTGAGGAAGGGCTCGAAGTTGTAGCAGTGCGGGCAACCGTACCAGAAAAATTCCAGCACCTCGATCTTCTTGCCGGTGCTGGTGGGCACCGGGTTGGACAGGACTTCGTAATCGACGCCTTCTTCGAACTCCTTGGCGGTGGCGGCGGTGACAAAAAACAGGGTGGCCAATGGGACAAGGCACAAAAGCAAGAATCGTTTCATCGTCTTCTCCGGAATACTTGATATCTGCGCCAGACTATCCAAATCACGCTGCAAACGCAACACGGCGGACTTCAGCCGCGATGCGATATTGGTATTTTCCGATCTGCGCGTGAATGGACTATGAATGAGGAGTAAAAAACTGTGGCGCGGTGCGCACATGTGGCCCTGCTGTTGCCGGCCGGGGAGTGCTATTATGATACCCATTCACAGCAACGAGGACGGTCGACATGACGAATGAAAAGATTGATCTTGCCCAATTCATGAATCAGCAATATCTGTGCGAGTCGCTGACCATCAACGAAGTGCGCACGCTGCTCGAATACACCGAGCTGGTGCATGTGCACAAGGGCAATGTGATCGCGCAGATGGGCGAGGTGGGCGAGGCCCTGTATTTCGTGATCAAGGGCGAGGTTGCGCTGTTTCACGAGAAGGGCGGGCAGGTCACCGAGGTCGGCCGCATGTGCGTGGGCGAGCTGATGGGAGAGATGTCGTTCTTCGACCGCAAGCCGCGCCTGGTCAGCCTCAAGGCCATGTCGGATGACACGCAACTGCTCAAGCTCTCACGCCCGATGTATCAGCGTCTGCGCGTCGAGCATCCGTATATCGCGGTGAATCTGCTGGAGCACGCCATCATCAGTCTTGATCATCTGATCCGTCGCGTCAGCTATGATGTGGCGACCTTCTCCGAGTATTTTTACGGCACGGGCAAGCGCTGACTCGGCGTGCAGCTCAAATAAAAAAGGCGGTCGCGTGACCGCCTTTTTTATTTGTATCGTGGGTGAAAGGGCTATTGGCCGAGGGTCGCCAGATAGGCGGCAACGGCGTTGAGATCCTCTTCGCTGATGCGGGCGGCGATGTCGCGCATCATCCCGTTGCTGTCGTTGCTGCGGGCGGAGTGTTTGAAGTTGTCGAATTGGGAGAGAATGTAATCGGCGTGCTGGCCGGCCAGCGCGGGGAATTTGGCCGGGCCGTTGCCCTTGGCGTCGGCGCCATGACAGCCGGCGCAGGCAGCTAGGCGCGCTTCGGTATTGCCGGCCATGTAGACCTGTTTGCCGTGGCTGATGATCTTGGCCTCGGCGGCGCTGCCGGCGGGGACGGGTTTCTGTTTGGCGAAATAGGCGGCGATGTCTTCCATGTCTTCATTCGTCAGCCCGATGACCATGGGCTCCATGGTCTCGTTCTTGCGGGCGCCGGACTGGAAGTCCTTGAGCTGCTGAACGACATATTGCGGTTTTTGTCCGGCGAGCGAGGGCCACATGCCGGCCGGACTGTTGCCGTCAGCGCCGTGACAGCCCTGGCAGGCGGCGGATTTTTCTTCCCCGGCCTGAGGATTCCCGGCGTAGGCATGTACGCTCATCCCCAACATGAGCAGGGTGACAATCGTGATTTTGGTCATGATTCAGCTCCTTCCCTTTCCAGCGGTTATAGTTGTTGGATTATTTATTTAGTGGTTGCGAAATAACTGGCCAAGTCCTGAATGTCCTTGTCGGACAGCTTTTGGGTCATTTCATTCATGACGGCATCGATACGGGATTTGTCCCGGAAATGGCGCAATTGACGCTCCAGATATTCGGCGTGCTGTCCCGCCAGAATGGGATAGAGCGCATTGGTGCTGACGCCTTTGGGGCCGTGGCAGACTTGGCATGCCAGGGCCTTGGTCTCGCCGGCCTTCGGATCACCCGCCGCGCCCGCCGCGAAAGAGGCGATCGCGAGGAACGTGCCGGCGAACACTGATTGAATCTGAATTCTTGAGGACATGATATCCTTTGCAACGATCACGAGACTTTCCTGGAAAACGGGGGGTTGATTCAAAAAAGGTGTTTTGCCCGGTTTGTAAGAGATTGGCGTAGAAAGGGTATTGTAGTTAAATGGCCGGCGTCAACCGTTTTAGACCGAGTTTTCACCCTGGTTAACAAAGAGAAAATTCCCTGATGAATCCAGCGTATAACCGCGCCAAATTTTTGTTGAGTGTGGCGAGTCTGAGCCAGCTGCCACCGGAGCGCGGGCGCGAAGTCGCTTTCGCAGGTCGCTCCAATGCTGGGAAATCCAGCGCAATCAACACGCTAACCAATATCAAAGGGCTGGCGCACACCAGCAAGACCCCGGGCCGCACCCAGTTGATCAATTTCTTTGAGCTCGATGAGGAGCGCCGCCTGGTGGATCTGCCGGGATACGGGTATGCCAAGGTGCCGGAGGCCATCAAGCTTCAATGGCAGAACTTGCTCGAGAATTATCTGCGCAAGCGGCAGGTCTTGTGTGGGCTGGTGCTGGTCATGGATATCCGCCATCCCTTGACGGCTTATGACGAACAGATGCTGGGATGGTGTGAGTCCGTCGGCATGCCGGTGCATGTATTGTTGACCAAGAGCGACAAATTGACGCGCGGGCCGGCGAGCGCCACCCTGCTGTCGGTGCGTAAGCGCTTGTCTAAGTTCGAGAATCCCGCGAGCGTGCAGCTGTTTTCCGCCCTCAATCGTGTCGGGATCGAAGAGGCACAGGCGCAGCTGGATGCCTGGCTGGGGTATCCGGATGAGGCGAATGCGGGTGATGCCGCCCATCCAAATAAATAAGCCCCGACAAGGGGGTGATGTCGAGGCTTCAAGGGGGTCCGCCTGACGTCGGCGGGATCGTTGTTTTTCTTATGCTTTCAATAATAATCAACCGAAAGGCTAGAGATGTTTCGGAGCGGCTGCGCATTTCTTTAGCGCTTTCTGCGATCTTCGAAGAAAAAACCCCGGCAGGGGGTATTGCCGGGGTTTAGGGGCATTCCGCCAGGGGGTGTGGCGGAATGTTTTCGTACTCTCGATTAATGAGACAGGCCATGTTTCTAAAAGTTCAAAATACTTTGGGGGATGCAAAATGTTTTTTTCTGGTTTTTTGATACCCCACAAATAAAAAGCCCCAACGGGGGTTGTCGGGGCTGAGCAACGCCTGCCGGGGGTGGCAGGCTGCTAAACGATTACATTGTTCCAATAAGATCGCCCGATAGCGGAAAAGTTCCCATGGCAATCAGTGGGCTTGGTCCCAATTGCGTCCCGTGCCGATGTCTACCACCAGCGGGACGCTGAGCATGGCCACTTCTTCCATCCGGCATCGGATCGCCTCTTTTGATTCGGCGAGATGTTCATCGGCGATCTCGAAGACCAATTCGTCGTGCACCTGCATGACCATCCGGCCGATCGCGGGGTGTTCGGCCAGCCAGGCATCGCAGCGGATCATGGCG
>CAZKZP010000029.1:0-27154 GCA_964557295.1 uncultured Chromatiales bacterium | reverse complement strand
GCGCTTGATGATGTCGGCGGCGGTGCCTTGCATCGGGGCGTTGATGGCGGTGCGCTCGGCGTATTGGCGGCGCTGCATATTGCGCGAGTTGATCTCGGGCAGGTACAGGCGCCGGCCGAAGACGGTCTCCACATAGCCGAGCTCGTGGGCCTGGGCGCGGATGGTGTCCATGTAGGCCTTCACGCCGGGATAACGCTGGAAATACAGGTCGACGTAACCTTGCGCCTCGCTGCGACCGATGTCGAGTTGCCGGGCCAGCCCGAAGGCGGACATGCCGTAGATCAGGCCGAAATTGATGGCCTTGGCGCGCCGGCGTTGTTCGTTGTCGACTTGATCGGGCGCAATGCCGAAGACCTCGGCGGCGGTGGCGCGGTGGACATCGGTGCCGCTCTGGAAGGCGGCCAGCAGGCCGGCGTCTCCGGAGAGATGGGCCATGATACGCAGCTCGATCTGGGAATAATCGGCCGCGACCAGGATGTGCCCTGGCGGGGCGATGAAGGCCTGGCGGATGCGCCGGCCTTGCTCGGTGCGCACGGGGATGTTCTGCAGATTCGGGTCGCTGGAGGACAGCCGCCCGGTGCTGGCCACCGCCTGTTGATACGAGGTGTGCACGCGCCCGGTGCGCGGGTTGATCTGCTCGGGCAGCTTGTCGGTATAGGTGGACTTGAGCTTGCTGAGCGAGCGGTGCTCCAAGATCAGCTGCGGCAGCTCGAAGCCTTCTTCCGCCAATTCCTGCAAGACCGATTCGGCGGTGGAGGGCTGGCCGGTGGGGGTCTTCTCCAGCACCGGCAGCTGGAGCTTGTCGAACAGGATGGCCTGGAGCTGCTTGGGCGAGCCGAGATTGAATTCCTCTCCCGCCACGGTATAGGCGGATTGTTCTAGCTCGGCGATGCGGCTGGCGAGTTCCGCGCTTTGCGCGCGCAGTTGGCGCGCGTCGATCAACACGCCGTGGCGTTCCATGCGCGAGAGCACCGGGGCGAGCGGCATTTCTATTTCATCAAACACGCGTTGGAGGTCGGGGGTCTCGGCCAGCTTGGGCCAGAGGGTTTGGTGCAGGCGCAAAGTGATGTCGGCATCTTCGGCGGCATAGGGGCCGGCCTGTTCGATGGCGATCTGATTGAAACTGAGCTGGCCCTTGCCCTTGCCGGCGATGTCTTCGAACAGGATGGTCTTGTGACCGAGGTATTTGAGCGCGAGCGAGTCCATGTCGTGGCGGCTCGCGGTGCTGTCGAGCACGTAGGATTCGAGCATGGTGTCGTAGCGCACGCCTTTTAAATCGATGCCCTCGTTGGCCAGCACGCTCATGTCGTATTTGAGATTCTGCATGACTTTGGGGCGCGCGGGATCTTGGAGTATGGGGCGCAGTTGGTTTAGCACGTATTGTTTGTCGAGCTGGGCGGACACGCCGAGATAATCATGCCCGAACGGGACGTAGGCGGCCTCGCCGGGCGTGACGGCAAATGACACGCCGACCACGCGCGCCTCCATGTAGTCGAGGCTGGTCGTCTCGGTGTCGAAGGCGAACAGTTCGGCCTGCTGAAGGCGGTCGAGCCAGGACCGGAACTCGGCTTCGCCCAGGACGATCTGATAATGGCTGGTGGTCGGCGGTGCGCTTTGCGCTTCAGCGGCAACGCTCTCTGAGCTGTTCAGCAGTTCCGCAAGCCAGGTCTTGAACTCCAAGTGCTGGAACAGTTGTTTCAAGGCCTCCTGATCGGACGGTTGCAGGTGCAGTTGCGCGGGGCCAAAGTCGAGCGCGACATCGCACTTGATGGTCACCAGGGTGCGTGAGAGCGGCAAGTGCGCGAGGCTTGCACGCAGGTTTTCGCCGATCTTGCCGCCGATCTCCTCGGCGTGGGCGATGATGTTGTCGAGCGAGCCGTATTGCTCCAGCCACTTCACCGCCGTCTTGGGGCCGACCTTGGGCACGCCGGGGATGTTGTCCGAGGTATCGCCGATCAGCGTGAGATAATCGATGATCCGCTCCGGCGGCACGCCGAATTTCTCCGCCACGCCCTGGGGGTCGAGGGTGGTGTCGGTCATGGTATTGATGAGAGTAATGTGTTGGTTCACCAGTTGCGCCATGTCCTTGTCGCCGGTGGAGACCACGGTGTCGAGGTTCTGCGCGCTGGCCTGGGCGGTGAGCGTGCCGATCACATCGTCGGCCTCCACGCCGTCGACGACCAGGATCGGGATGCCCATGGCGCGGATGATCGCGTGCAGCGGTTCGATCTGCGCGCGCAGTTCCTCCGGCATCGGCGGGCGGTGCGCCTTGTACTCGGGGTAGAGATCGTCGCGGAAGGTCTTGCCCTTGGCATCGAAGACCACGGCCATCAGTTCCGGTTGATAATCCTTGAGCAGGCGGCGCAGCATGTTGATGACGCCGTACACCGCCCCGGTGGGTTGGTGTTTGGAATTGGTGAGGCTGGGCATGGCATGAAAGGCCCGATACAGGTAGGATGAGCCGTCGACCAGGACCAAAGGTTTTTTTTGTCCGTTCATTTCACGTAAGAGCCGTTAAGGGTTGTTATGAGCCACCGCGATATCGTTCATTCCGCGTCGCATTTGATAGACGATAGCATGCTGACGCGCGAATCCTGGAAAATCTTCCAGATCATGGCGGAATTCGTCGAAGGATTCGAGCGCCTGGCGCAGATCAAGCCCTCGGTGAGCATCTTCGGCTCGGCCCGCACCCCGCCCGAGCATCCCTATTATAAATTGACCGAGGAGATCGCCCGTACCCTGTCGAACTCAGGTTTTAGTGTCGTCAGCGGGGGCGGCCCTGGTATCATGGAGGCCGCGAACAAGGGCGCCTACGAGGGAAAATCGCTCAGCATCGGGCTGAATATCCAGTTGCCCAAGGAGCAGCAGGGCAATCAATACCAGAACATCTCGCTGCACTTCCGCCATTTCTTCTCGCGCAAGGTGATGTTCGTGAAATATGCCGCCGCCTACGTGGTGATGCCCGGTGGATTCGGCACCCTGGATGAGCTGGCCGAGATCCTGACCTTGATCCAGACCAACAAAACCCGGCGCATCCCGGTGATCCTGGTGTGTTCGCCGTTTTGGGAAGGGCTGATGAGCTGGATCAAGGGGCCGCTGCTCAATGAAGGGATGATCAGTCCGGAGGATCTGGGCTTGATTCAGGTGATCGATGACCCGAAGGCGGTGGTCGATGCTATATTCCATCATTATGAACACCGGGGATTCGAGCCTTCCGCCGAGGAACAGGATCTGCTGTTGAATCTATAACCTCACGAGAGCGACGCTATGCGTACATGGTTTTGCTTAGTATTGATGCTGCTGTCCCTGCCCGTCCTGGCCCAGGAAGAGGCCGCCGGGGTGCCGGAGGAAGAAGAGATCCTCGCGCCGACGGTGACCATCGTCGAGGACGGCAAGAACGTGGTCGAGGAATATCGCTTGAACGGTCAGCTGTATATGATTAAGGTGACACCCAAAAAGGGCAAACCCTATTATCTGGTGGACGCCGACGGCGATGGTCTGTTGGATCAACGCCGGAACGACCTCGATCCCGATGTCATGATTCCATCGTGGGTGTTGCTCAAGTGGTAAAAGAATTGCGGTAGGGTTTATGTCGGTTTATACCCCGGTCTCGAGGGAGCAGCTCGAGGCCTTTCTAAAAAATTATCCGCTGGGCGCGTTGATCGATCACAAGGGCATCAGCGCCGGCATCGTCAATACCAATTATTTCGTGACCGCCGAGCGCGGACAATACGTGCTCACCCTCTTCGAGACGCTCAAATTCGATGAGCTCGGTTATTTCCTCGATTTGATGGCCTATCTGGCTGAACACAGCGTACCCACCGCCCATCCCGTGGCGGATCACGACGGCCAGTATTTGCGTCAGCTCAACGGCAAGCCCGCCGCCTTGGTGGCGCGCCTGCCTGGCGGCGGGGTGGAACAGCCAAGCCTTGCGCAATGCGCCGCCATCGGCGGCTGCATGGCCAAGTTCCACGGCGTGGGGCAGAGTTTTCCGGGGCGCCGTGAAAACGACCGCGGCCCGCACTGGTGGCAGGTCACCGCTAAAGACGTGTTGCCGCATCTCTCGAACGATGACGCCGCGCTGTTGCAGGCCGAGCTGGAGTTTCAGTCCGGGCATCGGCACGCGCATCTACCGCGCGGGGTGATCCACGCGGATTTATTTCGCGACAACGCCCTGTTCAACGGCGATACGCTGACCGGCGTGATCGATCTCTACTACGCCTGCAACGATGTGCTGCTCTACGACCTGGCGGTCACGGTCAATGATTGGTGCTGTGATGCGGAGGGTAATCTGGATGCGCCCAAGACGCAGGCGCTGTTGCAGGCCTACCAGCAGGCGCGGCCGATGGGTGAGGCCGAGCGCCAGGCGTGGTCGGTGATGCTGCGCGCCGCGGCGCTGCGTTTCTGGCTTTCGCGGCTGCAGGACCAGATCTTCCCGCGCGATGGCGAATTGACCCATATCAAAGATCCGAACGTCTTCAAACGCATCCTGCAAAAACGCATCGCCAATACCGGCCGCGAGCACTGGCTGAAGCAGACGGCCTGAAACGAAAAGGCCGGCATGCGCCGGCCTTTTCCGCAGATGAAGCGGCTGCGCTTACTTGGCCAAAGAGATCACGAAGTCGGCCAACTTTTCGCGTTCCTCGGGGGTCAGGCGCTTTTGCGCGGGCATGGGTACTTGACCCCACTTGCCGCGGCTGCCGTTCTCCAGGCTGCCGACGAGGGTGGCCTTGGCCGAGGAATCGCCCTTGTATTTGGCCGCCACGTCTTGCCATGAAGGACCGACGACTTTTTTGTCGACGGCATGGCAGGCCAGGCACCCGCTTTTCTTGGCCAATTCCAGATCAGCGTGAGCGGCGCCCGAGAGCAGGATCGCGGCGAGCGCAGGCACGGTCAGCAAGAATGATTTCATGATGTTTCCTCCAGTCTACGTGTTGGTTGATCACTCGTAATGAGTCATCGCACTTGGTTTTATAGGAGGAAGTCGGCGACTTGTGTGAGGCCTCTCTTCCCTTTTAGCTACAACCCCTTTTTGTTTTTGTGTTGATGCAAGGGGTGATTTCTTATGCCATGGGGGGGTGCCGCTGTCAAGCATGCCAAAATGACGCATTTTTATGTGCTTTGAGGCGGATGCGCGGTTATCATGCGCGCAGCGGCGTGCAATAATTCTTCACATTTTGACGGGACTGGGCGACGTCAGGTTTATGTCAGAAAAGATCCGGTTTGGACTTGCGCTTCCGCGCTGGAGCGGGAAGGCGGCATTGCTGTCGGAGCGCATCCCGCGATGGTTGCGCGGCTGGTTGTTCGATGAGTCTTCGCTGACCAAGCGCCTGCGCCTGCGCTGTCCGCAGGCCTTCGCTGTGCGCGTGGTCGCGCTGCAGCGTGAACGGCCGCTGCCGGATGAGGCGGCGTGTCTGGGGATGCGTGCCGGTGAGCACGGTCTGGTGCGTCAGGTGTACCTGCAATGCGGCGCGGAGTCCTTGGTCTACGCGCGCACCGTGATCCCATTTCCCACCTTGCGCGGTCCGGTCAAGCGGTTGGCGCATCTTGGCAACAGGCCGCTCGGCGAGGTGTTGTTCGCCGACAAGTCCATGCGTCGCGGTCCGATGCAGGCGGCGCGCCTGTTGGCGGGGCATGCGGTCTATCAGTTGGCCATCGAGGCCGCGCCAGGTGTGCCGGAGGAATTGTGGGGGCGGCGCTCGCTGTTTTATCTCGGCGGCAAGCCCTTGTTGGTGAGCGAAATCTTTCTGCCGGCGCTCGCCAGGAGCGAGTCCGAGCGGGAGTTATGAGATGAGCATGAAAAATCCATCGGCGGCGACCTTGGGGTCGCGCCTGTTGAGTTACCTGTTGCTGATGCGGCTCGATCGTCCGATCGGGATCTTCCTGTTGTTGTGGCCCTGTCTGTGGGCGCTGTGGATTGCGGCCGAGGGCGTGCCGGATACGCGTATCCTGCTGGTGTTCGTGTGCGGGGTGGTGCTGATGCGTTCGGCGGGGTGCGTGCTCAATGATTTCGCCGATCGCCGTTTCGATCCGCACGTCGAGCGCACTAAGGACCGGCCGATCGCCAGCGGCAAGGTGAGCAAGGAAGAGGCGCTGGTCTTGTGCGTGATCATCTGCCTGCTCGCATTCGCCCTGGTGCTGACCCTCAACCGGCTGACCCTCCTGATGTCGCTGGTGGCGTTGCTGCTGGCGGCGATCTATCCCTATATGAAGCGACACACGTATCTGCCACAGGTGTTTCTGGGGCTGGCCTTCGGCTGGAGCGTGCCGATGGCCTTTGCCGCGGTGACCGGCAGCGTGCCGCCGGTCGCATGGCTCTTGCTGCTGGCGACGGTGGTATGGGCCACGGCCTATGACACCATTTACGCCATGATGGATCGGGAGGAGGATCAGCGCATCGGGGTGAAGTCCACGGCCATACTTTTCGGCGATGCGGATCGGTTCATGATCGGCGCGCTTCAGGCCATCACGGTGATGACGCTGGTGGCGGTGGGTCGCAAGATCGGCTTGGGCACGCACTATCATCTCGGCCTGCTGGCGGCGGCGGCGTTGTTCTTGTATCAGCACACATTGATCTACGCGCGTCAGTCGCCCGGTTGTCTCAAGGCGTTCAAGAACAATCACTGGGTTGGTCTGGCGATCTTCGCCGGGATCGTCTGGGAATACGGCGGGTGATGGCGGCGGGTGCCTGGGCGCGCTGTGGTATCATGCGCGGATGAAGATTCAGATCATCCGATAGCGTTCGACGAGTGAGTGCATCGATGCAGGAACTACAGATCAAGGTGGCGAATATCAAGTGCAACGGCTGCGCTGCGACGATCAAGACCAATCTTGAGCGGATGCCGGGCGTGGCGGCGGTGGCCGTCGATGCGCGCGCGGGCGCGGTCGTGGTCACCGGCGAGTCGCTGGAGCGTGCCCCGCTGGCGGCCCGCTTGCGGGAACTGGGTTATCCCGATACGGAGGCATCACGTGGATCGGCGTAAGGTTCAGGATTTGGCGTCGGCTGTGCTCAGGACCGAGGCAGACGCGGTGTTGGCCTTGGTGGGCCGCATCGACGAGAATTTCGTCCGCGCCTGCGAATACATGCTCAAGTGCGAAGGGCGCATCGTGGTCATCGGCATGGGCAAGTCCGGCCATATCGCCAGCAAGGTGGCGGCCACGCTGGCCAGCACCGGCAGCCCGGCGTTTTTCGTCCATCCCGGCGAGGCCAGTCACGGTGACCTGGGCATGATCACGGCCAAGGACGTGGTCATGACCTTTTCCAATTCCGGCGAGACCGGCGAGATCCTCACCATCTTGCCGATCATCCGCCGCTTGGGCGTGCCGCTGATCGCGCTGACGGGCAATCCGCGCTCGACCCTGGCGACCGAGGCCAATGTGCACATCGATGTCAGCGTGGCCAAGGAGGCCTGCCCGCTCGGGCTCGCCCCCACGGCGAGCACCACCGCCGCGCTGGCGATGGGCGATGCGATGGCCGTCTCGCTGCTGGAAAGCCGGGGCTTTACCGCGGAGGATTTCGCGCTCTCGCATCCCGGCGGCAGCCTCGGGCGGCGGCTGCTGCTGCACGTCAGCGACATCATGCACCGGGGCGATGCCATCCCCAAGGTGGCTGCGGAGGCCTCCCTCGGCGCGGCGCTGGTCGAGATGACGCGCAAGGGATTGGGTATGGTGGTCATGGCCGATGCGCGGAACCATGTGCTCGGGGTGTTCACCGACGGCGATCTGCGCCGCGTGCTCGATCACGGCGAGGTCAATGTGCACCGCGTGCGGGTGGCCGATCATATGACGCGCAACTGCCGCGTCGCGCGTCCCCACATGCTGGCGGCCGAGGCCTTGCAGATGATGGAACAGTTCAAGATCAACGCGCTGCCCGTGGTGGACGAACAAATGGGCCTGGTCGGCGCGTTCAACATGCATGACCTGCTGCGCGCGGGCGTGGTCTGAGAAAAATAACGAGGCAATAACACATGCAGGACATTCTGGAGCGGGCGAAGCGGATCAAGCTGGTGATCTTCGATGTCGACGGCGTGCTTACCGACGGCAGTCTGTATATCTGCGACGACGGCCAGGAGATCAAGGCCTTTCATTCCCGCGACGGGCATGGCATGAAGATGCTCAAACGAACCGGCGTGGAGATCGGCATCATCACCGGCCGCACCTCGCAGGTGGTGGTGCACCGCATGGCCAATCTCGGTATCGAGCACGTCTATCAGGGGCGGCTGGAAAAACTGCCCGCCTTCGAGGCATTGATCGACAAGCTCGGCGTGCGCGCCGACGAGGTGGCCTATGTGGGCGATGACGTGGTGGATCTGCCGATCATGCTCAAGGTCGGCCTGGCGGTGGCGGTGCAGGATGCCCATCATTGGGTGAAGAAGCACGCGCACTGGCAGACACCGAACGGCGGCGGCCGCGGCGCGGCGCGCGATCTGTGCGAGCTGATCATGGAAGCGCAGGGCACGCTCGATGCTGAACTCGGCCACTACCTCGGTTGAAGGGCATGGCGACAGGACCGGCTTGAGATGTTTCCCTCATGGATCACGCCGCGGCGCGTGCTGGTGTTATTCCTCTTGTTGGCGCTGGCGGTGATGAGCTGGTGGTTGCGCAAGGCCCCGACGATCGTACTCGGTAAACAAGCTGCCCCCGTCAGCGAACTGCCGGATTACATCCTCAAGCAGTTCGAGTTGCGGGTGCTGGACCAGACGGGCACGCTGAGGCATCAGCTCAATGCCGCGCAGATGGAGCATTACCCGCGTTCGGACACCGTCGAACTCACCGCGCCGCGCATCAGCATGCATCGCGATGACGCGGAGCTCTGGGTGATTGAAGCCCGGCGCGGGCGGCTGGATAATAAAGAGCAGCTCGCCTGGCTCGAGGGCGATGTCGAGATCTACCGCATGGGCGGGGACGGGCACAGTGACCTGGAGGTGCGCACCTCGGACCTTCAGCTCAATCTCCAGGAGAAGGTGGCGCGTACCGATCAGCCGGTGTACGCCCAGCAGACGGGTGTCGGCAAGGTGACCGCCGCGTCGTTGCGGCTGGATTTGCGCGATGACCGGCTGGAGTTAACGAAACAGGTGCAGTTTTTATATGAAACGCAGACTCCTTGATATCTTGGCCGGGCTCGCGCTGCTGCTGGCCGCGGGCGTGACGCAGGCCGCGGCCGAGGACATGAAGCAGCCGGTGTTTCTCGAAGCCGATCAGGTGGTGATCGACGAGCCGAAGGGCATCAGCCGCTACACCGGGCATGTACGGATGACCCAGGGCGGCTTGACGCTGACGGCCGATACCGTCGAGGTCGTGGTGGAAGGCAAACAGCTGCGCAAGGTGATCGCCGCCGGTGATCCGGTGCGCTTTGAGTCCAAATCCGCGGACCAAAAGGCCACGCGCGCGCAGGCTAGATATATGGAATACCGCGTTCAGCAGGGTTTCTTGCTGATGCGCGAGGCGGCCCAGCTCTGGCAGTCCGGCAACGAATTCAGCGGCGGGATCATCGAATTCGATACCCGGCAAGACCGCGTGATGGCCTCGCGCGGCACCCCAGGCGAGGCGCCGGTGCGGGTGATCATCATGCCCGAGGGCGCGGAGGGCGAAACCCCGCCGGCGCAGACCCCGCCCGCCGAGGAGCCGGCGCCGTGAGCCGCTTGTTGGTGGAAGGGCTGGCCAAGCAGTATCGCGGCCGCCAGGTGGTTAAAGATGTCGGCCTGTATGTCGATAGTGGTGACATAGTCGGCCTGTTGGGACCCAACGGCGCGGGCAAGACCACCTGCTTCTACATGGTGGTGGGTTTGGTGCCCTGTGACCGCGGGCGTATCATGCTCGATGAGGTCGATGTCACCCGCCTGCCGCTGCATGCGCGGGCGCGGCTGGGGATCGGCTATCTGCCCCAGGAGGCCTCGGTGTTTCGCAAGCTCACGGTGGCGCAGAACATCATGGCGGTGCTGGAGCTGCGGGCCGATCTCAGCCGTCAAGACCGGGAAGTGGAATTGGAGCATCTGATGCAAGAGTTTCATGTCACACACATCCGGGACAGCTTGGGACAGAGTCTTTCCGGCGGCGAGCGCCGGCGGGTCGAGATCGCCCGGGCCTTGGCGGCCAATCCACACTTCATTCTTCTCGATGAACCCTTCGCCGGCGTCGATCCGATCTCGGTGCTGGACATCCAACAAATCATCCGTCAGCTGAGCGAGCGCGGCATCGGGGTGTTGATCACCGATCACAACGTGCGGGAGACGCTCGGGATTTGCAAGCGCGCCTACATCATGAGCGAGGGCACGGTGCTGGCCGAGGGCGGGCCGGCGGATTTGCTGGCTAATCAAGCGGTAAAGGATGTTTACCTCGGGCATGGGTTTCATATGTGATGAGCCTTCGGATGCCCGCACCCACCAGGTAAACCAAGCCAAGCCCGGGACTAGAATTTGAATATGAAGCAATCGCTACAACTAAAACTCGGTCAGCAACTGACCATGACGCCGCAATTGCAGCAGGCCATCCGGCTGTTGCAGCTGTCGACGCTGGAGTTGCAGACCGAGGTCCAGCAGGCCTTGGATTCCAACCCGATGTTGGAAATGGACGAGGAGGGCGCCAGCGCCGAGGGCGAGGCCAATGAGCCGGCGTCCGAAGAGCCTGTGCACGGTGATCAGGAGAACGGTGAAATCACCCTGGATGAAAACGCCAGCCTGCCCGATGAATTGCCAGTGGACGCCGCTTGGGACGATGTCTTCGAAGGCGCCGCCGGCCCGATGCTCTCGCACGGCGATGAGGACGACCAGCGCGATTACGAGCAAAAAGGGGGTGGCATCTCACTGCATGAGCACCTCAAGTGGCAGCTCGGGTTGTCGCACCTGAGCGAGCGCGACATGGCCATCGGCTCGGCCATCATCGACGGCATCGACGAGGACGGCTATCTCGCCCAGCCGCTGGAGGAGATCCGCAGCGGATTCGCCCCGGAGCTGGAGGTCGAACTCGATGAGGTTCAGGCCGTCCTGCGCATGCTCCAGAATTTCGATCCCGTGGGGGTGGGGGCGCGCGACCTCAAGGAATGCATGTTGTTGCAGCTCGAACAGTTCGCGCCGGACCTGCCTATGCTGGCCGAGGCCAAGTTGCTGGTATCCCGCTATATGGATCTGCTGGCCGGCCGCGATTTCAACCAGTTGATGCGCCGTATGAAACTCTCGGAAGAGCAGTTGCAGCAGGTCATTGGCGTCATCCAGCTCACCAATCCGCGCCCGGGCGGGAACGTGGAGCAGGCCCAGACGGAGTATGTCATCCCCGAGGTGATCGTGCGCAAGGTCAAGGGCCAATGGCGGGTGGAGCTCAATCCCGAGTGCGCGCCCAGGTTGCGCATCAGTCCCTATTATTCCAAGATGGTGCAACGGGCCAACAACAGCTCCGACAATACCTATCTCAAGAATCAGCTGCAGGAGGCGCGCTGGTTTATGAAGAGCCTCAAAAGCCGCAGTGAGACCTTGCTCAAGGTGGCCAAGTGCATCGTCGAGCGTCAGCGCGCCTTTTTCGAATACGGCGAGGAGGCGATGAAGGCCCTGGTCTTGCACGACGTGGCCGAGGCAGTCGAGATGCACGAGTCAACCATCTCGCGGGTTACCACTAAAAAATATATGCATACGCCCCGCGGTATTTTTGAATTAAAATATTTCTTTTCCAGCCATGTCAGTACCGAAGGCGGGGGTGAGTGTTCTTCGACGGCGATCCGCGCGTTGATCAAGAAGATGATCGCCGCAGAGAATGCGCGCCGGCCTTTGAGCGACAGCAAACTGGCGACGATGTTGGCGGATCAAGGGATCCAGGTCGCGCGGCGCACGGTGGCCAAGTATCGCGAGGCGATGGCCATTCCGCCGTCCAACGAGCGTAAGCGTCTCAGCTAACTTTAAACTCAGGAGTCGACAATGCAATTAAATATCACCGGACAAAAACTGGATGTGACCAAGCCGCTGCACGACTATGTCACCAACAAGTTTTCACGGCTGGAGCGCTACTTCGACAACGTCACCAATGTGCATGTGGTGCTGTCCGTGGAAAAACTGATTCAGAAGGCTGAGGCGACAGTGCATGTGGCGGGCGGCAATCTGTTTGCCGATGCCACCGACGAGAATATGTACGCGGCCATCGATGCGCTGACTGACAAGCTCGAGCGTCAGATCAAGAAGCACAAGGAAAAGGTCACCGATCATCACCGCATCGACGGGGCGGCGAAGAAGACACAGTCCGTTTGATGCTCAGCGCGCGAGATCGCGTTTTCGCGATCTCCCCGCGCACCACATACAAAGCACGCATTATGATTATCGCAGATATTTTGAGCCCGGATCGGGTGGTCAGTGGGTTACAGGCCAGCAGCAAGAAACGCGCACTTGAATTGATCAGCGAGATCCTGGCGGTGGGAGAGCTCAAACACCGTCAGGTCGATATCTTCGAAAGCCTGATCCTGCGGGAGCGTCTCGGCAGCACAGGGTTCGGCAATGGCGTGGCCATTCCGCACGGGCGTATCAAGGAGAACAATCTCACGGTCGGGGCCTTTGTCAGGCTCCAGGAGCCCATCGGCTATGATGCCATCGATGGCCAGGCAGTGGATCTGATCTTCGCGCTGGTCGTGCCGCAGGAGTCGACCGAGGAGCATTTGCAGGTGCTGGCCGCGTTGGCGGAGAGGTTCGGCAACGATGACTTTTGCCGGAAGCTGCGCGATGCCGAGGATGCCATGCAACAATACAAACTGTTGATTGGCGGGAATGCCGCGCGGACATGAATGAGTTGATCACGGCCAAGGCCTTCTTCCACGCCCTGCGCGAGCAACTCGACCTCCAGTGGGTCGCCGGCGAGGCGGGTGGGGGGCGTGCCGTAGAGGTCAGTCGCATGGCCGAGTCCGGGCAGGAGCTGATCACGCGGCTCAATTGCATCCAGCCGGGGTGTTTTCAGGTGCTGGGCGCCGATGAGCTGCATTACCTCGACGGTCTGGGCAAGAACTCCCGCGCCGATCTCCTCAGGCAGTTGTTCGATGCCGTGCCGGTGGCGGTGTGCATTGCCGATCAGCAGGATGTCCCGGAGGACATGATCCAGCGGGCCAACTACACCGGCTCTCCCTTGTTTCGTTCCAGTGTCAGCAGTCGCAAACTCATCAATATCACCAAGGAATTTTTCTCCGGCGTCTTCGCCGAAAAGAGTATCCTGCACGGGGTGTTCATGGAGGTGAAGGGCATCGGCGTGCTGCTCACCGGGCAGAGCGGCATCGGCAAGAGCGAGCTGGCGCTGGAGCTGTTGAGCCGCGGCCATCGCCTGATCGCCGATGATGCGCCGGAATTCACCCGCGTCGGGCCGAACATGATCAACGGGCGCTGCCCGAACGTGTTGCAGGATTTCCTCGAGGTGCGCGGCCTGGGGGTGCTCAATGTGCGCTCGCTGTTCGGCGACAGCGCCATCAAGCCGGACAAGAACCTGCGCCTGATCGTCAATCTGCGCAAGATGACCGATCTCGAGCTCATGCGCATGGATCGGTTGCAGGGCACCATCCACAACCGCGTCATTCTCGATGTCGAGATCCCCGAGGTGGATCTGCCGGTGGCGCCGGGGCGCAACCTCGCCGTGCTGGTCGAGAGCGCGGTCAGCAATCATATCCTGCGCAGCAAGGGCTATGACCCGGCGCAGGAATTCATCAAGCGCCAACAGGCCTATCTGCTGAAGAACTCGCGATGAAAAAGCTGGTGATCGTCAGTGGCTTGTCCGGTTCCGGGAAGAGTACGGCGCTCAACGTGCTGGAGGATGCGGATTATTACTGCATCGATAATCTGCCGCTGGGCCTGCTGGTGCAGTTCGTCGATCAGTCGAAATCGGTCGGCCCGTCGATGAGCAAGGCGGCGGTGGGGATCGACGCGCGCAATCTCACCGAGGATCTTTCCTCCTTTGCCCAGCTGTTGGGCGAAATCAAGGCGCGCGGCGTGGTCTGCGAGGTCATCTATTTGGATGCCGACGATGACATCCTACTCAAGCGTTTCAGCGAGAGCCGCCGCAAGCATCCGTTGACCAAGGGCAATCTGTCGCTGGCCGAGGCGATCAGCCGCGAGCGCAGCCTCTTGGCGCCGATCCATGAAAAGGCCGATCTGTTCATCGACACCAGTCGCACCAACGTGCACCGGTTGCGCACCATCGTGAAGGAGCGCGTGGTCGGCGCCGACGAGGGCAAGATGTCGCTGATGTTCATGTCCTTCGGCTACAAGCACGGCGTGCCCGCGGATGTGGATTTCGTCTTCGACGTGCGCTGCCTGCCCAATCCGCACTGGGAGCCGAATCTGCGCGCGCAGACCGGCAAGGAGTCGGGCGTGGCCGAGTACCTGGCCCAACAGCCGATGGTGCAGGAAATGGAACAAGATATCGTGCATTTCCTTGAGACCTGGATCCCGCGCTTTGTCGAGGAAAACCGCAGCTACATGACCGTGGCGGTCGGTTGCACCGGCGGCCAGCATCGCTCGGTGTATCTGGTGGAGCGGCTGCGCGAGCATTTCGCCCGCGGCTACGAGCATGTCATGACCCGGCACCGGGAGCTGCCATGAGCGTCGGGGTGTTGATCCTGGCGCACGAGCAGATCGGCGCGGCCCTGTTGCAGACCGCCGCGCGCGTGTTGGGCACCGTCCCGCTGCAAGCCCGCAGCCTCACGGTGGCCTTCGACTGCGATTGCGCGCGCGTGCTGGCCGAGGCCGCGCAACTGATCGAGCAGCTCGATAGCGGCGCGGGCGTGCTGGTGTTGACCGACATGTACGGCGGCACGCCGGCGAATCTGGCGCGCGCCCTGCAGGACGATCATCGCGTGTGCGTGCTCACCGGCGTGAATCTGCCGATGCTGCTGCGCATCTTCAATTATCCCCAGCTCAGTCTTCCGGAGATCGCCGCCAAGGCCGAGCAGGGCGGGCGTGAGGGGGTTTTCGTCTGCGGGGATTGCGAGTAACGGGATGCCCAGCCGCGAAGTGACCATCAGCAACAAGCTCGGCCTGCACGCACGCGCGGCGGCGAAGTTCGTCGCGCTGGCCTCGAGTTTCGAATCCGAGATCGAAATCCAACACGGCGCGCGCCGCGTCAACGGCAAAAGCATCATGGGCGTGATGATGCTGGCGGCGAGCAAGGGCAAGGTGGTGGAGGTCATCGCCAACGGGTCGGACGAAGCCCGCGCGCTCGATGCGCTGGAGGCGCTGATCAACAACCGCTTCGGCGAAGATGAATAAGCCAATCGCCAGGATCGCCCCATGCCCAGACCCGAAACCCCCGCGCTGACCGTCGATATCATCATCGAGCTGATCGACCGGCCGCAGCGCCCCATCGTCTTGATCGAGCGCCGCTATCCACCGTATGGCTGGGCCTTGCCCGGCGGCTTCGTCGACGTCGGCGAGACCCTGGAGCAGGCCGCGGTGCGCGAGGCCGCCGAGGAGGTCTCGCTGGAGGTGAGTCTGGTGGAGTTGCTCGGCTGTTATTCCGATCCCGCGCGCGACCCGCGCTCGCACACGGCCAGTGCCGTGTATGTGGCGCAGGCCAGTGGCGAACCGCGCGCGGCCGATGACGCGGCGAATCTCGCGGTATTCGCCCCCGGCGCATTTCCCAGCTCCCTGGCCTTCGACCACGGCCGGATCCTGCAAGACTATCTCCGTTTCCGCAGCACCGGAGAGCGGCCGCGGCCTACACCGCCGGCTGATCCTCCAGCGCCCAGCGCGGGTAGGCATTGAACGGTAACGCCTGGTGTTGCCCGGCCTGGAGGCGGCGCAGGCCGGCGTAGGCGATCATGGCGCCGTTGTCGGTGCACAGCTCGGGGCGCGGATAATACACCGCGATGTCGAGGCTGCCTTCCAGTGCTTTGAGCCGCGCGCGCAGTCGCGTGTTGGCGCTCACCCCGCCGGCGATGACCAGCCGTTTGAGTCCGGTCTGGGTGATGGCGCGGCGGCATTTGATCATCAAGGTATCCACCACCGCTTCCTCGAAGGCGCGCGCGATGTCGGCCTTGGTCTGGGGTGTTTGATCGGAGGCGTGCAGGGTGGTGAGGGTGAAGGTCTTCAGGCCGCTGAAGCTGAAGTCCAGCCCGGGGCGATTGGTCATGGGGCGCGGGAAGCGGTAGCGGGCCGGGTCGCCGCGCTCGGCCAGTTTCGCCAGATTCGGGCCGCCGGGGTAGCCGAGTTCCAGCAGCTTGGCGGTCTTGTCGAAGGCCTCGCCGACGGCATCGTCCAGGGTGTTGCCCAGCAGGCGGTAGCGGCCGACGCCCGCGACCTCGATCAGCTGGGTATGCCCGCCGGAGACCAAGAGCGCGAGGAAGGGGAAGTCGGGGGCCGGGTCATCGAGCATCGGGGCGAGCAGATGGCCTTCGAGGTGGTGGATGGCCACCGCCGGGATGCCCAGCGCGTAGGCCAGGCTGCGGCCGATCGAGGCGCCGACCAGTAGCGCGCCGATCAGGCCGGGGCCGGCGGTGTAGGCGATGCCGTCGAGCGCCGCGGGCGCGGTGCCGGCCTCGGCCAGCACCTGGCGGATCAGCGGCAGGGTCTTGCGGACATGGTCGCGCGAGGCCAGCTCCGGCACCACCCCGCCGTACTGGGCGTGGAGCTCGATCTGGCTATAAACGGCATGGCCCAGCAGCCCTTGGCGAGCGTCATACACGGCGATGCCGGTCTCATCGCAGGAGGTTTCGATACCGAGGATACGCATGGCGGGTATTGTCACGGCCAAGATAAAAATGAGCAAGGACTTTGATTTTTGTCGCGCAAGTGTCTAAAATCACGCCCTCGGTCTGAATGATCAGCCGCTGGAATCCAAGTTTTGTAAGAGGAACATGTCTCAATGCCACAAGTTCGTGTAAAAGACAACGAGCCGTTCGACATCGCCCTGCGCCGTTTCAAGCGCACCTGCGAGAAAGCCGGCGTCCTGAGTGAACTGCGCCGCCGCGAATTCTATGAAAAGCCGACCGAAGTGCGTAAGCGCCAACATGCGGCTGCAATCAAGCGTCATGCCAAGAAGCTGTCGAAGGAACACGCGCGCCGTACGCGTCTGTATTGATCGGCGATCATCCGGTGTGCGGAGAAACGATCGGTGAGTG
The DNA here is from genome assembly GCA_964557295.1 of uncultured Chromatiales bacterium. Taxonomy (GTDB): domain Bacteria; phylum Pseudomonadota; class Gammaproteobacteria; order RBG-16-57-12; family RBG-16-57-12; genus JBFMHP01. The sequence goes on along the minus strand of CAZKZP010000029.1, from coordinate 10,083 downwards.
AGATGACGGGCTTGAAATTGCAGATCAACGAGGCAATGAAGGCCGCGATGCGCGCCAAGGACGGTCGTAGGCTTGGCGTCATCCGTCTCATCCTGGCGGCGGTCAAGCAGCGCGAGGTCGACGAGCGCATCACCCTGGACGATGCGCAGGTCCTCGAGGCGTTGAGCAAGATGCTCAAACAGCGCCGCGAATCCATCACGCAATATGTGGCCGGGGCGCGCCAGGATCTCGCCGATGTCGAGCAATACGAGGTCGGCGTCATTCAGGAATTCATGCCCGCGCAGCTCGGCGAGCAGGAAGTCGCCGCCATCGTTGACGAGGCCATCGCCGCCACCGGGGCGGCCTCGGTCAAGGATATGGGCAAGGTCATGGGCGTGGTCAAATCCCGCCTGCAGGGCCGGGCCGACATGGGTCAGGTCAGCGCCGTGATCAAGGCGCGTTTGTCGGGCGCCTGATCCTTCTCAGCGATTCATCTGCTGACAGCCGCCGTCCAGCGGCCTAATATCCTTCATGGCCGGCAGAATACCCCAACAATTTATCGATGAACTGCTCGCGCGCGTCGATCTCGTGGATGTGATCAATGCGCGGGTGCAGTTGCGCAAGGCGGGGAAGGAATACACCGCTTGCTGCCCGTTCCATAACGAGAAAACCCCCTCCTTTACGGTGAGTCCGCAGAAGCAGTTCTATCATTGCTTTGGCTGCGGCGCCCATGGCACCGCACTGAGCTTTCTGATCGAGTATGAAAACCTCGGCTTCATCGAAGCGGTGGAAGAGCTGGCCGGCCTGGCGGGACTCGAGTTGCCGCGCGAGACGCAGGCGCCGGCCGAGCGGGAGGGAACGCGGGAACTGTACGACGTACTGGAGCAGGCCACCAGTTATTATCGGGCGCAATTGCGCCAGCATCCCCAGGCCGAGCGGGTGGTGGAATATCTGAAAAAGCGCGGCTTGAGCGGTGAGATTGCCAAGGAGTTCGAGCTGGGTTACGCCCCGCCCGGCTGGGATGGCGTGATGCAGGCGCTCGGTCAGGGCGGACGAGCCTATCAGCGCCTGGTGGATGCCGGGCTGTTGATCAAGAAGGATGACGGCGGATTCTACGACCGCTTCCGCGACCGGGTGATGTTCCCGATCCGCGATGCGCGCGGGCGGGTGATTGGCTTCGGTGGGCGTGTATTAGGTAACGAGACTCCCAAGTATCTCAACTCGCCGGAGACCCGCCTGTTCCACAAGGGCCGGGAGCTCTACGGCCTGTATCAGGCGCGCAAGGCGGTGCGGGATTTAAAACGCCTCCTGGTGGTCGAAGGATATATGGATGTCGTGGCGCTGGCCCAGTTCGGCGTGCGCAATGCCGTGGCGACCTTGGGCACGGCCACCACGGCGGATCACCTGGAGCGGCTGTTCCGTGTCGTGGAAGAGGTGGTCTGCTGCTTCGACGGCGACCGCGCGGGGAGGGCGGCGGCGCACCGCGCCCTGGAGCAGGCCCTGCCCTTGATGAGCGACGGCCGGCAGCTGCGCTTTATATTTCTCCCCGACGGGGAAGACCCGGACAGCCTGATCCGCAAGGAGGGCGCCGAGGCCTTCGAGCGGCGCATGGAGACCGGCAGCACGTTTTCCGAATTCTTTTATGAAGCTTTGATCCAGCAGGTCGATATGGAGTCGATGGACGGCCGGGCCCGATTGGTTGAGTTGACACGCCCTGGCTTGCAGAAGATGCCCAAGGGGGCGCTGCGGCACCTGATGGTCGGGCGGCTGGCGGAACTTGCCAAGATCGAGACGGGGCGTCTCGAGGCCACGCTCGGGCCAGATTTCATCACCCGCACGGCCCGCCCGGCGCCGGGGCGTGAAGCGCGCGTCAGTGGCGCGCGCCCGGCGGGGCAGCTCTCCTTGGTGCGCAAGGCCCTGGCGCTGTTGCTGGCCCAGCCGGAGCTCTCCGCCGAGGTCAAGGCGGTCGGTGCCTTAAAAGAAATACGCCAGCCCGGTATTTCATTACTATGCCAGGTACTAGAATTAATGCAGGGGAATCCCAGCATCCGGCCAGGCGCCATCGTGGAGCACTGGCGCGGACAGGATGAGTGGCGGCATCTGAGCAAGTTGATGCTCACGCCACTGGACATCCCCGAGAGCGGGTTGCGGGACGAGTTTCTCGGCGTGCTGGCGCGGCTGGAGGCCATGGTCAGTGAGCAGCGCCTGGAGGCACTGCTGGAAAAGTCGCGGCAGCAGGCGCTGTCGCCGGAGGAAAAGGACGAGATGAGCCGATTGCTCAGGGCAAGGAAATCGTGAACAGATACCTGTTTGCGCCAAGTTGTGTTAGACTTTTGCGCTATTTTTGTCGCGTCCTCTAGAGGTTTGGGTAAGTCGAATGAGCAAAGTGGATCAACAAACACAGATTCGGTTATTGATTGCCAAGGGCAAAGAGCAGGGTTACCTCACCTACCGTGAGGTCAACGACCATCTGCCCGAGGAGATCGTCGATCCTGAACAGGTGGAAGAAATCATTGGCATGATCAATGACATGGGAATTCCGGTGCACGAAGTGGCCCCGGATGCCGATTCCATGCTGTTGACCAATGAGATCACCGACGAGGAAGTCGACGAGGACGCCGCCGCGGTTCTGGCCACTACGGTCGACCCCGAACTGGGCCGCACCACCGATCCGGTGCGCATGTACATGCGTGAGATGGGCGCCGTCGAACTGTTGACCCGTGAGGGCGAGATCGAGATCGCCAAGCGTATCGAAGAAGGCATGAAGCAGGTCTCCGCCGCCCTCTCCACCTTCCCGGGCGCGATTTCCCACTTGCTCAGCGAATATGCCCGGGTGGAGTTGCAGGAGATCCGTCTCCCCGATGTGATCAACGCCATCATCGATCCGAACGCCGATGACGCCGCGGTGGTGGCCACGCCGCCGCCGTTCAACATCGACGATGAGACTGGAGTCAAGGTCAAGCCAGCCGCGAAGGCCGCCGGCGGCGACGAGGAGGAAGAGGAAGGCGATGAAGAAGGCGGCGATGGCGCGGCCGAGCTGGAAGAAGGTCCGGACCCGCAACAGGTCGCCCAACGCATGACCTCTATGGGCGAGGTCTACGCCAAGTTCATGAAGATTTCGGCCAAGCAGGGCGAAAGTCACGGCGACTTCAAAAATCTGCGCCAGCAGATGAGCAACGCCTTCCAAGAGTTCAAAATCGCCAGCAAGGTGATGGATGAAATCATCAACAAGCTGCGCCACAAGGTCGAGGAGATCCGTAGCCACGAGCGCGTGATCATGAATGTGTGCGTGAATCAGGCGCACATGCCGCGCAAGGATTTCATCACCTCATTCCCGGAAAACGAGACCAATCCGGCCTGGCTGGAACAGCAGATCAGCGGTGGTTATCCGTATTCCGCCGTGCTCATCGAGCACAAGGAAGAAGTCCTGCGCGCCATGAAAAAGCTCCAGGCGATCGAAAAAGAAGCCGGCGTATCGATCTTCGAGATCAAGGAGATCAACCGCAAGATGTCGATCGGCGAGGCCAAGGCCCGCCGCGCCAAGAAGGAAATGGTCGAGGCCAACCTGCGTCTGGTCATCTCCATCGCCAAGCAATACACCAACCGCGGTCTGCAATTCCTCGACCTCATCCAGGAAGGCAATATCGGCCTGATGAAGGCGGTCGACAAATTCGAATATCGCCGCGGCTACAAATTCTCCACCTACGCCACCTGGTGGATACGCCAGGCGATCACCCGCTCCATCGCCGACCAGGCGCGCACCATCCGCATCCCGGTGCACATGATCGAGACCATCAACAAGCTCAATCGCGTGCAACGGCAGATGCTCCAGGAAATGGGCCGCGAGCCCACGCCGGAAGAATTGGCCGTGGCCATGGAAATGCCGGAAGACAAGATTCGCAAGGTGCTCAAGATCGCCAAAGAACCGATCTCGATGGAAACCCCGATCGGGGACGACGAGGATTCGCGTCTGGGCGATTTCATCGAAGACCAGAACATCGTCTCACCGGTCAACTCCGCCACCTTCGAAGGCCTGCGCGAGGCCACGCAAGCGGTGCTCGAAAGCCTCACCGCGCGTGAAGCCAAGGTACTGCGCATGCGTTTTGGCATCGACATGAACACCGATCACACCCTGGAAGAGGTCGGCAAACAGTTCGATGTCACGCGCGAGCGCATCCGTCAGATTGAAGCCAAGGCGCTGCGTAAACTGCGCCACCCCAGCCGCTCCGAACAGCTGCGCAGCTTCATGGAAGATTGAGCCCCGATCGGCCGTTTCTCATCTTGGCCGGAGCGCCGAGGTGAGGATATACTGGCCGCCATCACGGGCCTGTAGCTCAGTTGGTTAGAGCAGTGGACTCATAATCCATTGGTCCTAGGTTCAAGTCCTAGCAGGCCCACCAATGACACCAAAGGCTTAGCTGTATCAGGCTAGGCCTTTTTTATTGTCCCCATCTCGTGTAGACGCCATGTAGACGGCGGGGGATGTTGACACAATCGGGCCAAAGAAAATCCGGGGTCAAACAATTGCTGACTACGAAGGTGAGCGCTCGTCACTTATACGATGCGCGACGTGGTGGAAAAATCCACGTGTGGCACTGCCGATTTTGTTGGCTCTGAGTAATGGCTGGAAACAAGCTTTGCGCAGCGCGCACGGGGTAAGGGGATAAGCAGGGAGTATTAGTAATGTGCTGCGACTGCTGTCTTTCGATCTGCGGAGGCTGGGTTTTGCCACGTTGTGCTGGCGATGCCGAATGCACCTATCTCCCCTGGAGATGAGCGCGCCGGTGGGCGCTCTGGACTCGCCATCGCTAACCCACCAGCCTACCGCCGATGCCGTTGACGGGTCAGGTTCTAAGCCTGTATTCCTCATAAAGCCGGAACTTTACCGTGAGGCCGCAGTTCAGCCGTACTTTAACCGTTTGACAGACAAGAAGTGACAGAACGAGGCCCAATGTACCGGAGCTCGGAATCACGAGCTGCATTCGATCTTTTCCAACCTAGATGCGTGGTATTGCCTCATTCACAGCGCTCCATGAAGACAGGGACATGCGTATTCGCTTTATCGTCTCACCGTCATCGGACCCGAGGGCTTTTACATCGCAGTAGTGCTCTCGTTATTTACTCTAGTCCACTTGTATCGGCGGTGCAATGTGTAAACTGCGCGCGATGTGCGATGTTCCTGGTGTGGGGTGGGCAGGCTACGGGACATCAGATCTTCATAAACGGGCTGAGGTCAAAATCCGTGCCGCGGAGCATGAGTGATACATCGATCGTATCGCTGCCGGAGGTGTGGCGGGCGAGATCGCGCAATTCTTGATGGAAGGATTGCTCGCCGATGCGATTGAAGTAGAGCGAGTTGACGCGGCCGGCGGCGATCTGCGCGCGCATAGTCTCGGCCATGGAGGTTACTGCATCGGGATCGTCGTGCCGCCGCCCTCTGATCATGGCCTCGGTCAGTGTGTCGAAGGTTTCCTTGGGGATGAATACGGCGATGTCCACATCCTTGGCCTCGGGAGCGCGCAGGGACGAGCCCTGGATGCGCACGTCGCCGGCGGGAATGCCGTATTTGATGAGCAATTGTTTCAAGTCGACGCAGAAGTTGGCGAAGTCGGTGACGCTGTCGAAGCGGAACGGGAATCCGCGGGCGCTGACGATGTTGACGTAATTGCTCACCTGGTGGAGCAGTTCGGCGGCGGGGATGGCTTTTTTCGCGCGCGAGCCGGTGAACATCAGGTCCATGATCTCGGTGTCGCGCAGGCCCAGGCTGCGGCCGTGTTGTACGATACCGTCGACCTCGGTGTCGGTGTAACGGAACTCGAACTCACCGTTCTTTGTGGCATCGATGCGGGCGCGTACCTGCGTGGCCAGTTCAGCGGCGGGCAGATCTTTGATCGGGTTGTGTTGGCGCAGCTCGCCGAGATCGAAGTGGTGATGGGGGCCGCTGGTGCCGGGGGCGCCGGTGATGCTGCCAGGGGTCCCGCTCTGGTCGGCGGCGTGGACTATCACGCCGCCGATCGGCGGGTGGCCGGTACGCAGGGCCTCGAGGATGAGCGAACCGGTGCCGTCGTCGCCGCGCATCACCATGTCCGCCGCCGTGCGCGCCACCCATTCGGCGCTCATCTGGGCGCCCTTGCGTTTGGTTTGGGCCGTGGTGGCGCCCGGTCCCTTGGCCTCGACCACCAGGATTTCGATGATGCGCCCGCGTGCGTCGCGCCGCACCCATACCTGGTCGAAGCCGGTACCGGCCTCGAAACCGCGCAGCAGCTCCATGGGGCGGGCCTCCGGGTTGTTCGGGTCCGCTCCGAAGCGGGGATCGCTGCGGATGGCGCGGGTCGCGGCGATCTCGCCGGCGGTCTCGGTGACTTTCTGCCGGAGGCCGGCGGTGAGTTCATTGAAAAGGGCGCGCTCAGCCTTGGGATCATCGGGATGGCGCTGCTTGGCGATGGCCGCGGCGGTGTCGATCATGCCCTGGTATTCGACTTGCTGGCGGATCAGATTTTCCAAGTGCACTTCCGGTGTGACCAGGCCGGCGACGCGATCGCGGCGCAATATGGCGTCGGCTTCCGCTTCGCGCCGGGTGATTTCTTCCGGGCTGTAACCGGCCCGCTCCATCTGCGCCCGCACCCGCGCGATCAGGTCCGGCGCGGCCAGGGTGTCGACGACGGTGAGGCGGAGTTCCTGCATGATGTGGCGCAAGGTGTCGAAATTGGCGATGCCCGCCTCGCCGCGCAGCCCGGTTTTGAGGATTTGTTGCAAGAGGTCGAGCATCTCCTGATCCGGGGTGCGGCCGGAGGCCTTCATCCGCTGGGCAAACCAGTCGGTGGCGACAATGTGGCTGAACCACGGTTCCATTTCCGCCAAGAGGGCGCGGTGTTCGTCGGTCAGGGGCGGGGCCAGCGTCACCCGTTTCAGCAAGTCGGCGAACACGGGGTGTTGCAGGCTGAAGTCGCCCCAGGCCTTCAGGCATTCCTCCACATGCAGGCGGAAGGCGTCGCCGCCCGACATGAACGGACCTGCTTTGATGTTTTCGGCGAAACGCTGCAGGGTGGCGGGGGCCAACTCGCCGTTTGCCACGGCGCGGGCCGCCGCGCGGATGTCGAGGGCGTGCCCATGGGGGTCGGCTCCGCTGAGCAAGCCATCGATGATGTGGTTGACCACGGCATTCCGGTCGGGGCTCGGCGGCAGCTTTTCCAGTGCCGCCAGCAGCTCGTGCGTGCGGTTGATCAGGTCCACCTTTTGTTTGATGCCGGCATTGGCCGCGAGGCCGATGAGGGTCGCCGCGAAGCTGTGCGGGTCGTTATTGTCGGGGTTGAGATTGCTGATCCGGCCGCGGATCTCACCCAGCAGGTGGAGCAGGCTGCCTTGGCCCTCGATGCCGATGCCATCGAGCAGGCGAACCAGATCGGCCTGCTGGGCCGGTGAGGCGTGCTGCAAGAAGGTTCGGAGGTTTCCCGCCAGCGCCAGATGACGAGACGGCTGCAACAGCACGCTGGCCATGAGGGTGAGGGCGGCTTCGGCGTCCTGCGCCCGTGTGGCGACGTCCCGCAGCACCGGCGCCAGGCTGGCCAGGTCGGCCCGAGTTACCAGCTCCGCTAGCACCGCCCGCCCGGTTCCAGCGGGCAGCGCGTCGGCGATGGCGCGCAGATCGCCGATCAGGCGGGTGGTGGCGGCGATCTCCTTGTGTGCCAGCACCGCACTGCGCATCTCGGCGGCGGAGAGGCCTAGCCTGGCGAGCGCATTCAGATCGGCGGTGTCCAGTCGGTTGAGACGGGCGCGGATCTTGCGGAACTCACTGCCACCGGACGCGAGGTCGCCGGTCATCTGCTCCAGGATCTGCTGGCGGGTGAGCGGAGGTGCCTGCGGTTGCTTGGCAAACAGTCGTGCGGGCTGGCCAAGCCACTGGGGGCGAGGCGCCATGCCGGCGCTGATCAGTTGGCGTTGCAGCGGGGGGATGCTGTCGACCTCCCGCAGGCGGTTCTGCAGATTGGATTGGGCCGTCTGCGCCAGTTCGAGTCGGCTGCGCAGAGCGGCGATCTCGGCCGGATCGCTGGCGCGCCGCAGGTCGTCGGTCAGGCTGGTGATCAGGCGGTCGTGGGCATCGAGTTCGAGTTCCAGCTTGTTGCGGTAAAGCGCCATCTGTTGTTCCAGCGGCAGGTCATCCCAGTGGCGCAGGTGTTGTTCATCCAGGCTGCCCATGTGCCGGGCCCATTGCGGATCGCGGCTTTGCAGCACATGGATGCCTTCTTCGCGCAGGGCGGCCGGGTCGGCGCCTTGGCGCACGATCACCACGGCGCGTCCATTGAGCATCAGGGTGACGGCATCGCCATGGGTGGAGCGGGTGTAGGCGGCGAATTCGGCGTCCCGCATGATTACGACCGGCGCGTTCTGCACCAGGTGGCGTTGGGCTTCGGGGACGCCGGCCACCAGTTCTTGTCGCATGCGCAGCTCCAGGCCGGGATCGGGGCGCAGTGGGGCGCCGCGGGCGACGGCCTCGTCCAGGGCCTGGTGGAAGGCGGGCAGGTCCAGATCCGGTTGTTCGCGCAACGCGGCTTCCTGGAGCTTGAGCCGCTCGGCCGGGGAGAGGCTGCCTTCCAGTTGGCGCAGGCGCAGTTCCACCAACGCGGCATCGGACAGCAGCGAGAGGGTGCCGCGCAGGTGCTCGGGCACATTGCTCATGCGTTGCTGGCGTTCCGCCCGCGCGGCCGTCTGCTCGGCGCTCCGGCGCCGGGTGGCGTTGGCGGCCGCCTGCTCCAGCACTTGGCGGAAGTGCTGGCCGTCGAGATTGGGATCGAGTTCGCGCGCCTGGCGCAGCAGCGCGGTCTGTTGTTCCGGCGATCCGGCCTGTCCTTGATCGAGCAGGGTGCGTAGCTGGCCCATGGCCTCGTCCGGCAGGCGCGCGAACAGACCGTGGACCTCCGGAGGGATATCCCGCAGCACCCGGATGCGCTGGCGGGCCAGGATGCGGGCGTGGGCCTCGCCCGCCAGTTGCGCGCTCTGAACGGCGCTGTGCAGGTTGCGCAGAAAGCTGATCGCATCCAGCTCCGGGTTGTGCTGGCGGGCGGCGAGCAGCAGGGCATCGGCGCGGCGCGGGTCGAAGGTGCCGCGCGCGATCAGGCGGGCGGCCTCGGGCAGCAAATGCGGCGGTATCTGATCGAGCCCGTGTACCGGGATGTCGGCCAGAGCGTCGCGCACGGGGCCGGGCAGGTCTGAGGTCAGTTCGCTGCGGATCTGTTGCTGATGTTCCTCGCGGGCGCGGAGCTGGTCCGGTTGTTGCGGTTCCGGGATCAATCGGGCGCTGGCGGTTTCCAGTTGCCGCAACAGCGTGGCGGCATTCAGTTGCGGGTTGCGTTCACTCAGGTGCATGAAGAGCTCGGCGCGGGCTTCCGACGGAGCCGCCAGTTCGCCTTTGTGGAGCATGTCCGCCAACTGATGCAGAGACTGGCTGTCAAGGTCGGCGGCATGGCGGCGGATCTCGGGCGGCAGTTGCGCCAGCACCGCGCGATCGGCCTGAACTTGGCGGCGGATGCTTTCCAGGGATTCCGGAAATTCTCCAGCCGAGCGCGCGGCGCTGCGCAGGGCGTGCAGATCGGAGTCGGTCAGATGAGTGGCGTTGCGGGCATCGGCCATGAGACGGTTGTACTGGGCGCGGTGATGGGCGGTGGCGCCGGCGCGTCCCGCGGATTGCACCAGATCCCGCAGCCCCGCCTGGCCCAAGCGCTTGAGGGCGTCCTTGAGGCTGCCGTGGAACTGATTGCTGCTGATCTCGATCAGGATGCCGGTGGCCTCGCCGGCGATGCCGCCCAGCGCCTCGGAGACGCCTTCCTTGAGCATGTTGCGGCCGGCGGGGCCGAGGCCCTGACCCAGGCGGGCGAGCAGCGAGGTATCGGCCTGTTGCAGGGAGGCGTTCAGGCGGCGGTTGAGGCCGCCCCCTAAGCTTTCCGAGACCCCCGCGCTCACCGCGCTGATGGCGGCCCCCTTGAGGCCGCCGCCCAGGATGCGGCCGACGGCGGCGCCGGGGCCGTCCCGATAGGTTTCATCCCGAATCGCTACCTGGGCGGCGCTGCTCATGGCGCCGACGATGGCCTCGCGCGCGATCACCCCGCC
>CAZKZP010000028.1:10636-38472 GCA_964557295.1 uncultured Chromatiales bacterium | reverse complement strand
AAATCCCAGAGGGAGAGGGAACAGTACACCAGATCTATTTTGTCGCCGGGTTAATAGTGATAAGACTTTGCCGTTCCCGGCGCTTTTATTTCAGCAATTCTTCCTGCAACGCGGCTTCGTCAACACGCGCGCCGAGGTGCGTGGCGATGGTGCGCATGTCGAGCATGGCGTTGTGCAGGCAGCTGCTCGCGCCGGGCGAGGGGGTGACGTTAAAGATGATGCCGTTGCCGGGATTGATCTTGGATTCGCCGAGCAGCAATTTGCGTTGTTTGCGGTCGATGAGCTGCGGGCGCACGCCGCCGAAGTGTTTGGCGTAGCGCAGGTCGCCGAGCTTCAAGGCGGGCACGATCTTGCGCGCGTCATTGAGGAAGAGTTTTTTGCCGAGCAGGGGAACTTCGAACAGGAAGTTCTTGAAGATGTAGTTGCGGATGTCCGCGTCCTTGAACAGATCCAGAAACACGCGCGCGACATTGCCGTCGAGGCGCAACACGCGCAGAAATTCTGGGAACGAGGAATAGTTGTAGCGCTCCAGCAAGGGCAGCAGCAAGGCGGTGGGGCCGAAGCGCGTTTGCCCGTCGACGGAGAAATCGTAATCGGCGTGGATGGCGGCGAAGGGCAGCTTCTGGTTTTGCAGCGTGTAGATCTTGCCGTTGACCAACTTGGGCGCGAGATAGAAACTGCCGGCCACCGGCAGGCAGGAATACTCCAGCCCGTAACCCATGCGCTGCGCGAGCAACAGGCTGTGGCCGCAGGCGGCCACCACCACGGCCTTGGCGTGATAGTCCCCGCCGCTGGTGTGAACGATATAGCCGCCATCGGATGCCGTGATGTTGTGCGCCAGGGTCTTGAAGCGCACGTCGATCTGCTTGCCCGATTGTTTGTGCGCCTCGCGGATGAAGGACTGGGTCAGGGCGCCGAAATTGGCGCCGCTGTATTCGTCGGTGCAGCCAAAGCCGACGAAGTTCTCCTTGCGGAACTTGCCGTCGACCAGCGCGACATTCGGTTCGATCGCGGCGATCGCATGCTGGTCGAGCAGGCGCATGTAGGGGAAGTGCGGGGTGAACTCCGCGGCGCGCCGGGTGAGCTGCGCCACCTCGTCGTCGCCGACGGCCAGCACCATCTTGGGCATGCGATAGAGGATCTGGTGCGCGTCTTCGAGCTTGCTCGCGTAGTGGACGATCATCTGCGCGGCTTGTTTGACCGCGCGGGCCTTTTCCACCGTGTAATTGGTTTCGATGTCGCCGCAGTGCAACGTCTGGCTGTTGTTGCGCGTGTGGGAGTTGACCTTCGCCACCTGATCGTATTTTTCCAGCAGGGCGATCTTCTGAATGTTGCTGTAGCGGCTGACGGTATAGAGCAGGGCGCTGCCGGAAACGCCGCCGCCGATGATCACCAGATCGTATTGTTGAGACGCCATAAACAACCTTTTCGCGTATTTGACCAGACCGCCCCGTTTTAGGAGCGGCTATTTTGGCACGGTCGGCTGAAATTTGCGATGCCGTGAAGACTCGCGGGGCGCTCCGGGCGTATCGGCATCAAGATTTGGTCAGATCGACCCGCGCCAGTTGTTCGAATAGGCCCGCGATGGCGGCGGAATCCTGCTCGCCGAGGCCGGCGCCGACCAGGGCGTTGATGTATTGCGTGGTCAGGGCGGTGCTGGGCAGGGCGATGCCGAGTTCGGCGGCGCAGTCCAGCACGATGCGCATGTCCTTTTGATGCAGTTTTGCCTTGAAGCCCGGGGTGTAGTCGTGTTCGAGCATGCGCCGGCCGTGCACCTCCAGAATACGGCTGCCGGCGAAGCCGCCGAGCAGCGCTTGGCGCACCTTGGCCGGGTCGACGCCCGAGGCTGCCGCGAGGGTGAAGGCCTCGGCGATGGCGGCGAGCGTCTGGGTGACGATGATCTGGTTGCAGGCCTTGGTGACCTGTCCCGCGCCGTGATCGCCGATGTGCACGATGTTCCGGCCCATCACCCGCAACACTGGGAGCACGCGCTCGAACACCGCCGCCTTGCCGCCGACCATGATGGAGAGCGTGCCGTCGATCGCCCCCTGGCTGCCGCCGGAGACCGGGGCATCGAGCATCTCGATGTTGGCCTTGGCGAGTTCAGCGGCGATGTGGCGCGTGACCGAGGGCGCGATGGTGCTCATGTCGACGACGACGCTGCCGGGACGCGCGCCGTGGATCACGCCCAGTTCGCCGAGCACCACCTCGGCCACCGCCTGCGAGTCGGAGACATTGGTGAAGATGATGTCGCAGTGTTGCGCGAGTTCCTTGGGTGTCGCGCAGCCGCGCGCGCCCGCCGCGACCAGTGGCTGCATCTGCTCGGCGCGGCGCGCATAGACCCACACGGGATAACCTGCCTTGAGCAGATTGGCGGCCGCCGCGCGGCCCATGACCCCGAGTCCGATGTAGCCGATGCGTTCGTTCATCCTCATCCCTCAAATGCCATCTATAAAATCAAATACGTGCCTGACGGTACGGTTGGTGGGTTACGATTGATTTACTCTGCATTACGCATCCTCGCCTTCGTGCAAAAACACTATCTTTGAGAGATGCCCACATGTCAATCGACGGGGCTGGATCGGTCGTGCAAGGTAATTCGAAATACTGTGCCAGCATCGCTGGAATGCACTTCAATCCTGCCGCCATGCGCATCCACGATCGATTTGACTATGGCCAACCCAAGCCCCGCACCTTCGCCGCTGCGCTGTCTGGATGGATCAACGCGGTAAAAGCGGTCGAATAATCGTGGCAGGTGCTCGGCGGGTATGGCTGTGCCAGGATTTTCGACAGTGATGGCGGTCTCGACGCCGGGAGTGGATTCAAGCTTCACCCGCACAGTATGGCCGGCGGGTGTATGGCGGATCGCGTTGGAGAGCAGGTTGCTCAGGACTCGCCGGAGCATCAACCGGTCACCTGAGACCGTGGCGGCGCCTTCCAGCCTCAGCGTCACATCACGTTCATCCGCCCAGGCCTCGTAGTACTCGAACAGTGAGTGCACCTCTTTGGCAAGGTCGACAGCCGTCGCATTGGGGGTGTACAGGCCATTATCCGTCTGCGCCAGAAAGAGCATGTCGGCGATCATCTGCGCCATGCGCTCGTATTCTTCAATATTGGAATACAGTATCTCGCGGTATTCGTCGACGTTGCGGGATTGCGCGAGCGCGACCTGGGTTTGCGTCATCAGACTGGCGACGGGCGTGCGCAGTTCATGCGCGATATCAGCGGAAAAGTTCGAGAGTCGTTGGAAGGCCACCGCCATGCGTTCCAGCATCTCATTGAATGAGACCGCAAGATCGGTGAGCTCCCTGGGAACCTCATCGGGAGACAAGCGGGCATTAAACTCGCTTGCGCTGGTTTGGCGGATTTGGGCGACGATATTGTGCAGGGGCGCATGACCCTGCCGTACCGCGATCCATCCCATTAGGCTCATGATGGCGATCCCGCTGGCGATCATAAGCCACAAAGTGTGATGGAATTCGTCGAGAAAGTGGAGGTGGTAATCAATGGTTACTGCGACTGCGACCGTGTAAGGCGGGCTGGAAGCAGCCCCGTCTTCATCCATGCGCTCTATCAGCACGCGGTAGTGACTGTCACCATCGTGCCAATCCTGTATTGTTGCGCTATCGACGTTGTCGGCAATCGCTGTGCTGGCAATGGTGGACAGGTCTGGACCGGCGCTGGAATAGATCGTTCGCCCGTCATGCGTGGCGATGTACAACGAGGCGCTGTGATGACCGACCAGGATGTCGTTGAATCTACGTTCGGTGAGCAAAAGATCATTCTCGGAATGGACGGCAGACAGGGCTTTTTGAACAGCCTTGGCAATGACCTTGAGTTCGCTGACATCCTCCGTGCTGAAGTGCGTCTCAATCGAGCGGTCGATGACCCAACCGAAAACCGGAAACACGATCGCCGCGGCGAGGCCGAAGAGCAGCGTGACACGCAGTGCGAGGGAAGGTGGGCGTCGCATCGGTCGTTCAGGATTCGCCAGTGGCATCGAGCATGTAGCCCATGCCGCGAATGGTATGGATGAGTTTGAGTGCGAAGCCGTCGTCGATCTTCGCGCGTAGGCGACGGATGGCGACGTCGATGACGTTGGTGTCGCTGTCGAAATTCATGTCCCACACCTGCGAGGCGATCAGGGAACGGGGCAGCACCTCGCCCTGGCGGCGCATCAGCAGTTCCAGCAGGGCAAATTCCTTGACGGTAAGATGAATGCGGTGCCCGGCGCGGCTGACCCGGCGGCGCGCCAGGTCGAGTTCGAGATCGGCGATTTTGAGCGCCACGTCGGATGCGGGTGTCACGCCCCGGCGCAGCAAGGTGCGCACTCGCGCCAGCAACTCGGCGAACGCAAAGGGTTTGACTAGATAGTCGTCGGCGCCAAGTTCCAGACCCTTGACGCGATCATCGACGTTGTCGCGCGCGGTGAGAAACAGCACGGGGATTTGGTCGCCCGTCTCGCGCAACGATTTCAGCACGCGCCAGCCGTCGATATCCGGCAGCATCACATCGAGGATGAGCAGATCATAATGCCCCGTCCGCGCAAGATGTTGTCCGTCGAGCCCGTTGCGCGCGAGGTCCACCACAAAACCGGCTTCAGTCAGCCCTTGGCGGAGATACTCGCCAATCTTGCTTTCGTCTTCGACAATCAGCAGTTTCATCGGAGGGATCCATTAACGTTTGGCGCAGTCAGTCTAGCCCTGGCGGGACGCCGACAAGATGACCGGTCGATTACAAAATTGTAATGCAGGCGTCATGCCAGGGACAGCGGGTTGTGGTTATCGTAATGTCTTGAATCTGCTCGCTGGAGGATGTACCGAGATGAAACGCATTACGCAATCGCCCCCTGTGTTGCCCAGTTTGCCGCGCCGCCGATTCATTCAGGGGCTGGCCGCGGGCGGAGTCGTGCTGGGGGTTTCGTCAGTGCTGAATCCCGCCTGGGCGCAGGAACGTACCGGCGCCAATGCCGCCACCGGAACAGCGCCGATACTTAGCGGCACGGAGTTTGATCTGACGATCGAGGAAATCGCGGTCAATTTCACCGGAACGCCGCGCATGGCGACGGTGGTCAACGGCTCGCTGCCCGCGCCCACCCTGCGCTGGCGCGAGGGCGATACCGTGACGTTGCGTGTCACCAATCGTCTCTCCGAAATGACCGCCATCCACTGGCACGGCATCATCCTGCCGTATGAGATGGACGGCGTGCCTGGGATCAGCTACCCCGGCATCGCCCCCGGCGAGACCTTTGTCTATCGTTTCAAGGTGCGGCAGACGGGGACGTACTGGTACCACGCCCATACGTTGCACGAGCAGACGGGGCTTTATGGCGCCATCATCATCGATCCCGCGCAGGGCGATTCGATCAAGGCTGAGCGCGAATATGCCGTGCAGCTTTCCGACTGGAGCGACGAGGATCCGCTGACGCTGCTCAAAAAACTCAAGAAGCAGAGCGACTATTACAATTTCAACCAACCGACCGTGGGCGATTTTTTTCGTGATCTCTCGACGATGGGCTTGAGCGGTGCGCTCGGCAAACGGCAGATGTGGAACGAGATGCGCATGAATCCCACCGACCTGACCGACATCTCCGCGTACACCTATACTTACCTCATGAACGGCACCACGCCGCTTGGCAACTGGACCGGCGTGTTCACGCCCGGTGAGAAGGTGCGATTGCGTTTCATCAATGCCGGTACCGCAACCTTTTTCGATGTGCGCATTCCGGGGCTGGCGTTGACCGTGGTCGCCAACGACGGCCAGAACGTCGAGCCGGTCACCGTGGATGAGTTCCGCATCGGCCCCGGCGAGACCTACGATGTGCTCGTCGCGCCCAAGGATGGCGCCTACACCCTCTTCGCGCAGTCCATGGACCGCGGCGGTTATGCGCGCGGCACGCTCGCCCCGCGCATGGGCATGACGGCGGACGTTCCGGCGATGGATAAACCCGAGTGGCTGACCATGACCGACATGATGGGCAATATGACGCATGATGAACACGCGCAACATGGCAGTCGCGCGAATGTGCGCCACGCCACGACAGAGTTCGGCCCCAGCGTCGACATGCGCGTCGATACGCCGCGCACCAACCTCGATGATCCCGGCATCGGTCTGCGCAACAACGGCCGCCGTGTGCTCACCTACGCCGATCTGCGCACGATTGGTGGCTCGATGGATGCGCGCGAAGTGGGGCGCGAAATCGAACTCCATCTCACGGGCAACATGGAGCGCTACGCCTGGTCCATCGACGGCCTGGAATTCGGCAAATCGACGCCTATCCACTTCCGTCACGGCGAGCGGCTGCGCGTCATCCTCCACAACGACACCATGATGACCCACCCGATGCATCTGCACGGCATGTGGAGCGAGCTGGAAGACGAGCACGGAAGATTCATCGCGCGCAAACACACCATCAACGTGCAGCCGGCGCAGCGTATCAGCTTCGGCGTTACCGCCGACGCACTCGGTCACTGGGCCTGGCATTGTCATCTGCTCTACCACATGGCATCGGGGATGTTCCGGCAAGTGGTGGTGGCGTGAAGGAGATGAAGATGAACAACAAAAATCAATTGCTCCTTGTTGCATTGGTTATTGGCGGATTTGCGCCCGCATGGGCGCAGGATGCACAAGTGTCGCGGGAGTCAAGGATGGCGGGAGCGACGGACCCGCACGCGGGCCACTCCCCGGAGACGATGGGGGCGCACAGGGATCACGCGAAGTCCGAGATGGATCATGAAAGCATGGACGAGATGAGCATGGAAGGGATGGATCACGGCGCGATGCCGGGGGCGGCATCGGCCCCTGTTTTGCGCGACCCTCACGCCTACGCCGATGGGTATGACTTCAGCCAGTTCCCGATGCGCCACGAAGAGGTTGGAATCGAGGTGGGCATGCTGCTCGTCGATCGGCTAGAGTTTGTGCGCGCCGGCAATAACACCTCCGCCGTCTATGACCTGCAGGCGTGGCACGGCGGAAACTTCGACCGCGCAATAGTCAAGGCCGAGGGTGATATCGACGAGGGCACCTTGCAGGAAGGGCGCACCGAAGTATTGTGGGGCCACGCCATCACGCCGTTCTGGGATGCGCAACTCGGTGCGCGCTATGACAACGGTACCGATCCCGGTCGCGGATGGCTCGCCTTTGGTGTTCAGGGACTCGCGCCCTATTGGTTCGAGCTGGACGCCGCGGCCTATGTGGGCACAGGCGGCCGCAGCGCGCTGCGTGTCAGCGGCGAATATGAACTGCTGCTGACACAGAAACTGATCCTGCAACCGAGTGTTGATGCCAATCTTTATGGCAAGCGCGATGCCGCGCGCGAGTTGGATTCCGGCCTCTCCGATTTGCGCGTTGGGTTGCGTCTGCGCTACGAGCTCAAGCGCGAATTTGCGCCCTACGTCGGTATTGAATGGACGGGCAAGTACGGCGGCACTGCCGATTACGCCAGGGCCGCGGGCGAGAAAACCGCAGACACGAGGGCGGTGGCCGGTCTGCGATTCTGGTTCTGATGCAAGGAGTCGCCGATTAATTCAGAGGTTCCTGCGGCACATGGATGAGCCGTGCTCTGAGAATTCCAGGAGGGGATTATTCAGAGCTTCCCACAAGTGATGCGTACATTCATGGTTTAAACTTTGATCAGCCATAGGAATCCAATGTTCGAGATTGTTCCCAACTGGCACCCCATCTTCGTGCACTTCACCGTGGCGTTGTTATCGCTGGCGGTGATGTTGTTTGCGGTAACGCCGATGTTGTCGGGAACATTGCAGGAGCAGTGGCGGATCGTGGCCCGCTGGGCGCTCTGGTTCGGCGCCGCGGTTACCGTAGTGACGGCGGCGACCGGTCTCTACGCCTATAGCACCGTCGCCCATGACGCACCTTCCCATGCCGCCATGACCGATCATCGCAACTGGGCTGTTGCCACGCTCAGTTTGTTTTTGCTGCTGGCAACCTGGTCTATAGTTTGGATACGTCGTCACAAGGTGCCTGGCGTATTGTTCATTGCCGGGATGGTGATTTCCGGCGGCGTATTGGCCTCAACCGCCTGGCGTGGCGGCGAATCGGTCTACCGGTATGGCTTGGGTGTGATCTCCCTGCCCAAGGCGGAAGGCGAGGGGCATGCGCATGATGCTGCGCCCATGGGCGCCAATCATCATGAGCAAGCGCTGGGCGCCGGCAATGCGAAACAAGAAGATCACCATGACGATGGTCATTCTCACGACAATTAACCCGAGGAGAGACACCATGAAAAAACTTGCACAAGCGACAGCAGTCTTAGTTTTGTTCGGCAGTTTATATGCACAGGCAGACGACCGGCACCATCCCCAAGCGGGGCAGGCGGCGGGTGCATCGCAGACATCACCGTCTCAAGGCATGGGCATGGGAATGATGGACATGGATCGTATGCAGGAGATGCACAAGATGATGGAGCGCATTCAAAAAACCGAAAACCCCGCCGAGCGGCAGCAGTTGATGAATGAGCACATGGAGCAGATGCACAAGATGATGGGTGAGATGCACGGCATGATGGACAAGGGCATGGACGAAAAGACGATGGTGAAACGCATGAACATGATGCAAGGCATGATGGAACAGATGATGGAGCACATGATGGCCGCAGAGGGGGCAAAGCCGGCGCCGGAAAAAGGTGCGGGCGCTGCCGATGAGCATGGCCATGAAAAGCAGGGAAAGTGATGGTGTGAAAATCAGTGTGGGCACGCTCCCTCGCCCCCAAGGGGGAGAGGGGTGTCCGTGCAATAGGTAGAGATGTGTAAATGCCTATGTCTTGAAGTAGGGGAGCTCGAATTTTGATGCCCGGTTGATAGGAGGTTGCAATGACCGAACTGAAAGACCCGGTATGCGGCATGACGGTGGCGGCGAACAGCGCGCACCGTCATGTTTATCAAGGACACGAATATCTCTTCTGCAGCGACCGCTGCCGGCACGAGTTTCAATCCACCCCCGAACGTTATGTGGCGCACACGGCAACCGGCAGCCCGCACGCTGCTCCGCATAATGCGGGGACACCCCCCGCCGCGAAAGAGATGGCCAAGGATCCTATCTGCGGCATGGTGATCGACAAGGCCGCTGCGCTCAAAACCGAGCGCGGCGGCCGCAGCTACTACTTTTGCAGCCCCGCGTGTCAGCGCACCTTTGAATCCCCCGAGCAGGAATTGAAATCCATGCGCACGCGCGTGGCCATCGCGCTGACTGGTGTGCTGGCGCTGGCGATATTGCGCGCCGGCGCGTTTCTTTTTCTCGCCGCAGGGGCGACGATCGTGAGCTGGGCGCCGATCCCGCAACTGCCCTGGTTCACCTGGGGCATGTGGCTGTTCATCCTGGTCACGCCGGTGCAGTTCATCGGCGGCTGGAGTTTCTACAAGGGCGCGTGGTCGGCGATCAAGACGCGCAGCATCAACATGGATTTCCTCATCGCCCTCGGCACCTCGGTCGCCTATTTCTACAGCGTGGCGGTGATCTTTTTTCCCGAAGTGTTGCCGGTGAAGGTGGAGGAGCGTGATGTTTATTTCGAGGTCTCCGCCGTCATCATCGCGTTTGTGCTGCTTGGCAAATACATGGAGGAGCTGATCAAGAAACGCTCCTCGGCGGCGGTTCGCAAGTTGATGGATCTGAAACCGGCCACCGCGCATGTGATTCGTGGCGGTGTGGAGATGGAGGTGCCAGCGGAATCGGTGATGGTGGATGAAACCGTCATCGTCAAACCCGGCGAGAAGGTGCCCACCGATGGTGTGGTGCTGGAGGGTTCATCCAGTGTTGATGAGTCGATGCTCACCGGCGAGTCGATGCCGGTGGAGAAGCGCGTGGACTCGGCGGTGATCGGCGGCACACTCAATCGCACCGGGCTGTTCCAGTTCAGGGCAACGCGCGTCGGCGCCGAGACCGCGCTGGCGCAGATCATCAGGATGGTCGAGGAGGCGCAGGCATCGAGTGCCCCGATTCAACGTATCGCCGATCAGGTGACGCGCTATTTCGTCCCGGCGGTGGTGGCTACGGCGTTCATCGCCTTTTTCGGCTGGTGGCTTGCCGGTAACTTTCCACAAGGGCTGCTCGCCTTTATCGCCGTGCTCATCATCGCCTGTCCGTGCGCGCTGGGCATTGCCACCCCCGCCGCGTTGATGGTCGGTGTCGGTAAAGGTGCGGAGGCCGGTATTCTGATTCGCGGCGGTGAAGTGTTGGAACGTGCCCGCAGTCTCACCACGGTAGTGTTCGACAAGACCGGCACACTGACGCGCGGTGAACCGAATGTCACCGATGTTGTTTCGCTCTCCGGCGTCGATGAGACGGAGATCGTGCGTCTTGCGGCGGCCATCGAGGCCGGTTCGGAACATCCACTCGGCGAGGCGATCGTACGTGCCAATGCCGCGGGAGACAGGATGTCGGGAGCGGTCGCCGCACGGCATCGTAATATGGCGCTGTCCAAGGTCACAGGATTCGAGGCGATTCCGGGGCATGGTATCAAAGGGCGAATAGATGAACACCGAGTGCTCCTCGGTAACCGCCGCCTCTTCGCCCGCGAGGGCATCGACACTGCACTGGCAGAAGAGGCCATGACGCGCCTCGAACACGAAGGCAAAACCGCGATGCTGATTGGCGCCAACGGCACGCTCGCCGGCATCATCGCTGTCGCCGACACGCTCAAGCCAGAGGCGAAAGAGGCCATCGCCATGCTCAAGCAGGAGGGCATCGAACCGATCATGCTCACCGGCGACAATCAGCGCACCGCTCAGGCCATCGCCCGCGAACTCGGTATCGGCAATGTCATCGCCGAGGTGCTGCCCGCCGACAAGGCGCGCGTCGTTCAGGATCTACAGAAACAGGGCAAGGTGGTGGCGATGGTGGGCGACGGCGTCAATGATGCGCCCGCGCTCGCCGCCGCTGACATCGGCATCGCCATCGGCAGCGGTTCCGATGTAGCCAAGGAAACCGGCGGCATTATCCTGGTAAAAAACGATGTGCGCGATGTGGTGGCCAGCATCCGCCTCTCGCGCGTGACGTTGCGCAAGATCAAGCAGAACCTGTTCTGGGCCTTCATCTACAACAGCATCGGCATTCCAATCGCCGCATTGGGCTTCCTCAATCCGATCATCGCCGCCGCCGCAATGGCGCTGAGTTCTCTGTCGGTGATCGTCAACTCGGCCCTGCTCAAGCGTGCGAGGTTGACGCTGTGAACCACCTCGCGGGCAAGCTGTGCGCAATCGGTATGGTGGTCATTGCCGTCATCGTGTTGCGCGTGTGGGGCATCACTCCCTACACGCTGGTGATCGCGGTTATCGCCCTGAGCTGTCCCGCCGTGATGCTTTACGGCGGGTGGCTGTCGCGGCGGGCGCTGGCGGCGCTCGATGAGCCGGCGGTGCACACCCATGGAGTGACCATGAATTATGCCGCGCCGATTTATGATGTTTACTGTCCGCTGCTGGGGTTGGGCGCGGAATTTCGCCGTGAAACCCTGCGTCATGCCGAGCTACGGCCGGGGCAGCGCGTACTGGATGTCGGCTGTGGCACGGGGGTGCTGACACGTCTCGCGGCGCTGGCGGTCGGAGATCGCGGCGAAACGCTGGGGATCGATCCCTCGCCTGCCATGTTGCAAATCGCGCGTCGCAATGTCAGCGCACAGGCGAGCCGCGCGAACTTCAAGGTCGCCGCCATCGAAGCCTTACCCTTTGATGGAGGACATTTCGATGTGGTGTTCTCCAGCTGCATGTTGCATCACCTGGCGCCGGAACTGAAACGTGCCGGACTCGCCGAAGTGTATCGGGTACTCAAGCCCGGTGGCCGGCTCGTGGTCGTCGATGTCGATCGTCCCGCCAGTGGGTGGGTGTGGTTGATCGTCTGGCCGCTGCTGCTCATGCCCATGACCGCGAGCAATCTGCGCGGCGAGATTCCGGGTTATCTACGCGCCGCCGGTTTTGAGCCCGTGAACGTCAAAGGGCGCTGGATAAAACTGTTGTCTTTTTGGGTGGCCGTGAAACCACAGACCAATATGATGTAGGGTGGGCACGCTTTTTGTGCCCACCAAGCGTGCCGATAGGCACACATTTAAAAAACAGGCTGTGTGCTGCGCACGCTTGGTGGGTTACGGCGCAAAAAACGCGCCTCGGCAATTGCTCCCTGCGTTGCCCTCGACGGCTTGCTCCAGGCGCCGTCTACCTCGTCCATCCATGGACTCGTACCACCTGCATCCATGCAGTCGTAACCCGCCCTACATTTATGGCTTTCAGTTCAACGTATTTAATTGTGGAGGTAACGTATGCCGGATACACATGAACACCACTCTCCTAGCAGCCACGGCAAGGGTAGGGTCAACTGGATATTGATCGGCTTTCTCGCCATTGCCGCATTTTTCCTGTTCAGTGAGCACCGCGCCCATGCCTTGGGCGCATTGCCTTTTCTGTTGCTGCTCGCATGTCCGTTGATGCATATTTTCATGCATCGTGGTCACGGCAAGGGGCATCGTCATGACTGAAGCCTCGGGTTACGGTCTCTGGTCGCTGGTGGTGCTCAATTCGGCGGTGTTCATCATCTTCGCCTTCAGCTTCTTTAAGCCGCAGACAAAACACGACTGGCGATCGTTCAGCGCTTTCTCCGCCTTTCTCGTTGCGCTCTTCACCGAGATGTACGGTTTTCCACTGACTATCTATTTTCTCTCGGGCTGGCTGCAGAGTAATTACCCCGAGGTGAACTGGTTGTCGCACGATGCCGGACACCTGCTGGAAATGCTGTTCGGTTGGAAGGCCAATCCCCACTTCGGACCGTTTCATGTGCTGAGCATGGTCTTTATCGGCGGCGGGTTCTGGCTGCTCGCTGCGGCGTGGAAGGTTCTTTACGCGGCACAGCAATCTCACTCATTGGCGCTGAGTGGCCCCTATGCGTGGATACGCCATCCGCAATATGCCGCGTTCATCATGATCATGTTTGGATTCCTGTTGCAGTGGCCAACCATTTTGACGTTGTTCATGTTCCCTGTACTGGTCTATATGTACATCCGATTGGCTCATTACGAAGAGACGGCTGTGCGGATAGAGTTCGGTGAAAGCTATGTGCGGTATGCGGCGCGAACACCCGCGTTCATTCCGCGCTGGGGCGGGCCGTCGCGCATCCACCATGGTTGATGGTGAGAAGTGGGTGCGCCATACCATAGACTCGATGGGTGAAATGAGCGGCGGTTCGGCCCATTACCCCGAGTCCGATATATCCGATGCGTTCGTTCATGGCGGCTCCTTTTGGATAGAAATGAATAACCCCGGCCAATATCAACGTAGGGTGGGTTGGCGGTTTTCGCGTAACCCGCCAAGCGTTGCGCAGCAACACGATATTATTTAATCGAGTGCCGTTCCGGCACGGATTGGTGGGTTACGCCCTTCGGGCTAACCCACCCTACATTGATTTCTCATCCAAGACCTCGATCCAATGTTTTACGGGCAGCTTGGCCTGTGTTTCCAAATGCATGTGGCAACCGATATTGGCGGTGGCGATCAATTCCGGTTTGCCGCTTTCCAGCGCGGCGAGTTTGTTCTGCAGCAGCTGCTGCGAGAGCGCCGGTTGCAGGATCGAGTAGGTGCCGGCGGAGCCGCAGCAGAGGTGGCCGTCGGGCACGGGGCTGAGTTCGAAGCCGGTCTGGCGCAGCAGCCCTTCGACCACGCCGTTGAGTTTTTGCGCATGTTGCAGGGTGCACGGGGTTTGGAAGGCGATGCGCCGGCCGCTGCCGTGCTTGCCCAATGCGCGCAGATCTTCCTTGGCCAGGATCTCGCTCAGATCCTGGGTCAGTGCCGCGACGCGCGCGGCCTTGGCGGCATAGGCAGGATCGTGGCGCAGCAAGTCACCGTAGTCCTTGACCAGGGCGCCGCAGCCGCTGGCGGTCATCACGATGGCCTCGGCGCCGGCCTCGATCGCGGGCCACCAGGCATCGATATTGCGGCGCATGAAGTTCAATCCTTCCTCGTGCGCCGTGAGATGGTAGCTCACCGCGCCACAGCAGCCGGCCTCGGGCGCGCTGATCAGCGAGATGCCCAGCCGATCGAGCACGCGCGCGGCGGCGGCATTGGTGCTGGGTTTGATCGCCTGTTGCGCGCAGCCCTGCAAGACCAGCATGCGGCGCGCGTGGCGCGGCGCGGGCCAAGGTTTGTGACTTGTGGATATAGGGAGTTTTGATTTGATAGCCGAGGGCAGCAGCGGTTTGAATAAACCTGCGATGCCCACCAGCGCCTTTAAGCGCGCCGGGTAGGGGGTGATCACGCGAAGCAATTTACGCAGCACGCGTTGTGGCAAGGAACGGCCGACGCGTTCCTCCACCACCTCACGCCCGATCTCCACCAGACGGCCGTATTTCACACCGGAGGGGCAGGTGGTCTCGCAGGAGCGGCAGGTGAGGCAGCGGTCGAGATGGGTCTGCGTCTTCGCCGTGACCTCGTGGCCTTCCAGCATTTGCTTGATCAAATAGATGCGTCCACGCGGCCCGTCGAGCTCGTCGCCGAGCAATTGATAGGTCGGGCAGGTGGCGGTGCAAAAACCGCAGTGCACGCAGCTGCGCAGGATGGCATCGGCCTCTTGGCCGGCGGCGGTGTTTTTCAGTTGTTCGATGATGGAGGTCTGCATATATTTAAAGTTCGAATTCGGGGATCACTTCCGTCTCCGCACGGGCCGCTGCAACCCATTCCTGCATCGCAGGCAACCTTTGTATCTCGCGCAGGTATTCCGCGCATACCTCGTCGAGTTCCACGCCATAGGTCATAAAGCGCAACGTGACGGGCGCATACATCGCGTCCGCGACCGTGAAATGGCCGAACAATCCAGGACCATTGGCGCCAAAGCGCCTGCGGCAGTCGCGCCAGAGCGCGCAAATGCGATCGATGTCTTCCTGCACACCCGGTGCGCGTCCACGCCCACGCAGGTCGCGGCGTATGTTCATGGTCATGTGCGTGCGCAGATTCGTAAAACCTGAGTGCATTTCCGCGCTCACGGCGCGTGCGACCGCCCGGGCGCGCCCATCCTCGGGCCACAGACCACGATCGGGGTAGCGCTCAGCGAGGTATTCACAAATCGCTAGCGAATCCCATACCGTGAAGTCATCATCGATGAGCACCGGCACCTTGCCTGAGGGTGAGTAGCGCGCGATCTCTTGTGCGGAGGTGGGGGTGTACAAAGGGATGCGTACTTCCTCGAATGCGATTTTGGCTTGCTTGAGCGCGAGCCACGGACGTAGCGACCAAGATGAATAATTCTTGTTACCGATAACCAGAGTCAGTGCCATTGTCTTACTCCCCTACCATTCCGGATACATGCGGCCCGGGTTGAATATTCCGTGCGGATCGAAGGCGTGTTTGAGATTGCGGTGCAAGGTCGCAAGGCCCGGCGCCAATGGATGGAACGCGGCGGTCTGCGCGGTATCGCCGCGAAACAGCGTGGCGTGGCCGCCGTATTCGGCGGCGGTGGCGCGGATCGCCTCGGCGCTGGCGGTGCTCTTGAGCCAACGCTGCGCGCCGCCCCATTCGATCAACGTCGCGCCGGGCAGGTTCAGCAATGGCGCGTTGGGCGGCAGCGCCAGGCGCCACAGCGGCGTGGCCTGAGCAAAGAACGGAAGTTGATGCTCGCGCAGTTGTTGCCAGAATGCGCTCGCGTCATTCACGGTATCGCCGCCGATGCTCGCGCGCGCGGCGCGCACCGCGCTCTCTGAGCCGCTCAAGCGAATATAAAGTCGGTTACCGTCGTAGGCGCTGGCCGAGAGCGGCAAGGGCGTGGCGGCGAGTTGATTCATTTTCTGCAGTGCCGTGGTTGCCTCGCATTCATGCAGCACAGTGAGTTCGCTTTCCGGGCGCGGCAGCACCTTGAGGCTGATCTCCAGCAGCACGCCGAGCGTGCCCAGTGCGCCGGTCATCAGGCGCGAAACATCGTAACCGGCGACGTTTTTCATCACCTCGCCGCCGAAGCGCAGGATCTCGCCGCGGCCGTTGATCATGCGCACGCCGAGCACATAATCGCGCGCCGCGCCCAGATACGGGCGGCGCGGGCCGGACAGGCCGCAGGCGATGGTGCCGCCCAGCGTGGCCTCGGCGCCGAAGTGCGGCGGCTCGAACGGCAGCATCTGCCCGGCGGCGGCGAGCGTGTCTTCCAGTTCGCGCAGCGGCGTGCCGGCGCGCGCGCTGATCACCAGTTCGACCGGCTCGTAGCTGGTGATGCCGCGATGGCTGGCGAGTTCCAGCGGTGTGCCGGTGCTTGGATTGCCGAGAAAGTGTTTGGTGTTGCCGCCGCGAATCGACAGCGGCGTGCCGCTTTCACTCGCGGCGCGCACCTGTTGTTGCAACTCTGAACTCAGATCTTGGTTCATGCGTGACTACAATCGCTTTTCTTATCCAATGATAACGTGCGGTACTCCGAACAGCGCCGCGGCGTGGGCACCGCCTTGCCGGGATTGAGCAGTTCCTCGGGATCGAAGGCGCGCTTGAGCGCATGAAACTGTTCCAGCTCTTCGTCGCTGAATTGCACGTACATCTGTTGGATCTTTTCGATGCCCACACCGTGTTCACCGGTGATGGTGCCGCCGACCTCGACGCACAGCTCCAGGATCTTGCCACCAAATTCCTCGGTGCGCGCCAGCTCGCCGGGCTTGTTGGCATCGTACAAAATCAATGGATGCAGATTGCCGTCGCCGGCGTGAAACACATTGGCGACCGGCAGGCCGTATTCGCGCGAGAGTTCGCCGATGCGGCGCAACACGCGCGGCAGATGGCGGCGCGGGATGGTGCCGTCCATGCAGTAATAATCAGGGGCGAGACGGCCGACCGCCGGAAAGGCGGCCTTGCGTCCGGCCCAGAACTTGAGGCGCTGCGCCTCGTCGACCGCGGTGCGCGTTTCGGTCGCCCCGCAGCGTTCCATCACCTCGCGCACGCGCATGATGTGCTGCGAGACTTCTTCATTGGTGCCGTCGACTTCGCACAGCAGCAGCGCCTCGGCCTCGGTGGGATAGCCGACGTGCACGTAGGCCTCGGCGGCCTGGATGGCGAGCTTGTCCATCATCTCCAGGCCGGCGGGGATGATGCCGGCGGCGATGATCGCGCCCACGGCGTGACCGGCCTTTTCCACGTCATCGAACGCGGCGAGTACCACCTGCGCGCGTTCGGGTGTCGGCGTGAGTTTGACCGTGACCTCGACCACGATGCCGAGCATGCCCTCGGAGCCGTGCATCAGCGCCAGCAGATCGTAGCCCGCGCTGTCGAGCGCATCAGAGCCGATGGTGATCAACTCACCTTGCGCGGTGACCACCTTGAGCTTGAGCACGTTGTGCACCGTGAGGCCGTATTTCAGGCAATGCACGCCGCCGGAATTCTCCGCGACATTGCCGCCGATGGTGCAGGCGATCTGCGAGGAGGGATCGGGCGCGTAATACAACCCGTGCGGCGCGCAGGCCTGCGAGATAGCGAGATTGCGCACGCCGGGCTGCACCACGGCGCTGCGGCGCGCGGGATCGATATGCAGGATGGACATGAACTTGGCCAGGCTCAGCACGATGCCGCCTGGCACCGGCAGCGCGCCGCCGGAGAGCCCGGTGCCGGCGCCGCGCGCGACCACCGGGATGTGGTGTTGATGACACAGACGCATGATGCGCTGCACCTGTTCCACCGTGCTGGGCAGCACCACGAGCATGGGCAATTGACGATAGGCGGAAAGCCCGTCGCACTCATACGGCGGCAGGTCTTCGCCTTCGTGCAGCACCGCCTCAGGAGGCAGGAAGGCGCGCAGCGCGGCGACCAGTTCTGCCTTGCTCAGCGTGGGTGCGTGTTTGTGAGGGCGCTCGGTGTTCATACCCTTGCTCGCTGTGTTTTTGCAGTGCTTGCCGGGAACGGCTGCGCCTTATCCCGGCCTACCACTATGTCCCTATCGTCGTCTCTCATCACATTGCCTTGTGTACCCTCTCCCTCAGGGAGAGGAACAGGGTGAGGGGATAGATATTGCATTTGCACTGATTATACCCCCTCATCCCGTCCTTCTCCCTGAGGGAGAAGGGGCGCCCTGTTTAATCGTAAAGGTTGAAACATATCGTCTTATTTTCCGCTCAATCGCCGATAAGCCTCAGCCAACGCCTTGGCATCCCCCACATTACCGGGGAAGATCACCACGGGCAAATCGGGATAGCGCGGGTGATCGCTGGGACAACGCACCACCGAGCAGCCGGCCAGGATCTGACCGAGCACGCGCGAGGTGCGCAGCGCCAAGCCGCTGCTCAGCACATCGTTGGAGGTGATGCCGCCCTTGCTGATCAAAAAGCCGATCGACTCGGGCAGGTGGCGTACGACATCCATCAGAAACGCGGAGACGCGCTCGCCGAAGGCCAGACGCGTGGCCTGGTCGGCGAAGGTCTTCTCGGCGCGACTGGTGTAGATCACCGGCGTGAGGCCATCGCGATGCGCCTGCTCGCACTGGCGCGTGATTTGATCCAAGAGTGCGGCGCGTTCGCCGTCGATGCGTTCGACATCGATCTCCAGCGGGAGGATGCCGGGCTGTTTGAGCAAGGCGTGCAGCTGTTGCGTGGTCTTGGCCACGTGCGAACCGACGATGATCGCGCCAGGACGGCCGCCGCGCACGTACTGGCGCATGTGGTCGGCCGCGACCGGCTGCGGCGGCAGCTGTGCCAGCGCGGTCAACAGGCTCGCGGCGCTGCGGAACAAAAAGCGTTTGCCTTGTTGCGCGGCGGCGCGCAGCTGTGATGCGAAGTGATTCAGATCGGCCTGGGTTTCGCTGTCGACCACCGCGCAGGCATTGTGCTTGAGCGCGAGCAGGCGTGGCAGGCAATCGCCGCGCACATCGCTAAGCACGAAACGCTGCACCTGTTCGGCGGGGATGCGCCCGCGCGTCTTTTCCGCGACGTAATCCGGCAGATAACTGTGGCGGTAGCCGAACACCGAGTCACGGGCGAATTCGGTTTCGTGCACCGGCACCGGCTTGCCGTCGACCAGCAGATAATGGACGCTGTCGCGGGTGATGCGCCCGCCCTCGAAAAACGCCGGCACCAGGAAGTGGGCGTCGAACGGGCCCAGTTCGGCGGCGATCACGTCGGTCTCCACCGGATAGTGTCCGCGCAGCGTGGAATCGGAGCGGCTGACCAGGATCGGGTTGATCGCCACGCCTTGCGCTTTTAGTTCATCCAGCGCGAGGCGCAGATTGTGGCAGACCTCGCGGGTGATAGCGGCGGCGCGTTGCGCATCCATGCCGCGGGTGTTGGTCAGCACGAAGAACAGCGGTGACCGGTCGAGGATGGCCTCGCGCAGCGTGGGCACGTCCCAGCGCGTGAGCAGCAGGCAGCTGTGCACCGTCTGCGATCCGGTCGGGTCGTCGTCGAGAACGATGATCTTGGTGTCGGTCATGCGCATTCCCAATTTAATGTAGGGTGGGTTACGACTGCATGGATGCAGGAGGTAGGGCAATGCAGGAGCAATTGCCGAGGCGCGGTTTGCGCCGTAACCCACCAACCGTGCCGCAAGGCACACCTTTAAAAAACCAAGCGAGTTGCTTCGCACGCTATCTGATATGTTTTGGCTCCCTCTCCCTTAGGGAGAGGGTTGGGGTGAGGGGATAACAATGAGCACCTTAATTTTATCCCCTCATCCTCGGCAACTGCTCCATGCGTTGCCCTACCTCCTGCATCCATGCAGTCGTGTCCTTCTCCCTGGGGGAGAAGGGACGCAATAATCACTTCACTAGCTGGGTTACACGCCCCGCCATATTCGCAGCAGTGATGCCGTTGAAGTCCATGATCTCGGCCGGGCTGGCGGTGGTCTCGCCGCGCTTCCAGGCGAACACGTCGCGCTTGGCGGCGCGGGTGCGCAGCAACACCGGCTCGAGCGGGGCGCTCGGGCCGCCGCTCACCGCGAGCAGCACATCGCCATCGAACAGCGCGTTGAAGTGGTCGTCGTCCATGAAGGCGTTGTCCGGCTCGGCGACGGTGTCCCACGCCACATCGCTCGGGCGATACAGGCGGCGCGGATTGACCACGGCGACGATGCGCACGCGGTAGCCCGCGGCTTCGAGTTTGTCCTTGGCCTCGAACACCGGCAGGAACACCATGTCGCCGGTGACGGCGAAGACCACGGTGCCTTTGCCGCCGGCCTTGCTTTCATACAGCGTGGCCGCGCCGTGGTCGATCGCCTTGCGCGATTCGTCCAGGCTCAGATACACCGGCAGCGGGCTCTTGGAGGCGATGATGGTCATGCACTTGTTGTAGCTGTTGGTCGCATAGTCGTACGCGGCCTGGATGCAGTTGGCATCGCAGGGGAACAGCACGTAGCCGTTGCCGTTGCGCATCATCGCGGCGAAGTAGTTTTCGATCTCGGGGCGCTGATGGGTCCAGCCGTTGCGGCCTTGCTCTAGGGCGCCGGCGGTGAACATGCTGACGATCGACGGCGTCTTGCGGCGCAGCTCGGCCATCGCCTGGGCGACGGTCTGGATCACCGGCCAGCCGTTGATGGCGAAGCTCTCATACGACAGCCACAGCGCGCGTGAACCGAACAGCGCGAGGCCACCGGCCAGACCGGCGCAGGCGTCTTCGTTGAGCGGTTCGTAGACCTGGCCGGTCGGCTCCTGGTTGTACAGCGGATCGACCGTGGGATGACGGATCTTCAGCGCGTCGTTGATGTTCTTCATGCCCGAGGCCTCGTTGCCGTCGGCGTTGGTGACGACGAAACGCTTGTCGGCCTTGCCCACGGCGGCGACCAGGGCGCCCATGGCCGTCGACGGCACGGCCTTCTCGGTCTTGGCGTACTCATGAAACGGCAGCTTGCCTAGGGGCGCGAGTGCGAGCACCGATTCGGTGACCACGGTCTTGGCCGCCGGGCCGCCGCCGGCGCGCACGAAGTTCTCGCGCACGATGCGCCAGGCCTCGGGGGACAGGGCGCGGCGTTGCAGGCCCTCGATGATGTGCGGCTTGTCCAGCGTGTCGGCCGGATAGAGGTTGTGCGATTTGGAGCCGACGGTATGCACGCCCGCGCCCTTCATCTGCTTGATGATGAATACGGTCAGTGTGCCACTCAGCGCGGCGCGTGCGGCCTCATCCATGCCTTGCAGCACGGCTTGTGTGAACTTCAGGCGCTGTTCGAGCGAGAAGTAGCTGCTGTCGGCATAGGGGCTGTCCTGGCCCGAGTCATCGAAGTCCTTGGCATCGACCAGCACGATCTTCTTGAAGCCGTGGCCCTTCCAGTAATTGCTCATCTCCTCATTGCCCATGCGCGAGACCATGGAGTGATGTTCCTGGCTGTAGCCGTTCCAGATCAGCACCGGCAAGAAGTTGGTGCTGGCAGGATAGGCGGTGTTGAAGTGCATCATCGCCGACAGGATGTAGGGCTCGCCCATGCCGCCGTCGCCCAGGGTGAAGGGGAACAGCTTGTCCGGATGTAGCAGCGCGCCGGCCATGGCGAAGTGCTGGCCCTGGCCGAGCGGGCCGGCGGGGGCGAGCAGGCCGGGGATGGCCCCCGAGAGGTGCCCGAGCAGGCCGTGGCGTTCGCGGAAGCGCTTGTGCATGTCTTCCATGGTCTTGATGCCCATCTCTTCGAGGGAGGTATCGAGGAACATGGCGCTGTAGAAGCCGGGGGCATGGTGGCCGACCTCGGTGACGATGTTGGTGTGGCCGAGCATCACCAGGCTGGCGTAGGCCTCGGCGCTCGAGGCGAAACCGCCGGGGTGGCCCGAGCCCTTGGAGCCGCACATCTGCAGGGTGACATAGCGCAGGGCGTCGGCCATCAGCAGGGTTTGGTAGGCGGCCTCGGTGGCGGTCGGGTCGGCGACGGCGGCCTGCCCGGCGCGGATGGCGGGCTGTTTGGCCAGGGTGGCGAAATTCGGCCAGGCTTCGCCGAAATACTGAATGCCTTTGCAAAAATCGGGGATGGGCTGTGTCGTGGTCATGTGGGCGGCTCCTCTAGTGCCTGGGGGACGGCAGTCAAAAACATTGAACTTGTATCCAGCTTAGCGAAGGGGCTATTATTTCGCAATGCACAATCGTTTTCACGATGCGAAATATACGAGGGGTTTTATGAAAGAGAAAGGTCATTCGATTCAGGTGCTGGAGCGCATGGCCAGCCTGCTCGATGCCGTGGTCCTGCACGATAATGATGCCAGCCTGAAGGTGCTGTCCGCCGAAACCGGCCTGCACCCGTCCACCGCGTTCCGCATCTTGTCCTCGCTGACGGAGATCGGCTTCGTCGAGCGTACCACGGGCGGGCATTACCAGCTTGGCGTCAAGCTGCTCCAACTCGGCGGGCGGGTGGCGGCGCAGGTCGACATCCGCCGCGAGGCGCTGCCGATCATGGAGGCGCTGCGCGATCAGGTCGGCGAGACGGTCAACCTCACGGTGCGCGAAGGCGACGAGCTGGTCTATATTGAGCGCTCCATCGCCAAACGCATCATGCGCGTGGAGCAGGTCATCGGCAGCCGCGCGCCGCTGCACGTCACCGCCGTGGGCAAACTGATGCTCGCCGAACTCGGCGAAGCTGCGTGCCACCGTTATGCCCAGCGCTGCGGCCTGCCGGGCTATACCGGCAACACCGTCACGGATGTCGAGGACTTGATACGCATTTCGCGTCTATCATTGGAACAAGGTTACTCCTTCGACAACCAGGAGGCGGATGCCGGCGTCGGGTGCATCGGTGTACTGATCCGCGATGCCAGCGGCGGGGTGATCGCCGGGCTGTCGATCTCCGCCCCGATCGAGCGGCGCCAGGATGCGTGGATCCCGCTGCTGGTCGCGGCCGGCCAGCGGCTATCGGCGCGGTGTGGATACCAGGGGAAATAACATGTAAGGCGCGCCGCCTGGCTTGCGATGAGCTCGTCGCGGTGCCGGGTAATCGCGTCAGGCGCGCGTGCCGAAAATTTCGGCATACGTCTGCAATGCGAGCACCGTGATAATGAATATGCCGATTATCGCCCAAATGACTTTATTGATGATGGTTTCCATGCTGTCGCACCCTGTTTTTCGAATGACAAAAGTTTACTGTGCGATCATGTCAGCCATGTTTCAGTGCGCGAGCGCCAATGCATAAATCAATGCAGCACAAATGGATCGTCTGGGGCGTTTTTGTCCTGACCGTGGGCGCATATGTGCTCATGGCGCTGGAATATCCCTTTGCCTATATCCGCGCCACCTACGAAGACATGTACGGCGAGTGGACGCAGCTCTTTTTCTTTCTCACGGCCGGGATCTTCTCCTTCAAGATCGCGCGGCGGCCTTCACCGCATCGCGGGTTCTTTTTTCTACTCGGTCTCGCCTGTCTTTATGTCGTGCTGGAGGAGATCTCCTGGGGGCAACGCCTCTTCGCCTTCGAATCACCGGAGCTGTTCCAGAAAGCCAATCTGCAGGGCGAGACCAATCTGCACAACTTTTTCGTCGGCCCTTACGACACGTGGCTCAAGCGCACGCTGGAATATGGCTTGTGCCTGGCCTTCGTCGGGTATGGGCTGATCTATCCGCTGCTGTTGCGCCGGGCCTATGCGCCCGCGCGCTGGCTGGACGCCAAAGGTATTGCGGCCCCGCCGTTGTATCTGTGGCCGATGTTCGTGGCGGCCGGATTGCTCGAAGTCAAACCGTTTTCCTTCAACGAGGCCGAGGTGGCTGAGATATTGATCGGCTTCGCGCTGGCGGCCTTCACTTTGCATTACGCCTATGCGCGGGCGCATGGATTGGCGCTGCATGACGCAACGCCATGGCCGGCGCGTGATGCGAACGCGCTCGCGCGGCGTTATCTCGTGATGATGGCGGTGGTGGCGGCGCTGGCGGTGATCACCACGCAATTGTTCCACCTGTCGCCGGAGCGGCGTGAGGAAAGCGAGCTGCGCTTCGAGAGCGGGGTGGATAAATTCGCATCGCGCTACGCCCGCTTCGAACAATGGGATAAGGTCGTGGTGCTGTTGCAGTACTTGCACGAAAAATATCCCGATGACCGTCAGCTGCTGCGCGACATGGCCGATGCGTATCGCAACGCGGGTGACATGGAAAAGTATCAGACCTATCTCGATCGCGTGCTGCAACTCGATCTGGCGGATCATCAGGCGCGGCCCGCCAGTGAGTCTGCCAATCGCGCGCTGGCGCTCGATTATCGCCTGGCCGGCGACAGCGCCAAGGCGGATCATCATGTGCAGCAGGCGCTGGCGCGGGGGCTCGAACGTGTGCAGCGCGCGCCCGATGACGCCGGCGCCCACTACTCACTTGGCAAGACCTATCGCCTCATGGGCCGCGACCGCGAGGCGCTGGAACATTTCACCCAGGCCGTTGAGCTGGAGCCGGGAGAGGAGAAATACAAACGCGCCTATCTGCGTGCCAAGATTCACGCCGAAGAGGCGGCCGACGAATAAATGTAGGGCGGGTTAGGCGCCATCGGCGCCGTAACCCGCTCTTGCGCCCTTCAGGATGAACCCACCCTACATTTGTATGTGAAGGTCTTGACCTCATCTTGCAGTTGTGTGATTTGGCCTGGGGTTGGGGCCCGGCCATAGCGCAACGCGAGATACTGTTGCGTGATGCGTTGGATGTCGGCGCCCAGCTCGGGGCAGGCGTCGGCGGCCGTGCGCGCGAAACTCTGCGCACCCTCGTGCGGGTGACGTTGCAGGCCGCGGTTCGACAGTGCGCGGCAGAAGCGCCGATAGGCGCGCTCGACCGGGTCACGCGTCCTGGACTCATGCAGTAATAAATAAATCGCCAGCCCGGCCACGCACACGCCCAGCAGGGTGAACAACAGCGCGATCATCTTTTTCCAGCCGAAGTCGTGCAGCCCGAGGGCGCTCAGCAGTTGCCGTTGTTTTTCCGGGCCATAGCCCAGCACCCACTGATCCCACTGATAGTTGATGGCGTCCCAGCCGTTGCCTAGATGCTTCCAGCCCTGGGCCGCCCATGAGACATCCAGCTTGATCCGCGGGGAGGTGAGTGAATCGCTGAAACGCACACTGTCGAGCGTGGCCTCGATGCGTCCGGGCGGGATCACCGCGGTGGGATCGATCCGCACCCAGCCCTTGGCTTCCAGCCAGACCTCGGACCAGGCGTGCGCATCGGACTGGCGCACGATCAGATAGTCACCCATGGGATTGAGTTCGCCGCCCTGATACCCGGTGACGATGCGCGCGGGGATGCCGGCGGCGCGCATCAAGGTGGTGAAGCTGGCGGCGAAGTGCTCGCAAAAACCGCGCCGCGTGTCGAACAAGAATTCATCGACCGCATCCGTGCTGCGCAATATCGGGGGCTGCCGGGTGTAGACAAAGGGCTGTTCGCGGAAATGATCCAACGCGCGTGTGATGATCTGCTCGGCGCGCAATCCTTCCGTGCGCCACTGCTGTGCAAGCGCGAGCGTCTGTGGGTTGCGCTGCGCGGGCAGCGTGAGCGCAAGCGCGTGTTCGAGCGCCCGCAAGGATTTCGCGCCGGTGTTGTAGCGCAGGCTCGAACTGATTTCGTAGCTCATCAACTCTCCGATCTTCCGCGCGTGCAGCAGTTGATAGTCGAAACGCAAAAAGGCCTGCTCCGGCAGGGTCACGGGCAGATCCAGGGCGAACAGCCAGCGTTGCTGATGCGGCTCCAGGATTACCTGATAACGCACGATATCCTGGAACTCGGCCAGCGCCATGGCCGGCAAGTGCGCGAGCAACGCGGTTTCATCGATGCCTTTCCATTGCCGGCCGTCGGTGGTCCAGAGCACCGGGCCGCGCCAATACAGTTGATTCGCCGCCGGCGGCGCGTCGATGAAGCGCGCGCGGAAGGCGATCTCTTCGGAATCCGCCAGATGGCTGATCGCGCCCATGTTCAATTCATCGCTGAGCCCGGTGCGCGCGCCGGACGAATCGAGGCCGAGACTCCACAAGGGCCCGTCGATACGCGGAAACAGCAGAAACATCAGCAACATCATCGGCGCCGCTTGCAGCAGCAGCTTGCCGGCCAAGTGCGGATAACGCGTGCAATCAGCCAGCGGCAGCGGGGTCGGATGATTGAGCACCAGCAAGGTGGTGGTCAGCACCAGCACCACCAGCAAGAGATAGGCGCCGGTGAACAACGCCTGATCTTGCAGAAAAAACGCCACGACCAGGAAATAGCCGATCAGGATCACGACCATGGCGTCGCGCTGCGTGCGCGTTTCCAGCAGCTTCAGACACACCATGAGCGCCAGCAGTGCGCTGCCGGGGGCGATGCCGTTGAAGGTGCGATATTCCAGGAAGACGGCGGCGACGCCGGCCACGGTGAGCGTGGTGCGCAGCGCGGTGGCGGGCATCGAGCGGCCCTTGAGATCCTGCGCCAAGCGCCAGCCCACCACCAGCGCGCAGAAGCCCGCGAGCCACCAGGGCTGTTTGAAAAAGTGCGGCAGCAACACCAGCACCGTCGTGGCGGTCAGCCAGAGCGCGCCGGCGAGCGTCGGCGATGCCGCTTCCTCGCGATAGACGGATGACTTGCGTCGGCGCCACATCGCCTATTCCTTTTGTCCGAACAGGGCCAGGGCCTTGAGGCACTGATGCCGATGCGCCACGCCGCTGTCCGATTCCAGATGCGCGTGGGGCAGCGCCAGGCCATAGCGCAGACCGAGGCGATCGGCATCGAGCACCCAGCGGCACAGCAGCGACAGCCGCGCCTCGGTCTCCATGCCGCTCAAGCCGTCCCAGGCGAAGATCAATTCCCGCTCCTGCCCGCCGGAAAACTGTTTGGTCATCACGCCGCGTTCCTTGGCCAGCGTCTTCCAGTGCACCTGGCGCAGCGAGTCCCCCGGATGATAAGGGCGCAGGCCGGCGAAATCCTCGCTGCCGTGGCCCATGCGGGCACCCGCGCCGGTTTCGGCGGCCAGGGTGTGCGGGAAGGGTTGAGCGGCGGCGGGCTCGGGATACACCAAGCCGTGCTGAGCGAACTCGAGATGACTCCAGGCATGAAACAGCCCGAGCGGATAGCGGGTGTAGACGGTAAACCGGCCCATCGCGTGCAGGCCGCGCCGTCCGGAGGGCCGTTCGAGGTGAATCCATTGGCCGCCGCCCGGCGGCAGATCGATGCTGATCGGGGCATGCCTCGGCCAGCCCAGTTTGAGCGCCAGGCGGCTGCGCGCGGAGGGATTCGAGACATAGACCGGGAAACTCAGCGTCTCACCGGCGAACACGCTGGCGCAGTGCCCGGCCTGGAAATTCAGCCCCTGGAGATTGCGATACGAGTGCAGAATCGAGACCACGGCGAGGCTGGCCAGCAGAAAGGTGAGCGCGTGCGCCATGCTGTTGTTGTAGTTCATCGCCGCCAGTAGCATGGCGCCCAGGATCATGCCGAAGATCATCCCGCTGCGCGTGGGCAGGATATAGATGCGGCGCCGGGTGAGGGTGATGGCGCCGGACCGCGGGCCTTCGCCGACGAAAAAACGCTGGAGGTTCAGCCGTGATACGAGGCCGCGCATCAGGGAATCGGCACGTCCAGCAGCGGGGCGATGAGATCCGCGCGCGTTGCGCCGTTGCCTTCGCCGCTGGCTTGCAGGCGATGGCCGGCGACATACGGCAGGACATATTGCACGTCCTCCGGGATCACGAAATCACGCCCCACCAGCAGCGCCCAGGCGCGTGCGGCGTGCACCAGGGAGAGGCCGGCGCGCGGCGAGAGTCCGGCGCGATAGTACGGCCCCTGGCGGCTGGCGTTGAGTAGCGCTTGCACATAGTCGAGCAGGGAGGCCGCGGTGTGGATGGCATCCACTTCAGCCTGTAGCGCGCAGAGCTCACCGATGCTCATCAGCGGCGTGATCCCCTTTAGCAACTCACGGCGGCTGACCCCGGCGAGCAGCTCGCGTTCGGCTTGCGGGTCGGGATAACCGAGTTCGAGTCTCATCAGAAAGCGGTCGAGCTGGGAT
>CAZKZP010000028.1:10369-10626 GCA_964557295.1 uncultured Chromatiales bacterium | reverse complement strand
TCTGGGTGGCGATGACGAAAAACGGCTCGGGCAGCGGACGGGTCTCGCCTTCGATGGTCACCTGGTATTCCTCCATCGCCTCCAGCAGCGCGCTCTGGCTCTTGGGCGTGGCGCGGTTGATCTCGTCGGCGAGGATCAGCTGGGCGAAGATCGGGCCGGGATGAAAACGAAAATCCCCGGCGGCCTTTTCATACACCGCGGTGCCGAGGATGTCGGCGGGCAGCAGATCGCTGGTGAATTGGATGCGGTTGTATTTC
>CAZKZP010000028.1:0-10359 GCA_964557295.1 uncultured Chromatiales bacterium | reverse complement strand
ACATGCGCCAGCGTGGTCTTGCCCACGCCGGGGATGTCTTCGATCAGCAGGTGGCCGCGCGCCAGCAGACACGCCAGCGCCAGTTTTATCTGTGATTCCTTGCCGAGGATGATGGTGTTGATCTGCGCGATGACGCGGTCGATTGTTATGTTCATGCTGCGATCTTAATGGAAATGAATGGAGAAGAAAAACGCCCGGAGATTCTACTGCCGGAGCCATCTCGCGACGGCGATCGGCCGCGTGAATGATCGCAAGCTCAAGCTTGCTCCCAGGTTAATGCACCCGCCCGGCGTTCGGGAACTCGTTGAACCAGCCCGGATGGCAGATTTCGTGCAACATGTCCTTATTCTGATACTGGCGCAGCCAATCGTGCGCGGCGTATTCGCAGGTGAAGATCTGTACCGGGTAGGAAGGATTGTGGTATCTCAAGAAGACACGCGCATAAAATCGCGCCATATGGCCTTTGGCGATGATGGCCAGGGCGGTGGTGCTCTGGGTCATCGCCTCGCCGCAGGCCAGCTCCATGCCGCGCTGGTCCGCGTCGATGATATGGTCGGCGTGCACCATGATCGGGGTGGGAATGGTGGTGATGATCTGCCGCTGCCTGAATGACTCGATCAGTGCTTCTTCGCTGACGATGTGATGAAACGCCGCATGGATGATGCCGGCCTGATCGATCCAAACCTTGTACGTGTCCCGTTGCATGATGCATCCCCCATGTGCGAGTTGGTTCTCGTTCTTTACTCTATAACGGTCACACGGCGCGAGAGATGAGCCAATCTGGCGGATAAATAGTTAATTCGTGTGAACGGATTCACGAGGGGGTGATCGTTCGAGGCAGTTGATGCGGGTTCTGTAGCGTTAGCGGTGCTTGGCGCTGATGTAATCGATCAGCTCAGAAAAAAAACCGGCGGCGTTGCCGTGTAAGGCTTTGTATTCCAGGCCGCTCTCAAACTGGCTGCCGTGGGCGGCGTTTTTCACCCAGACGCAGGTGGCCTCGAAGACGACGCGATCGGTCATCCCCGATTCCAGCGGGGCCTCCATCCAGAGTTCATAGCGCATGTCCTTTTGCAGCGGCTTGCGCCCAAGCAGCAGCATCCCGCCCTGGCTGATGTTGTGGATCTCCCCGAGCGGAAAATTGGACTTCTGATCGAACACCTGGAGATAAAAACCCAGCTGCCAGCGCTGATAGCGACGCTTGTCTTCCATTGAATGGCCTGTGCGGTCGATTTGATTGATCTCTATCGAGATGAAATTGCTCAATCCCCCTCATGAAGCGGATTAGGAGGAAATTTCGTATCAGGTAATAAATGTATCGAACATTCAGCTGCAATGTTTAACCCGGATTTTCCATTAGCGGTCGTCGCGAGAGCGAGCCAGGCTGTGCGGCGGGCTGCCGTTCGCGTGGCAGTAGAGGTATCGATGAGGTTGTGGCGGCGGGGCGGAAAACGAAAAGCCCGGGCGGATGCCCGGGCTTTTGAATTTCATGTCCCTTGCGGGAATGAAAGGCGGCTGCTTAGTGCGCGGTGCCGGGCTTTTCGGCCTTCTTGACCATGGTCGCAGCGACGATGATCAACAGGGCCGGTGCCAGGCTGAAAAAGCCTACAATGGCGGCGAATTGCATATCCATCAATGATTCCTCCCCAGGAAAAATTTCGAATGATAGTGACTGGTTGCATGGAAGGCCGGCGTTTGAGCAGTCGAATTCAACAACCCTCATTTCCTTGCCGATTTCGGACTATTCCGCGAAGCCTTCTCGGTAGAACACTAGCATGCGGTAGGGGTATAGTCTAGAAAAATGCTCTAGCATTTTGTGGCCGTCCAAGGACGCGTCGATCTATTAAGATCTCATTAAATCGGCCGTTACCCATGAAATCCAGCATGACTCGCATGGCATTGATGCACCTATGATGAATGATCCGGCAGCAGTGGTATCTTTCTCCGAACAGCGATGGCGGCAGCTTGCGGCGAGCTTGCCGGATTATCTCGTCATGGTGGATCGTGACGGCACCATAGTCTACGTCAACCGCGCCGATCATGGGCTGACGGTGGATGAGGTGGTGGGGATGAATGCGTTTTCCATGACCCCGCCGGAATATTGGCCCACGATGCAGGCGGCCTTTGATCGGGCGATGCAGTCCGGCCTGCCCACCAGTTATGAAACCCGTTACGACAGCCCTCAGGGCGGGCATATGTATCTGGAGGTCCAGGTCAGCCCGTTACGGGAGAACGACCGGATCGACCGTCTGATCCTGACGGCGCACGACATCACCCAGCGCAAGCAGCTCGAAGCGAGCAGCCTCAAGCAGGCGCAGCGGCTGAAGAAGATCAATGAGCTCAGCCTGCTGCTTTCCGGCGATCCGCGCGAGGTATTCCGCGAGGCGGCGCGGATCATCGGGGGACTCTTCGAGGTGCGCGTGGTGTGCTTGTCCGAGATTCGCGGGGATGAGCTGTTTTTCGTCAGCGTGTATGTCGATGGCGAGGTCTTCGAGGACGCGGGCCAGTGTCCCCTCCGCATCACGCCGTGCGCCACGGTTGAAGCCACCAAGGACATTCGCGTCTACGATCAAGTCGCGGCACGTTTTCCCGAGGCAAGTTTTCTCAAACAACATAACGCCTTTTCCTACTGCGGATTTCCCGCCTTGGACAGCGAAGGCCAGGTGGTGGCCGTCACCTGCCTGCTCGATGACAAGCCGCGCGAATTCAGCGACGAGGATCAGGGCCTGCTGCGCATCTTCGGGCAGCGTATCGCAATCGAGGTCGAGCGCAAGCGTCATCGCGAGCAGCGGAAAAAGTCCGAGGCCTTGCAGGAAAAAGAGGCGCACCTCCATGCGCTGTTCGAGCATTCACCCATCTCGATCTGGGAAGAGGACTTCTCCGCGGTCAAGGCGTTCTTCGATGAACTGCGCGCCGCCGGTGTGACGGACTGGCGCGGGTATTTCGAGCGCAATCCCCAAGCGCTGTTCGAATGCGCCGGGCGGGTGCGGATTCTCGATATCAATCAGACCAGCGTGGCATTCTTCGAGGCAGAGAAAAAGGAAGATATTCCGAGGAATCTTCCCCGCTATTTCACCGAGGAATCCATGCGCGTTTTCAAGGAGGAACTGATCGCGCTGGCCGAAGGCCGCTTGTTTTTCGAAAGCGAGATCCCCATCGTCACCCCCGGCGGCAAGCACAAAACCCTGTTTCTTTCGCTCAGCGTCGTGCCGGGACATGCCGAAACGCTGGAGCGGGTGATCGTGTCGTTCGTGGATCTTACCGAGCGCAAGCAGGCGGAGCTGCAGATGCGCCTGGCCAAGGAGGTGGCCGAGCGGGCGAACCTGGCCAAGTCGGAATTCCTTTCGCGCATGAGCCATGAGCTGCGCACGCCGATGAACGCCATCCTCGGCTTTGGGCAGTTGCTCGAGAGCGAGGCGCTGACTTCCGTGCAATTGGATTACGTGAAGGAGATCACCGGCGCCGGGCGCCACCTGCTCGCACTGATCAATGAGTTGCTGGATCTGGCTCGGATCGAGGTGGGCAAAATGAGCGTCAAGCTCGAGAGCGTCGATCTCGCGCAGGCGCTTGCCGAGGCGGTGCGTCTGGTCCGGCCGCTGGCGGAGCAGCGATCGGTTCAGCTGATCGAATACGATCCGCAGGATGTATCGATCTGTATCCTGGCCGACCGAATACGCTTCAAGCAGGTGCTGCTCAATCTCTTGAGCAACGCGGTCAAATACAACCACCGCAACGGTGAGGTGAGCGTGAGCGTCTCCCGCGCCGATAGCGGCTGGATACGCGTGAGCGTTTCGGATACCGGCCGTGGCATTTCCGAGGAAAAGCGCGCTGCGGTATTCAAGCCGTTCGAGCGCCTCGGGGCAGAAAAGGGGACGGAAGACGGTGTGGGCATTGGCCTGAGCATTTCGAGCAAGCTGGCCGAATTGATGGGAGGAAGGCTCGATTTCACCAGCACGGAGGGCAAGGGCAGCACCTTTTGGATCGATATACCGGCCGCGCGCAGGGAGGAGACGACCCTTCCGGAGGGGCCGGGGGCGATGGTGTCCGCCATTGCGCCGCCGCGCCCGCGCCCGATCCTGTACATCGAGGACAATCCCTCCAACGTGCGACTCATGGAACGAATCTTCGAGCGGTTCACCGACAAGCGGCTGATCACGGCCGCCACGGGGCTGGCCGGGCTGGCGGCGGCACTTGAATCTCGGCCCGAGCTCATCTTGCTCGACATCAATCTGCCGGACATCAGTGGGTATGAAGTGATGAAGCGCCTGGCGCAGGATGCCCGCACCGCTGAGATTCCGGTGGTGGCGCTGAGCGCTGACGCCATGCCGGCCGACGTGACTCGCGGTCTAGGCGCAGGCTTCAGGCGCTATCTCACCAAGCCGGTGAATATCCCCCGATTGCAGCAGGTG
Organism: uncultured Chromatiales bacterium; assembly: GCA_964557295.1. Taxonomy (GTDB): domain Bacteria; phylum Pseudomonadota; class Gammaproteobacteria; order RBG-16-57-12; family RBG-16-57-12; genus JBFMHP01. The sequence continues at coordinate 5,953 of CAZKZP010000028.1, read as the reverse complement.
CTGGATGAGGTTTTGCTGCATGGCGAGACCAAAAAATAAGGGGTGCCGGAGCACCCCTTGGGATTTACGCATGAGCGGTTGCGGATTAGAAGCTGTGATCCAAGCCGAGACCGTATACCGTGCGCTCGTTGTTGGCATCGTCTTCGATGCCTGAGTAGTAGACATAGGCCTTGGTCTTGTCGCCCAGTTTGTAGTCAACACCCAGCGCGATTTGCTCTTCACCCTCTGACTGCTCGTCGGATTGAGCCAGCTGCAGCTTGTAGGTCAGCTTGTCCATGGTGTAACCGGCGCTCAGCACCATGCCGCTTTCGGAATCGGTGCTGCCATCTGACAGCTCGGATTGGTTGTACAGGGCGCCCAGTTGCAGACCACCCATCGTGTAGGTGGCGGCGACGCGGGTTTGATCCCAACCAGCGATTTCGCTGTCCATGGCCAGGGCGACGAAGAGGTTGTCTTGGCCGTAGGAGACAGAGGCTGAGTAACCGCCTTCTGACAATACCGGATCATTCTTTACCGGGGCCGTCGCGGCAACGATCACCTTCAGGCCGCTGAAATCGGGTGAGAGGTAGGCCACCACGTCGTTACCGCGGATTTCGCCGTTGACCACGTTGGTGATGTCGGCGCCGACCAGGTCGTTGAACAGGTCAACCTTGCCTTGGGCCATTTTCAGCGGGGTGTCATGTGAACCGGTCAGGATGGTACCAAAACCGCCTTGCACGCCAACGAAGGAGTTGCGGCGGGTAAAGCTCTCCACGCCCTTGGTTTCGCTTGGATCGGTACCGTATTCCAATTGATAAACAGCCTTCAGGCCGCCGTCCAGATCAACCGCTCCCTTCACACCGAGGCGTGAGGCGTTGTCGGCCACATAGACATCTTCGCTGGAACCGTTGTCGTCGCTGACAATCGCTGCGTTGATCTTGCCGTATACGGTCGGGCCATCGGCCATGGCAACCATCGGCATGGCGACTGCGGCGCTGACCAGCATTGGGATCATTTTCTTCATGGTGTGTATCCTCTCTCTTTATTTCAGGTTGTTGAGACAGTGAAACTCGGCGCACTTTAAGATTTGTATGTTTCAGCAATGTGACAAACTCCCGTCACTGAAACATTGCAAAATGAGAGTAACGGGCCACCCGGCAGAAATCAAGAGTTAAACAGTGGAAAATCGCAAATTTACAACATGGAATGTATCCAATCCCTATATAGATGATCGGCCGCTTGTTGTAATTGTGCGACATTCGGCTCCAGGTTGCGCAGGAGGTCTTCGGGCGCTTGGATGCTTGGGCTGGGGGTGGCCAATTCACGGGCATGCACCTCCGCCCACACGCGCACCATTTCCGCGGTCATTTCCACATGGAATTGCAGGGCGAGCATGTTGCCGACGATGAATCCCTGGTTGGCGCACCAGCGGCTGCTGAATAGGGGTATCGCCTGTTCGGGTAGGGAGAAGGTTTCGCCATGCCAGTGAAAGCCGAGGAAGGCATCGGGCAGGTCCTTGAGATAATCGCGCGCGGCTGGATTCCCTACTTTACACACCTCGTGCCAGCCGATCTCCTTGACCGCATTGGCGCGAACAGTACCACCCAGGGCCTTGGCGATCAGCTGCCCGCCCAGGCAATGGCCGAGCACGGGCATGTCGACTTGCCGCGCCAGGCGAATCAGCGCGAGTTCTTGTGCGATCCAGGGCAGGTCGTCGTTCACGCTCATCGGCCCGCCCATGAACACTAAGGCGCTGCATGCGTCGAGGGACTTGGGGACGGCCGCCCCTTCATCGATGGCGATGATCTGATACGGCAGCTGATGCTGCTCCAGAAACGTGGCGAGATAGCCCGGGCCTTCGCAGGCGAGATGACGGAAGATCCAGATCGGTTTCATGAGGGTCCTCTAGCGGGTTGTTGAAAAACTCCCTCTCCCTCAGGGAGAGGGTTGGGGTGAGGGGATAAAATGCAAATAACCGTTTGATATTATCCCCCTCATCCTAGCCTTCTACCCTAAAGGGCATAAATCCCTGAGGGAGAAGGAACGAAAAACTTTTCCCACAGCCAGTTAGCGGGTGAGCTGATAGATCAAAACAATGTTGAGTAGGAATAGCAAGGCACACAGCCCCTTCCAGAAGGCCAGGGGATTGCGTTCGATCAGCGGCTGAAATTCCGGTTCTCCGAGCTTTTTGTTGGGATGTGCCAGGTCGTAGATGAACTCGGACAGATGCTCATAACGCAGCGCCGGTTTTTTATGCACGGCCTTGGCAATCGCGCCGTCGACCCAATGCGGGATTTCGGGACGGTGGTGGCGCGCCGGTTCGTAGTCGCGGCGTTGAAAGTCGCGCGCATTCGGTTCTTCGCCATAGGGGAGTTTGCCGGTGAGCATCTCATAGCAGATCACACCGAGGGCGTAGATATCGGAGCGGGTGTTGCCGCGCTCATTGCGCAGGTATTCCGGCGCGGTGTAATTGGCGGTGCCGAGCAAATGGTGCGCCTCCAGCGGCTTACTGATCTCGTCGATGCCGGCGATGCGGGTAGAGCCGAAGTCGATGATCTTGACGGTGCCCTGTGCATCGATCATCACGTTCTCGGGCTTGAGATCCTGATGGATCATCTCCAGGCGATGGAAGGCGCGCAGCCCGGTCGCCAATTGCTCGATGATGGCGCGCACTTGTGGCAGGCCGGGCTGCGGGTGATCGTGCATCCACTGGCGCAGGGTCTGGCCTTCGAGATATTCGGTGACGTAATACAGGAACTGCCGGCGCCGTTTCGGCTCCAGGGCCTTGAGCACGTGCGGGCTGTTGATGCGGCGCCCGATCCATTCCTCGTGCATGAAACGGTCGATATAACCGGCGTCATCCTGATAGTTGACCGACGGTGTCTTGATGATGACCGGCGCGCCGCTTTCGATATCGTGCGCCAGATACACCTGGGTGCGGTTGCTCGCGTGCAGCTCGCGCAGGACTTTATAGCCGTCGAGGATCATGCCGGGTTCGAGCGGCGGGGGAAAAGGCAGTTCGGCGAGTTGATGGTAAAACTCGTTCACATCTTGCAGCGGCAGTTGCGTGACCTGCACGAGCTGACAGGTGACGTTGTCGTGGCTGCCGAGCGCCAGGGCGCGCGTGACGATGGACCGGGCGCAGCGCTCCAGGTTTTCATCCGCCGTGGCGATGAACTGCGTGAGTTCCTTGTGCGCGATGAATTCATGGATGCCGTCGGTGCAGAGCAGGAAGACATCGCCGGTGGCGACGGGAATGCTGCGGTAATCGATCTCCACCATGAGATCGGCGCCCATGGCGCGGGCGAGGAAACGCCGGGCGCCGCGGCCCCAGGTCTGGTGATCGCGCGTGAGGCATTCCAGCTCGTTGTCGCGATAGCGGTAGATGCGGCTGTCGCCGATGTGAAACAGATGCGCGGTGGTGGATTTTATGATCAGCGCGCTGCACGTGGTCAGCATGCCGTGATCCGAATCGTAGCGCGTCTGCCCTTGACCGTGTAGCCAGCGGTTGAGCGCGCCGAGGATGCGCTGGCCGGAGGTCTTCACCGTCCATGATTCCGGGGTGCTGTAGTAGTCGCTCAGAAAACCGCGCACACACGACTCGCTGGCCTCGCGCCCGCCTGCGCTGCTGCTTACCCCGTCGGCGATGACGCAGGCAATGCCCTTGGACGTGAGCAACGGTTCCTGCGGGATGCGTATCCCGCAGGCATCCTGGTTCTGCTCCTTGATGCCTTTGTCGCTGTATTGACCGGCGTTGACGGTGAGGTGTGAGGTCATGACGTGAGTGTATCGAACTCCCCGGTGGATTTCCGTCATCCCGGCATTCGCCGGGGTGACGGATTCTCAGCATGTTATTTCACATCGATCAACTGCACCGTGCCATCCGGCAGCACCTCGACCATCTGCCCGCCCGGTTCTTCGAGGAAGAACAGGATCAACATGAAGACGAAGGCCGAGACGAGGCCGATGACGAGGAAAAACTGATCATAGTCCACCAGCGAGTTGACGGTGAGAAACATCACGGCGCCGACATTGCCGAAGGCGCCGGCCATCCCGGCGATCTGGCCGGTCATGCGGCGCTGGATCAGCGGCACCATGGCGTAGACCGCGCCGGAGCCGGCCTTGGAAAAGATCCCGGCGATGATGGTGATGCCGACCACCAGCCACACCGGCCAGGATTTGTCGATCGCGCCGAGCACCAGGAAGCTCGCAGTGATGCCGGCGAAGACGATGATCAGGGTGAGCTTGCGTCCGATCCGGTCACTGATCCAGCCGCCGCCGGGGCGCGCGACCAGGTTGACGAAGGGATAGATCCCGGCCAGCAGCGCCGCGGTGACCTTGGGGATGTCGAACCAGGACACATAGAACATCGCCAGCATCGAGACCACGGCCAGCTCGGTGCCGAAGGTCACCAGGTAGGCCCAGTCGAGGATGGCGACCTGCTTGAATTTATAGCGATGCAGTTCCGGCACCGGCGCCTTGAATAGGTGGCCGTTGATCTGCCAGATCTTCCAGACCTGGATCAGGTACAGCGCGAGCAGTACGGCGTAGACGGCGTAGGTCGTCGCCTGATCGAACAGCCCCATTTCGGCGGGCGACAATTTCCAGGTCAGCAGGCCGAGCGCCAGATACAGCGGGATGTTCATCAGGATGTAGAGCAGCAGGTCGCCGCGGCTGGTCACCTCCATCGCGCCGGTTTTCTTCGGTTTGAAGTAGGTCGAACCCTTGGGCGTGTCGCGGACGATGAAGTAATACAGCACGCCGTAGGCGATGGCGACGAGGCTGGCGAGCGTCAGCGCATAACGCCAGCCGTCCGCGTCGCCGACATTCGCCGCGATGAAGGGCAGGGTCATCGCCGCGCCGGCGGAGCCGAAGTTACCCCAGCCGCCGTAGATGCCCTGCGCCAGGCCGGTCTGTCGGGCCGGGAACCATTCGCCGATCATGCGGATGCCGACGACGAATCCCGCGCCGATGAATCCCGCTAGGAAGCGCATGATCGCCAACTGCTCATAACTGTCGGCCCAGGCGAAGGCGATGCTGATGGCGCCGCCCGAGACCAGGATGCCGGTGTACATGATGCGCGGCCCGAGCTTGTCGACCAGCATGCCGACGACGATGCGCGCCGGGATGGTCATGGCCACATTGAGGATCAGCAGCACCTTGGCCTGCTGATCGGTCAGCGACAGGGCCTCTTTGATGAAGGGCATCATCGGCCCCAGACCCAGCCAGACGACGAAGGTCATGAAAAACGCAAACCAGGTGTAGTGCAGGATGCGGATATTGTCCTGGCGCAGATTGAAGATGTTGAGCTTGATTTCCGACATTGGAGATTCCTTCTTTGGAATTTGACAACGTCGGCCAATTGGCAAGAGCTGTGCCATATTTTCAACTGGCTGAAATCAAAAGACTATATGTTCGCGGGACAAGAGGCTGGCGGCGGATTGGCACTGAAACGGTGCGTGACGGGCGCTATGTGCACTGAGGTAGACGGCGTGTGATTTGGCACTCCCCGGATCACGAAAATCCGGGGAGGTGTGGGCTTATCGCGCTTTTGATGCCTCGATTTCCCGGATGTTGTCCAGATTGGACTTCAGCATTTGCCGGAACAGATCGCAGAGCCGGTCGACGGCCTGCGCCTCTTGCTCCGGGCGGCCGCCGAGATTGATGAAGCTCGAGGCCTGGTAGCGCGCCGCCGCGAAGGTCAGACCATGAATGACATTGGGTTCGGCATACTTCTTGTTGAGCTGGTTGGCAAAGTCCACAAAGGCCGCGGCCGCTTGATACGCTTCATCTTCATTCATTGAAACACCCTCTATAGGCAATACACGAAAAAACCACCGGCCGTTGCGCCGGCTTCCCCCCATATATTTCGAAATATATGAATGCCCTCATTTAACCACAGCGTTGTGGAATGTGAAAACAGGTCGCGGCGCTGCACCAAAAAAAGACATCGACGGGAATTCGTGTGTTGAGT
>CAZKZP010000027.1:35013-38792 GCA_964557295.1 uncultured Chromatiales bacterium | reverse complement strand
GGCCGGAGTAGGCGTCGCCACCGGTGTCGCCTCTGGCTCAGAAGCGTACATATCCTCGGCAGCGCCGACGGTGGTATCCGTCAATGAGATGAAGATGTTTTCACCTTCAACCCTGGTTGTATACTCGACGAGTTTGTCCAGATTGATCACCACGCGGGTACGGCCGCTGGCCTCGATCGCCGAGACGGTCTTCGCCACTCCACCACCCTTGATCGGCAGCGGCAGGGTCCAGGGCAGCCCGTTTCTCACGCCGGGCAGGTCAAAGGTGATTCGAGCCGGCGACTCGGAGGTAGAGCTGGTCGGCTCCGACACCGGCCCTTTGATACTCAGCTGCAGCTCCACACCTTCGTTTTCCTTGGTGGTGTAACTGATGAATTCCAGCACCGCCTCCTCTTGGGCGGCAGCATTTCCGATGAAGCCGAGGGACGCCAACAGCAATAGCATCATCACCCCAAAGTTCAATGAGTTCTTCTTACGCATAGATCCGCACCTTGTTCCCCACTTCGCACTCATCATCATTCTTATCCTCGGATTTATTCACTCAATGCCACTGAGGTCATGCGTTCCTCCCAGCCACCCAAACCATCAGAAATCAGCTCGCGCAGTTCTAAGCCGGCGTCCGTGATTCTGACAATCTTGCCAAAGTTCTGGCCCATATAGTCACCCGCCCTCACCCTGACGATGTCGCTCGACGGCGTTTTAACCAGCGCCCAACGTTCTCCGGAGACATGGATGCTGCCCATCAGGCGCAATCCATCCAATGGAAACGACTCCAAGGGCTGTTTTTTCCGCGACAAATCCGGTCCGATGCCCCTGGAACCCGACTTTTCCATCGCAATCTTGAAGGTCGCCTGAAACGGATCCTTCAACACGGCGGCAGCATAGGCATAACCTTCGAACTCTTCAACCTTTGGCAACGGGGCAATCTTGCCGGGATTCCTGGCTTCAACCTCTTTCATATAGGCATGCAAGTCATTGAGCTCATCACCGCTGCATGCGGAGAGCACGAATGCCGCAAGCAAGGCTCCGCCCCATTTAAGGTAACGCTTTATCAACATAGATTCACCGAATTTCATGCCACTTATTTCTTCGTATTGGTCGGCTTAGCGGCAGGAATTTCATCTGCCTCCAGATAACGGTATGTTTTTGCCAACGTCTGCATCAACAAGCCACCGCTCTTCTTGTCCGTGGGAGTCTGAATCGTAAAATCGTGCAACGTCACAATACGCGGCAAAGCCGCAACATCGCTGACAAATTCACCAAAGCTGTGGTACTCGCCCGTCACTTCGATCTTGATGGGCAATTCGGAATAGAATTCCATGGGCTTCTCTGCCTCCGGCCGGAAAAGCTTGAATTCCAGACCGTTGACGATACCCGCGGTGGAAACCTCGGCCAACAGATCGGCCACCTCCGTCTTACCCGGCAGCTGCCGTAGCAGTGCGCCGAAGGAACGCTCCATTTCCACCATCTGTTCCTGATACAGTTTCAGATTTACCGCCTTGGCCTGTTTTGTTTCATAGCTCCTTTTCAGCTCCACTTCTTTGTTGCGCTCAGCCTCGAGCTGCTCCAGCTGTGGTTTGGAGAACACAAAATATCCCGCCGCCAAAACCACCACACAGACCATCACGATGGCGCCGACGCGCGCTGGCAGCGGCCAGCCACCGATATTGTTTACATCCAAATTGAGGTTGTTTAGCTCGGAAAGATTCATGGCTGACCTGCCTTTTCAACCTGTTGCACTTGATTCATCGTCACTTGGCGCACAGTCAGAGTAAACATGCTGCCACCTTGTTCGGTCTTTTTGCTGGCGTCGATTACCACCAGGCGCGGGTTATCGAACCACTGAGATTCATCCAGATTGCGCATGAAATTGGACACACGGGCATTCGACTGCGCCGCCCCGGTGATCGTGATTTCATCTCCCTTGCGCTCCAGCTTGGTGAGATAGATCCCTTCCGGCACGGTGCGCACCATTTCATCGAACAGACGAACGATACCGGGCCGGCTGCGCTGCAACTCCTGGATGACATTCATTCGCGCCAGGAGGCTTTCCTTGTCCTTTTCAAGCTTCTTGATATCTTCGATCTTTTGATCCAAAACCTTGATCTGATCCTGCAGGAAGGTGTTTCTGGCAGTCTGTGTTTCGATCATGTTTGAAATATGAAGGTGCGCATAAAAAATAATCACCCCCATCAAACAGGCGCTTAGGGCGGTTGTGGTAAAAAAATCTTTTTGCTTCTTTTTGCGCTCAGCTTCGCGCCACGGCAATAGATTGATGCGAGCCATTTAATCAAAACTCCTCATAGCAAGACCGCAGGCGACCAGCAGGGAGGGAGCATCATTGCTCAAGGCTTGCGCCTTCACCCTCGAAGCGAGCGCCATGTTCGCGAAAACATTGCCAACCGAAGTACTGGTGCCCAAATGCGTTTCCATCATCTCATCAACCCCAGGGATCGATGCGCATCCGCCCGCCAGCACGATGTGATCGACTTTATTGAAATGGCTGGATGAAAAGAAAAACTGCAGGGAACGACTGACCTGTTGCACCATCGCTTCCTTGAACGGTTGCAGCACCTCGGGCACATAATTGTCGGGCAGCCCGCCTTGTCGCTTGGCCATGCCCGCCTCTTCATATGACAAGCCATAGCGCCGCTGGATTTCTTCTGTCAGTTGTTTGCCGCCGAAGACTTGCTCGCGGGTATAGATGATTTTCTGGTTGTAGAGGACATTCAATGTCGTCATGGTCGCGCCGATATCGGCCACGGCAACGATCTGCTCATGCTCATCGACCGGCAGCTGTGAAGCCAAGAGCGCGAATGCGTTCTCGAGGGCGTAGGCCTCGACATCCACGATCTTCGTGCTCAGACCCGCGATCTCCAGCGCCGCCACGCGCATATCGACGTTTTCGCTGCGAGAGGCCGCCAGCAGCACATCGACCATGTTTGGATTGCCTTCGGAAGGCCCCAACACCTCGAAGTCCATATTCACTTCTTCAAGCGGATAGGGGATATATTGGTCGGCCTCGAGCTGAATCTGGGTCTCCATCTCGGTGTCATTGAGGGAGGAAGGCATGGAGATGACCTTGGTGATCACCGCCGAGCCGGACACCGCCACCGCAGCGTGCTTGGCCCGCGATCCGGAACGCCGCAAGGCGCGTTTGACCGCCTCTCCGACGGCATCGACATTGGTGATGGTCTTTTCAACTACGGAATCCGGCGGAAGAGGCTCGACTGCATAGCTCTCCACCCGATATCTCTGTCCCTGTTGACTCAGTTCAAGCAATTTGACTGCCGAGGAGCTGATGTCGATCCCTAGCAATGGGGGATTGCGTCTTTTGAACAGCTCGGAAAGTTGCACGGTAGTATCCTTTGTAATTGTTCTATTGTTCTAGTCGACGTAATTATTCCTGATATAACGGCAGGAGGGACATTAACTTTAAGCGGCATCAATCAGAGAATTTACAAACTTTTAACCACATCGCATAAATTTAATGGTTGAATAGTATAAGTTTTGGATTCGAGTTACAATATCGGTTATTTCACAAAATTCCTTATGAATATATCTTCTCTGGTCAAGCTGACCAAATACCTTTTTATTATAATTTGTATTGGAGTGCTCGGCGCCGTCGTGTTCATTTACACCGCCGTCGTGCCCAATCTCCCGTCCATCGACTCGCTCAAGGATGTGCAGCTTCAGGTGCCGCTGCGGGTGTACAGCCAGGATGCCAAACTCATCGGCGAGTTTGGCGAGAAGCGCCGCACGCCCCTGCGATACGACGA
>CAZKZP010000027.1:29045-35003 GCA_964557295.1 uncultured Chromatiales bacterium | reverse complement strand
CCCCGCCCATGCTGATCAACGCGATCCTCGCTGCCGAGGACGACCGTTTCTTCGAGCATCCCGGCGTTGATTACCAAGGCATCCTGCGTGCCGTTTTCTACCTCGTCGCTACCGGCGAAAAATCCCAAGGCGGCAGCACCATCACCATGCAGGTGGCCAGAAACTTCTTTCTGAGCAGCGAAAAGACCTATTTGCGCAAGCTCAATGAAATATTGCTGTCGTTCAAGATCGAGCACGAGTTGTCGAAGCAGGAAATCCTCGAGCTCTATATCAACAAGATCTACCTCGGTAACCGCGCATACGGCTTTGGCGCCGCGGCGCAAGCCTATTACGGCAAGTCTGTCGCCGAATTGAGCCTCGCGCAGATGGCCATGGTGGCCGGCCTTCCCAAGGCCCCTTCACGCTACAATCCCATCGCGGATCTCGAGCGCGCCACCATCCGCCGCAACTATGTGCTCAGACGCATGCATGAACTCGGCTATATCGACACGGCCCAATATCAACTTGCCATGACCGAATCCGACACCGCTAAACTGCACGCTCAGCCGATCGATGTTGAGGCGCCTTATGTCGCGGAGATGGCGCGTGCCGAACTCATCGAGCGTTATGGCTTGGGCGAGGACGCCTACACTCAGGGCTACAGGATCTACACCACCATCGACAGTCGTCTGCAAGCCGCCGCCAACCTGGCCGTGTGGCAGGGATTGCTCGAATACGATCAGCGGCATGGTTATCGTGGACCGCTGGGGCACCTCGAACTCGCGCAAGACAGCGCCGCCGACGCCTGGTTCGCAGCCATCAACAGTTATGAAGAAATCAACAATCTCTTGCCGGCACTGGTGCTGAAGGTCGATGCCGAGGCGGCGCAGATCTATACTGTGGAGCATGGCCTCCAGCCACTGCCGTGGGAAGGCATGTCCTGGGCGCAAAAAGTCAATCCCAAAACCGGCACGCTGCTGGCGCCGCCGGAAAATCCGCGCGATGTGTTATCGCCCGGCGACATCATTCAAGTGCAACAGCTCAACGGACAATGGCGTCTGGCCCAGACACCGGAAATCGAAGGCGCGCTGACCGCGTTATCACCCACCACCGGTGCCGTCAAAGCGCTGGTGGGTGGATTTAATTTCTACAAGAGCAAATTCAATCGCGCGGTGCAGGGCAAGCGCCAACCCGGCTCGAGCTTCAAACCTTTTATTTACGCGGCGGCGCTGGAGCACGGCTACACGCCGGCCACGCTGATCAATGACGCCCCGGTCGTGTTCGAAGACGACACGCTGGAAACGATGTGGCGACCGGAGAACTACACCGGCGAATTCTACGGCCCGACGCGCCTGCGCGAGGCCTTGACCCATTCGCGCAACCTGGTTTCGATACGCATCCTGCGCGACATCGGCATCAGCACCGCCATCGACTACGTGAAACGTTTCGGCATCAATCCCGATCAGCTGCCCAAGGATCTCTCCATGGCCCTGGGCAGCGGCTCGGCCTCACCGCTTGAGATGACCACCGGTTATGCAGTCTTCGCCAACGGCGGCTACCGGGTCGATCCATATTTCATCGAACGGATCGAAAACAGCAAAGGCGAGATCATATTCCAGGCGCAACCCGCGTTCGCCTGCATGGATTGCATCTTCGCCGAACCGCCGACCCTGCCGCTGGCACCGCCGGTGATCAGCCCACCGATCATCTATGAAATGAATTCGATCATGGCCGATGTCATCACCCAAGGCACCGCGCGCAAGGCGACAAGCCTCGGACGCAGCGATCTGCGTGGCAAGACCGGCACCACCAATGACCAATACGATGCCTGGTTCGCCGGATTCAACACCTCGCTCGCCGCCACCGCCTGGGTCGGCTTCGATCAGCCCAAGGCCTTGGGCAGCCGCGAGACCGGCGGCGCGGCGGCGCTGCCGATCTGGATGTATTTCATGCAGGCGGCACTTCAAGGACTGCCGGAGCTCGTGATGCCCGAACCCGAGGGCATGGTCACCGTGAAGATCGACCCGCGCAGCGGCAAGCTGGCTGGCCCGGCGCAGACCGATGCCATCTTCGAGATATTCCGTGCCGAAGAGGCGCCGCAGGAGTATGCGCCGCCCTCCACACAGCCGCTCGCCACGGAGACCGGGCCGGGCACCGCCCCTGCTCAGCAGGAAGAGTTGTTCTAGCCCGTTTTTCACGGCACGAAGATCAACGAAACAGCTGGGAGGCAGCAGGCACACGCCTCAGCGTGCTGGGTAGTGGGCAGGATAAGGCGCGCGCGCCGCGCCGGAGTCCACCGCCGCCTTGGCCACCGCCGGCGGCACATACGCCATCAGGCGTGGGTCCAGCGGCTTGGGGATGATGTAGTGCGGACCGAATTCCAAAGCGTCGACCCGATAGGCCTGCAACACCTCCGGCGGCACCGGTTGTTTGGCCAGCGCGCACAAGGCGTGAACCGCCGCGACCTTCATCTCCTGATTGATCAGGCGCGCGCGCACATCCAACGCACCACGGAAGATGAAGGGGAAGCCGAGGACATTGTTCACTTGATTCGGATAATCGCTACGCCCAGTGGCCATGACGAGATCGCCGCGCACCTTCAAGGCCACTTCGGGACGAATCTCCGGATCGGGATTGGAGAGCGCAAACACGATCGGCCGCTGCGCCATGCTCGCCAGCATCGCCCCGCTGACCAGATCCGGCCCCGAGACGCCGATAAAGATATCCGCACCTTGCATGGCATCATCAAGCGTGCGCTCCGCGGTCTCGACGGCAAACTCCTGCTTGTATTGATTCAGATCGGTTCGTCCGGCGTGAATCACGCCCTTACGATCGAGCAGGCGCAGCTGCTCACGCTTCGCGCCCAACGAGATCAGTAAGCGCATCGAGGCAATCCCCGCGGCGCCGGCCCCCAGGCAGACGATCTTGGCCTCCGCGAGATGCTTCTGCTGCACCTCGAGGGCATTGAGCAGTCCCGCGGCGATGATGATCGCCGTGCCATGCTGATCATCATGAAAGACGGGGATATCGAGCTTCTCGATCAAGGCCTGCTCGATCTCGAAGCAATGCGGGGCGCCGATATCTTCCAGGTTGATCCCGCCGAAGGTCGGCGCGATCCGCTCCACGGTTTCGATGAACTCCTGCGGCGTCTTGCAGCTGACCTCGATATCGAACACATCGACATTGGCGAAACGCTTGAACAGCACAGCCTTGCCCTCCATGACCGGCTTGCCCGCCAGGGCGCCGACATTGCCCAGCCCCAGCACGGCGGTGCCATCGGTGATCACCGCGACCAGATTGCCTTTGGCGGTATAGCGGTATGCACACTCAGGATCTCGGGCGATCTCTCGGACCGGCTCGGCGACACCGGGGGTGTACGCCAGCGCGAGATCGCGCTGAGTCTCGCAAGGCTTGGTCACGGCGATGCCGATTTTGCCGGGCATGGGATTGGAGTGATATTCCAGTGCGGCCTGTTTCAAATCGTTGCTCATTGCTTCACATCCTGCGGCTCGAGAAGACTGGTGGTGACACCGATCGCATAAACCAGTGGCTTGATGACACCAATAAAAAAGGCGCCAGAGTCTGGCGCCTTTTGCATTCGCGGATCCCGGCAGTGGGATTACATGCCGTATTTCTGGCGGAACTTGTCCACGCGGCCCGCGGTATCAACCAGCTTCTGCTTGCCGGTGTAGAAGGGATGGCAGGCGGAACAAACGTCGAGTTGCAGCTCTTTTCTCTCGCTGGTCGAAAAGGTCTTAAAGCTGTTGCCACAGCTGCAGCTCACGGAAATCTCTTTATATGCCGGATGGATATCGGGCTTCATGTCGGTTACCTCTGGTTTGACTTGTCTACATGCCGCCACCGAGCCTCCGCCAGGCACCGCATGCACTCAGAAACAGCGTATATTACGAGAAACCCGAGCCAAGTCAACCCCCGGCTGCCCGGTAACGCATGCGGGTGCCGTGCAAAAGCGACAAATGAATCTCATCGGCGCTGATGTCGTCCGGGAAATACGACCCGGAAATCAAGGCCCCATTGATACTCGCCCCTTGGAGGCGGCTTTGCCGGAAATCGATCCCGCGCAGATCCGCCTGGCGGAAATAACTCCCCGAAAAGTCCAGGCCGTCGGCCTCCAGGCCGCGCAGATCCAGGCAGCGAAAATCACAGTTGGTCAGATCGCATGTCTCGCCGGCGCGACGGCGGCGATTGAATTCCGCCACCTTGCCATCGCGCAACAGCTGATACATGGGTTCTTGCTTGATCTGGGGATAATCACTCATTTCCACTTTCCTCAGCGGTCAGGGCTCCTAAAGCCGTTTGATCGAATACATGGCGAAGCCATCCGCGGCCTCCAGCTGCTGCTCCAGGCGCAGGCGCAGCTTGCGATCCTGCGACTTCACCGCCAGGATCGTCCCTTCATCATACAGCGCGGCCGGCACGATCAACTTCACCCCAGGCTCGGCAAAATCCGCCGACGACGCCAGCGCAGAAACAAAATCGCCGCCGACACCCGTCCCCTCCACGGCGCGTACGCTCACCGCCCTGGGCTGATCCATCAAAAACATGACGCCGAGATTACCTCCGCCGTGATAGAACAGCCTCATCCAGCGCACCGTGCCGAGCCGCCATGGCACCTCCGGCTTGTTGGCATCGCGAATGGCGATGAGATCGCCCACCTGCACGCGACTGAATCGGTCGGCATGAATGTCGATGGCGATACCGCCAAGCTCGATGGCCACACCGTCGAGACTTTCGTTGAGCTGTTTGACGATGAACGGGTCCTCCGTCTGCTCCATGACATCGCGGCTTTCCTCGATCTCCACGGGCGCCTGGATCGTGGAGCTGCGCGCCCAGATATCCAGCTCTGGATCCTTCGCCTGGAAGCTCACCGGCGTCGGTTTGGTCTTGTAACCGAGCGAGGAATAGCTTGAGGCGTGCGCGGGCGCGCTGTCCATCGGCAACAGCGAGAGCGAGGCAAAGGAGATCTCCGCGATTTCTTTCTCCAGCTCAGTGCCACGGGTCTTTTTGGCCATCAACATCTGGATGCACGGCCCCATGCCGACCACGACGGCCAGATCCTTGGAAACCTGAGCTCGATCGCTGGCGCGCATCGCCCTGCCCCCCCAGCCCTGCCTCAAGCGCGAGAACATCTCACGCCGCTTGCGCTCCGAAAGCCGGGCCAGCTTGGAGTCCGCCTGGGAACCACGCCCCTGCTCCGCCTGAAACTGATCCTTGAGTTCGCCGACATCCAGAATGCGGATGACGGCACGGTTCAATTGCGGATCATACAGCTGACACCCGGGCGGGCGATCCTGGCTCAAATCCACAAACAACTCATTCTTCGGCCACCAGTTCTCCCCCGGCGCACGAAACTTGCAGTAATGCCCCCAGTCCTTGAGCAACTCACGCACCTTGCCGATCTCCCCGCGCATCAACCGATAGGGGATGACGGCGGAAAGAAGCACCGCCTCCATATATATCTCGTCCACACTTTGATGCAAGCCGGAATCAAGTTCCACGCGCGGCTCGTTCAAATGATTGTGCGCGGCAAACAGATACAGCGAGTGGATTTCACCCCAGATGCGCGCCGGTTCGGCATAATAATATAGATAATGGTCGTAGAGCAGATCGGTCAGCGCCCGCAAGGAGAGTCCGATATATAGCGCGGTCTGCGCTGGGTTGGGCTGCTTGCTGTTTAGCAGCTGGAACAACACCAGCTTATAGGCGTAGGCGATTTCATTCTTCAGCCCCCATACCTGCTCGAGTGTCGCCCGCTTCTCCTGCTTGAGTGGCAGCGGTATCCCGCCCAAATTGGCATGCACGGCGCCCACGATGCGGGCGGCCACCGGTTGGATCCAGGCTATCGACTGCGCACGTAGCTTGGTATCGACCATCGCGCGATTGATCTCCTTCAATCCTTCGAGCAGCGACACCAATCCCTGCCTGCCATTGAGCATGGGCATGCGCTCGAGCCAGGAC
>CAZKZP010000027.1:0-29035 GCA_964557295.1 uncultured Chromatiales bacterium | reverse complement strand
ACCGCCCATCGAGAGCGTGCGCCCGGGATCGATCCTGGGTATAACCAATTTAAACTTTTCCATCCCTTGTCTATGCAAACTCGGCTGTTTTGATGACCATAACGCCCAACTTTACCGTGATATCATGGACTTTTATATAGTTTCGGCATTTTCCGAACGATTCATTAGCGAATACCCGAAATCCGGTACAAAACCTTCCGCACTGGATCACGCCGCGCCTGACGGTGCTATGGGCAAATAAAAAGGCCGGCAACCGCCGGCCTGAAAGCAGCTTGGGATACGGGCTATTTGTTCTTCTCCGCCGGCACCAGCAAAGTCTTCAGATACACCACGACATCGTCGATCTCCTGCCCGCTGACCTGCAAACCCCAGGGCGGCATCACCGCCGAACGGCCCATCGCCTCGCCCCCCTGCGTAATGATCATCGTCTTGTAGTCATCGTTCTTGTCCGAGCGGGTGAGATCCGAGGGGCGCGGATCATACAGTACCGAGGCGCGACCCTTACCATCCCCGTTGATGCCGTGGCAGAGGATGCAGTTGGTCTTGAACACCACCTCACCGCGACGCTGCTGATCGCCGACCACGCTGAGGTAGTCCACCACATCGCTGATCTGCTCTTCCGAAAGCTCGCCCTCCCACGGCGGCATGTACGGCGAACGGCCAACGCCCGCGCCGCCCTTGCGCACGATCTTTTCGTACTCGTGCATCCCCAGCGGCCTGATGACCAATTTTTCCGCGCCGTACAACTTGGTCGCCCGCGCCACACCGTTGCCGATCTCGCCGTGGCAGACCACGCAATAGGCCTTGAACACGATGCCGCCGCGGATCACCGGCTTGGATTTGGCTTCACGCATATCCTTCGCGCTGTCGACCGCCAGGACGGGGCCTGCCGCGCCAGCGAAAACCGCCAGCGACAACAGCGCCGTCAACAGCATTTTGCCACGATTCATTTTACTTGCACCTCGAGAAACATGTCGGGATGAATCGCACATTCGATCTCCACGGTACCTTTTTTCTCGAACTTGACGGTGCGCGAATCGCCCTTTGGAAATGAACCCAAGTCGAAAGTGGCGATCTCCGACAATGAAAAGATGTTGTGGAAGAACGAATCATCGTTCTTGAAGCGGATCACATCGCCGGCATTGATGGTCATCTTTTCCACCTGTTTGCCGTTTGTCACGAAGGTCTTATCCTTCTGGTCGACGACATACTCCGCCGCGTGCGCCGAAAATGCGCACATCATGCCGACGCCGAACAACATAGTTACACTCTTGCTGAATTTCATGCTCATCGCCCTT
This sequence comes from uncultured Chromatiales bacterium, assembly GCA_964557295.1. Lineage (GTDB taxonomy): Bacteria > Pseudomonadota > Gammaproteobacteria > RBG-16-57-12 > RBG-16-57-12 > JBFMHP01. The sequence goes on along the minus strand of CAZKZP010000027.1, from coordinate 27,737 downwards.
TATTGCGGTAATATTGGAATGGTCACTTGCATCGGATTGGTGCTGGTCAGGCTTTTCATGAACGCCACCAGATCCGCCTTCTCCTGAGCGGTCAGATTGAGCGGCTGCATGTTCGGTGACAGATCGGTCTTGTCATCGCCGCCGCGGTTGTAGTGCTCGATCACTTCTTCGAGCGTCTTGTACATGCCGTTGTGCATATAGGGCGCGGTCAGCGTCACATCGCGCAGGGTCGGCGTCTTGAACGCCCCGCGCAGCACCTTCACCTTGCGCACATTGTAACGCCCCAGGTCCGGCTCGCCCGCCACCTTCAGCCCGAGGTTGTGAAATCCGTCGTCAGTGAAATTGAATTTCTGGTGGCAGATGCTGCAGCGGGCCTTGCCTTCGAACAGTTCGAAGCCACGCTTGGCCTCGGCGCTGATCGCCTTCTCGTCGCCCTTGACCCAGCGGTCAAACGGCGCGTCGGTGGAGATCACCGTGCGCTCGAAGGCGGCAATGGCCTTGCCTATGGTCTCCTCGGTGATGCCCGCGCCGGGGTAGGCCTTTTCGAACATCGCTACATAGCCCTTGATCGCGCTCAGCTCTTTGATCAGTTCTTCCATGTTCTGATTCATCTCGCCGCCCGCCTGAATCGGGCCGACGGCCTGTTCTTCCAGGGTTTTTGCGCGGCCATCCCAGAATTGGAAGGTGTTATAGCCGGTGTTGAGCACGGTGGGCGTGGAGCGGGCCAAGGCGTGCATGCCATGACCGGTGGCGGTGGGCAGGCCATCGGACCAACCCAGCGCGGGGTTGTGACAGGTCGCGCAGCTGATCCAATTGGAACTCGAAAGACGGGGATCGAAAAAGAGATTCTTGCCCAATTCCACGCGCGCCGGCGTGGTGGCATTGTCCTCGGGCTCGGGCATCGCCGCCGGTGGCAGATAGTCGGACTTGGCGGCCACTGCCACGCTGGCCGAGCCCAGCATCGTCGCCCCCGCCATGACGCACATTACCAATTTTTGATGCACTTTTAGTTTCATTATTACGCCTCTCTATCTACGCTTCACAATTTAAATCTATTCACTACTTCCCGCAGTTCATCGGCCGCCACCGTCATCGACTCGGCCGAAGTACGTAATTTTTGTGTCTGTTCATTGCCGTTGGCGCTGAGCTCGCCGAGGCGGTTGACGGCTTGGTGCACGGTCTCGATCGCGCGCTTCTGGTCGGCGATCACCTGCACGGCGCGCTTCATGATGCTCTGGATGGCGCTGACTTGCTCGGCGCTCAATTCCACTTCCTCGGCGACCTTCTGCAGATTGGCGATATTGGCGCGCGCCTCGTCCACCGTTTTGCCGAGCATCTCCGTCGCGCGGCCGACATCGCCCGACACCGCCGCGACCAGCCCGGCGATCTCGCTGGCGAAGGAATCGGTGCGCGTGGCGAGGTTGCGCACTTCATCGGCCACCACGGCGAACCCGCGCCCGTGCTCGCCGGCGCGGGCCGCTTCGATGGCGGCATTCAGCGCCAGCAGATTGGTCTGCCCGGAGATGTCCTGGATCGATCCGGTGATGGTGGCGATCATCTCGGTCGCCCGCGAGAGATCCTCGGTCACCTTGCGGGTCTGCTCCAGATTGGACTGGAAACGCTCGAAGCCCGCCAGGGTCGAACCGATCAGTTCGGAGACATGCCGCGAGACCTTGGAGGCCTCCACCGCGGCGCGATCGGCGTGATCGATATTCTCGCCGACATGCCCGCCGTAGGTCATGATCGCCTCGGACTGCTGCATCAGTTCGGCCACGCTCTCATGCAGCTTTTTAGAAATGCACCGGATGACGTCGGCCGATTTGTTGATCACCGCCGCCTCGCCGCCGACGCCGTTCGCGCCTTCGTCGATACTGCTGATGATGCTGTGGAGTTCCGTGATGGTCTTGGACATCGCCGCGATGGTCATGCCGATCTCGTCCTTGCCCGCCTCACCGAGCTTCAGGCGCAGATCGCCGTTGGATAGCGCCTCCATCGAGGCCTGCAATGTGCCCAGCGGCCGGGTGACCTTGTGCGCCACGATAAGACTTAAACCGATGGCGCCGATGACAAATACACCGATGCTGATGATGAGCACCGTGATCGCCTGATAGCCCGATTCCTGTTGCGCGTCCATGTTCTCCAGCATGGCCTTGCGCTCGGCCTCGACGATCTCCGAGGAAAGCGTCTCGATGCGGTTGAGCGACTGCATCATCTCCTTGGTCTTGATCATCGCCGTCTCATCGTCATTGGCGCGCGCGGCCTTGATCACCTCCATCAGCGCCGGGCGAGTCGCGGCGAGCGTGACGCTCAATTCCTGGACCTTGGTGTTGCCGTGCAGGCTCTGCTCCAGATTCTGGATGTTTTCATCGAGCAGGGAGAGCGAGCGGATGGCGTTGACCGAGGCGGTGCGGATTTCGTCCTTCTCCGCCTCGGCGATCAGCTGGGCCTGCGCACGCATCATATCGAGCAGGATGGCGCGACTGTCGGCCGCCTTGTCGACCCGCTCCTGGGAATGGCTGATGGCCTGTTGCATCGAGAGGTTCTGGGTATAGATGGTGTAGGAACCCATCAGCCCCACCAGCACGATGCCCAAGATAAAGACCCCTGAGAACAGCAGGGTCTTCTTCTTCCAGCCCAAATCATTCAGATTCGATAGCAGCATAGGGTATATCTATAACGATGGTGAATTTCCGGAAATTACTCTTGCCGGTGCTCAAAAGAATTTGAATAGTTATCGGTGCCGGCGGCGAATCTTTAGGTGGAAAAATAAAAAAAAGTTAAAACCGCCGGCCGGGTGACCAAAGTTTACAGTTCACGGCTTAACAGGAGATTACCGTGGCGATCGCGGCGGAGGCGCCAGCCCGGCGCGAGATAGGTGGTGGAGACCGCATCGATGACCAGGGCCGGGCCGACATACACCTGCTCGGGTTCCAGGGCCTGGCGCTCCCAGACCGGCACTGGCGGATCGATGCCCGCGCAGCGGACCTCGACCGGCGCGGCGGGCAGCGCGGGCAGGGCACTCAGCGGCAGCGCGGCGGCGGGCACCGCGAGGCTCAGCCGGATATTCAGCACCTCGACGGCAAATCCCAGCGCGTAACCGTAACGCTGCGTGTGCAGGGCGTGGAAGCACTCGATCAGCGCGGCCGCAGCGCCATCCCAGGGGAGATTCAGCGCATGGGTCTGGCCTTGATAGCGCAGATCGAGGCTGCGGCGCGCAACGATGTCCGCTGGATGCGCCCCTTCGGCCAGCAGCTCATCGCGACCCGCGGCGAGCAGTTCATCAAAACCGAGCGTCAGCTGGTCCGGCTTCATCTGTTCCAGCAGCACATTGAGCGTGCGCGAGAGTTCCCGCGCGCGCGGCGCCACCAGCATCCCCAAGGCCGAGAGCACCCCGCCGTGCACCGGCACGAGCGCCCGCTCGATCTTCAGCGCCTCGGCCAGGGCGCAGACGTGCAAGCCGCCCGCCCCGCCGAAGGAGGTCAGCGTCAAGGTCTTCGGATCGATGCCGCGCTGCACCGACATCACGCGCAGGGCGCGGGCCATGTGTTCGTTGGCGAGATCGATGATGCCTTTGGCCGTCTGCTCCTCATCCAGCCCCAGCTGGCCGGCCAGCTCGCGCATCGCGGCGTGCGCGGCGGCCACATCCAGGCGCATCTTGCCGCCCAGAAAGGCCTCGGGCCGCAACCGCCCGAGGAGGAGATTGGCATCCGTCACGGTGACTTGACGCCCGCCGCGCCCATAGCAGACCGGCCCCGGATCGGCCCCGGCCGATTGCGGCCCGACCTGGAGCATGCCGCCGGCGTCCAGATAGGCGAGCGAGCCGCCGCCCGCGCCGATGGTGTGCATGTCGACCATCGGCACCGCCACCGGATACGGGCCGATGCGGCCTTCGTTGGTGAGCGCGATCTCCCCGTCGATCAGCGCCACATCGGTCGAGGTCCCGCCCATGTCAAAGGTGAGTAGCCGTTCGCATCCGGCCAGCGCGCCGATGAACTTCGCGCCCGCCAGTCCGCCGGCGGGTCCCGAGAGCAGCAACCGCACCGCATGGTGCGCGGCCTGATCGAGCGCCACCGCCCCGCCGGAACTCTGCATGATGGCCAGTTGCGCCGGCGCCGTGGCCTGCGCGAGTGATTGCAGATAACGCTGCATCAGCGGCCCCACCCGCGCATTGAGCCAAGTGGCGATGCCGCGTTCGTACTCGCGGTACTCGGGCAGCACCATCGATGAGCGCGCGACGAAGATGCCCGCGGGCACGATCGCCTCGATCGCCCGCTCGAAGCGGTCATCGAGAAAGGAAAACAGCAGATTGATCGCCACCGCCTCGGGGGCGAGCGCCGCCAGTTGTGCGGCCAGGTCGCGCAGCTCGGCCTCGGTCAGCGGCTCGACGACATTACCCTGCGCCCCCAACCGCCCGCCGGTCTCCAGACACAGCTCGGGCGGCACTGGCGCCGATCTGGGGGACGGTTGCAGATTATAGAGTTCGGCGCGATGCTGCCGGCCGATGGTCAACACATCGCCCAGGCCGTGATTGGCGATATAGGCGGTGCGCACGCCCTTGCCCTCGAGCACCGCATTGGTGGCCACCGTCGAGCCGTGCACGAGGCGCAACCGCCGCAAGGATTGCGCATCATCCAAGCCCAGTTCGCGCATCCCCTGCAGGATCGCCTGCTCCGGGGCCTGGGGCGTGGAGAGCACCTTGTGCACCCGCAACGCTTGCCCATCATAGAGGACAAAGTCGGTGAACGTGCCCCCGGTATCGACTCCCAACCACATATCTTTTCAAACCTGTCTTGATCTTTTTCAGACCAAATCTATCATATAAGCCCAAACACGATCAGCGATCAGTGAGAGTACAGCATCCGTGACCCTGCAAAACTCCAATCCCGAACTTCTCTTGTCCGTCGAAAACCTCTCCCGCCACTTCGGCCCGATCCAGGCCGTGCAAGATATCAGCTTCACGCTGAACCGCGGCGAGGTGCTGGGTTTCCTCGGCCCGAACGGCGCCGGCAAATCCACGACCATGAAGATGCTCACCGGCAATCTCTCGCCCAGCCGCGGCAGCATCACCATCAACGGTCATGACATCCTCGATGAGCCCAAACAGGCCAAGATGGCCCTCGGCTATCTGCCGGAGCAGCCGCCGGTCTACCGCGAGTTGACCGTGGATGAATATCTCAACTACTGCGCCCGGCTCAACCGCATCCCGGCGCCGCGCCGCGCCCAGGCCCTGGCCAATGCGAAGGCGCGCTGCGGCCTGAGCGAGGTGGGCCGGCGGCTGATCGGCAATCTCTCCAAGGGCTTTCAGCAGCGCGTGGGCATCGCCCAGGCCATCATCCACGCGCCGGATCTGGTGATCCTGGACGAGCCGACCGTCGGCCTCGATCCGATCCAGATCCGCGAGATCCGCGAGCTGATCCGCGATCTGGGTAAGGAGCACAGCGTGATCCTGTCGACCCACATCCTGCCGGAGGTGCAGAGCATCTGCAATCGCGTGCAGATCATCAACAAGGGCCGGCTGGTGTACAACGATACGATCGCGGGACTCAATCAGCGCATGCAAACCTCCGGACTCCTCGTGCAGTTCACGCGCGCGCCCGAACCAAGCGCCTTGAGCGCCATCCCCGGCGTGACCACGGTGGAGGACCTGGAGGCACAGCGCTTCCGCCTGCACTATCTCCCCGAGCAGAATCCGGCCGAACGCCTGGTCGAACTCTCGGTGCAACAGCGCTGGGGCCTGTGCGAGCTGACACCCGAGCGCCGCACGCTGGAGGAAGTCTTCGTCGATCTCACATGCAGCGAACCCGCCGCGCCCGCGGCGGTTGAACAGGAGGTGGCCTGATGATCTTCACGATCGCCGCGCGCGAATTGCGCAGCATGTTCCTCTCACCGCTGGCCTGGGCGATCCTGGCCGTCGTGCAGCTGTTGCTCGGCTTCATGTTCCTGAGCCAGATCGACACCTTCATGACCTGGCAGGCGCAGATCGCCATGATGGAAAACAGCCCCGGCGTCACCGAGGTGGTCGTCGCCCCCTTGTTCGGCAACGCCGCGGTGGTGCTGCTGCTGGTGGTGCCGCTGCTGACCATGCGCCTGATCAGCGAGGAACGGCGCAACCAGACCCTGAGCCTGCTGTTCTCCGCCCCGCTCTCCATGACGGAGATCATCCTCGGCAAATTCTTCGGCGTGCTCGGTTTTCTGCTCATCATGCTCGGCCTGATCACGCTGATGCCGCTCTCGCTGCTGATGGGCGGGAGCCTGGACTTCGGCATGCTGGCCTCAGGCCTGCTCGGGCTGATGCTGCTGCTGGCCAGCTTCGCGGCCATCGGCCTGTACATGTCGAGCCTGACCACGCATCCGGCGGTGGCGGCCATCACCACCTTCGGCGCGCTGCTGCTGCTGTGGATCATCAACTGGATGGGCAACAGTGGCGACCCCAATTCCGTGCTGGCCTATCTCTCCATGCTCAACCACTTCGAGCCCTTGCTGAAAGGCATTTTCAACAGCGGCGATATCGCCTATTTCGCGCTGTTCATCGCTACCTTCGTGGTACTGGCCGTCCGCCGTCTCGACGCCGACCGCACCCAACACTAACCTCTGGCAGAATTTGAATCACCCTATGAGCACTCATCACCCAACACGCGCCCAATTGAGAACCCAGCAATGGATCTTCCTGGTCTTGTTCCTGGCCGTCATCGGCCTGCTCGGCTGGCTGAGCACGCGTTATCATTTCCAGGCCGACTGGACCGCGAATGCGCGCAACACCCTCACCGAAGCCAGCCAAAAACTGCTGGGGCAAATGGACGGGCCGATCGAGGTCACCGCCTTCGCCCGTGACGATGAATCCCTGCGCCGCCCGATCCTCGACGCCTGGGCGAAATACCAGCGTGTCAAACCCGACATCCACGTGAACTTCATCAATCCCGACGCCGACCCCGAGCGCGTGCGCGCCGAAGGCATCAACATCGAAGGCGAAATGGTGGTCCGCTATGGCGAGAAACGCGAGAATCTCAAGCAGCAATCCGAACAGGAGATCACCAACACGTTGCAGCGCCTGTCACGCGCGCAAGAGCGCTGGCTGGTGTTTCTCGAAGGCCACGGCGAACGCAATCCCCAAGGCCAGACCAATCATGATTTCATGCAATTCGGCGCGCAGCTCAAGCAGAAGGGTCTGAACGTGCAAATGCACAACCTGGCCACGCATCCGCAACTGCCGGCGAACACCTCGGTGCTGGTGATCGCCGATCCGCAGACGGCCATGCTGCCGGGCGAGGTGGAGATCGTGCGCGATTTCGTCGCCAAGGGCGGCAACCTGCTCTGGCTGGCCGATGGCGGCGCGCAATCGAAACTCGAAGCGCTCGCCGCGGATCTCGGCATCAAATTGCTCGACGGCGTGATCGTCGATCCCACCACCCAATTGCTCGGCATCAGCGATCCGCGTTTCGCCTTGATCGCGGAATATCCGCGTCACCCCGTCACCCAGGAGCTCACGGCGCTCACCCTCTTTCCCCAGGCGCACGGGATCGAAGGCATTGAGACCAGTGTGTGGAACCGCGAGCCGCTGCTCACGAGCATGGAGCGCAGCTGGCTGGAAACCGACAAGATCGTCGATCGGGCCGAGTTCGGCGGCCAGGATCAGGCCGGCCCCGTCACCCTGGCCGTGAGCCTCACGCGCGGCCATCACGAGAGCGGCCGCGAGCAACGCGTCATCGTGCTGGGCGACGCGGACTTCCTCGCCAACGCCTATCTCGGCAACGGCGCCAATCTGGACCTCGGCCTGAACCTGTTCAACTGGCTAGCCCATGACGACAACCTCATCACCATCCCAGCGCAGACCACGCAGGATCAGCACCTGGAATTCTCACCCACCGCACAGGGCATCATCGGTTTCGGGTTCTTTCTGCTGATCCCCGGCGGGCTGCTGCTCGCCGGCCTGCTGATCTGGCTCAAGCGCCGCAAGCGTTAAGGACTAGCTCATGCAGACACGCATCCTGCTCAATCTGGCATTGCTGCTGATCATCGCCGCGCTGGTCGCGCTCGTGATGTATGAGCCGGGCATCGAAACGCCGCCCGCCGCGGCCAAGCTCAGCGCCCTCAAGGCCGAGGACATCGCCCACCTCAAGATCGCGATCAAAAACGAATCGCCGATCATCCTGGAGAAGGCCGCTGACCAGTGGTGGCTACAGACCCCCGTGCGCCTGCGCGCGGACGAGACCACGGTCAAATCCATCCTCACGCTGCTGGATGAAACCAGCTACGCGGACTATCCGGCTGCATCGTTCGATCTGGCGACCGTTGGCTTGAGCGAACCGCAAATCCAACTGTGGTTCAACGAAACCGAGATCCGCCTCGGCAAACGCAACCCGCTCCAGCAACAGCGCTACGCGCAGATCGGCGACCGTGTTCACATGATTACCGACAAGGTGAGTCATCGCCTCAGCGGCGATTACAGCCGTTATGTCAGCCGCGCCCTCTTGCCGGAGGGCGCCCGCATCCAGCGCCTGGAGCTGCCGGAGCTGCGGCTTGCGCAAATCGAAGGCAAATGGGAAGTCGAGCCGGCCCAGCCGGCGGCCAGCGCCGATGATCTGCAAATCCTGATCGACCACTGGCGCCAGGCGCGCGCCATGGACGTGGCTCCATATCAGTCCGCCGAGAGCGAGGGCAAGATCCGCATCGATCTCGGCGGCGAGACCGCGGAATTCGACATCCTGGAGACCGCGCCCGAATTCATCCTGGGGCGCAAGGATCTCGGGGTGCAGTACTACATGCCCGACAGTGTGATGGGACAACTGCTGCGGCTCGGCACCCGCGAAGCAACCCCGAAACCCTGATGCCGGAATTGCCCGAAGTCGAAACGGTGCGCCGCGGCATCGCGCCGCATCTCGAAGGCCAGCGTATCGCCAAGGTTATCGTGCGTCACACGCGCCTGCGCTGGCCGATTCCACCTCGGCTCAAGAAACACCTGACCGGCCACACCATCTCTCAGGTCAGCCGCCGCGCCAAGTATTTGCTGTTGGCAACCGATACCGGCACCCTCATCATCCACCTCGGCATGTCCGGCAGTCTGCGTGTGCTGCCCGCGAACACCCCGGTGCGCAAACACGATCATGTGGACATCGTGCTGGAAAACGGCCTCTGTCTGCGCCTCAACGACCCGCGCCGCTTCGGCGCCCTGCTCTGGCACGAAGGCGCGATCACGGATCATCCGCTGCTCGTGCATCTCGGACCCGAACCGCTCGAGCGCGCCCTGCACGGCGCGTATCTGTTTGCACAGGCGCGCGGGCGCAAGACCGCCAGCAAGCAGTTTCTGATGGACAATCGCATCCTGGTAGGTGTCGGCAACATCTACGCCAACGAGGCCTTGTTCCAGGCAGGCATTGCGCCCCGGCGCCCGGCCGGCAAGCTCACGCGCGAGGAGTGCGACCGGCTCTGCAAGGCCATCAAGCAGATCCTGCGCAAGGCCATCAAGCAAGGCGGCACCACCTTGCGGGACTTCGTCCGCGCCGATGGCAATCCCGGCTACTTCACCCTCCAACTGAAGGTCTACGGTCAAGACGGGGCACCCTGTCCGCGCTGCGCCACGACGATCAAACACATACGTCAAGGACAACGCTCGAGCTTTTATTGCCCGCGCTGTCAACATTGATGGTTTCGCTAAGAAGGGGTGAGCTAAGAAGTGCGCGCGCCGAGACTAGAGTGGTGCGCGGGGTGAGATCCATAGTATGTTCAGAAGAAAACCAGGACACGTCCCTGTGCCTGTGCGTGCTGCAATCCTCGATCCCTCTCTCCCATTTGGTAGTGGCCGGCCTTTCTCCATCCCGCCCGGTCCCTGGCTTCGAACACATCCTTGCGTTCAACCGCGACCCATCCTTGTGCCTATCCTTGCGCCACTAAGTGAATCATCCGTGTTTTCGTTATCGTGTCCGAGGCTCATCCGTGAGCAATGGTATGACACCATCCCTTGATCCTTGTCCACCCTCCTGAGGGAGGTCCACTGTCCATGTGTCCGCTATTATGGGAACCGGGGCGATCTCTCACATCCCCCATCTGGGGTATTTTGCAAAAAATTGTAAAATCGAGCGGGCGGATTACCGAGCTTCCTGGCCTGCGATCGGCTGCCGCAGTTGCTCGAGCACCCGCAGCTCACGCAACAGCACCTTGCGGTCGATCGGCTGCAGCAGGTCTTGGGATGGCGGCACGAGAGTATTGATGCCCTCCGCCGGCCGGGTCGACTGCCAGGACAGGATATGCACGACCTGGGGCAGCTCGCGGCTGCCGATGACATTCACGGCCTCCAGCTCCAGGCGCTGCTCGTCCGCCAGCACCGTCATCGGCGCCGCGCCCAGCAGCCATACCAGCATCACGCGCGAGACTTTCCACCTCATGTCACAGCTCCTCAAAACAGCGTATTGACATAATATTCGATGATCTCCTGCTTGGCGTAGCGGCCGGGGTTGAGCTCCGCCAGGGACTTCATGCTCGCCTTCACCCACTGGTCGTAAACGCCTTGCGGGATCAAGCGCATGTTCGACTCGTGGATGGCCAAGGCCTTTTCCTCGAAGGGGAAGGCCTGTTCCTCCAGCATGACGTTATACATCTCCGCCTCTTCCTCATCCATCTCCTTGGGGCGCTCGGAGGTCATCAGTTCGGCGGCGAAATGACGATAGACCTCCGCCAGGCGATAGACCGACGCGGAGGTGACTTCACCCACCTTGTATTCCACCGCCCGGCCATAGGCCGCGACGGTCTGCTGCATCAAGTCCTTCTTCTTGGCCAGATTCGCCTGCAGCGGCTGGGCGAGTTTGACGGCGCGGAACTCCGCCTCGCCCGCCTGCGCCAGTTCCAGCTCCGCCTTGGCCGCCAGATAGGTAGTTCGCTCGGTGCCGGTGCCGGCGCGATGGGCCTCGATCAAGCGCTGTAGCCACTGGCGGCGCAGCGCCGGCTCGCCTTTCTGCGCGTGGAGATCGGCAAGTTTCTGATGCGCTTCGATCGCCGGTTCGAGAGGTTCGGGGAACAGCTGAATGTAGCGGTCGTAGGCCTCGATGGCCATCCCGGTCTCGCCGCCCTTGAGATAGAGCTCCGCCGCGTCCCATTGCAGTAATGAGCGGCGCTGCGGATCAGGTTCGCGCGCCTGCATGCGCTCGTAGACCTGGGCGACCTTGCTCCACTGCTCGCTGCTCGCGTAGGCCTGCGCCAACTGTGCCTCGGCGCCGGCATACAACTCGTGCTGCGGATAGCGGGTGAGAAAATCGTTCAACGCGGCGATCGCCCGCTCCCATGACGCGGCCGAGACCAGCGCCATGGCCGCATCGTAATCGGCCGTCACACGAATGCCGGCCTGCGGTGTCTGTTTGCCGACGCGCAGGAAATGCTCGGCGGCCGCGGCGAAGTCACCGGCATCGCGCGCGATCTCACCCTGGCGGTAGATCGCCGCCGCCTGACGCTCGATCAGCGCGGCGAATTCCGGCGCCTCCGCCGGCCAGAAACGCAGGGCCTGCTGGCAGGCGAGCTCGGAACTCTGATATTCGGCCAAGGCAAACTCGCCGTGCGCGACGATCGTCCAGGCGTTGCGCTGCATCTCGGGCGTCAGTTGATAACCGCCTTCGAGCAGATCCCGCGCGGTCGCGACGGCCTCGGCATCCTCGTGCAGCTCAAACAGCAGATCCGCCACACGCGCCTGCACCGCGGCCACGCGCGGGTCCTGCGGATAATAGCCGACGAAACGGCGGCCGCTGAGGATCGCGCCGCGCTTGTATTCGTCCTGCGTTTCATCCACCACCTGCGCGAGCAGCTGCTGATAATTCAGGAAGGCGGCATAACCCGCCTCGGCGCTCTTCTCGTGCGGTGGGTACCCATAGGCGGTCGTTTCATAGGCCACGATCGCCTCGGCCATCTGACCGCTTTCAACCAGGGCCTCGGCCATCAGGAAATGCAGCCCCGGCGTCTGCGTGTCCTCCGGGAACGACTGGATATAGTCGTCATACCAGCGCACCGCCTGATCATAATCGGCGCGCGCGCCGGAACGTTGCCCCTTGGCGTGATAAAACCGCGCCAGTTCGGTGACGGTGATTTGCAGACGCGGCTTGATCGTCTCCCAGTGGCGCGCCGCCGCATCGGTTTGCCAATACGGCTGCCGCGCGCCGTATTGGGTGACGAAATCGGCCTTGGCCTGAAGCGCCTGCGTGGCGAAACGGCTGTTCTGATAGATGTCCACCACGCGCAGCAGAAAGCCCGCCGACTCCGGCGCCTGCGGGTAGAGCGCGACGAATGCCTTGTAGGTCTTGGCCGCCTCTTCGTGCAACTCCTGCTTCACATAGAACTCGGCCAGATTCTGATAGATCTTCGCCTCATATGGCGGATGCGCGCGCCGGCTGAGGAACTCGCGCACCGACTCCACCCCGTTCAGCGACGAGAAGCTCAGGCTGACGACGCGATGGCTGTCTTCGATCAGCGCCAGATCGGAGGGATCGAGCTTCTCCGGCGGCAGGATCTGATACCAGTCGAACAATGCGAAAAACGGCAGCAAGGCATCCTGATAATTGCCCTGCTTGAACAGCGACCAGCCGAATTTATACAGCGCACGACGGTGATAAGGCGAATCCGACCAGAGCGCCGCCGCGGCGCGATAGGCATTCTGCGCTTCACGATAATTCTGCAACGTGAACAAAATCTCCCCGCGCCGGTATTGCGCCTCGCCGTATAACGTGGAATTCGGATATTTGGTGACCAGCTCCGTCAGGGGCTTCAGCGCCAGCTCGGGCCGGGCCATCTGGTCATAGGCGCGCGCCATCTGATACAGAATCAAGTCGCGCTCGAGATCGGCATCCGCATCGGCGAGCAGCGATTCATACTGCTTGATCGCCCGCTGGGACTCCGCATCCGAGACCGGCGCGGTTTCCTCCTTGCCGTAGCCCTCGACCGTCAGGTCGGCTAGACGCTTGAGCGCCTTGGCATGCAGTTGTGGATTGGTGGTCTCCGCGAGCAGTTGCTCGTAGCTCTTCGTCACTTCATCCCAGCCCACGCTCGGCAGCGGCTCGGCGACGATCGGCGGTTCGTTCCGCGGTTCGGTCAGATCCGCCAGCGTGGCCACGCGCTCGCTGGACCAGGACGAACAGCCCGATACCAGAATCGCCAGGAGGCCGGCGTACAGCACATTCTTCTTCATGGCGCGGCCACCTCTTGCTGCGCGCTGGCGCCGCGATCATAGAGACGGGCGATCGCAAACCGCGCCTGATCGCGATATTCGAGCAACCGCCGTTCGATGACCGTAAGTTCCGCCAGGGCGAGCTGTTCGACCCCTGCCTGCTGTTTGAGCTGCAACGCCTCGGTTTTCGCGACCTGATCGGCGAGACGGCGCTTCTGGTCCGCCAGAATATCGGTGTAGGCGCCGAAATTCAGCGGCGCGCCCCGCTTGGTGATGCCAAGAGAGGTCCACTGCCGGTGGATCTGTTGGAGCTCGCGGTCGACCTCGCGCAGTATTTTCTTGCGTTCCCACATTCTCGGCACCAGATCGCTGAGCAGCCGCCAGGTCAGCAAGCCACGCAGGCGTTGATAGCGCTCGGCATACTCCATCACGCTTTCCCGGCCGCTGATGCGCGCGATGCGCTGCTGCACCCGCACCAGACGCCCCAGCAGATCCAGTTCCTCCTTGGTCGCCAGCATCAAGGCGTTGTCGTCCTGTTCGATCCGCTCCAGTTCATAGGCCAAGGCGTCGCGGCGCATTTCAAGCGTGGTGATCGCCTTGCGCTGCAGTGGTTCATCGAGCTGCGCCAGGCGGCTCTGATATCTCTGCTGGCGCAGCTCCAGCATGTATTCGAATGCCGGCACCGTGCCCTCCCATTGCGCCAGATTGCGCCGCAGCGCGAGTAGATCGCGCAGGCTTTTCACCGACTCATGGACCTGCCGCCCGGCCAGCACTGGCATCAGGAAGCGGGCGCCGGGGAGCGCGGTATCCCATTGCAGCTCGACCTCATCGCCCAATCCCGAGTGCGGCAGCGTCTCGAGCAGGTGGCGCACCAGCGCGCCATCGCTCACCGTCTGCTTGGCTTGCGCGATCTCCGCCAGCTCGCCCTCGTACACCGCCAGTGCGCCCTGATAGGCGCGCACCGCCTGCTGATACGCCTGGAGCGACTCCAGCGTATTGGCCTCCGCGATCAATGCCTCCAGCGCGGGCGCAAAGCGCACATCACGCTGCTGCAGCGCCCGCCAGGGAACCAAGGCCGCGGGATAATGCCCGCCGTAATACGCCGACCATCCCAGCGCCAGCAGGGCTTGATCGGCGAAGGGGCCATAGAGACGCACGCGTTTGAAATACTCGGCGGCCTCATCGTAACGCTCGCTGTCGCTGCGCAGCTGGCCCATCGTAATATTGGCGCGATCGCTGATGGCTGCGAGCACTTGGTCGGGCGTCAACAGTGCGCCGAGTTGATCGAGGATCTCCATGCCGGGGGCCGCCTGCCCGCCCTTGATCAGGGCGACGGCGAGATTGTAACGGGCGATGGCGGCGTACACCGGGTCCTTCATGTTGTCGATGTACTTCGGCACCCCCTGGGTCTGCCCCTCGGCCAGCAAGAGATTGACCGCGAGCAGGTGATAGTCATCTCGCACTCGCGCGGGCAACTCGCCGTCGATCCTGGCCAGGGCATCGCGCACCTTCAGCTGCTCGCCGTGCTGATAATAAATCTCGGCCAGTTGCAACCAGGCGAGATTGCGCGTATCGGCCGAGGGCTCCTGAGTGAGCAATTGATCGAATATTTTTCCGGCGTCATCGCTCATGCCGTAGGCCAGGAAGGTACCGCCCAGCAACAGCTGGGCCTCATCCTCATGATGCGGCAGGCGTTGCTGTTGCTGCGCGATCATCAAGCGCACGCCGGCATTGAAATAATCCTGCTGATAAAAATAAAACAGCGCTCCGCCGTAAGCGAGATCCTGCACCGAGGTCGGGGGCTCTCCCTCCGCGGCGGCGCACCAGGACGGGAGCGCGACGGTGGCCAAAAGCAGCCACGCCCTCCCGCTTCGCCACAACCGACTCATCATTGACACCCGCAGCTCACTCCCAATCCTTGATGAGGAAATCCGGCTGTTGATCCGCGAGGTTGTCGGTAATCACGAGTTCGATGAATTTGGGTTCATCGCTCTTCTGGATGGTCACATTCGCGGCGCGGCGATAGGCGCGCTCGTTGGGTCCCATCCCGACGAACACCGCCACCAGTTCATGCTCTCCGGTCTTGAGATTGCCCTGGTACAGGCGCTGCACCCCGCCACGCACGAGCGCCTTGGCCTCGCGGTCGGTGTAGAGATAATTGGCCACTTCCTTGCCATCGACTTGCAGTTGCACCGAATCGAGCGCGAAGAAGCTTCCGACATCGAGTGACACGAACACCGTCAGCTGGGTATTGGAGGGAAACAGCAATTCCTCCTCCAGAATGAACAGATCGCGATTGAGCTCGATCACATCGCGCTTGAGCGCCTGGAGCTGGCCGACCAGATCATCCGCGGCAGGTGGCGCGGCGGTCTGCGCCACCACTGGCGCGCTCGGGGGCGGCTCTTGCGCCGCCGGAGCCTCGGGTGCCGGCTCGATTGCTGCGGCGGCAGGCGCCTGGCTCGTCACCGTTTCCTCGGGCGCAGCCGCTTGCGTCACGGCGGCTTCGGGCGCGACTTCCGCCACCGCCGCTTCCTGCGCCTGCGCCGCCCAGGTCATGCTCAAACACATCATGCCAGCCAATATCAAAGATCTCATGGAAACCATCCTCTCATCCGCGGGTCGGTTATCGCCCGCGTTCAATACCAAAGGGAAATGTAGAATTGCATGACGTCGGCGGAAAAACCGTATAACGGCTCGCATCCCGCCGGCATGCACTTGGCGCGCAGATCACGGAAATCCTCGTAATCAAACCACATGCGGTGGTAGGAAAAATTCAACGTGCCCTTGTCGATGAAACCCCATCCGCCGCGCGCGAACTGATAGGTCACGCCCAAGCCCAGATCCTGACTACTGAAGGTGCTCAACTCCTTGTCGCGCGCCAGAAACTCCTGGGCATTGTAGTAAGGAAACAAATCGCTGTAGAAACTCGCGTGCTGCTGCTGATAATGCCGAAACGTGAAATCGAAGATCCACGCATCCTGGTAGGTGTGCGTATAGCCCAGCTTGGCGGTGTAGGCCGTGATGCCCCAGGTATCATTAAAGGCGCGCAGATCGGCGTGGACCGAGGCACGGTAAGGCAGATAGTACATACCCCGCAAGGCCACGGCGTTGCTGGTCCGGGTGTGCGGGTAAACCTCCGGCTGCTTGCAATACGGCTCCTTGGGCTCGCAGGCGGCGGAGACATAGCGCACTTCCCGATAGGGATTGTTCAAGAACCCCTCGTCGGTAATCGTTTCATAGCCGAGATCCACCACAAGGTTCTTGCTCAGGATTTGCGAGACACCCAGTTTGAAATTGCGCCGCTCGACGTTTTCCGAGAACGTCGGGGAGCCGGTCATGCCCACCTCATCCCAGCCCCGGGCATAGCCCAGCGAGATCGTGGTGAGGTCGCCGAACACATCCTGACTGATGCCGAAATTCACCGTGCGCGCGAGGAAGTCGTTCTCCTCGCTGGTGGTATAACCAAGGCTCAGCGTGCTCTTCTCGTGCATGAAATCGGCGCCCAGGGAATGCTCGGTGCGCTTCTCGGTGTAGGGACTGGCGCTGGTGACCACGTCGATCGAGGCGCTGGTAATGGCATCGACATAATAATTGGCGGAAAGCGACGTGCTCTTGCCGATCGACTTGCGCACCAGCACCGACGGCCCGTTGATCTCGATCCCGCCGCCCTCATAGGAATGATACAGCGCATCGACCCGATCCTCCGGCAGTACGGCCGCGGACAACGGCAGGCAGCAGCTCAACAGCATCGCCAGCGTGAGCAGCCAGCGCCGGCGCCTGTAGCGATCAATTACAGCCGCAACCACCGCCGTGTCCTCCCTCAGCCCCGCGCGCCCCTTCGCGCGCTTGATAGACGTGGATGATGTACGCGCCGGAAACAGGATCGCGCGCAAAGCTCATGATCGGATCGGAAAGATTGGCGCGCTCATAAGGCTTCACCCAGGGTTCGACCCCGCATCCCGAAAGCAGCAGCACTGCACTCACGCACACCAGCCAGCGCATCGCATCATTCCCGCAATAGCTGTTTGATTTCGTTTTCATACTTCTTTTCGAATCCAGGCTGATAGCCCTTGAAGACCTTACGCACATTCCCGCTGCGATCCAGCAGCACCGTGCTGGGCATCGCCACCACCTGGTACTGCTTGCTCACCTGCTGCTTGTCATCGAACATCACGGGAAACGAGACCGGGATATCCTGCAACATCTTCTGCGCCGCGGCGCTGTCTTCCTCGACGTTCACCCCCAGCAGCGTGAAGCCCATCGGCTTGTACTTCTGATACATCTTCTCCAGCAGCGGCATTTCCTCGCGGCACGGCCCGCACCAGGAGGCCCAGAAATTGATCATCACCACCTCCCCGCGCATCTCGCTCAGCTTGAGGTTCTTGCCGCTGGCGCTTTTCAGGGTGAAATCCGGCCCCACGCCGGTGATGTCCCCCGCCGTCGCCAAGCTTACCGTCAATCCCAGCCACAACCCGGCCGCGATACGTCCAAACTTCATGCACACTTTCTTCATCATAGGTCCACCTTAAAAGAAAACCGCGATGCCCAGCGTCGTCTCGATATTGTGGGCAGTCTTGTCCTGCCCGGTGATATCGATATCGAACATGTGATCGCGCATATCGAGATGCAAAGACAGCCAGTCCGTCGCCAAAAAGCGATAACCGACCCCCCAATTGACGGTGAAGCGGTCATCCCCCCCGAAGGTGGTGTTGCCAACGCCGCCGATCAGATAGAGCGCTGAATTAAACGCCCGTCCCCTCCCCCAGAAGACCTCGCCCGGCAACAGGTTGTAGCCGAGCGAGACATTGTAATAGGTGTATTCACGCTCATCGTCGGTGAGCAGCTGCGCCGCGCCGCTGAGCAGCTCGTAACTGGTCTTGCCGCCCTCGGACATGCCGTAGGCCGCTTCGATGAATAACGACTCCGCAACATGATAGGTGACACGCCCGCCGTAGACGAGATTACTGCCGAAGTCCTCGATGCTCAGCATGCCAACGTAGGCGCCGATCTCGAAGTCCTCGGTATCGATCATCGCCTCGGTGATCTCGCGGCGTTCGAGTTGCGGCTGGATCAGCGGTTCGGACTCCTCCTGAGCCAGGGCAGGGAACACGCTCAGCGCCAAGAGCAGCGACGGCAGCATTCGGCAGCGCTTGGTTGTTAGAAAAACACTTCGAACCCAGCTTTCCATTCTTCTATTTCCTCGTTGTCTTCGTCGCTGGAAAAAATCACATAGCTGCGATACTCGGCCCGCAGCACGAACCGCCGCGTGACATAGGCGCGCACGCCCAGCGCGGCATTGGCCAGGGCGTTGGTGCGGTCATTGGTGATCACCAGGGTGGCGCGCGGTTTGGTGTGCACTCCGCCCGCCCCCAGGGAGAAAAACGGCGAGAACCACCAGCTGGGAAAGGGTTCGTGCAGCAGGTTGACGCCCAGGAGCTGGCTGCTGGAAAAATCCCCCGAGACGTCGGAATACAGCAGTTCGGCGGAGAGATTCGGGGTGAAGGTGTAATTGACATGCGCCGTCATCACCGCGGCCCCGCTGTAATCCCCGCCCATCAGACCAGCCGACCAGCGCCGCTGGGCGAAGTCTCCGCGTTCGATCGAGGCGATGGCCACCGCCTGGCCGTCCGGGGTGAGGGTGCGCTCCAATTGCGCGCGCGGCACCCAGCCCTGCTTGCCGTTGTCCATCCGGATCTTGAACCACTCGGTCTTGCGCTTGAGGATCTCGACCTGCTCGCCACGCTCGACCACATGAAAGATGGGATAACCCTCTCCAGGCCCGGTGTGCATATCCAGATAGGGATCGGCCACCTTGAGTTTGACCGGCTCGGCTGCGCCGGCCGGAGCGATGAGGCCCAGTAGGCAAAACAAGATGACATAAAGCGGGCGACACATCGGTTTGTTCTTTGTACTTACCTGGTTATTTTTCTATGTCTATTGAGAACGTCAGTTGTAGGAGCAAGCTTGAGCTTGCGATAGCGTCCTCGCGGATTCTCGCGAGCCGAAGCTTCCGCTCCATGCTCGCGCCCCTTGCCTACATCCGTGTAGGCAAAGCACGCTTCTACCATCGACGCCTCAATCGACCGGCACGGCGAAGGGGTCATTATAATACTGCGCCCCGATATCCACCCACTCCGAAATCAAACGCAGCTCGGCGGGCGTCAAATAGCCCGCGTGCGTGCCGCCGGCGGCGAACACACTGAAAAAGCTGGTGCTGCCGCGCGCATTGCCCGCCTGCAAGGCCGGCGGGATGTTGACCGGCGCGAAGATCGGGATCGGATTGCCCATGGCATCCAACAACGGATCACCATTTTCGTCAGTTTCAAAACCCGTCAGCACCTGCACATCCTGCAGCACGCCGCCACGGATCTCCTGCTGGTTCTTGTTGAACACCAGGGTGCGGTAGGCCTTGAACTGGTCCGGATTCGCCGTGGAGGGGCCGTCGGTCAGGTCGAGCTGCTTCACGCCGGGCGGCACTTGCAGTGCGCCCATGTTATCAGTGGTATGACACTTGGTGCAGGTGACATCGTTCATCGCGCCATCGACGCGCGGCAGGTTCCACAGCGGATGGATGTGCGTCTCGTAGTTGATCACGATGCGGCAATACACGCTCCAGGTGGTCAGACACCCTGAAGACACTGGCAATGCCGTCGTGAGATCGCTATAGAGATACCCGAAGCTGGCATCCTTGGGGCGATTCGCCTTGGCCGGATCGGGATCGGTCCAGACATCTTCATAGACCACATCATGATCGAGATCGAGCGCGGCGGGATTGAC
Source organism: uncultured Chromatiales bacterium (assembly GCA_964557295.1). Taxonomy (GTDB): domain Bacteria; phylum Pseudomonadota; class Gammaproteobacteria; order RBG-16-57-12; family RBG-16-57-12; genus JBFMHP01. Next base: position 7,822 of record CAZKZP010000027.1, on the reverse strand, counting down.
GCGCGTACGGGCCTGCGCCATGGTCTCGCCCGCATTGGGCGTGAAGGTGGCCTCGGTATTTGGGAACGGCGCACCGCCGATCGCGGCCCCGGTGTTCAGCGCGGGCGGCTCATCCGCGTGACCGTGGAAACTGGGGGGCGGAGCAGGAGTCGGGGCAGGAGTCGTGGTGCGTGTATGGCAACCGTTGCACTCCAGGCTCTCGCCCGGCATCACCTGGATCCAGTTCTCGTGGCGCGAGGAGATGCGCCGCGCATTCTGATCCAACATACTGATGGCCAGCGGCACGTTCGCCGGCACCTTCACCCGCACCGAGCCATCCGGCTCGATCGGCACATAGCCGATGATCTCGCGCATGCCCAACCCACGGTTAGGACCAAAGGCAAACCCCGGCACCGGATCACCATTGGCCAATTCTGCAGGGATCGCCGCGGCTTTTTCGATGCGCAGGAAGCGCGCCGGGCGCTGGGCCGCGGTGGTCTGTTTCGGATCGGCGAGGATCACCAGGTCCGTGGCGGGGCTGCCGAGTGCGTTATAGGCGCCGTCGAAATCCTGCACGCTCTTGATATCGAGGATGCCGAAGCCGGCTGAGGCCAAAGCGGCATCGACCACCGCGTCCGGGATGTCCACCGGATAGGCGCGATCCTCCAGCACCACGACGTCGCTGTACACATAACCTTCCTCGGGCACCACCACCGGCATCTGGGTATCGTCGGCCGGATCGTAAATATAGATACCGTAAAGCGGATCAGCCTCTACAACCGTTGGAGGATTTTCAGGATCCACGGGCGCATTTACCGCATCCAAGAGATCCTGCGTACACGGCACGATTCTTCCGTTGTCATTCACCCGGCACGCGCTCCAGCTGATCAGGATGCGGTTGGAGCCATCCCACAGCGGGTAGGCCGCGCGCAGCCGCCCGGCCAGCGACGGCGCGCCATCCGTGCGCACCTCCAGCGAAGTGATCGACTGCTGCGCGGCACCGCCGGCGCTGCCGCCAGAGTAACTGGCCTGGGCATTGTCGATGAAGTTCGCGATGTCGATGGCCACGATCTGGCCGCCGCCACCGGTGCCGTTGAAGGGGCGCAGCACGGTCAGAATGCGGCCGTCCGGCAGCTCGCGCGGCTGGACAAATTGCACGGTAGAGCCCGTGGTGCCCGTGGCATGGCTGTTGGAACCGTAGGCCAATTTCACATCGGTGCCATCGGGATTCATCTCATAAAGATTGATTTCATTGTTGGCGCCCGCGTTGTCCCAGCGGCTGAACAACACCTCCCCGCTGCTCAGCACCACCGGATCGAGGTCATGACTTTGATTGAAGGATATCTGCTTGATATCGGTACCATCATCATTCATGACGTGCAGCACCGAGGCGGGTTCTTGCTGATTTTCATCCAGAGAAGGAACCCCGTCCTTGGTCAGGCCGTTCTCCACGCCCTCGTCCAGCAGGATGGCGCGCGAGCGGGCCTGGCGCGTGGAGGAAAAGACGATGCGCCCGTCGGGCAGATAGAACGGCGCCACGTCCTGACCTTGCTCGGCGGTGATGTTGGATTGGATGATGCGGCGCAGCGCGGCGCTCTCGATGTCGTACTCCCAGATGTTCCAGGTCGGCTGCTCATCCTCGTCGGCGCCTTCGATCTCCGGCAGGCGCAGCGCGAACAGGAGCTTGGTGCCGTCATAGGAGACCTCGACATCCTTCACATCCCCCATGCCCTGAGTGATCTCATAGGTGATATTGCGGTCGGGCGCGGTGGGCGAGGCGCGGTCGCGCAGATACAGATCACCGCCGGCGCGGAAGTCATTGACGTCGCGCACATCCTCATCCACCAGGACGCCATCATCATCGCGCAGCAAGGGCCGCTTGACGTAAGCGACGGGGATATCCTCGACCATCGGATCGGGCTCTTGCTTGCCGCCGACGCATCCGGTCAACGCCACGGACACAATACAAAAGAGGGAAATGAGAGAAGTCTTCACCTGCATACCGTTTCCATAGTGACACGCGCCGCTACTCATATTCGCATACTCATTGCTGACTGACCCATTACAATACTACTCAAGTGGTTTTTCATGTTCTGTGACAACCCTCTCAAAAAGGCTGCGTTTTTGGGGGTATAGTCGTTAAAACTCCCACGAAAAGTCCGATATATTAGCGGACTGTGATGGGGATTCTGTAGAGCACTGGTAGCCGAGAACGAAGATGATGACCAAGGAAACGAGATTTCGCAATTGCAAGGGGCCGCATGCGATCATGCAGGCGATCCTGATATCTGCGCTGATCGCAGCGGGTGCATCCACTGCCGTGGCCGGTCCGCGCGAGCAAGCCAAGCGCATCCACGACCGCATCGCCGGCGTGCCGCCGACCGCGACGGTGCTCGACGACATGGAGGCCGACGTCCGCGCCGGAAATGCGCAGCAGGCCGCCTTCACCGCGATGGAAAACAGCGCCTTCTACAATGTCACGCTGAAGAACCTTGCCACGCCATGGACCAACGAAGAACAGACCGTGTTTGCGCCGTTGAACGACTACACCGCCACCGTCATCGGCATGGTGCGTGATGATGTTCCATTCAACACACTGCTCTCCGCCAACATTCTCTACCGGGGGAAAACCGGTTTGGGCCTGCCACCCTACTCCGTCTCGAACAACACTCACTATGAACAAATGGAATCTCAGGGCATCGACCTCAAGACCAACCTGGAACAAGTTGCGCAATCTTCTCTGAACGGACTGTCGCCGACCGCCACCGCCGGGGTCATCACCAGCCGCGCCGCGGCCAAGGCCTTTTTCATCGACGGCACCAATCGCGCCATGTTCCGCTTCACCCTGCTCAACCATATGTGCGTCGACATGGAGCAGATCAAGGACAACACCCGTCCGAACGACCGCATTCGCCAGGACGTCGCGCGCAGCCCCGGTGGCGACAGCCGCATCTTCATGAACGCCTGCATGGGCTGCCATGCCGGCATGGACCCGCTGGTCCAGGCCTACGCCTATTACAACTATCAGTATGATGTGAACACCGATCCGACCGGCATCAATGGTCAGCTCGTCTACACCCCCAGCGCGGTGCAACCAAAATACCTCATCAATGCCAACAACTTCCCCTATGGTTACGTGACCAAGGATGACAACTGGGTCAACTACTGGCGTAAGGGTCCCAATGCCTTCCTGGGCTGGAGCGACTCCCTGCCCAAGACGGGGGGTTATGGTGCCAAATCCCTGGGTGAAGAACTGGGCAACTCGCGCGCCTTCGCCAGCTGCCAAGTCAAGAAGGTCTTCAAGGCCGTCTGCCTGCGCGAACCGGCCAATGGCACCGATCGCGCCAAGATCGAAACCATCACCACTTCATTCATCGGCAGTAACTACAAGCTCAAACAGGTCTTTGCCGAAACCGCCGATTATTGCAAGGGCGAGTAATTCAAGGCTTTGGGGGAAACTATGCGTAACCAGGAAGATACCGTCATCACACTACCGCACAACCGGAGACGCCCCGGCGTTGCCGCAACCGGCATGAAAACCTTGGCCAGTCTGATGCTGGGCATGGCCTTGATCACCGCGGCGGGATGTAAATCCGTCACACCCTCCAGCCAGCCGAACACCGGCGGCAGCAGCGGGGGAAGCGGCGGCTTCGTCTACACCGGCCCGGCCTATGACGCCGATGCCGCCGTCTATAAAGACACGGTCTGGGACGGCGTGCGCGAGAGCAATCGCTGCGGCGGCAGCGGCTGCCACGATCAAAGCCACGCGGTTCCCTTCGCCCGCACCGACAACCTCAATGCCGCGCGCGATGCGGCGCTTGGTATCGTCAATCTCACCACTCCCGCCGCCTCCACGATGGTCACCAAGGTCGCGGAGGGGCACCATTGCTGGCTCGGGACCAGCGAGGCCTCCAATGACGCCTGCGCCAATATCCTGTCCTCGCTGATCAGCGCCTGGGCCTCGGGCAACGGCGGCTCCAGCGGCAGCACCCAGATCACCCTGCGCGCCACGGCGGGCGACACGATCTCGAGCTACAAGGCGTTTCCGGCCTCTTCCGCATTCACTCCGGTTCATACCCTGCTGAAGGATTATTGCGCGGACTGCCACGCCGCCTCGGCGCGCACCCCGCAGGCACCGTTCTTTGCCGAGAACAATGTGGATGATGCCTATGAAGCGGCCAAACCCAAGATGGATCTGAACGACCCGGCCTCCTCGCGCCTGGTGGTGCGGCTGCGCGATGAGTTCCATAACTGCTGGAGCGACTGCGCCGCCGACGCCACCGCGATGCAAGCGGCGATCGCCAGCCTCGCCGGCGCGGCCACCACGGTCACCGTCAATGGCGCGCTGGTCACCAGCAAGGCACTCGAACTGTCCGGCGGCCTGGCAGCCAGCGGCGGCACGCGCGATGATACCAACGTGATCGCCAAGTACGAATTCAAGGAAGGCAGCGGCAAAACGATCTATGACATCTCCGGCAACGGCATCAACCTCACCCTGAGCGGCAACCAAGGCACGGACTACAACTGGGTCGGCGGCTGGGGCGTGGAATTCATCAGCGGCCGCGCTCAGGCGACTACCGCCAACAGCAAACTCCTGAGCGACCGCATCAAGGCCACCGGCCAGTATTCGATCGAGGCTTGGGTCGTGCCCGCCAACGTCACCCAGGAAAACCGCCCCATCATCAGTTACGCCGGCACCAACACCGCGCGCAACTTCATGCTGGGCCAGACGCTCTATAACTACGACTTCTACAACCGCACCGGCAATACCGGCGCGGATGGTGCTCCCGCCTTGTCCACGCCCGACGCCGCCGAAGTACTCCAAGCCTCGCAGCAGCACGTCGTGGTGACCTACGACTACACCAACCGCCGCCGCATCTACGTCAACGGCGAGCTGGCGTCGGTGGCAGATGAGACTGCCGCCGCCGGCCTGGCGGACTGGGATGACAACTACGCCTTCATGCTCGGTAACTCACCGAACGGCAGCCAGCCCTGGCAAGGCAAGATCCGCTTCGTGGCGGTTCACGATCACGCCCTGACTCAAGCGCAGATCAAACAGAACTTCGACGCCGGCGTGGGCGAGAAATATTTCCTGATGTTCAACATCTCGGCGGCCACCGGCCTCAACGAGAGCTATGTCCTGTTCGAGGCCAGCCAGTACGACACCTACAGCTACCTGTTCAACCGGCCGCTGTTCGTGACCCTCGACGCCGCCAATATGTCATTCAATTTCGACTTGATCGGCATGCGCATCGGCATCAACGGCAAGGAATCGCCGGTCGGCCAGGCCTATACCAACCTCGACATCCCCATCGACTCATCGTCCTTGGTCACCGACCCGCGCTTTACCAATAAGGTGCAGGTCTTGTCGGAGATGGGCACCATCATCCCGCTGGAGCAAGGACCGGAATTCGATCAGTTTTTCCTTACCTTCGATGTGCTGGGCGTCAGGGCCTACAGCCGTCCGGCCGAACCCGGCGGCACGGCAGGCACCCCGGTGGATCTACCGGCGACCTCCGCGGTGAGCCTGCGCACCTTCGAGGAGATCAGCGCCACGATGTCCTCCATCACCGGCGTCAGCCAGGCTCAGCCTGCTGTCAAAACCACTTATGACACCGTTCGCCAGCAACTGCCGACGGCGGAGAACCTCGACGGCTTCCTCGCCGCGCACCAGATGGCGGTCGCGCAGCTGGCCATCGAATATTGCAGCGCGCTGGTGGACGACTCCACATTGCGTAGCAACTTCTTCGGCAGCTTCGCATTTGACTCCGGCGTTTCCACCGCCTTCGGCAGCGGGGATTCGACCGCCAAGAATAACCTCGTCGACGCACTCTACAACCGCATGCTCGGCCTGCCCGACAGCAGCAGCGTAATGCTGGCGAACATGCCGACCCGGGCCGAGGTGAAATACGAGCTGACCGATCCTGCCAACACCAATACGTTGTTCGCAAAGATCTCCAACAGCTGCACCGCTCAGGACGCCACCTGCACCAAGGCCGTGGTCAAGGCCATGTGCACCGCCGTGCTGGGCAGCGCCGCTATCTTGTTGCAATAAACGAAGGAATCGCGATCATGGCCAAGAAACGTAAATCACTCGGACTCGACGAACCACTGCTGCATCGGGACCACAAGCGTCCGGTGACGCGCCGCGATTTCCTGGCGCAAGGGCTCATCGGCGGCCTCGGCATCACCCTCGCCCCGAGCCTCTTCAGCCTGTTCGCCAATCCGGGCAACGCCCAGGCGGCGCTCTCGACCGATATCGAAAGCCTGGCGAATAGCTGCGGTCTCAAAGGGGCCTTGGCGGCCAAAATCCCCTTCATCTGCATCGATCTGGCGGGCGGCGCCAATATCGTCGGCTCCAACGTGCTCGCCGGCAAGGCGGGCGGACCGCTGGATTTCCTCAACACCGCCGGCTACGCCAAGATGGGTCTGCCCGGGGACATGCTGCCCTCGATGACCGATCCGACCGACGGCCTCAGCTACACCGATACCACGCTCGGCCTGCCGTTCCATAAAGACAGCGCCTTCCTGCGCGGCATCAAGCGGCGGATCAATGTCACCGCCACCGCGGCGAACGTCAACGGCGCCGTCATCCCGGCGCGTTCGGAAAACGACACCGGCAACAATCCGCACAATCCGATGTACGGCATCGCGCGCTACGCGAGCGATAACTATGCGCTCGGCTTCGGCAAACTCGTCACCTTGGTCGGCTCGAGCAGCTCCATGTCCGGCGGCAACTCGCTCTCCCCCGCGATGCTGATCAATCCCGAGATCCGGCCCACCAAGGTCGACCGTCCCACCGATGTGACCGGCCTGGTCGACACCGGCAAGATGGTCGGCACCTTCTCCCAGGATCAAGCCGTAGCCATCATGGAATCGGTCGAGCGGCTGAGCAAGAAGAAACTCGACCGCAGCGACACCTTGCTCGGCGCCACCGCCGACCAAGCCGCCAAGGACCGCATGCAGTGTGAATACGTCAAGAGCGCCACCATCGTCGACGAGTACGGCAGCCCCGATGCCCTCGACCCGACCAAGGATGCCGACATCGTCGGACCGAGCGGGATCTTCACGCAAGCCGAGTTCGACAGCGACGGCGAATTCCGCAAGACCGCCTCGGTGATGAAGATGGTGATCAATGGCTACGCCGGCGCCGGCACCATCAGCATGGGCGGCTATGACTATCACACCGGCGACCGCTCCACCGGCGAACGGCGCGACCTGCGCGCCGGCCAATGCATGGGCGCCTGCCTGGAATACGCCGCGCGCAAGGGCAAGCCGCTGATGCTCTACGTGTTCAGCGACGGCTCGCTCACCAGCAACGGTACCATCGACAACTCCCCCGACGGCCGCGGCAAGGGCGTGTGGACCGGCGACAACTCCGACGTCGCCGCCTCGTTCTTCCTGATCTACAACCCCGGCGGCCGCCCGACGCCGCTCAAACAACAGATCGGCTACTTCCGCGCCGACGGCTCAGTGGAAACCGCCTCCAGCCCGGCGGCGAACAACGTCAACCTGCTGGTGGAAACCGTCCTCCTCAATTACATGGCGTTGCACGGACAACAGGGGCAGTTCGCCACCCTGTTCCCCGGCATGGGCCTGAGCAATGCCAATGCAACGCTGATCGACAGCCTGCTGGCCTACGGACCGCTCGCTTAAAGAAACAGCCCCGCAGGGCGCAATAACCGCAGGGCATTGCGCCGGATGTGATCCATTCGGCGCAATGCGGCCAAGATCGATTGCCCCCCACACACCGCTTAGGAAACCAGGTTCGTTGTAGGAGCCATCTTCAGATGGCGATGGACAGACATGATCGCATGCTGAAGCATGCTCCTACATGTGCGTG
>CAZKZP010000026.1:39146-40042 GCA_964557295.1 uncultured Chromatiales bacterium | reverse complement strand
ATCCAGCGCTTCCCGGAGGGCCGCCTGCAACTGGAGATCGGGGTGCAGAGTTTCACCCCCGCGGTGCAGGCGCTGATCAGCCGCAAGCAGGACAATGAAAAAACCGCGGCGAATCTGCGCTGGCTGCGCCAGGAAAGCCACGCGCATCTGCACACCGATCTGATCATCGGCCTGCCCGGCGAGAGTCTGGAAGAGATCGCCGCCGGTTTCGACCGCCTGGTGGCGCTCGATCCGCACGAGATCCAGGTCGGCATCCTCAAGCGGCTGCGCGGGGCGCCGATCGCCCGGCACACCGCGGCCTTCGGCATCCGCTACAACCCGCATCCGCCCTACGACATCCTGTGCTCGGATCAGCTGGATTTCCCCACCCTGCAGCGCCTAAACCGCTTTGCGCGCTATTGGGACCTGATCGGCAACTCCGGGCGCTTCCGCGCCACGCTGCCGCTGATCCTGGGCGCGCGCCCGTTCGCGAACTTTCTGAAATTGTGCGACTGGATCCATGCCGCGTGCGGCCAGACCCACAACATCGCCCTCGACCGGCTGTTCCAGCTGCTGCATACGGCCTTGCCGCTGTTGCTTGACCTTGCGCCTGATGAAGTCGAAACGGCCTTGTTGCAAGACTACGAACGTTCCGGATTGAAGGGCTTTCCGAAATTTCTCCACCCGCAAACGGATGAACGCGCGGCCGCGGGACCAAAGACGCGCGCCCCGGCGCGCCAGGCGCGGCATCGCGAATAAGCGCGCAGCCTCACTGCACGATATTATTGCCGCCGAAGTCGGCCACATCCCCTTGCACGTTCCCATCGAAGTGATTGCCCTTGACGATGGTGTCGCTGGCGATCGCCGTCTCGCCCGGCGCCACGCACGCCGGGGAAGAGCCGTAGCCGCACAGATGG
>CAZKZP010000026.1:28458-39136 GCA_964557295.1 uncultured Chromatiales bacterium | reverse complement strand
CAGATGGATGCCGTAGCCGCGATTGTTGACCAGCCGGTTGGCCTGCACCAAGGTGCTGTCACCCTGGATCTGGATGCCGTCGCCGCCGCAGTGGCTGACGGTATTCGCCTTGATCAGGTTGTCTTCCGCAACGGCGTTCGCCGACGCCTGGATCACGGCGATGCCCAGGCGGGTGGCGCCCGAGACTACGTTGCTCACCACCATGCTGCCGCTGGTGGGCAAATGAATGTGGTCCTGGTAATTGCCGATCAGGTCGTTGTTTTTGATCGTCGCCCCGGCGGCCTCTTCCACCAGGATGCCGCGCGAACCGGGACGGGTCGGCTCCAGGTCCTCGCCCCGACGCTGGCGCTCGATCCGGAGATTGCGCAAGATCACGTTATTGGCGCCCGGCCGCACATACACACCGATGTCACGTTTGCTCGCCACCCCGAGGGCATGGCGCAGCCCCACGCCCTGGACCCGCACATCCGCGGCGCTGATATCCAGGATGATGTCGGCGCCCACCCCGGCCGGCACCTCCTCCGCCGCACTCCCGCCAGCCGACTCGATGATGACATCGCCCATGCCATAACTCTGCAACACCAGCCCAGGCTTGTCGGCGCCGATGGTCAGATTCTCCCGGTACACGCCGGGTCCTACATGCACGGTATCGCGCTTGCCGGCCAGGGAAATCGCCGTCTGGATACGGGCGCAGGGCCGTTGCGCCGAGCATAAATTGCCCGCGCCCGCCCGATCGACATAGAAATTCGCCGCCTCGGCCTGCCCGCCGAGCACGAGCACGCCCGCCAATAATGTCAGCCTGTACATTGTCACCCCCACGCCGCACCGTCCGGGAGCGCATTGCTGCACCTCGGACGCCTCGGCAACTCGAAGCCCAAAAAGCTATTAAAACACCGCAGCGGCGCTGAATAAACCACTAAAGCCTGGTCATCGACATACCCGGATCTCTGGCGTGGATATGCAGCGGGATGATGCAATAAAGAGAGAGCGGGAGCGGGGTGTTTCAGCGGGTCAGGCGTTGGCGGCCTTCCTGATATAACCATTGTTGTTCGCCAGCAAATCGGCCAGCTTGTTCGCCGGCAGTGGCGGGCTGAAATAGAACCCTTGAATGTAATGGCAGCCGCGCTGGCGCAGGAACTCGAGCTGATGCTCGTCTTCCACGCCCTCGGCGACGACCGAGAGATTGAGGTTCTGCGCCATGGCGATGATGGTCGAACAGATCGCCGCGTCGTCGTTGTCGATCGTGATATCGCGCACGAAGGCGCGATCGACCTTCAAGGTGTGCAGCGGGAAGCGTTTGAGATAACTCAGCGAGGAGTAGCCGGTGCCGAAGTCATCGATCGACAGGCTCACGCCCATGGCGCGCAGCTCCTTGAGGGTCGCGATCGAGGCCTCGGCATTGTGGCCCAACACGCCCTCGGTCAGTTCGAGCTCCAGATATTGCGGCGCGAGGCCGGTGGCCGCGAGCGCCTTTTGCACATCCTGCACCAGGTCCGGCTTCTGGAACTGGGCGTTGGCGATATTCACCGCCATCTGCACCGGCGCGTAGCCTGCCTGTTGCCACGCCTTGTTCTGGCGGCAGGCCTCCTCCAGCACCCACTGCCCGATCGGCAGGATCAAGCCGGTCTCCTCCGCCAGGGGGATGAAATGCATCGGCGAGACCATGCCGCGAACCGGATGCGCCCAGCGCACCAGCGCCTCGACCCCGATGATACGGCCCGTGGCCGCTTCCACCTGCGGCTGATAATGCAGGCAGAGTTCGCGCCGCTCGATGGCCTTGCGCAGATCCGCCTCCAGGCCGAGCTTGAGTTTGCTGAGTTCGTTCATCTCGGCGCTGTAGAACTGGAAGTTGTTTTTTCCCGCCGCCTTGGCCTGATACATCGCGGCATCGGCGTTTTTCATCAACGTGAATTCATCCTGCCCGTTGTCGGGGTAGATGCCGATACCGATACTGAACGAGCTGTAGAACTCGACGTCATTGATCAAAAACGGCTCCTTGAACTGGGTGACAATGCGCTGGGCAATCTTGGCGACATGCTCCTTCACCGCGATATCCCGCAGCACGATCACGAACTCGTCGCCGCCAAGCCGGCTGACCGTGTCGTCCGCGTGCAGGCATCGACTCAGCCGCTGCGCCACCTGGATCAGCAGCACATCGCCGATGTTGTGCCCCAGCGTATCGTTGACCACCTTGAACCGGTCCAAGTCGAGAAACAAGATGGCGGCCATGGATTGGTTGTGCTGCGCGTGCGCCAGGGCCTGCTTGATCCGGTCGAGCAGCAGCGCACGGTTGGGCAGCCCGGTCAGCGCATCGTGCGTGGCCTGATACATCATGTGCTGCGCCAGCTCGCGCTCCTTGCTCACATCACGAAACACCAGCACCGCGCCGGTCAATGCGCCCGCGGTGTCGAAGATCGGCGCCGAGGTTTCATCCACGGCGATGTGCTTGCTGCTGCGGCTCACCAACAGCGCATGCTGCCAGAGCTTGATGTGCACGCCTTCGGCCAAACAGCGCAGCACCGGATTGCCGATCGGCCCCCGGGTCTGCTCGTCCATCAGATTGAACACCTCGGTGATCGGCCGGCCCACCGCATCGTGCTCATTCCATCCGCTCATCCGCTCGGCCACCAGATTCATCGATTCGATGACGCCCTCCGCATTAGTGGTGATCACACCATCGCCGATCGACTGCACGGTGGTCTTGGCGCGATCGCGTTCGAAGGCCAGTTCCTTGGTGCGCAATTCGACCAGGTCATTGATCTCGCGATTGCGCCGCCGGAGCATGGCCTGCTGCTCATGGACCAGCCGCGACAGGAACAGCAGCGCGGAGGTGATCAACAGACCGAAAACGGCGGCGTAGATGAATGACCGCTTGTCGATGGCCTCGCTGTACACGTTTTTTTGGACGACATACTCAAACGATTTGTTGCCAATATCCACGGCCTCGCGCCGCTCGAAGCGCTCGATCTCGCGGCCGGGATGCGCGGCGGCTGGCTTGAAAAATACCGTCTCGCCTTTGCCTTGCGCCGGAAGATTCACTAGCGCGACGCTGATGTTCGCGTCGGCGGCGATGCCTTCGAACAGCTCGGTCATGCCGATGCGCAGCACCAGCATGCCGTTGACCATCGCCTCGCGCCGCTCGGCGAGCTCCGGCGCCAACCTGCCGGCATATACCGCTTTGAAATACGAAAACCCATAGGGATAGATGCCGATGACATCCGGCTGGACGGCGACGTTGTCGCCGCTGCGCATCGCCGCTTCGATATCCTCCCGGTAGCGCGCAACCGACAGCAGATCCATCCCCATCAGCTTGGCCGTCTCAGGCTGGAAGGGCTCGATATACACCAGGGGAAGGTTGCGCTGGACCGCCGCCTCGCCTTCCAGCGGACGGATGTCGAAATCCACGTAGCCGAGTTCGCGCTGATCCGCGATGAAGCGCGCGCGCTGCGACTCGACCACCCGCGGGGCATACATCACCGCGGAGATGTAGGCGTTGCGCTTGAGTATGCCCTCGGAGACGATTCTGAATTCATCCGGCTCGATATCGGTCGAGGCATCGAACACGGCCTGCAAGGCATAGGCGGTCTCGTCGATGGCCTTGAGCCGGTTCTTGAATGCATCGACCATCATGTTGTACTCGCCGTCGAACACCTTCAGTTGATCGCCGATGGCATTGTCCCACACCAGCTTGAGCAGCAGGCCGGTGATCACCGCGCCGACCACCAGCGACACCCAGTAGAGCGACTTGCCCTGCGCCAGCCATCTCATCTGCCGGCTTCTCCGATCTTGATGGCCTTGTGGACGATGCGCGGAGAGAGCTCGACATCGCCTTTACCCAGCAGCGTGAGATTGACGTAGATATTCCATTTGCGATTGGTGACGATCGGCAACTGCGAGGGCTTGCTGCCGTTGAGGATGCTCAAGGCGGTCAAGGCCGCCCACTCGCCTTGCTCATCGGCGAGCTTGGTCATGGCCAGGATGGCGTAGTCGACCATCCACTCGTAATTGGTCACCGACAGCCTGCCGGTGAGCTTACCCGCGATCGCGGCGGCGCGGGCGTTGTCCCAATCCTCGATGCCGCCGTTATTGCCGATGATGAGAAACTCGGAGGATTGCGCCTTTTTGTAGCCGGCCTCCCATTGCGCCATGTTCTTGACGAAGATCGGCGTGATTTCGATGCCCTCCTGCGCATAGGTCTCCCGGTTGAGCTCGAACTCACGGTGCTGCGACATCGAATCCGGGGCCAGGTAGACGCCATGTTTGACGCGCTTGAGGGTGTTCTTGATCTCCTTGAGCAGGGGTTTGATCGGCGAGATCTCGATCATCCCGGTGACATTGCTATAGGGAAAGCCATACGGGGTGACCGATTGGTTGATGCCGCAGAATACGATCGGCAGCGTGGCGTCCTTGTAGTAAGGCGCCACCAGATAGGTCGAGGCGGGATCATCGCAGGCAATCACCACATCGGGCTTGAGCACCTCGATGTAGCGCTTGGCCTTGAGCGCCATCTCCTTGCCGAAGGCCGGGGTGTCATTGCGCTTGGTGTCCATGTAGAACTTCTTCAACTCGCACTTGCCCGCCAGCACACGTTCGATGCCCTGCTCGATGCCGTCGTTCCATTCGTAGCCGTGGTGATACGACGAGACATACAGACAGGTCGCCGCCTGCGCCGCTGGCCATGGCGCGAGGCCCATGAGCGCGATGCACCACAGGCCTCCGACCGCACCCAGTGCGCGCCGGCATCGCTCCTGCCTGCTCAGGGAATGGGTTCGCATAACCAACCTTCTCCATCAAGAATACTTCGCCTCATCCCTGAATTGGTCGACCAAATCGCCCATTCCATTAGCAACAGGTGATGGATTAAGCGGCGAGAAACTTGGGTTTAATGTTTTTTTACGCTGCCCGCCTCAAACGGCCGGAGGCGGCACCCGGCAGACGCTGTGATTGCGCTGGCCGTCGGCGCAGCCTTGCTTTTCGATCTGCACCGTTGAATGCACGATGGAAAAACGTGATTCCAGCAGCTTCTTGACCTGCGCGAGCACCTGATCGGTGTCGGTCCCCTCCACCACGGTGACGTGCATGGTCAGGATCGGCTGGTCCGGCGTCAGCGACCAGAGGTGGACGTGGTGCACATCCTGCACCGGCGGGATGCCGCTGATCAGCGTCTGGCGGATCTCCTCGACATCGAGCGCATCCGGCGCGCCCTCCAACAGGATGTGGATCGATTGCCGGATCACCTTGCTGGCGCTGCGGAAGATGATCAGCGCGATCACGCAGGAGAGCAGCGGATCGATCATCGTCCAGCCCACCGTCACGATGACGATGCCGGCGATGATGGCGGCCACCGAACCGAGCATATCGCCCAGCACATGGATCAGCGCGGCGCGGATATTGAGGTTGTGCTCGCCGCCGCGGTGCAGGATCTGGAAGACGATCGCATTGATCACCAGCCCCATCACGGCGATGAACAGCATGACATCACCCATCACTGGCACGGGATTGAACAGGCGGTGTATGGCCTCGTACAGGATCCAGACCACCAGCCCGACGGCCGCCAGGCCGTTGACCAGCGCCGAGATGATCTGCACCCGTTGGTAGCCGTACGAACGCAGCCGATCGGCCGGGCGCCGCGCGATCCTTGCCGCCCCCCAGGCCAAGCCCAGGGCCAGCATATCGGTGAGCATGTGCGCGGCATCGGCCAGCAGTGCCAGCGAGCCGGAGATCAGTCCGCCCACGATCTCCGCGACCATGAAACCGCCGGTCAGGAGCATGGCGAGGAACAACTTCTTTTCATCGCTTACGTGATGATGTTCAGACATCGCGCGCCTCTAGCTCAGTGAACGTCAAAGGGGTCAAATTCATGTTTCAAGACCCCGGATTTGACTGAGGCCCTAAAGCATATCTGCCGACCTCCCCAAAACCTTAGCACAAGCGTGCTGATGAACGGCCCCCGGCCTACCTCGATATTTCCTCCCGCACCTCGGCCGGGGCGCGCTCCACGGCAAGCCGCCGCACGGCAGCGCGCAGCGCGGCCACGGCCTGGGTCTGACCGGGCAATCCGCACAACCGGGCGCACGTTTGCCAGTCACGCCGCTGCACGACCTTTGCCAGCAGCAGCGCGGCATCGCGCGCGCCCAAGGTCACGTGCGCGGAGGCCTCGCAGAGCGCCTGCGCCACCAGTGGATACAGCGCATGCGCGCAGACCTCGTAGCCGCGCTGCCCGCAGGCAAACGACAGCACATCGCGCCACGCCGGGGCATCGAGCTGCGCCTGTTGCAGCGGGGCGTTGCCCGCCAGCAGCAGCAGCGCCACGTCCGCCTCCAGCGACTGCAAGGGATCTGACAGCAATCCCGGCAGCTGGCGGTCATATTGGCGCCGCGCCTGCGCGCACAGCTCGCCGCCCCGGCCGCTCAGCGCCTGCGCCACCAGCACCGAATGCGCGCCGCTGGAATGTTCGCGGGTCAGGCCCACGCGCACCGGCGCGAAGCCATTGGTGCGCCAAAAGGCCAATACCTCGGGCACGGCGCCGAAACTCGCGCCGATGACATCGACCGGCGCCGCGCGCAACTGCTCCACCAGCCCGGCCAACAGGGCACTGCCAATGCCCCGGCGCTGTGCCGCGGGATGCACGGCGATGCGCATCACCCGGGCGTAGCGCAGCGTGGCGGCGGACTCCAGCCCCAGGTGCACCGCCAGTGATTGCGCCAGCAGGTGTCCGTGCACCCGGCGCCGGCCCAGATAGATCTCGCGCGCGAGCGCCGGTTCGATGCCGCCTTCGCGCACCAGCAGCGCCGCCGCCACCACATGGCCGCGGGCGCGCATGAGATAGATATCCAGTTCGGGGGCGTCGAGCAGCTCGCGCAGATCGTTCGGGGTGGTGCGGTAATGCGACAGCACCAGCAGACCGAACAATTCACGCAGGGTGCATTCGTCGCGCCATAGCGCTGCGCGGTCGCAACGTTCGAAGACGCACTCGGCCTCCGTGAGCCCCTCGAGCGGCGCATCCGGCGCCGCCGCGGCATCGAGCAGCAGGGCATCGAACACCAGGCGCTCCAGCGGATCCTCCGGGGCCCAGCGGATCGGCGCCTCCAACCGCAACAACTTCCACCCCGGCGCCTCGCGCTCCAAGGTCTGCATGAACCGCACCGCGAAGCCACGGCCGGTGCCTTCGTAGCCGTGCACCGTGCTGGCGAACACCACGCGGGAATAATGCCGCAGCAAGACCTCGAGCATCTGCGCGGGGATGGCCGCCGCCTCATCGATCAACAGCAGATCCGCCGCGGGCAGCTGCTCGACCAGGGCATCCGGGGCGATGAATTCGATCACGGCATCGGCCCGCTCGATCCGCCCGCGCGCGACCTGCGCCTCGGGCAGCCCGGCGGCGGCACGTTCGAACAAGGCGGCGCAGGCATCGATGCGCGGGGCCGTGACCAGGATGCGCTTGAGGCCCGCGTCGATCAGTTGCGCGGCGGCGATCCCCAGGGCGGCGGACTTGCCCCGGCCGCGATCCGAGGTCAACACCAGAGGGCGGCGGCGATGTCCTCGCACCACCTTGAGGATGGCCGCCACCGCCTGGCGCTGGTCCTCGGTGCGGTAAGGGGGCTCGGCATCGGTCAGGGCATGCGTCGCGGTTGACGCCACCACGACCGGCAGCGCCGCGTGCTCCTGCACCCGCGTGGCGGATGGATCCTGCGCCAGCCGCGCGACGGCGCGCAAAAGAAAATGGCGCGCGCCCGGCGTCTGCCTCGGCCAGTGTTCCAGCGGCGGGGTGAGCAGCACGAACAACCCGCCGCCGCGCAACACGCCACTGACGATGCCGAAGGCATCGGGCTCGAAACCGGCGTGGGCATCGAAGACGATGAGCGGGTATTCCCGGCCCAGATGTCTGACGGCCGCCTTGACACCTGCGGCCTGCGGCCACTGCTCAGAGGCCTCGCCCACCCACAATGCGTGCCCGGCATTCAGCCCGATGGCCAGATGGGCCGCCGTCGCCCGACACCAGTGCGGGGTGCCGGAGAGCACCAGCAAGCGCCGGTGATGGGATGCGCGCGCGGCGCTCAGCAACTGCGTTGCCAGTGACTGGATATCGCCCGGCGCGGGCGATGACGGTTGCTCAGGGAAGCTCACAAAGGCTGCTCGAGGTCATGACGAAATGGAAACGCGGGTGGCTGCTGCTCGGCTCGTGATCCGGACGCGCGGGACCCCGCTCAAAACCTCCCCTCCAGCCCGAGCGTCATCAACATCCGGTGGTAGCTGCGCTGCGCCACATTGGATTCGTTGTCGAGATAGCGCCACCATAACACCACATCGAGACCGCGGCCGAGGGGATGGCCGAGGCGGGCCGTGGCGCGCCAGCGATGATCTTCGCGGCGCCCGAGGTCGTTGCCGCCCGTATCGCGGCCGGCGTCGTTGTAGCGGCTGTAGCGATAATCGGCGTCGAGTCTGGCCGTCCAATTGGCCGGAAGATCAAACCCGAGACCGGCGCCCAGGCTATGGCGCGTGGGCGAGTAACTGGTGAAGGCCATGCCTTCCGTCAGGTCCTCGCGGTCATTGAGTTCCAGCGCATAACCCGCGCGCAGGGTGTAGTCCGGGAGCGCCCAGGCCGTATCGATCCGGAATCGCTGGCTGGTACCGGAAAGATAGCTGAAGTACGGATCGAGATCGTCCAAACGGATATGGTCGTAGCCCAGACTCAGCCGGCGCTGCGCTGAAAGCTCGCGCTCCGCCTTGAGGCGCAGCGCGGTCTTCCGCTGATAATCAAAGTCACCGAAATGACTCTGCTCGACCAGCGCGCCCGCCCGGCCGCCCCAGACCGCTCCCTGATGACGATAGAACAGGTTGGCACCCAACGCGCGGTAATCTTCGTCATAGTCCTGATAATCGGTCAGCTCCGCGGTCATTCCAAGCGTAAATCCGTCCCGCTTGGTACCCCGCAGCACAAAGTCGGCCGAACCGTAGAGATCGAGATAGGAATCACCCGCGCCGCTGGCCCCGCCCCCTTCATCGCTGGCCGAGACAACGTTGGAATCATATCCCAGCGCCGCAGACCACTCGCCCGACCAGCGGCTGGCATGGCTCGGGGCGCTTGCCGGTGCGCCGAGGCCGGCCAGCTTGCTGCGTGCCAGGGTCCGCAGGTTCTCATCGCCGGCCTCGCGCAATGCGTATTCGAACCACTGGCGCGCCCGCGCCGCATCCCCGCGACGCTCACTGATCAAGCCGAGGTTGAAATAGGCCACGGGGGCCATCGACGCATCCATGGCCACGGCCTCGAAGGACAATTCGGCCTCCTCGTAACGGCCGAGCCGGTAGAGACAAACCCCGCGGTTGTAATGCAGCCGGGTGTGCCGAATGCCGGCTTTTTGCGCCGCATCCAAGTGACGGATCGCCTCCGCAAAATTCCCGGCGCGCATGGCGGCAAGCCCCCGGGCATACGCATCATCACCGGCGCCCGCCGCCGCAAAGACCGATCCGGCCAGCAGGCACAGCAGCAGGGCGCCGCAAACAAGATACACGTACTTCTTCCAGGGCATGAAGATGGCCGGTCGATCATGAGTTTTCAGAGAAATTTAGAATAACTCAAAACGCCGGTATGCACACCACATCGACACCCGCCGTCGAGCACGCGGAGTGGTGCGAAAAGCTAACACCGTGCCTCGAAGCACGGCGGATCTGGGAATTCATCGGGGATGAACGCACGAGGCAGGCGCGATCGTGCAAAGGCAGGTGTTCAGGGGTGCTCGGGGAACGACGGGGACTCAATTGCTGTCGCGATCATACCGGTCATCATCGTCATCGCGATCACCAGAATCCTCCCGGTCGCGGTCTTCGTCGCGGTCTTCATCGCGGTCGCCCGAGTCGCGCTCGAAGCTGTCATCCGACGAATCATGATCGTCATCGCGCTCCTGTGTGCGGTCTCTGTCACCCTCGCGACCCTCGCCGCGCGTTGGATCCCGCTCGCGGGAGGAATTATGCTCCCCCCTAACGGCAGCGGGCAGTTCGATGATGCGGACGCGATCCTCGCCTTTCTCAGCGACGAAGTCCTCCAGCACCTGCATGGTGACATCGTCCAGATCATAATCATCCCGCGCCTGCGCCGGACCCATGGCTGCCCACAGGCTGGCGGTGATGAATACAATCTTCGACATCTTCATTGACGGCACTCCAAACACGCGGCCCATTGACTCGACTTGCTACAGATGACGCCCGCATTATACCTGCGACGCCGCAAAACACTCACTCTGACGAAGCCCTGGCGGTTTAAGCCACCGGCTCCGGACTCACCCCGATCCGTGACTGCTCACCGCTCAATACCTGAACCTGGACCTGAAAGACCTTCTTCCGGCTCCCGGACTCGATACTGGCGACGATGTTGCCGGAAGCGATATCGATAGCCCGCAGCGGCAACGGCAATACATTGGCCCCCTCCTTGAGCGTGACATCCCAGGCGATCTCCCGTTGACCGGGCAGCCGTGGAACCTCCAGATTCGCCGGAAGACGAATCGACAGGCGGGCATGTTCGAACTGTTTAGGCGCAAAAAAAGCTATGTTGACGGTACTCTCCTGGTCCAAGCGAAGTACTACTGTCGAGATGTCGCCATCCACGGCCGGATCGCTGCTCGGCAACCAGCCGCCGACCACCAACCATACAGCCAGACTGGCGGCCGCGGCAGTCTGGCTG
>CAZKZP010000026.1:15670-28448 GCA_964557295.1 uncultured Chromatiales bacterium | reverse complement strand
ACGGTCATACGGATTCGCGGCAGTCCCGAAACCCGCCGCGAATCCGTATGACCGTCTGCGCCGCGCCGCCCCCACGAGCGCTTGCGCAGAAAAACCCGGACGCATCGAGGGAGCAGGCATCCCCCCTAAGGCCACCAACAGCTCCCGATGTTCCGTCAAGATCTGGTTACAGTCACTGCATCTCGCTGAATGCAGCTCAAACGCCTGAGATTGCTCAGGAGGCAGGCTACCATCAACATAGTCATCAAGGTGATCTACAAATTGCTTACAGTTCATTACCGTGCCCCTTGCAATATCAATAACGCCCGATCTTCGCTGATGGTTCCCTTGTTGAGTAAATCTTTTAGCTTGTTGCGGCCGCGGTGCAGGCGGGATTTCAGGGTGCCGATCGGCACCTCCAGGATCTCCTCCAACTCCGGCAGCGAATATGACTCGATATCGTGCATGATCAGCAGGATGCGGTGATCATCACTCATCTTCTCCAAGGCCGCCTGGATCTCGCGCTGCAATTCCGTGTATTCCAGCCGGTAGTCGGGCCGGTCGAGATCGGCGGCCATTTCGGTGGATTCCTCCAGCCCGTATTCCAGCGGCGAGCGCCGTTGGCGGCGATAGACATCGATATAGAGATGGTAGAGCGAGCGCACCAGCCACGGGCCGAGCTTCTCCAGCAGCAGCAGTTCCTTGTATTTCGGATAGAGCTTGACCAGCAGATCCTGCACCAGATCCTCGGCATCGTGCTGGGTTCCGCAATAGCGGAAGGCCAAGCGGTAGAGCCGCTCGACATGCGGGGCGAGCAGTTCCTCGAAGCTGGGCTGATCGCTTTTGAAGCGCGAAAATAGACTGATTTTCATGCCGTTGGTATCGATACCCTATCGGATCGGCGGTATGGCCGCCGAGCCCACCAGAATATAGTCTTTTATTGGGCTGCTCAATTCGAGGTGACAACGGAACTCGAGTATCGCTCAGCCCACCTCATCCAGCTCACGCTGGCGGAACTTCGCGCCCAGTTGCTCGGCCAGCTGGCGGCTCAGGCCCATGTCCACCCCTGCCAGGCCATTGATCGCGGTGACCGTGACATCGGGGATGTGGCGGCTGGCGCTGCTGATAAAGCCCATCAGGGATTGATAGGCGCCGGCCTTGAGCGGCCGACAGTGGCGGCTGTAGGTGATTTCGTCATGGGCATTGAGCGAGATCGACAAGGCATCGACCTTGCCCTTGAGCTCCGGCGGGATGTCCCGCCCGTGGATGAGACTGGCCAGGCCATCGGTATTCACACGAATCCGCGCGCCCTGGGCCTTGAGCCGCTCGGCCACTTGCAGCAACACCCCCAGGCGCAGCGTCGGCTCGCCCAGGCCGCAGAAGACGACCTCCTTGAACCGCGCAGGATCCCCCACCGCCGCGAGGATCTCCTCCACGCTCGGTTCATGCCGGGCGCGCAGGTCGTAGCCCTGCACCTCCCAGATCTGGTTGAACTTGGGACAAAAGGTGCAGCGCAGCGTGCACCGGTTGGTGATATTGAGATAACAATTGCCGTGCAGCGAGTAGGCAATGATTTGCTTTTCGACGAGTTCGGTTTCCATGACATAACACCCTGCAATACCCGGAGTTGGGACCAGTGTAACATGAGCGGCGCGACCGGCATCCGGCGGTTCTACCCGCCGCTGTTTTCTGCTTTACTTTAGACAGACATACCTACCGGCAGGCAGACCCATGCAGGATATCTCAGAGCTCAAACTCGGGGAAAGCGATGCACGCCTCAAATTGGAAAGCAGCGCGGACAACCGCGCCGCCGCCCTCGCCCTGGCAAGACAGGCGCGCAGCACGCTCGATATCTTCACCCCCAATCTCGAGAAGGCGCTTTATGACACGCCGGCCTTCATCGAAGCGGTCAAGCAACTGGCCCTCCGCCACGCGCGCAGTCACATCCGCATCCTGGTGCAGGACGCCTCGCACGCGGTGAAAAACGGCCACCGCCTGATCTATCTCGCCCAGCGCCTGCCGAGCAAGATCACCCTGCGCACCCCGAACGCCGACTACAAGGCGCAGCGTCAGTGTTTTCTGATCGCCGACGGCATCGGCCTGCTCCGGCGCATCGACGCCGACCGTTACGAAGGTGTGCTGAACTTCAAATCACCGATGGAGGCCAAGGAATACGCGAAATTCTTCGGCGAGGTCTGGCTGCACAGCGAGATCGATCCATACCTGCGCCGGCTGAACATTTAGCAGCTTGCTGAAGGAGAGGAAGTTTTTCGGCAAGCTGTCGGCCTCGCGGCTCGTTCATTCAACGCCCTGCTGCGCCAGAAACATCGCCGTGACCATATCCATGGTCTCCAGGTGATTGACGAACCACGCCGGCACGGTTGCCCCCACATAGCGCTTGAGTCGCGCCAGATCACGCGATGCAGTCCAGGCCGCCAATTCACCTTCCATCTCGGCCAGCACGCGCTCGTGTTCGCCGCGATGGCAGTGATGGGGCGGGAATTCATAGCGCTCCATCAAGTCCTGCTCGTGCGCGAAGTGCGCACGGCTGTGCGCCAGCACCTCCTCCAAGGCGCGGGCAACGCGCTCCGGACCGCCGTCGACCTCCTCATAGGAGGCCATCTGCGCGGATAGTGCATTGAGCAGGAGCGTGAGTTTCCGGTGGTCGTCGTTCATGAACTCCACGGCGACCCTGGGGATGTGGTTGAAATCGAGCATGGCGCCTCCGACAGGGGATGATGGCTTTACTGATCATTGAAACCCGGATCAGGCGCCGCCGGCATTGATCCAGGTCAAGTGTCGCTCGCTTCAGGCGTGACGCGCCATGCGCGTGTGAACGTCCGCGCGCAGCCGCCGCAGCCAGCGGCGCAGCAGACGGTTGGAAAAGACGGTGAGGAGCGAATAGAGCAGAATCCCGTATACTTCGGCGCGCCGGATCTTGACCGGTCGCGTTGCGCTGAGATAGTGGGGATGGGCGGCCAGGCGGGCGAGTGTCTTCAACCCGATGAGCATCGGCCACAAGGCCGCGAGCCGCAGACGCACGCAGCGGCGCGGGATGGCCAGGGCGTAGGCCTCGGCATCGCGATAATACTCGAGCGCCACGCCGGTCCAGTGCGCCAGCAGTGGCCGCGCGGCACCGGCCGCGGCCGGATCGAGCAAACTCGCCGGCGTCAATCCGTGCGCCGTGAGCTGCGTCTGCGGCAGATAACAACGCTGAATGGCGAGATCCGTCCGGATGTCGCGCAACACATTGGTCAACTGCAAGGCCTTGCCGTAACGGATGCCGAGCGCGATGTGGTGTTGTGCGTCCCAGGCCCGCAGGGCGCGCGCGTGACGCAGGGTGACCCGCGTCCAGAACTCACCGACGCAACCGGCGACCAGATAGGTGTAGCGCTCCAGATCCTCCGGCGCGGGCAGCGCCTTCACCACATCTCCCGCCGCACTGAAGTAGTCGAGATCCCACACCATGCCCTCGGTCAAGGTGGCGAGCACGGCGCGCACATCGGCCCGGTCCGGCGCCGGCAAACTGCGCAGCAGCGTGACAACTTCGTCGATACGCGCGAGCAAGGCACGCTCGCCGGTCGCGTGTTGCGTCGCCGCCATTGGCGCCGGCCACGACAGCGGCGCGCCATTCAGCGCCTGGAATTCGCGCAACAACCGCAGGCGTTGATCCACGGGAATCAGGGCGGTGTCGGCGATGGTGTCCGCCGCCCGCGCCAGCAGGTAGGCGATGCCCACCACCGCGCGCATCTCCGCCGGCAACACCCGGATCGTCAGATAAAACGAGCGCGAAACGTCTTTGAGGATCGCGTTCAAGGTTGGCGGATCGAGCTTGGCGGAAGACGGAGAATCGGACATGCAGCGCAATACCGTGGATTTGCCCATTACCATACCACGGATTGCGCCGCCTCACTTATCACCTAGCCATGACAAAGCCTCATTCAGCTTTGTCATGGCTAGGGTTAGTATGGCGGGAAGGCACCGCGAATCTTCAGCGGCCTATCAATCAGCGTACGCCGGCAAGTCTATCGGTGACTCCTTGGGCGCGGGTTCTTCGGCCACGGCGCTCACCGGAGCGGCTTCGCTCTTCGGCTCCACCGCGGCTTGAGCGGGCGCGGCCGCCACCGGCAGCGCGGCGCCTTCTTCAGCGCCCGGCCCAGGCAACACGGCTGCCTCCGTTGCCTTGACGGGCGGGGTGTCGGCCGCCTCAGGCGCAGGCGCCGGGTTTTCGTGCGGCACAACCGCCTGATGGGTTTCCGGCGCTTTCACCGGCAGCGGCGCGGGCACTGGCGGTGCAACAGCCGCCGGCGGCGCCAATTTCGGCTCCGCCACGACCGACGCCGACTTGTTGTTCGCTGGCTTTTGCACGGCGCCGGCCTCCGTGACCTTTGCGGGGGCGGTGGCTTTGGATGCCTTCATCTCCGCCGCTGCACGTGTCTCGCCCGGCGCGGGCTGCGGCCGATTTTCCGCAATCGTGGACTTGTCCTCCGGCTTAGCGACGGGTTTCTTGACCACCTCCGGCTTGGGCATCGCCTGCTGGGACTCAATGACCCCGCCCTCGATTACATGCTCCTTGACCAGGGTCTGTTTCAAGTCCTCGTTGAGCAGATCGGCATCGACCTGCGCAAGGCGCCAGAGTCCGAAAACGACGCCGATCGCCGCCACGCCCAGGACCAGATACTTGACCTGGGCGAACATGCCGCGCGCCGAGTCGTCCTGCCTGGTCTTCTGGAATTTCGCGCGCAACTCGGCGAGCTGCAGTTCCTCCGCCAGCTTGTCTTGGGCGCGATCGACCGCCGGCGCCGCCGGTTCGGGTTGCGGCCCACGCCCCGGCGCCGGGGCAGTCGGCGCGGACGCGGCCGGTACCACCTTTAACCGATCCTGCCGGGCTTCCCGCATCTGCAGCAGCGACTTGGAAAAATCATCGCCCGCCGCCGGGGCCTTGGCGGCGACATCGCGCTGCTTGCGCATTTCCTTCAGCTCCGCCACCGCCTCGGCGAGCTTCTGCTTCGCCATGTCCGCTTCGTTGCGATGGAACTCGAACTCCATTTCCATTTCGCTCTTGTCGCGGAGCGCCTTCTCGGCGCGCGCACGCTCGCGTTCCAGCGTCGCCTGCCACTCCGCGCGCAGCGCCTCGACATCCTCACGCGCGCCCTCGGCGGCCTGCGCCTGCGCTTCACGCCATTGCCGTTGGACTTGCTCAAGCGTGCAACTGAGCTCGGCGGTCTTGCCCTCAAGTCCCGCTACTTGCTGCGCGCGCGCCTTGAGCTCCTGTTCGAGCCTATCGACGGTCTCGCGATAACCCTGAATCTCGGCCTCATCCACCGCCGCAGCACCGTGGCCTGCCTTCGCCTTGAGTTTCTGCACCTCGAAATTCAGTTGCTGATTTTCCTTCGTCAGCCCATCGCGCGCCTTCTCGACGAACTCACCCCACTGCACCGCGTCGTTGCGGGCTTGCTCGCTTTGCTGCAAGCGCAGTTCGAGGCGGGAGGCCTCCTCGCGTTTGGCGGCGAATTCCTCCCGCGCCTGCGCGAGATCCTTGCGCAGCACTTGCGCCTCGCCGCCGACCGCGGCGATCTTGTGTTCGAGCTCCTGACGCTTGTGCTCCAGCGCCGCGGCGGCTTCGTTGCGCTGCGCGATCGACTGTTCCAACGCGACGATCTGAGCCTGCTGCGCCGCGCTCAGACCGGCGAGCTCGGCCATGCCGGCGTTCAGGCGCGCGATCTCCTCGGCGTGGCGCGCGGCGGCGCCCTGGATCTTGGCCTCCGCCTCCGCCATCACGGTTTGCACCGATCCGGCCTGCTGTTTGAGTGCCGCGATCTCCTGTTCCTGGGTGAGGCGCACGGTTTCCAACTCGGCGCGTTCGGCGGCAAATCTCGCTTCCAGCTCGTTTAGCTTGATCAGATGCGCAGCGGCCTGCTCCTTGAACACGGCCGTCTCCCGGCCGGATGTATCCGCCAGGGCAGTCAGATCCGCGATGGTCGCGTTCAACTCGGCGAGTTCGCGCTGGCGCGCGGCGTGGTCACGTTGCAGCTGCTCGATCTGCGCGGAAAGCGCGGCGTTTTTTTCTTGCAGCGGGCCATACGCGGTCAGCGCGGCCGCATGCTCCGACTCCTGCGCCTTGAGGGCATCCTGATACTGTAGATCGAGCGCGCCGATCTTCTGCGACATCTCGGCCTTGAGTATGCCGTAACGCGCCACCTGCTCCTCGATCTGGGACTGCGCCTGCGCCAGCTGCGCCGCAAGTGCGTCCTTTTCCTTATCGGCGGCATGCTGACCTTCGGCCAGCGCCTTGGCCTGCCGGCGCTCGTCCTCGATCTGCCGCTGCAACTCTGCCACGCGACCCTTTTCCCGCGCGAGCTGTTCGCTCAACGCATCGCTGCGCGCCTCCAGTTCGGCGACGCGGCCTTCCTTCTCGGCGAGGAGCTTGCTCTGTTCCATCCCCCCTTGGGCGTTGCGCTGCGCGCTGGCGAGCTCACCCGCCATGGCGGCGATACGCGCCTCGAGCGCCTGCACCTTGGCCTGCGCTTCACGCTCGCGCAGGGCCACGGCATTGAGTTCTTGATCTCGCTGCTGGAGCAGTCCGGCCTTGCCGTCCGCCGCCTGGAGATCGCCGCGCAGGGCCTGCTTTTCAGTCTCGGCCTGAGTCTTGTAGGCCGTGAACGCCGCCTGCACCTGCTGCAATTCCGCGCGCAACTTGTCGTGCGCGGCCTGCGCCTGCGCCAATTCATCCTGGAGCTTCTGTGCCTGTTCTTGGGTGACACCCTCCGCGGCCTGGTCAGACTTCGTCACCCGATCTTCCGCCAGGTCCTTCTGGTATTGGATATAGTCGATTTCCTTCTTGAGGGTGGCGATCTCGTCTTGCAGCTTGTCGCGCTCCTTTTCCAGGTTGCTCGCATAGAACATCGCCTCGGCGAATTTGCGCTCGGCGCGCAACAGCGGATCATTGGCCGGTGCCGGTGCCTGCGCCGCTTCCGCCGGCTTGGCCGCTGCGCCGCTCGCCTGCGCCTCGGAACGTTGTCCGCCGATCCCGTCCTTGAGCACATACACGCTCAAGCCCTTCTGGCTCAGCAGGAACGCCGCCACCGAGCTCTTCTTGCCGTCCTCGCACACCGCGATGTATTTCTTGCCGCGCTCGAGGGTGTTTTCCTTCTGGCGCACGATGGCCAGGGGCATATTGATGCCGAGCGGATTCTTCTTCGCCACCTCCGGCTCGCGGATATCGAGCACGATGCCGCCCTTGTCCTTGAGCGCCATCGCATCGTTGTAGGTCAGGTACTTGACGAAGGAGCCTTTGATCAGGCGCATGAAATCATTGTGCTTGAGCCGCAACAGTTGTCCGTCTTCGAGCATGCGCACCGTGGCGCTGCGCGGATTGTTGGCGATCAGCGCCTCTTCGCCGAAGGCATCCCCCGGCCCCAGGATGGCCAGTTGAACCTCTGGCACGCCTTTTTCCGGATACCGCGAGACGCTGCAGCGGCCCTTGGTGATGATGTAATAGTGGTTGTCGATCTCGCCCTGCTTGATGACCGTCTCCCCGTTTTTCAGCTCCACGGGTTCGACACAGCTCATCAGGGCTTGGATGCTGTCGGGCGGCAGCTTGAGCAGCCCCTGATTCATCAGGATGCCGCCCATCCAGTCGCCGCCTTCGGTCATCTGGATTTCATCGACCTGCATACCGCCGCCGTCCGACCAGTTGGCGAGAAAGTCGTACAGCCCGGCATCGACGAACAACACCGTTGTGCCCGCCGCCTTCACCTTCGCGGTGTATTGGCGCGCACCGGCCTGGGCGATCGGCTCGCGGCAGCGTTTGTCCTGCGCCGTGATCTTCTCGACCACGCTGGTCTTGTCCATGAAATCGATGGCGCCGCTGAGGAGATAGATCAGATGGCTGTCGTTGTCACCGGCCTTGAACACCAGCTCGCCCGACTTGAACTCCCGGATCACCGACTTGCTGGCCAGCTCCTGCAACTTGCCGCGCTCCAGCCGATTCAACGGCACGAGGTCGGAGATGATCGAAATATCTTCTAGCTTGGACGCGGCACCCATCGGGATTTTCCTCAAGTTCACTCTCAAAAATTGCGTGATGCGCCGCGGCCGTTTTTTTTTCGATGACGCGCGCAATGGCGCCTCGCAACCCGGCCGGCGGACAGATGCGCAGCCACAGGTCTGCGCATATCCTTATCGACCGAGCCGGAAAGGCGCTGTAGCAGTGCAAGCGAGAAATGAGAACCCGTTCATGGTCGGACTGTGCGCCACAAAACCAATTCGAGAAGGCAGGGGGATGTGCGCGGATAGCGCGGAGTGGAGCGGGCGAAGGGAATCGAACCCTCGTCTCCAGCTTGGGAAGCTGGGGTAATAGCCATTATACGACGCCCGCGCGGTGCATAATCTAAACTGATTGTTTCACGGCTGTCAAAAAAACTCCTTGACCTCGCTGCGCACCGGCGATGTCATATGACGTAACAACAACCACTCGGGAGATCCCATGTCTATCATCCGTTCCATGACCAAACCCATCAGCCACGTCCTTGTGTTCGCCATGCTGAGCCTGTCGCTGCACATCCCGGCCGCCAGCGCCGCGCTGGTCGGCACCGATCAGGCCCTCGCCGCGCAGCAAGCCGATACGGCGCGCAGCCAGGCGCTGGCCGTGCTGCACCGCGCGGATGTCACCGCCAAGCTGCTCGACTACGGTGTTTCACCCGCCGATGCCGAACAACGCATCGCGGCCCTGAGCGATCAGGAGGCCCTGCAACTGGCCCAGCAGCTCGACCAGGCCCCGGCGGGCGGCGATCTCCTGGGCACCGTGGTCTTCGTGTTCCTGGTGCTGCTGTTCACTGACATCCTGGGCTTCACCAACGTCTTCCCCTTCGTGAAGAAGACGGCGCGCTGATCCCCGATGCCGCGACACGGCGCGCAGATCGATGCCTGCCTCCATACCGCCCGGCCCCTGCCGGGCGGTGTGCTTTTGGCCGCCGCGTTTTTCATCGTGACGGCAGTCGCGGGCTGCGCCACCCTGGTGCCGCTCACGGCGCAAGAGCTCACCGGCCTGCCCCGGCAGCATGAGCTGAGCGCCACCCCCTTCTTCCCGCAAGAAATCCATCAATGCGGACCGGCGGCGCTCGCCACGATCTTGCACGCGAGCGGCGCAGCGGTCACGCCGGAACAGCTCGTCCCCGCCGTGTATCTGCCGGGCCGCGAGGGCAGTCTGCAACTCGAACTGATCGCCGCCACGCGCCGCCACGGCCGCGTGCCGTATCTGTTGCGGCCACAGCTCGCCGATCTGTTGCGGGAGGTCGCTGCGGGCACGCCGGTGCTGGTCCTGCAAAACCTCGGGCTGAGCTGGCTGCCGCGCTGGCACTACGCGGTGGTGGTCGGCTATGACCTGGACGCAGGCCAGGTGATCCTGCGCTCGGGCACCTACGCCCGGATGTTCACGCCGCTGGCCACCTTCGAGCACACCTGGGCGCGCGGGGAACGCTGGGCGCTGCTCGCGCTGCCGCCGGACCGGCTGCCGGCCACGGCGGAGCCATCGCGCTGGCTCGCCGCCATCACGGCCTTCGAGCGGCTCGGCGACTGGAATACGGCGCTCTCCGGCTACCGCACGGCGCTCGCCGCCTGGCCCGGCAGCGAACTGGCCGCGCTCGGGCTCGGCAACAGTCATTACGCCCTCGGCGACAAGCCGCAGGCCGCCGCCAGCTTCCAGGCGCTCACGGAGCAGCATCCGCAGTCGGCCATCGGCTTCAACAATCTGGCGCAGGTCCTGCTCGAACTCGGGCGCTTGGACGAGGCCGAACAGGCCGCGCGGCGCGCCATCGAGCTCGGCGGCCCGCTGCAAGAGACCTTTACCGCCACCTTGGCGGCGATCCGCCAGGCAATCGCGGCATCCCCGCGCTGAACGCGCCTACCCGACTACGCCCCGCCGCGCTATCATACGCACCCTGCCAGCGTGAGAATTTCAACATGAAGATTTTCGTCAACGGAGACGCGCGCGAAGTCCCCGAGGGCTACACCGCCGCGCAACTCATCGAAGACATGGGCATCGCCGGCCGGCGCATCGCCATGGAGGTCAATCTCGACATCCTGCCGCGCAGCGGCTACGCCACGCACGTTTTCAAGGAAGCCGATCGGATCGAGGTCGTCCACGCCATCGGCGGCGGGTGATCGCCCCCCGGGGCAATAAATTACTGCCGCGATTGCGGTGTCTTGCTAGGATAAGCGACACCACAAAATGGAAGCCTCTCTGAAAGGAATTTATAGGATGAAGTTTCAAATCAAGCGGATTGATGACATCAGGATCGATGATTTGGCCCGCATCGCCACACCCACCTGGGCCTTGAACAAACTCACACAAACGCAGAAGACCCCCGACCTGCGCATTGACGGCCTGGATGATCGCTTGCCGAGGAACGCCCTGCACCAACAAGTGCAGGATGGGGACTTGGTCCTGATAGGCGATGCCGCCACGACGATACCCGCCCCCGCCTTCGTCCGCACAGAGGCCAACGGCCCCTGGAACCTCGCCGCCGCCGTGCACGGCCGGGCGCGCTCAACCTGGCAGCAGCGCCTGCACCAACTCCAGGCCACTGCACGCACCAACCGCCCACCGGCCACCCGCGCCTCTGGGACCGGCGTGGCCGCCCTCGGCGCCGCCCCGGCCGCCCCGCGCCCGGCGACCCTCGGTCCACACGCATCGGGCGCGGGCGTCGCCAGCACCGCGCCCTCCACTCAAGAACCGGCCACTACCGCCCCCTCCTCCGACGGCCCGCCGGAAGAGAAATGCACCACCGAGGGCGAGCCGATCAGCATGACCAGCGGCGAGGAGCTCCTGTCCGTGGAGGACGCAGCGCTGCCCGGCCCCGTCCCGTTCCTCTGGCGCCGCACCTATCGCACCAGCCACAGCCGCGACGTGGGGCTGGGGCACGGCTGGGTACATCCCGGCTCCGCCATCCTCACCGTGCTCGAAGCCACGATCGAACTGCTGGCCGACGACGGACGGCGCATCGTGTTCGCCCGGCCGGCGCTACGGCGCAAGAGCCGGCACCTGCACGAAGGCATGACGCTGGAGTATGTGTCGCCGGACCGCTTGGTGCTGACCCAGCCCGGCCAGCCCGCCAAGGTCTTCACCCGCCACAGCGAAAACGGCTTTCGTCTCACGCAATGGCGCCACGCCGCCTACGTCTCGGAACGCAACGGCTTCGCGCTCAACTTCCACTACGGCATGCACGGCCGTCTGGAGCGCGTGCAGGGCAACTGGGGCAAAGGGCTGCATTTCGAGCGCGGGACGGACGGGCGCATCCACGCCATCTACCAGCTCAATCACGCCGGGGAAAAACTGCACCCCGCCGTGGCGCGCTATGACTACGACGCGGCGGGCGACCTGATCGCGCACCGCAACGCCGCCGGCCATGGCGAACGCTACCGCTACGAGAACCACATCATCGTGCAGCGCACCCTGGCCACCGGATACAACTTCTATTTCGACTGGGATCAACACACCCCCGCCGCAAAATGCCGGCGGCAATGGGGCGATCACGGCAACTACGCCTACACCTTCGAGTGGGATGCGCAGCAGCGGCGCAGCGCCGCGACCGACAGCCGCGGCCACACCACCCGCTACCAGTACAACGCCTTCGGCCTGATCACCGAAAAGATCGACCCGGAAGGGCACGTCCACAAGACACACTACAACGACGCCGGCCAGCCGATCACCCACATCGATCCGCTCGGCCAGCGCACCGAGCTCCTCTACGACAAGCGCCAACGCCTGCTCTGCCTCACCGACGCGCTCGGCCAGCGCCGCCGCCACGGCTATCACAACGATCAGCTCATCTATGCCACTGATGCGGCCGGCCACACTTGGGAGCGCCGCTACGACGAGCGCGGGTTGCTCGCCGCCCTTATCAGCCCCACCGGCACGGTGACGCGCTACGAGTACCACGACCACGGCCTGCTCCGGCAAATCACCGACCCCGCGGGCCGCGTAACCCAGTTTCAATGGAGCGATCGCGCCGAATTGACTGCGCACACCGATCCACTCGGCAACACCCTGCACTACCACTACGATGACTGGGGCCGCGTGACACGGAGGGTCGCGCAGGCGGCCGGCCAGGCACTGAGCCACGCCGAGCGATCAGCCACGCACTACGACTACACCGCCACCGGATTGATCGCTCAAATCACCGACGCGGCGGGGCACGCGTCGCGCTTTGCCTACAACGAAAACGGCCAGCTCACCCAGCACACCGACGCGCACGGCCGCACCACCACTTATCGCTACGACGACGGCCTGAGCCAGCCGACCGCGCGCATCGATCCGGCCGGCCATCAACTGCGCTATGAGTACGACACCGAACGCAACCTCGTGGCACTCATCAACGAAAACGGCGACACCTATCGTTTTGTCTACGACGCCAACGAGCGGCTCATCCAGGAAATCGGCTTCGACGGCCGCGTGCAGGAGTATCGCTACAACGCCGCCGGCCACCTCGTCGAGCACCGCGACAGCGGCGAGGTCATCCACACCTTCGAGCGCGATGCCCTCGGGCGGCTGCTCACCAAGACCAGCCGCGCCGCGAACGGCGATGCGCCCAGTCTGGAGCGTTCGCGCTACCGCTACGACGCCCTCGGCCGGCTGGTCGAGACCTACAACGAACACCAGTACCTCCAGTTCGCCTACGATCCGCTCGGCCACCTACTGCACGAAACCCACTGCGACCTCAACGACCGACGCGAACGCGTGCTCACCACCGAACAGCGCATCGCCGTTCGCGGAGCGGCTGGTCTTGGTGAGCAGCCG
>CAZKZP010000026.1:0-15660 GCA_964557295.1 uncultured Chromatiales bacterium | reverse complement strand
ACAGCGCATCGCCCACCAATACAACGCCCTCGGCCAGCGCATCCAGACCGTCCTCCCCGATGGCCAGCGCATCGACTACATCTTCGATGCGAGCCTCGGCTTTGCATCGGTCAGCCTCGATGACCGGATCATCGCCCAAGTTACGCGCGACACCCTGGGCCGGGAGGTCCAGCGCACCCGAGGGGCGCTGTCCACCCACTCGGACTACGACCCGCAGGGGCGGCTGACCCGTCAGCGCGCGATCCACCAAGACACCCAACACCGCCCGATCGCCCGCGACTACGGCTACGACCCGCACGGCAATCTCAATTGGTTCAAGGACGGGCATGAAGAGATCCGCTACGTCTACGATGCCGTCAACCGCCTCACCCACGCCGCCACCGCCGCCCCCGAGTTCTTTGCCTTCGACCCGGCGGGCACCCTGCTGTCGATCAGCGACGACCTGCCCGCCAGCCCGGGCCGGGTCCAAGGCAACCGCTTGATACTGCAAGGCGACAAAAAATTCGACTACGACACCCGCGGCAACCTCGTGCGCGAGACCCGCGGCCAGAACGGCGCCCTGGAAAAACGCTACACCTACACCCTCGCCAACCAGCTCGCCCAGGTCACCAGCACCCAGCGCGACCAGAGCGTCTCCTTCAAATACGACCCGCTCGGCCGACGCATCGAAAAACGCGACGCCTTCGGCTGCACGCGCTATTTGTGGACCGACCACCTGCTCGCGCAGGAAACGCGCAACCAGATCCGCAAGACCTACCTCTACGAACCGGGAAGCTTCCGCCCCCTGGCCCAGATCGAAAACGGCACGGTCTACCACTACCACCTCGACCACCTCGGCACCCCGCGCGAGCTCACCGACGACACTGGAAAAATCGTCTGGAAGGCCCGCTACAAAACCTATGGCGCCCTCGCACTCAAAGAAATCGAAGAAGTCGAAAACAACCTGCGCTTCCAAGGCCAGTATTTTGATGAAGAAACCGGACTACACTACAACCGGTTCCGGTACTACAACCCCGCCACCGGCCAATTCATCAACCAAGACCCAATCGGCCTCCTGGGCGGACTGAACAACTACCAATACGCACCCAACCCCGTACAATGGATTGATCCGTTGGGGTTGAGTTGTAAGGAAGTGCAAAAAAGAACTGTGTTTGCAGGACATGGTTCTCTTGTTGTGAACAAATACCACACCGTTCCGGAGGGGACTACTCTTGTTGTTTATTCGTGGGATGGAGCAACCATCACCGATGAGCTTGGACAAGCAATTGAATCTGGACATATCCCTGACACGGCATTCAAAAAAACATACAAACCGGGTGACAACATTCCTGAGTATCATCTTCATCCAAATTGTGGAATGCTCACAATCGATCCGCAATCACGACAAGTGCAGAGTGATACACCGATTAACAAATTGTTAGAGCCAAACATGGGCGAATGCCATTGGGCAGCGTGTACCTATTCACACGGGCACGAAAATTCGAACGTCATTCACCACACAGATGGAATATATAAAAAGGAAGGAGATACATTCTCAGCCTACAAGAACGACACATGGACTGAGATATCATAGGGTTAAATACATGTATATCTACAAAAAGACAGACGTCATAGTTCCAGAATATTCCGACAGCATTTTCGAGAACGATTTTGAAAAAAATAAAGTTCTAGGTGTATTGTTAAAAATGCTTAGCGATCGAAACAACCTTGTAAATGTCCGCAGGCATATCGAGACGTGCGAAATATGTAAACCGCCACAGAAAATGTACATACTTGATATGCTTTCGGGTGAAAAAACAACAATTGGAACAGCAGATCTAGTTATAAACATAGAAGGAACAACTTATATCCTCACTACTCGGGCCGTCCACAACATTCAGATTCATGGCTATAGACCGTTTGAATCTTTTGTCAAAGCCATCATCGAAAAAGTAGACCGGATGGAATGAAATCCGCGATTATACGGCGATCCGAAGCCGTGCGGTCCTCGATTACACTGCGTCAATGCAAGACAACATTGTCTGCTGATCCTCACCGGAGAACACCAAGAACTAATAGAATGGCGCCTCTAAAAATACACATTTTGTCATTCTGGCGATCGCCGGCGTGACGAATAATTAGAGCGCGTATGGCGCAATAACCGAAGGGCATTGCGCCGAATGTTTGGCTTCCATCATTCGGCGCAATACGACTATCGCCAATTGCGCCCTTGTGCTGGCACACTCATGGCGATTATTCTCAGGAAACTGTCATAGAACAATCTAAGCATTGCTTAGGTAGGCGCATACAATGAGTATTGTTAACTGCGAAAAACATGGAAGAATAATTGGTATAAATGCATGCAAGCATTTATTTGATGAATTACATAAGAATAATGCAGCGCACAACATGGTCACAATAAAATACGAGTTTTTTCCTGATGACCCAGAAAACCCGTATGCTGAACACTTCTATTGCAAAATGTGCGCAATTAAATATCGCATTCCAGATGGCCTGCGGATTACCGCTGATGACATGAAAAGTGATGTTGAACCGAACATGTACGAAGATGCTCAAGAAGAACTAACTATTGTTTGTCCAAAGTGTTTGGATGATCTCCTCAGCAAGCAAGAAACCCAAATGAAATGAAGCCATGGACTGCCATTACAATTGAATGCGGCGCGCAGGGCGCAATAACCGAAGGGCATTGCGCCGCATGTTTGGTTACCATCATTCGGCGCAATACGGCTATGCCTATTGCGCCCTACGCGCTGGAGAAATTTCTAGAAAACTAATGGAGCACCTTAGGAAAAAAGTATGAATTCTTTTGACGAAAAGTCATCGTGTTGCCAGCAGAATTTTACGGTGAAGGACAAAAAAAACCGCATCGTTATGAGCGCCGCACTGGGAGGATATATCGCCTTTGGGTTCTTGCTGGCCCTATTTATTCCTGAGAACATCCTTGAGCAACCTTGGGCGGCAGCCTTCGTGGCCTGGATGGCTGACTATATTCCACAAATTGCTGAGGCTGGTATCCATAGCCCGATTCCAGATGTGGCTCAATTCCACTCTGCAGTAATGTGGTTGCTCATTCCAATCGTGTTTATCGTGCTCGTGCGCAACATCTCCGACAATATGTTATCTCAGTCTGAGAAGGAGTACAGGAAACGCAAGTGGTTCATGTTATTTGGAATGGTTATATTCGTGCCTGTGGTAATTTATTTTCTCTATGACAGTCCAGCTTCTGGACCCGGTCGGATATCGCAAGCAGCGTTGTCGTCACGATTAGGACTCGGTTTAATGCAGAGCATGACATTCGGGGCTGTGCCGTTTTTCTGTTTTGGATTGGTTACATGGTGCCGGCTTGTGCCGAGGGTTTATTTTAAAGATGAAACAAAACACTAATCAAAATTAATAATGCTCTTCGTGGAATCGTGTGGGTAAATTTCCATGATTTGTCACTTTGGCAGCATGCACGTGAGTGCGCAGGGCGCAATAACCGAAGGGCATTGCGCCGCATGTTTGGTTACCATCATTCGACGCAATACGGCTGTCGCCTATTGCGCACTTGTATTAAGACACCACGTAAATTTGATGGCACTGTGCCCATGGCCAAAGCCATTAGCAACGAGCGGTAACTCTTGAGGGGCACCTCAAGAAAGAGCGGCTGGATGCCGGTTGCGCCCTTTGGCTTCAAGCCAGTGACGTAGATTTTTGCAGCAGTCGCTCACCCTCACTTAAAGATCGAACAGTATCTTTGGCCCCGGTATACCGGTAGCCCGCATTAACAAGGTGGATCATGAGAGGTTTTTATGCAGATGTTTCATTTGGGGATTGATGTCACCAAGGCCAAGCTGGATTGTGCGTTACGACGTCCAGATGTGAACTTTACATTACCGCCATCCACCTTCAAGCAGATGGAGCAGAAATATGCGAAGGACTATGCCGGTGATGCGTTGTATAAAAAGACCATCGCAGACGCCGAGGATCAACTGCACAGACTCAGTTGTTTTGTCGCCGGCACGCTGGTGCATACCAAGAAAGGATTAAGGCCTATCGAGCAAATCAAGGTGGGGGACTATGTGCTGTCCAAGCCGGAGAGTGGTGAGGGGGAGGCGTGTTACAAGCGGGTGGTGAAGACGTTTGAGAGTGATGATCAGGAGGTCTATTACGTTTCATATCATGGAGAAGCGGGAAGCGGGTTTCTGATCGTGACTGGCAACCACCCGTTCTGGGTGATAAATAGCAACGACTATGGTGTTGACCCAGAAGAACATCCTGGGCATGAGTTTGATCCGATTAACACTTGGGTACGCGCAGATCACTTGAGCGGTGAATATGGCGAGTCGCTGCAGCTGCATGATGGTCGCAAAGTCATTGTTTATTTAGTACGACCGATACTGAGGATGGAAATTTCTAATATGGGGTGGATTGTGGGATCTCGCGAGATGGATCCTGGATACGGGCACGTCGTAAACTTCAGGGGAGACCGCCCAGAATACTGCCGTGGTCAGATTGCTGATGCGCCCGGCCTAGCACCCATACCTCTAGAGGGTTACAGTCACCGTGACGATGAATATGGAATAGAAAATTATGACTGGGATGATCCGTTAAAACGTAAGGTCTATAACATCGAGGTTGAAGACAACCATACCTATTTTGTAGGTGAGTTAGGTGTCTGGGTTCACAATACGTGCAAGATAGATGATCTTGCTGGTCAAAAGAGCGCGGGCGCAATAACCGAAGGGCATTGCGCCGCATGTTTGGCTACCATCATTCGGCACAATACGGCTATGCCTATTGCGCGCGCTGTTGACATGGAACGACTTATGCGTGACCTCTTGATTGGATGCACGACGGGGTTCCAAGTCTATTTTGTTCCGCCTTGCGCCATTTGACTTCGGGCATCGTCGAGAGCAGACAACACGGGCCCCACCGAGTTCTTCAGGTTGCCGCCATCCGCGATCGCCTTTTGGGCAATCGGCATAATCGATTCGATTCCTTTATCGGTCAGATCGGTGGAAAGGAAGGTCTGAATCTCTTTGATGTCATTCATGTAGGAAATAAACGAGCCTCTTACGCCGATACTCGACTCGGATATCTTGCGGAATACGTTATTCAGGTCGGCACGGCGCTGCTCACTGGCCTCTCTAATCTGCGGATTGGTGTAGGTATTCCCCTCCTTCTTCCATTCGTCAAAGTAGTCCTGCCCCCTCGAACTCATCTCATCAGTGTGTTTGATTAACTTATCCCCGGCACGCTCCATCTTGGCAACATTATCTGAATACTCCTTGAAAGCCGTTTTTGTGTCAGAAAGTCCCGGTTTGATCAGATTCTCCAACGCAGCATTTGTCGCATCAATCTGCACAACGGCCTGTCTAAGATCAGCATCCACCACCTCCATCTTGGATGTAGCCTTTTCAGCGCGATCTGAGCCAGTGGTGGCGCAACCGGATATCAACAGCACTACACCTACCAGCAGTAGCTGGCGCAGGGAGAAGGGCTTGATACATAGTTTCATTGAAAATCTCCTTACAGAATATTTTTGACTAGCTGTAATCACAACCCTAACAATCTCATTTCATCGAGTTCATCACCAGCTTGTGCTCTACCCCTTTTACCCCGGTGATCGATCGCGTGATTTCCATTGATCTGTCGCTAGCTTGCGATGAATCGACCGTACCGCTAAGCGTTACCTCCCCCTGTGTGGTGCTGACATTGACCTGAAGAGATCGGAGACCAGGCTCCGCAAAAAACACGGCTTTAACTTTGGGAGTAATTGCAGAGTCACTCGCCGTCTCTTCCGTCTTCTCGCGTTGTTCTCCGAGATTTCCCTTGGCCTCCACCATCTTCCGCCCAGCCTTCGCTGCTGTTTCATCAATACTCTTTCCGGCTGTTTCGGCAGGACCTGGCTGGTCACGCCCTAAAAGACCCGCAGCGCACACCACCGAAATTCCAATCAACGATAATTTCTAAACGCCTCCATGGAACACCGTCTTTGTAGAGTAGCCGTGTCATTATCAGAGGACTTTTCGGCCTTGAATTACGCGCAGCAATATCACCACAATCGCGATCACCAAAAGGATGTGGATAAGTCCACCCATGGTGTAAGACGTAACCAACCCTAGAAGCCAAAGAACAATTAAAATAATGGCGATGGTCTCAAGCATTGTGCATCTCCAGAATAAATGTGGTACCGGGATACCTAGCGATGACACTGCCAGAATTCGTTTGATATCCGTATTTTCCTGACGTCACTTTGGGATGCAGGACTAAGGCGGGCTTACGCGAAGTTAATCCTACCAACTGCCACACCATATGCTTCACACAAATGTGCCCTCAATGGCGGGTTATGAGATTCTGTTTATTACGACAACCAACTACTTTATTAATGCAATTATTAAGAACAACAAAATATGCACAACCAACAATTTTTATCCATGGTTAACGATAGACGTCGGTTTAATAAATTGCAAATAACCGCTTGCCGACTCAATAATGGGGCACAATAAAAACGAGAGGTATGGATCAGCGCGTAGGGCGCAATAACCGAAGGGCATTGCGCCGCATGTTTGGTTACCACCATTCGGCGCAATACGGCTATCGCCTATTGCTACTCCATCATCTTGCGCAGCTTTTCCTTATCGTCCTGACTTGGCTGGTGGGACAGCCCCAGCATGATCTCTGCTAACGCGCGCTGATGTTTGTCCGCGGATTCATCCGCGGCGATTTTTTGCAGTTTTTCCTTGTCGCCTGGATCGACTTTGTGTTTGAGATTGTGCATTGCGACAGCCAAATTGCGCACAGGCGCAGAAAGTGATGCGTTGTCACTGATCTTTTTCAGACTTTCCTTTTCGCTGGGCGATGGATAGTGATTGAGATGCATCATGATATCGGCCATCTGTTTCATGGCGTCTTTATCAAGCGGCATGCCTGTGTCTGCCATTAGGCTTTGAGTGGCCAAAAAAAGTAGTATGACGAATATGACGATGTGCGGTTTTCGGGTGATCATGGTTATCTCCAATAACGGAATTTGGTCGGCGTCTTAATAGATAGTCAACCTACGCCATGGCTGCAACAATGGACATTACGTGGTTTTGTTGATAGCCATGCGCGACGCGGCATGTGGCCTTTTGCCAACGATGACGCGATGCCCACGTGCCATATTCGCTCTTGAACTTGCCGGTGTGGGCAGCGGCTCCAGTCACAACCGCATGGTGTTAGTGCGGAATGGAATGATACTAGCCCGGATATTTCACCACGAATCTACTGCGGTCGCGTAATCCATTGAATCTACGTGACGTACTCGCTTTTGCCGGTTCGACATAGTGTCGACTATGCCTTCACCGTCAAAAGCTCCGTGCGCCCCGAATCTTCAATGCCTTACGCGCCCTCGCTACGATCCGTGGTGAAATATCCGGGCTAGCGGTTACGGAGGGGGACTTCTGCGGAATCGTCTGGATACGGCGACCGCCGGGGCGACAGGATCAGGCCTGCTTTTTTCTTTCACGCTCAAGTATACTTACCCCTGCCTCACGCTGTTTATTCACCCGGCGGTCATTTCGGCCGCTGGCCCTCACCCCGGCCCTCTCCCGCCTGCGGGAGAGGGGGCGAAAGGCAGATGTCGTTTTTTGAACCGAATTTATCCGCAGGAAGTTTCCGCCATGTCACACACGATCCCACACGATGCCCCCCTGGTCATTGCCGGTACGACCTATCGCTCGCGCCTTCTGGTCGGCAGCGGCAAGTACAAGGATCTCGAAGAGACCCGGCTGGCCACCGAGGCCAGCGGCGCGGAGATCATTACGGTGGCGATCCGCCGCACCAATATCGGCCAGCATCGGGGCGAGCCGAATCTGCTGGACGTGGTGCCGCCGAGCCGCTACACCATCCTGCCCAACACCGCCGGTTGTTACACCGCCGCCGATGCCATCCGCACCTGCCGCCTGGCGCGCGAGCTGCTCGATGGGCACACGCTGGTCAAACTGGAGGTGCTCGGCGACGAGAAGACCCTTTACCCCAACATCACCGAGACCCTGGCGGCCGCCGAGGTGCTGATCAAGGACGGTTTCGATGTGATGGTCTACACCAACGACGATCCGATCGTGGCCAAGCGCCTGGAGGAGATGGGCTGCGTGGCGGTGATGCCGCTGGCCGGGCTGATCGGCTCGGGGCTGGGCATCTGCAATCCCTACAACCTCAAGCTGATCATCGAGAACGCCAAGGTGCCGGTCCTGGTCGATGCCGGCGTGGGCACGCCTTCGGACGCCACCCAGGCGATGGAACTCGGCTGTGATGGCGTGCTGATGAACAGTGCGATTGCCTGCGCCAAATATCCGGTGCTGATGGCCTCGGCGATGAAGAAGGCGATCGAGGCCGGGCGCGAGGGTTTTCTCGCCGGACGCATGCCGCGCAAGCAGTACGCCAGCGCGTCTTCGCCGATCGACGGGACGTTTTTCAAGTGAGCCTTTTCCGCAACCCCGTAGGAGCGAGCCCTGCTCGCGAACGGGTTGAACAATTAATTCAGAATTGACCTATTCGCGAGCAGGGCTCGCTCCTACGGGTTGAACATTGCGTTGAAGACATGACCAAGGCACCACATCACCGCACCGTCCGCAGCTTCGTCCGCCGCCAGGGCCGCAAGTCCATCCCGCAGCAGGAGGCCTTGGCGCGGCTCTGGCCGCAGTTTGGCGTCGAGATGAATGGCGCGCCGCTGGACTTCGATGCGCTCTTCGCGCGGCGCGCGCCGCGTCATCTCGAAATCGGCTTCGGCATGGGGACTTCGCTGGCGGCGATGGCAGACAACGCGCGGGAGCAGGATTTCCTCGGCATCGAGGTGCACCGCCCCGGCATCGGTAATCTGCTACTGGAAATCGAACAACGCGCGCTGACCAACATCCGCGTCATCAACGGCGATGCGGTGGAGATCCTGCAGCATCACGTGCCGGATGAGACCTTCGACGGCGTGATGCTGTTCTTCCCCGACCCATGGCCGAAGACCCGCCACCACAAGCGCCGCATCGTGCAGCCGCCGTTCGTCGAACTCCTCGCGCGCAAGATCAAGCCCGGCGGCCACTTTCACATGGCCACCGATTGGGAGCACTACGCCCAGCACATGATGAGCGTGATGAGCGCGCGCGCGGACTTCAGCAACGCCGCCGGTGCCGGCCGCTATGCGCCGCGCCCCGCGCACCGGCCGCTCACCAAATTCGAGCAGCGCGGCCTGCGCCTGGGACACGGGGTGTGGGATCTGATCTTCACGCGGGTCTAGCCCGGATATCTCACCACGAATCTACTGCGGTCGCGTAATCCATTGAATCTACGTGACGTACTCGCTTTTGCCGGTTCGACATAGTGTCGACTATGCCTTCACCGTCAAAAGCTCCGTGCGCCCCGAATCTTCAATGCCTTACGCGCCCTCGCTACGATCCGTGGTGAAATATCCGGGCTAGCGGTCTGCTTCGTAAATGGCGGAGCAAATAAAACGGATGGATTTTGCCGCCGGGCCAGGCGCAATGACGAGACATCGCCATAGCTATGGCGAGGAGTGGCAACGCCGCCCTGCGGCAAAAGACGCCGTTTTACGTTTCGTTATTTGCGAGGCAGGCCACTAGTATCCTCCGCGCGCCGGTGTTGCACCTGCGCCTCGGCGGCCGCCACCGAGTCTGCGCTGCCGAACAGGATCAGGATATCGCCCTGCAACAGCCTTTCCTCCGGCCGGGGCTCAATGATGCGGCGCGTGCCGCGATGTATCGCCGTGACCGAGACGGCCATTTTCTCCAGCCCCAGCTCCGCAATGGTGCGCCCCACCGCGCGGCTGTTCGCCACGAGCTTGACGGCGTACAACTGCTCGCCGCCCTCGCCCATCACCTGATTGATCGTGGTCTCGCCCGGATAGAGTCGGCGCAACGTGGAGTACTGATTGTTACGCACCTGGCGGATCTTGTTGACCACGCGCGCCACCGGCACATCCAGCATCACCAGCAGATGGGAGGACAGCATCAGGCTCGCCTCCACGGTCTCGGGGATCACATCGGTGGCGCCGAGCTTCAGCAGCCGGTCGACCTCGGTTTCATCCGGCACGCGCACGATGATCGGGATCTCCGTGTTGATATGCCGGATCTTCTCCACGATCTTGATCGATAGCTGCACCTCGCGCAGGCTCACCACCACCGCGCGCGCGCGCTCGATATGCGCGGCCTTGAGCAATTCGATGTTCGTGGCATCGCCATAGCGCACCGGCTCATTCGCCTTGACCGCGTTCTGCACCAACACCGGATCGATCTCTAGCGCGAGATAGGCAATGCCTTCGTCGGTCAGCATCCGCGCCGTATTCTGCCCCACGCGCCCGTAGCCGCAGATGATCACGTGATTATGCAACTCGCTGGCGGCGTGTTCGATGTGCTCGCGCACCGTGTCCTCGCTCTCCAGGCGCATCGGCAACAACAGGTCCGAGATCCAGCGGTTGTAGCGGATCAGCAACGGCGCGGTGATCATGCTCAGGATCAGCGCCGCCAGGATCGCCTGCGCGAGCCCCGGTTCAAACAACCCTTTGCCATTGGCCAGCGCCACCACGGCGAAGCCGAATTCACCGCCGTGGGCGAGGATCAGCCCCGTGCGCAGCGCCACCGCGATGCTCCACCCCATCGCCCGGGACAAGAGCAGCACGATCACCAGCTTGCCAAGGATCAATGCGGTAAAAATCAGCAGCGCCGCAAGCCACACCTGATGCACCTCGCGGACATTGAGCAACATGCCGATGGTGACGAAGAACAGGGCCAGCAGCACATCGCGGAAGGGACGGATCTCCGCCTCCACCTGATGGCGGAACTCGGTCTCCGCCAGCAACATCCCGGCGATGAATGCACCCAAGGCCAGCGACAATCCCATCAGATGCGTGGCCCAGGCCGCGCCCAAGGCCACCAGCAGCACCGTGAGCGTGAACAGTTCGTTGGAACGAAACGCGGCCACCCGCCGAAACACGGGGCGCAACGCCCAGCGCCCGATCACCATGATGCCGAGCACGGCCACGACACCTTCGGCGATGGCCCGCAAGAGCGCATAGATGAATTTGGTGTCGCTCTCGACGGAATAGCTCGAAACGAAGATCAGCAAGGGGATGACCATGATGTCCTGAAACAGCAGGACTCCCACGGCATTGCGTCCGTGGCGCGTGTGCAGCTCCGTCTGGTCGGTGAGCTGTTTGATGACCAAGGCCGTGGAGGACATCGCCACGATGCCGCCGAGTACCAGCGCGCTGTCCATGTCCAGCCCGAAGTAAATCCCGGCGATGGCGATGACTACCGTGCCGAGCAGCACCTGCATGCCACCGAGCCCGAGCACCGCGCCCTTCATGCGCATCAGCAAGGGCCAGGAAAACTCCAGCCCGATGGTGAAGAGCAAAAACACCACGCCGAACTCGGCCACATCGCGCGTGATCTCGATGTCCTTGATCAGCATCAAGCCATACGGCCCCATCACGATGCCGACGGCGAGATACCCCA
This sequence comes from uncultured Chromatiales bacterium, assembly GCA_964557295.1. Classification (GTDB taxonomy): domain Bacteria; phylum Pseudomonadota; class Gammaproteobacteria; order RBG-16-57-12; family RBG-16-57-12; genus JBFMHP01. The sequence goes on along the minus strand of CAZKZP010000026.1, from coordinate 4,177 downwards.
GGATCGACGGCAAGCGGAAACGATGAAACACCCCCACCACCAGCACCGTGGCGGCGAACAGGATGATGACATCGTTCAGATAGCCGTGATTCATAGCGTGATGATCACTCCTATCCTGATGGGCGGACGCATTGCCTCCCCTTCCTTCTACGTATACTCCAACACCGCCCGCACGCCAAGCCGGCCGCTTCCCGCGCCGACAGGTGTTTTGGGAGACCTGGGGTATGAGTCGGCAAAAACATGCCCCTCTGAATATATTGGGCGTGGGATTTTTTAGGCAAAAAAAAGGGCCGCGATTGCGGCCCTTTCCGTGCAGGGATCGCCTGCCGGGGATTACTTGACCTTGGGGGTCAGCTCGCCCTTGTCGTAACGCTTCTGCATGGTTTCCAGTGACACCGGCTTGATCTTGGAGGCGTGACCTGCGGCGCCGAAGGCCTCGTAGCGGGCCTTACAGATACCGGCCATGGCCTTGGTCGATTCCTTGATGAACTTGCGCGGATCGAAGTTCGACTTGTTCTCGGCCAGGTGCTTGCGAATGGCGCCGGTCGAGGCCATGCGCAGGTCGGTATCGATGTTGACCTTGCGCACGCCGTTTTTGATGCCTTCCACAATCTCGGCAACCGGCACGCCATAGGTCTGGCCCATGTCGCCGCCGTAGTTGTTGATGATGGCAAGCCAGTCTTCCGGCACGGATGAGGAACCGTGCATGACCAGGTGGACGCTCGGGATGCGCTGATGGATTTCCTTCACGCGGTCGATGCGCAGCACCTTGCCGGTCGGCTTGCTGGTGAACTTGTAGGCGCCGTGCGAGGTGCCGATGGCGATGGCCAGGGCGTCGACACCGGTCTTCTTGACGAAGTCGGCCGCTTCTTCCGGATCGGTCAGCAGCATGGAGTGGTCCATCTCGCCTTCGGCGCCGTGACCGTCTTCCTCGCCGGCCTTGCCGGTTTCCAGTGAACCCAGGCAGCCCAGCTCGCCTTCAACCGATACGCCGCAGGCGTGCGCCAGCTCGGCGACCTTGCGGGTGACGTCGACGTTGTACTCGTAGCTTGCCGGTGTCTTGCCGTCGGCCAGCAGCGAGCCGTCCATCATCACGGAAGTGAAGCCGGACTGGATCGAGCGGAAGCAGACGTCCGGAGAGGCGCCGTGGTCCTGGTGCATACAGATGGGGATGTGCGGGTACATCTCGACTGCGGCTTGAATCAAATGACGCAGGAAGGGCTCACCGGCGTAGGAACGCGCACCGGCGGAACCCTGCATGATCACAGGCGCGTCGGCGGCATCGGCCGCCTGCATGATCGCGTGCACCTGCTCCATGTTGTTGACGTTGAATGCCGGCAGACCGAAGCCGTGCTCGGCCGCGTAATCCAGCAATTGACGCATGGAAATTAAAGCCATGATACTCTCCTCGTTTAATCAGATTTTCAGAATCGTAACCCAGGAAGCATATACAAAAATGCCCTGGAATTGTACTCAGTCTTATTGCGGCTCGACCATCTCGCCGACCTTGACGATCTTCATGGTATTGGTGCCGCCCATCACACCCATCAGGTCACCCTTGGTGATGATCACCAGATCGCCGTCGCGCACCACGCCGCGGCGGCGCAGTTCCTCGACCGCCTCGAGATTGACCAGGTAATGATCCTTGGTGCCGGTTTCGAAGCTCACCGGATACACGCCGCGGTACAGCGTGACCTTGCGCCGGGTCTCCACGTGCGAGGTCAACGCATAGATCGGGATGCCGGAGCTGATGCGCGACATCCACAACGGGGTGGAGCCGGATTCGGTCAGCGCGGCGATCGCCTTCACGCCGAGGTGATTGGCGGTGTACATCGCCGCCATGGCGATGCCCTCGTCGATGCGCGCAAAACGCGTATTGATGCGATGGTCCGAGACCATCGCCACGCGCTGCTTTTCCGCCTCGCGGCAGATGCGGTCCATGGCGGCGATCGCCAGGTGCGGATACTTGCCGGAGGCGGTCTCCGCCGAGAGCATCACGGCGTCGGTGCCGTCGAACACGGCATTGGCCACGTCGAAGACCTCGGCGCGGGTCGGGATGTGGCTTTCGATCATCGACTCCATCATCTGGGTCGCCGTGATCACGGCCTTGTTCATCTCGCGCGCCTTTTTGATCAGTTCCTTCTGTACCGGCGGCAGGGCCGCGTCACCGATCTCCACGCCCAGGTCACCGCGGGCGATCATGATCACATCGGAGGCGGCGATGATCTCTTCGATCACCTCCAGCGCCTCGGCGCGTTCGATCTTGGCGACCAGGGCGCCGTGCCCGCCGGCGGCGCGCAACAGCTCGCGCGCCTGGTGCATGTCATCGGCGGTGCGCGGGAAGGAGACGGCCAGATAGTCGGCCTGAATCTTCGCCGCGGTCTTGATATCTTCCTTGTCTTTTTCCGTCAGCGCCGGGGCGGACAAGCCACCGCCCTGCAGATTGATGCCCTTGCGGTCGGAGAGCACGCCGCCCATCTTGACCTTGCAGCGGACCTCTTGGCCGGTGACATCTTCCACCCACAGCGTGATGCGGCCGTCGTCGAGCAACAGCGTGTCGCCGCGATTGACGTCGTTGACCAGCTCCTTGTAGGCGATGCCCACGCGCTCCTGGCCGCCGTCGTCACTGCCCAGCGCCGCGTCGAGGATGAAGGAATCGCCTTCGCTCAGCGTGACCTTGCCGTCGCGGAAGCGCTCGATGCGGATCTTCGGGCCTTGCAGGTCGGCGAGCACGCCCACCTGGCGTCCGCAGGCGCGGGCGCGATTGCGCACCCGTTCGGCACGTTCCTGATGCTGCTCGGACGTGCCATGAGAGAAATTCAGCCGCACGACATCGACGCCGGCTTCGATGATCCGGTCGATCATCTTCGGATCATCGGTGGCGGGACCGAGTGTGGCTACAATTTTGGTTCTTCTTAACAAGGTAAGAACTCCGGGTAATACAATACAAAATGACGCACCGGCCAACCGGCCGGCGCATGCTCATCAACCTTTAGCGCGCTCTTCCAGGATCGCCACGGCCGGCAGCACCTTGCCTTCGAGATACTCGAGGAAGGCGCCGCCCGCGGTGGAGATATAGGAAACCTTTTCATAGATGTCGTATTTCTGGATGGCCGCGATGGTGTCGCCGCCGCCCGCCAAGGTGAACGCCTTGGTCTCGGCGATGGCCTTGGCGATGGTCTTGGTGCCTTCGCCGAATTGATCGAATTCAAACACACCCACCGGGCCGTTCCATACCACGGTGCCGGCCTTCATGATGATGTCCGCCAGCTCCTGCGCGCTCTTGGGGCCGATGTCGAAGATCATGTCGTCGGCCGCCACTTCGCTGGCCTTTTTCAGCACCGCCGGCTCGTTGGCGTCGAACTTCTTGCCGACCACGACATCCACGGCGACCGGGATCTTGGCGCCACGCTTGTTCATCTTTTCCATCAGGGCCTTGGCGGTGGGCACCAGGTCATCCTCACACAGCGATTTGCCGACGTTCATGCCGGCGGCCTTGATGAAGGTGTTGGCGATACCGCCGCCGACCACCATCTGGTCGACCTTCTCGGACAGGGATTCGAGCACGGTCAGCTTGGTGGAGACCTTGGAGCCGCCGACGATGGCGACCATCGGGCGGGCCGGGTTGGCCAGGGCCTTCTGCAGCGCATCGAGTTCCTCGGTCAGCAGCAGGCCGGCGCAGGCGGTCTTGGCATACTTGGCCACGCCGTGGGTGGAGGCCTCGGCGCGGTGCGCGGTGCCGAAGGCGTCCATGACGAACACATCGCACAGGGCGGCGTATTTCTTGGCGGTGTCATCGACGTTTTTCTTTTCGCCCTTGTTGAAACGGACGTTTTCCAGCAGCACCAGTTCACCATTGGCGACCTCGAAACCACCGTTCACCCAGTCCTTGACCAGACGCACCGGCTTGCCCAGCTTCTTGCTCAGCACATCGGCCACCGGCTTGAGCGAGTTCTCCTCGCTGTAGACGCCCTCCTCCGGGCGGCCCAGATGCGAGGTGACCATGACCTTGGCGCCGGCCTTCAGGGCGCGTTCGATCGTCGGCAGGCTGGCGGTGATGCGCGCATCGGAGGTGACCTTGCCGTCTTTGACCGGCACGTTGAGGTCGGCGCGGATGAAGACGCGCTTACCGGACAAATCAAGATCTGTCATTTTGATCACGGACATGATGTTTGAC
>CAZKZP010000025.1:31565-40609 GCA_964557295.1 uncultured Chromatiales bacterium | reverse complement strand
GGCATGGGTCGTTCATCACGGCTGGATTGCGAAGAGACTATGGTAGTCAAAACCGCCGCCAGGTGCCATGTGCAAAACCAAATGGCATAAAGAAGGAACGGCGCGCGGACGCTATCGAGACAAGAGGGTCGATTGCCGTTGCGGGTGGTAGCCGTTATGAAGATCCAGAGCGCCGAGATTCAGCTGTACAGCCAGCACCGGGCGGAGGTGCGTCATACCGAGCAGGAGTCGCTGCGGGTGTGGATCGGCGACCGGCGACCGGATTTTGAAGGGCAGCGGCGGTCCGCACCGAGTCTGTCGGATCAAGTCAGCCTATCACCGGCCGCGCGGGCGGCGAGTTCGGCCGAGGCGACATCCCGCACGCCCGAGGTGCCTGAGGGCGCGTCAGTCCACGATTCCCTGAACATGCAGATCATCGCCCGGCTCTATCACGATCTCACCGGCCGTACGCTGCGGTTTGTCACCGCGGAGGACCTCAAGGTCGATGAAGGGCAGACGGCCGATCTCGAGGCGCTCAAGGCGCAGCACGCACAAGCAACGAATCCACCGGCGCGGCGCGCCGGTTATGGCATCGAATACGACTATCACGCGCAGCACTACGAATCCGAGCAAACCCGTTTTTCCGCCGCCGGACGCGTGCGCACCGCCGATGGCAAGGAGATTGCGATCGCGGTGGAGCTCAACATGAGCCGCGCGTTCATGCGCGAGCAGCACATCCGCATCCGCGAAGGCGACGCGGTGGTGAAGGACCCCTTGGTGATCAATTTTGCCGGCACGGCGGCGCAGCTGACGCAAACCAAATTCAGCTTCGATCTCGATGCCGACGGCGCGCCGGAGCAGATCGCGTTCGTCGGTCCCGGCAGCGGCTTTCTGGCGCTGGATAGCAACAACGATGGCCGCGTGAACGACGGCAGGGAATTGTTCGGACCGCAAAGCGGAGATGGCTTCACCGAGCTGACAAAATACGATCGGGACGGAAATTCATGGATCGATGCGGGAGATGCGGTGTACGAACGGCTGCGGATCTGGACCAAGGACGTCCAAGGGAACGATCAGCTGATCGCGCTGGGCAAGACCGGCGTGGGCGCGATCTATCTCGGGCACGTCACCACGCCGTTTGATCTCAAAGATCCGCAAAACACCCTGCAGGGCCAGATCGCCGCCTCCGGACTTTATCTCGCGGAAGACGGGCGCGCGGGGACGGTGCAACGGCTTGATCTGGTGGTGTAGCCACTTTGCGAGGACGATTCATCTCGCCCGGAAATCCCAACAGAAGTGACAAAGAAATGCGCTGGGCCGCATCAGTGTCACTTTTTGTTCGTCGCAAGGAACGCCTTGGCTTGGGCGAGTTCCGGGCGCTCGGTATCGCGAGCGGCGGTGAGGGTTTGCAGCTTGGTGTAATAATCGCGGGCCGCTTGCCGATTGCCGGCGCTCTCCGCGGCGCGGGCCGCACCGTAGATGCCGCGAAAGCGGTTGGGATCGCGCTGCAAGGAGCGCTCGAATTCGGCGAAGGCCTGCGCCGGGGCATCGAGCGTCATGAGCATCTCGCCCAGCAGTTCGCGTGAGGGCGCGACGTTTCCGGGAGTGACCGGGTGTTTGTCGCTAGCGTCTTCCGCTGCCGCGGCGGCGCGCATCAGCTGTAATGCCTCGTCGCGGCGCTTGTCCGCGAGTGCAATCCAGGCGCTGATCGTTTTGATTTGAAAATCGGTTTGAACCGCCCAGTAATCCAGCTTGGCCATGGTCATTGCTTCTTTCAACGTCCGCAACCGGTCCACGTCTTTCCGCGCGGCGGCAGCGGCGCCGCTGCGCACGGCACCCAGGCCCCGGGCGAAAACGAGGATCGCCTCGGCTTGCGGGAATTTATCCCACGCCAGATCCGGAGGTGAGAGCTTGAGCGCCGCCGCCTGTTTCCACTCGCCGCGTTCCAGCGCATAGCGGGCGGGGATGGCAGCAAAGGCATAGGCGGCGACGAAGTTTTCGACGTTGACCTTCTGGATCGCCGCGATCTCGTCCACCCATGCCTTTGCCGCCTGGTCTTGGGCCTGTTGAAGGTGGGCGTATGCCATGTAATCCATGGCGTGCAACGCATCGTAGGTGCCGATGCCGAGCTTGGCCTCCTTGAGTTCGCTCTTGGCGGCAAGGTACGAGGCGCGGTTGCTCTCGACCATTTCCCCCCACAGGCCGACCCGGCTGAAGATATGCGAGGGCATGTGCAGGGCGTGCGGTACCGAGGGCGCGATCTTGGCATAGGCGCGGGCGGCGGGGATGCCTTGTCCGGCGAGGTCGGCGTAATCATGGGTGTGGATCAAGTAATGCGCGATGCCGGGATGTTGAGGGTGCTTCTTGAACAAGGGCTCCAGGATGGCCGCTGCCTTGCGTTGGTGGGCGAAGGTCTTGTCGGTGGGCAGGGCGGTGACGTTGAGTATGAGAGCGTATAGAATCTGCGCCTCGTCATCAGCTGGATACTTTGCCGCCAACAGCTCTGTGGATTTCTCCAGCGCCACGGCACGTGCCCGGTGCTCGGTCATTTCCCAGTCCTTGAAATACGCGGCGAACGCAGCGATGTAATCGCGTTCGCGCTCACTCTTGGCGCCCACGCGCTGGGCCGCGGCCATGGCAGAGGCGCCGGCCTTCAGCGCATCGGGATTGGGCGGCCAGGCGAAGGGGTTGCCCAGTGACACGATGGCGAGGCCCCAGTGCGCCATGCCGCACTCGGGATCGTGCTCCAGAACCTGGGTAAAGGCATTCTTTGCCGGACTAAACCAAAAGGAGTGGAACAGCGCCATCGCCCGGTTGAACTCCTGCTGCGCCGCCGCATTGCAGGTGACGGCAAAGTCAACTTGCCCGAGCTGTTCGGGCGGGGCGCCGTGCGCGGTGTCATGCTCGCCCAAGTCCGCCTCGGTGCGGAGCGCCGCAAACACGAGCAACAACGCCAAAACGGGTTTTGTGATCGCCATACTCGCCTCCTTTGATCATCGCTATGATCGTGCACCAGCTCATGCCCAATGAGAGAGGGGGGTGCGGGCGTTACTAAGACGATCGGTAGTAAAGCCTCATTCAGAGCCACCCCAATGTTGCGGAACAAGGCGCAGTGCGCAGGCAATGGCAAGCCCTTGTCAAGCACTGCAACGCTGGGCTGCAACATTGGGGTGGCTCCCTTCGGGCGGACGGCTAGACGGCCATCCGCCGCGTTGCGACGGTTTGACATAGATTGACTATGCCGGCACCGCCGCGCCTTGCGGGCTGACCGTCTAGCCGCCCGCTGAATGCGGCTTTACTACCGATCGTCTTAGTAAGTGCCGGGCGAATCAGTGCCATCTGCACCGGATTTATTTTGTGCCGGGGCTAATAACGGTGGCCGATCTTCAGGCCACTGGATGCCCGCCCTTGGTGGAATCATCCTTGGTATGGCAGGTCTTCAGTCCGAGCAGGGCATAGAGTGGGCACCAGCTGAGCACGGCGGTTGAGATCAGCACGATACCCAGGACGAGACCGCCCCAGCCCCACACGGTTTGTGGCATGAGAAACATCAGGCTGATCAAGGCCAGGCCCAGGATGAGTCGGATCACGCGATCCACATTGCCTACGTTGCAGTTCATGACGCTTACCTCCGCATAGTAACTATAGTTTATAAGTATAGTCGGGATTTGGCGGGGTGCGAGTTGGCTCAGGCCTTCCAGAGCGCGGCGCGTTTTTCGTAGGCGGCGCGGGCGATGGCGACGTCCTCGATGAACTTGGGCAATTCCGCGAGGGTCAGGGCCTGCGGGCCGTCGACCAGGGCCTTGCTCGGTTCGGGGTGGAAGTCGACCAGGATCATGTTGGCGCCGGCGATCACGCCTTGGGCGGTGACGTGGCAGATGTCCATGATGCCTTCCGGTGAGGCAGCACGGGTGCCGACCGAATGCGAGGGATCGACGCAGACCGGCATGCGCGTCAGGCGCTTGACCACCGGGGCATGGGAGAAGTCGACGAAGTTGCGGTGCGGGTCGCCCATATTGGTCTTCATGCCGCGCAGGCCGAACACCACCTTGCGGTTGCCTTCGCTGGCGAGGTATTCGGCGGCGTTGAGCGATTCCTCCAGGGTGATGCCGAAGCCGCGCTTGAGCAGCACCGGGTGCTTCTGCTGGCGGCCGACATCCTTGAGCAGTTCGAAGTTCTGGGTGTTGCGCGTGCCGATTTGCAGCATGACGCCGGTCGGGTGGCCGGTCTTCTCCAGTGCTTCGTTGATTTCATCGAGGTGGGTCTTGGACATGATCTCCATCGCCACCACCTTGATGCCGTATTTGCCGGCCAGCTCGAAGACGTAGGGCAGGCAGTTCTTGCCGTGCCCCTGGAAGGCGTAGGGGCTGGTGCGCGGCTTGTAGGCGCCCATGCGCGCAGTGATCTGGCCGTGGTCGCGCAGGGCCTTGAACATGGCCTCGACGTGCTCGGGGCTGCTGACTGCGCACAGGCCGGCGAAGATGTGCAGCGTGTCCTGGCTGAAGGTGATGCCGTTGTAGTCGAAGTGCGCCGGGCGGGTGTCGCCGCGATGGCGGCCCAGCACGCGGTATTCCTCCGAGACGCGCACCACGTTTTCGACGCCGGGCAGGCTAGCGATCTCCTCCGTGCTCAGCGAGGTGGTGTCGCCGATCAGGTAAACCTCGGTCAGGGTCTTTTGCGCGCCGACTTCTTCGTGCAAGCGTATCTGCACGCGCGGGAGATGGGTGAGATAGTCCATCAGCTGCTTGTATTCCAGGTCTTCCTTGCGCAGATTCGGATTCAGGATGACGATCATGGGTGGTCCTCGAAGTTGTAAACTAGGCGATAGAAATCAGCAGAACGTAGGAGCAAGCTTTAGCTTGCGATCGGGCACGGCAACCCGGCCCATCGCCATCTGAAGATGGCTCCTACAATACAATCTTATGATGCCATATCAGTCGCGGTAGCGGCGCATGAGATCGATATAGGCATCGATGCGACGGTCGCGGAAATACGGCCAGATGCGGCGGACCTGCTCGGTGCGATGCTTGTCGATGGTCGCGCACAGCACCTGCGGCTCATCGGTACCGGCGGTGACCAGGAACTCGCCCTGCGGGCCGCAGATGAAGCTCGATCCCCAGAACTGGATGCCGAGCGATTGGCCGCTGGGATCGGATTCAAGCCCGGTGCGGTTGCAGGCGGCCACGGGGATGCCGTTGGCGATGGCGTGCGCCCGCTGGATGGTGATCCAGGCGTCGAGTTGACGCTCCTGCTCGCCCTCGTTGTCGCGGGGATCCCAGCCGATCGCGGTCGGGTAGAGCAGGAGTTCGGCGCCGGCCATGGCCATCAGGCGCGCGGCCTCTGGATACCACTGGTCCCAGCAGACCAGCACGCCGAGCTTGCCGACCGAGGTCTCGATCGGCTCGAAACCCAGGTCACCGGGGGTGAAGTAGAACTTTTCGTAGAAGCCGGGATCGTCCGGGATGTGCATCTTGCGGTAGAGGCCGGCGATGCTGCCGTCGGCCTCGATCACGACGGCGGTGTTGTGATACAGGCCGGGGGCGCGCCGTTCGAACAGCGAAGCGACGATGACCACGCCGAGCTCGTTGGCGATCTCGCCGAGGCGCTCGGTGGTCGGGCCGGGGATGGATTCGGCCAGTTCGAAATTCCCGGTGTCTTCGGTCTGACAGAAGTACGGGCCGGTGTGCAGCTCCTGCAACAGGATGAGCTGCGCCCCCTGCGCATGCGCCTGGCGGATGCCGGCGAGGGTGTTCTCGATATTCGCTTCGTAGCTGTCGGCGTTTTTCTGCTGGACCAGGCCAAGGGTCAAATGTGTGCTCATGGTGCGTCCCGATATGTGCGGTTGGGCGGATATTCAGGCAATTATTAACTCGGCGATTATAAATATATCTGTGAGGCATCAAAAAGCGTCCCTTCTCCCTCCGGGATTTATGCCCTTTAGGGTAGAAGGACAGGATGAGGGAAGAAAATCAATATATTCCCCTCACCCTAACCCTCTCCCTGTGGGAGAGGGAATTACACCAGACCTATTTAGACTCGGGTTAATACTATACAACACCTTGTGGCAGTTGCATGGTCACGCAATGCAGGCTGCCGTATTGCAGGATCAGCGGCAGGCACGGGATGCCGATGACCTCGCGGCCGGGGAAACAATCTCTGAGCCGCGCCAGGGCGACGCCATCGGCCGGATCGTCATACGTGGGCGCCAGCACCGCGCCGTTGATGATCAGGAAATTGGCGTAACTGGCGGGTAGGCGTTTCCCGTGTTGATTATATTTGGCTTGCGGCCACGGCAGCGGCACGAGGCGGTAGGGCGTGCCCGCGGCGGTGCGGAAGGCTTTGAGCTCATCCTCCATCGCCTTGAGTTCGGGATAGTGTTCATCGGCCGGATCATCGCAGGCGACATAGGTGATGGTGTGGGCATCGCAGAAGCGCGCCAGGGTATCGATGTGGCTGTCGGTGTCGTCGCCGGCGAGATAGCCGTGTTCGAGCCACAGCACGCGCTTGAGGCCGAACAGTTCCGCAAGCCGCGCCTCGGTCTGCGCCTTGTTGAGCTGCGGATTGCGCGTGGGGGCGAGCAGGCAGCGCGCGGTGGCGAGCAGCGTGCCTAGGCCATCGACCTCAATGCCGCCGCCTTCCAGCACCAAGTCGATGTGTTCCATCGGCGTGCGCCCGAAGGCGCCCTGGGTGTGGAGTTTGCCGCTGATAGCGTCGTCCAGTTGGGCGTCGAACTTGTTGCCCCAGCCGTTGAAGATGAAATCCAGCAACACCGGCTGGCCATTTTGATATACGGTGATCGGGCCGTGGTCGCGCACCCAGGTGTCATCGGATTCCACGAGGTGGAACTGCACCCGGCGTGGGTCCACATCGGCCTGATCCAGGCACTGTCGGATGTGCGCTCGGTGTGCGTCATCGAAACAGGTAATCAGCAGTTTCTCGAAGCGGCAGATGTGTCGTGCGATCTCGACGAAGACCGGCTCCACCTGCCCGAGGTAGGGTCGCCAGTCGCCATGGCCATGGGGCCAGGTCAGCATCACGGCGCACTGCGGCGCCCATTCGGCGGGGAGAAGGTAGGGGGCGGTCGTGTTCATTGGGAGCTCGCGGTTGTGGATTAGGTCTTGCGCAGGTGCGGATAGACGCGCGCGGTTTTTATCATGTTGTCCTTGGTTTGCAGGATCTCGATCGGATACCCGGCCAGGCGCACGCTGGTGCCGGCCTCGGGGATGGTTTCCAGATACTCGATGATCAGACCGCTCAAGGTCTTCGGGCCATCGGTCGGTAGGTCCCATTGCATGGTCCGGTTGATCTGGCGGATGTTCATGCTGCCGTCGAGGATGTAGCTGCCGTCATCCTGTGGAAAGACGCCCTTGTGGGCGGCGGCCGGATCGGTGGTGAATTCCCCCACGATCTCTTCCAGGATGTCTTCCAGGGCGACCATGCCGAGGACTTCGCCATATTCATCCACCACCAGTCCGATGCGGCGCTTTTCCTGTTGGAGATTGAGCAGCACCGTGTTCAGCGGTGTTCCTTCGGGCACGAAATAGGGTTCGCGCGCGAGCCGGCGCAGCGCATCTTTGGTCAGGTCGCCGCGCAAGACCGCCTGCATGGCGTTTTTGGCGTGCAGAATCCCGACGACGTTGTTGATATCGCCTTCATAGAGGGGGATGCGGGTGTGCAGCGAACCGGAAAGCTGCTTGCGGATCTTTTCCGCGTCCTCATCCAGATCGAGCCCGGTGATGTCGCTGCGGGGGATCATGATGTCCTCGACCGTGGCTTGATCGAGGTCGAGGATGTTGATCAGCATCTTCTGGTGGCGTTGCGGGATCATCGCCCCGGCCTCGTTGACCACCGTGCGCAGCTCTTCCCGGGTGAGGGTGTCGGTGGCCGTGCGGTCTAATTTGCCGCCGAGCATTCTTAGCACACCGTTGGAGAGGATGCTGACCAGCCAGATCACGGGCGTGAGCAGCTTCTGTAGCGGGATGAGCAGCAGGCTGGTCGGGTAGGCGACACGCTCCGGGTGGAGCACCGCGAGGGTCTTGGGCGCCACATCGCAGAAAATGAGCATCACCAAGGTCAAAACACCCGCGGCGATCGCGATGCCGGCTTCGCCCCAAAGCCGCAGGGCGATGATGGTAGCGATCGATGAAGCGAGGATGTCGACGAAATTGCTTACGAGCAGGAGCAGGCTGATGAGGCGGTCAGGCCGGCTTAGCAGGAGATTGGCGCGTTTTGCGCCGCGATGCCCGCTCTTGATGAGGTGCTTGAGACGGTACCGGTTGAGGCTCATCAAGGCGGTTTCCGAGCCGGAGAAAAATGCGGAAAGCACCAAACAGGCTAAAAGTATGCCGTAGAGCACACTTAGCGGGATGTCGTCCAAGAACGGGATTCCTGTGTATTTGCGGGGAGATACATTGTCTACGCTTGCGCCTCCGTGTCAAGTGCGTGGGAGGGCGGGACATCAAGGCTGGATCAGGTATTCGATGACGAATTTGGAGCCAAAGTAGCCGAGGAACATGACGACGAAACCGCTCAAGGTCCAGCGGATCGCGGTGCGGCCGCGCCATCCGTGGTAGTAGCGGCCCCACAAGAGAATGCCGAAAACCAGCCAGGCGATGATCGAAAGCACGGTCTTGTGGACCATATGTTTGGCGAACATGTCGTCGATGTAGAAGGCCCCTGTCGCCAGGGCGGCGGTTTGCAGCACGAATCCGATGCCAATCATCTGAAACAGCAGACTTTCCATGGTCTGCAAAGGCGGGAGGACGCGCATGATCCCGCCCGGATGCTTGTTGCGTAAATGATTCTCCTGAAAGGCGACCACCAGGGCCTGGATCGCCGCGATGCTGAGCATGCTATAGGCCATGATCGCCACGATGATGTGAAATTTTAACTCATCGGTGATTTCTGCCGACACTATATGACTGCTCGGGAATATCAATTCGACCAACAAGGTCAAGGCGGCCGAGGGCAGGACCAGGACGCTCAGGGTCTCCAGCGGCATGGAGATCGAAGCCAATACAATCAGTGTGGCGATCAGCCATGTGACGAGCGATGCGGCATTGGTC
>CAZKZP010000025.1:3056-31555 GCA_964557295.1 uncultured Chromatiales bacterium | reverse complement strand
GCCCGAAATTGAGTCCCGGGGCAGCGAATAAATCCTGTGAAAGCGCGATTCCATGGAGCATGATCGCCAGCAAGCCGGCACCGATCAGCACCGACTTGCTCAGAAAGGAAGGGGTGGAGACGCCGGTCCTTTCAGCGGACAAGCGATAGGCAAATAACGCGGTAGTCGCCAGATAAAGGATAATTGAGGCGATACTAAATAACGAACTATTCATGTTGGAATCGACACCTGGAATTTTTCTAGATGAATAATCGCACAACTCATCCTGTCATAGAAGAGTCAATTGCGATGCAGGCTAGCGGTTTCTAAAGAAAATCCTTTCCATCTGGTTTTTTCTATTATATATACTACAAAGGTCGAGCGGTGCGCTAAGCCATTAATAAAAAAGAAAAAGCGTCTTGATGCGCTGAAAAGAACAAACGGTGAACTATGAATTTACGTATCTTGGGCTGTAGCGGCGGCATTGGAGGGGATCTCCGAACGACATCGCTTTTGATCGATCACGACATCCTGATCGATGCCGGGACCGGGGTGGGCAATCTCGCGATCACGGAAATGAAGCAGGTGCGCTACGTCTTTCTCACGCATTCACATCTTGACCATATCGCTAGCCTGCCGCTGCTGGTCGACAGTATTTTCGAGCACCTCTATCATCACGCCGGCACCCCAATCACCGTGTATGCCTTGCCCTCCACCATCAAGGCGCTCAAAGACCATATCTTCAATTGGGTGATCTGGCCCGATTTTACGGCCCTGCCTGATAGCGGCAATCCAGTGCTGGCGCTCAAGGAGATGTCGCCCGGTGAGGTTGTCTCCGTCAATGGCCGCCATGTGGAGATGATCCCAGTCAATCATGCCGTGCCGAGCGTCGGCTATTATCTCAGGAGCGATAACGGCAAGGCGCTTGCCTTCAGCGGCGATACCACGACCAACGATACCTTCTGGGATGGACTGAATATGCGTCAAACACTCGATGTGCTGATCATCGAGGTGGCCTTCCCGAATTCGGAAATGGCGCTTTCCAAGGCGGCCTATCACTACTGTCCGAGCTTGTTGGCCCAGGACATCAAAAAGCTGCAACATCAGCCGAAGATCTATATTTCCCACCACAAACCCGGCGTCGAGATGACGATTGAGCAGGAACTTGCCCGCGATATTCCCAATCGCCAGCTCATATGTTTGAAGGGCGACGAAAGTTTTACGTTATAATTGCCTGGCAATCACGCGCCAACCTTGTTCTAGGCATATCCATTCATGTTTGAGAATCTAAGCGAACGGTTGGGCCGGACCCTGCAGAGCCTGCGTGGCCAAGGGCGGCTGACCGAAGACAATATCAAGGAATCCTTACGCGAAGTGCGCATGGCCCTATTGGAGGCCGATGTCGCGCTGCCGGTCGTCAAGGATTTCATCAATCACGTCAAGGATCGCGCGGTCGGCGAGGAGGTCATGAAAAGCCTCACCCCGGGACAGGCGCTGATCAAGATCGTCAATGATGAGCTGGTCGTCCTGATGGGGGTGCAATGCGAGGACCTCAATCTGGCCGCCCAGCCGCCGGCGGTCTTGCTCATGGCCGGCCTGCAAGGGTCTGGTAAGACCACCACCGTGGGCAAATTGGCGCGGCTGCTGAAGGAGCGCAAGAAAAAGTCCGTGCTGGTGGCCAGCGCCGACATCTATCGTCCAGCGGCCATCGATCAGCTGCAAACCCTGGCCCGCGAGGTCGGCGTTGAATTCTTCCCCAGCCGCGCGGATCAGGACCCGGTCAAGATCGCGCAAGACGCCATCCAGCATGCCCGCATCAAGGCGTTCGACGTTGTGATCATCGACACCGCCGGCCGCCTGCACATCGATGCGGCCATGATGGATGAGATCAAACGCATTCATGCTGCCATCAATCCGATCGAAACCCTGTTCGTGGTCGACAGCATGACCGGCCAGGACGCCGCCAACACCGCGAAGGCCTTCAACGACGCCCTTCCGCTGACGGGTGTGATTCTGACCAAGACCGACGGCGATGCCCGCGGTGGCGCGGCCTTGTCCGTGCGCCACATCACCGGCAAGCCGATCAAGTTCATGGGCGTGGGCGAGAAAACCACCGCGCTCGAACCTTTCTATCCCGATCGTGTCGCCTCGCGCATCCTCGGCATGGGGGATGTGCTCTCCCTGATCGAGGAGGTGCAGCAGAAGGTTGATCAGGAAGAGGCGCAAAAGCTCGCGAAAAAGTTGCAGAAGGGCAAGGAGTTCGATCTGGAAGACTTTTTGTCGCAGCTGCAACAAATGAAGAATATGGGTGGCCTGGCCAGTCTGATGGAAAAACTGCCCGGCATGGCCAATCTCCCGCAGGATATGAAAGGTCAGGTCAACGACAAGGAGCTGGGGCGCCTGGAGGCGATCATTCGCTCCATGACACCGGAGGAGCGGCGCAAGCCCGACGTCATCCGCGGCTCGCGTAAACGCCGCATCGCCGCTGGATCGGGCACCCAGATCCAGGACGTCAATCGACTGCTTAAGCAATTTACCCAGATGCAGAAGATGATGAAAAAGTTCTCGCAGAAGGGCGGTATCGGCAAATTGATGCGCGGCTTGCGCGGCGGATTGCCGCCGGGGATGCGTTTCTAGTCCGATTTTTATGCCGAGTGTTTCATTTTTCGATCAAAATGGCTAGAATACGCGGCCACGTCGGGCCCAACTCGCAGGGTTGGGGCTTAACTTGTATTAAATCATTGAGGAATTTAGATTCATGGTAACCATTCGTCTGACGCGCGGCGGCATGAAAAAAACGCCGTTCTACAGCATCATCGTGACCGACAGCCGCAACAAGCGTGATGGCCGTTACATCGAGCGCATCGGTTTCTTCAACCCGGTGGCTGCGGGCAATGCCGAGCGTCTGCGTCTGGATCAAGAGCGTCTGAGCTACTGGATTTCCAAAGGTGCGCAGACCTCACAGCGTGTTGCCACCCTGGTCAAAGAAGCCAGCAAAGCCGCCTAACCCAGCGTTGAGTGCCGCGGGAGATTTCCTGGCACCACGATGCAGTGCAGTGGTATGGATCAAGGCAAAGACAATCTGATTCCTATGGGCCGGATATCCGGCCTGTTTGGCGTGAGAGGTTGGGTGAAGGTGGTGTCTCACACCGACCCCGTCGACAACATCCTGGAATATTCTCCCTGGTATCTGCGGCTCGACGGACAATGGCGGGCCGTGAAGGTCGAGGCGGGGCAGGGGCATGGCAAGGCCGTGGTCGCCAAGATCGAGTCCTTCGATGATCGGGATGCGGCCGCCCGCCTGCTGAATGCCGATATCGCGGTCAGGCGCGATCAGCTGCCACCTCTGGCGCCGGGCGAATATTACTGGATCGACTTGATCGGTCTGAGTGTGCTCAACAAGGCGGGTGGCTGCCTCGGGCAAGTGACCGACGTGATGCCCACCGGCGCCAACGATGTGCTGGTGGTGCGGGATCAAGCGGGTCGCGAGTTGCTGATCCCCTATGTGTCCGAGGTATATGTCCTGAAGGTGGATCTGGAGAAAAAAGTCATCCAGGTCGACTGGGAGGAAGATTTTTAGCCGATGGCCTCCGGCGGTCGGCATGTGGAGGAACCCGATGCGGGTAGAAGTGGTGACCTTGTTCCCGCAGATGTTCGCCGCCGTGACGGATTACGGCGTGACCGGACGCGCCGTGGAGCGCGGCATCCTGCAGATCGGGTACGAAAACCCACGCGAATACACCCCGGACCGCCACCGCACGGTGGACGACCGCCCCTATGGCGGCGGGCCAGGGATGGTGATGATGGTTCAGCCCTTGCGCGATGCCATACACGCGGCGCGCAAGAAACTTGGCGGCGATGTCAAGGTGATCTATCTCTCGCCGCAGGGCCGTCTGCTAGATCAGAAGGGTGTGCATGAACTAGCCGCCCAGCCTGATCTGGTACTGGTGGCGGGACGATACGAAGGCGTCGATGAACGCCTCATCGAGGAGGAAATCGATGAAGAGTGGTCGATCGGCGATTATGTGTTGAGCGGCGGGGAGCTTGCCGCGATGGTCCTGATCGATGCGATGGCGCGGCTGCTGCCGGGGGTGCTGGGGCACGAGGATTCCGCCGATCAGGATTCTTTTACCAACGGCCTGCTCGACTGCCCGCACTACACCCGCCCGGAAGTGATCGAGGGCAAAGCGGTGCCGGCCGTGTTGTTGAGCGGCGATCACAAGGCGATTGCCCGCTGGCGGCTGAAGCAGTCGCTGGGCCGGACCTGGCGGCGCAGACCCGATCTGCTGGCGGCCATCGAGCTGGATCGGGAGCAACAGGCTTTGTTGCAAGAGTTTATTCACGAACACGAGCAAAACTGAATAATTTAGCGTATACTGCGCGCAAATTTCTGGGAGCGAAACATGAGCAATATCATCGATCAGATCAATGCCGAACAAATGAGCCGTGAAGTGCCTGACTTCGCGCCAGGTGATACGGTCGTCGTACAGGTCAAGGTGAAGGAAGGCAACCGCGAACGTCTGCAGGCCTTCGAAGGCGTGGTAATCGCCCGCAGCAACCGCGGTCTGAATTCATCCTTCACCGTGCGCAAGATCTCTCACGGCGAAGGCGTCGAGCGCGTATTCCCGTTGTACAGCCCGACGGTTTCTGAAATCGTCGTCAAGCGTCGCGGCGATGTCAGCCGCGCCAAGCTGTATTATCTGCGTGAGCGTGAAGGCAAGGCCGCGCGTATCAAGGAAAAGCTCTAAGAGCGACGTGGTTCTTGGGGGCTCGGTCATGCGCAGGGTGCCCGAGGCTGAATATCAAAGCAGGTGTCATGGTAACATGACGCCTGTTTTGTTATGCGTAGGCGAGAATCCTCAATGACCGCACCGCAAAAGTTGCTCGTGCCGCTTTATCACGCGGTGTGTCAGACCGGCAGACCGGGACGGCTGTCTCGGCTCGGTATCCGCTGTGACGGGAACACGGTGGTCGAAATCGACTTTCTGCCTGAGACTCTAGAGTTTGAGCTGGCGTCCATGCCTCTCGCTGAAGAGGCCGGCCGGCAACTTGTCGAATATTTCCAGGGCGACCGCGCACAATTCACCCTGCCTTTGCACGCCGGCGGCACCGCGTTTCAGCAGCGGGTCTGGCAAGCCCTGACACAGATTCCTTTTGGCATGACGCTGACCTACGGAGCGCTGGCGCAGGCGCTTGAGTCCAGCGCGCGCGCCGTGGGCAATGCCTGCCGCGCCAATCCCATCCCGATCGTGATACCGTGCCATCGAGTGGTGGGTGCCTCAGGCATTGGTGGCTATAGCGGGCAGACGACCGGGGATACCTTGGCGATTAAGCGCTGGTTATTGGAACATGAGCAAGCGGGAATTGGCGGACGAAGATAAGGCTGAGATCGCCTCCTTTCTCGATGCCTTGTGGGTGGAGCGCGGCCTCAGTGATAACACGCTCGAGGCCTACCGCAATGATTTAGAAGGATGGGCGGAGTGGTTGCGGCGCGTGCATCAGATCGGTTTGTTGGCCGCGCATCGTGCGCGGGTGCTGGACTATCTCGCTGTGCGGGCGCGGCAGGGCAACAAGCCGCGCTCCAGCGCCAGGCTGCTTTCCAGTCTCCGGCGTTTTTATCAATATCAGGTGCGCGAAGAACGCCTGGGGGAAGATCCCAGCGCACGCATCGAGGCACCCAAGCTGGGCCGCAGCCTGCCCAAGTCTTTGACGGAAAGCGAGGTGGAGGCGCTGCTGTTGGCGCCCAAACTCAACGAGGCCAACGGCCTGCGCGATCGCGCCATGCTGGAACTGATGTACGCTTCCGGGCTGCGCGTATCGGAATTAGTGGGTTTGCAGCTGTCGCAATTGAATCTGCGCCAAGGTGTGGTGCGCGTGTTCGGTAAGGGCGCCAAGGAGCGGATCGTGCCCCTCGGCGACGAGGCGGCAGATTGGTTGCAACGTTATTGCACTGAAGCACGGCTAGAATTGAGCAAGGGCAGCGAGAGCGAGATCCTGTTTGTCACCAACCGGGGTGGACAGATCACACGGCAGACCTTCTGGCATGCCATCAAACGTTATGCGCAAGCCGCCGGCATCCACAAATCCATCTCACCGCACACCTTACGCCACTCCTTTGCCACGCATCTGCTCAATCACGGCGCGGATCTGCGCGCGGTGCAAATGCTGTTGGGGCACAGTGATCTTTCGACCACGCAGATCTATACCCATGTTGCTCGTGAGAGATTGAAGGAGCTGCATGCGCGTCATCATCCGCGCGGGTGAAGGTGTCGGCTTCAAAGATTTCAGGGGGAATTTTTCGTCGATTTGTGGTATTCATGGGGCTGACGATGGCCGTCGATACAAATCGCGGTTTTTTGATTGTGAACATGTTGTCGAGAGTGTGAGATGAAAAAATATCTGTCTACTGTAATGATTTTTCTGGTGGGTGCATCCGTGGCGGTGGCCGCAGATGAGACGGCGAAGATCAAGTCGGAGTTGAGCAAGATCATCCCTGGCATGGAGCCCGACAGCATCAAGCCATCGGCATTGCCGGGCATCTATGAGATCGTCGACGGCACCAATGTGATGTATATGAGCGGCGACGGCCGGTATTTCATCCGCGGCGACATCTTCGATTTGCAGTCGGAGAAGAATCTGACCGAAGAGGTGCGCGTCGATGGCCGCAAGAAGCTGCTCGCATCGCTCGCCCCCGCCGACATGGTCGTGTTCTCGCCCGAGAAGGGCAAGAAAAAACATGCCGTCACCGTGTTCACGGATATCGATTGCACCTACTGCCGCCGGCTGCATTCCGAGATGAGCAACTACACTTCCAACGGCATCGAGGTTCGCTACGCGGCGTTCCCGCGCGCCGGCGAGGGTTCGGAGTCCTACAACAAGGCCGTGGCGGTGTGGTGTTCCAAGAACAAGCAAGAGGCCATGACCAAGGCCAAGGCCGGTCAGCCGGTCACGGCGCCGAGTTGCAACAACCCAGTTCAAAAGCAGCTTGAGGCCGGGCGGGCTCTGGGCATCAGCGGTACGCCATCGATCATTCTGGCGGACGGCCGCATCATCCCCGGTTACGTGGATGCGCAGCGTTTGCTGGAGGCCTTGGAGGCAGATAAATAAGACTGGATCGTTGCCAGATCCATCAAGGATAAGGGCCTCCGCGGAGGCCCTTGTCATTTATGCAATCAATCGAAATTGTGCGTGGTGGTGGCGCCGGCGGTGATAGTCACCGTGGTGGTGCCGATGAAGGCAATGGCGTCGTCGCTGTCGTTGCCGCTGTCGTTTGAATCACTATCGGCTTCGCACGTAAAGGCGACCGTGTAGGTGCCTTGATTGAGAAAGCCCACCGCGTAGCTGAAGGTATCTGAGACCAGGGCGCTGGTGATCGGATCCCCCGCATCGCCGTCGACATCATCCGGTGTGACATCGCCTTCGAAGATATAAACCGCATAATTGGGTGTTGTGGCGCAGCTGGCATGTTGCAGCGATGTGGTGCCGACGGTGCCGCTCAAGTGCCCAACGTTTGCGTTTTCGACGATGCGCAGTGTGGGCTTGAGTTTGTACACGTCACTTCCGTTGCTGGGCGCCAGCACGGATTTACGCAGATCGAAATCGACGGTGAAGGTGGCCGCGCCGCCGGCGGTGATATCGAAGCCGTTGTTCAGCTTGAGGCCGGTCTCATCGCCGCTTGGGATGTACAAATCATGCTGCGCTCCACCATCCTCCACGATGATGTAGGAGTGACTCATGTCGACCTTCAACCGCATCCAATTGTAATGACCGGCCTCGAGCTCATGGTCGAGCAGCAGCGGTTCACTGTTCGGGCCTTGCTGCGCCAGCAGGTCGATGGATTTGATAACGGGATTGCCGTTCGCGTCCACGAAATCGATGTCGAAGGCCGGTCCGGACTGCGGTTTGATGCTCACGCCGGTAAACGCCACCACTACTTCAGAGGCTTCATCCACCGGGGCATCCGTGACATTGAGGCTCAGCGTGCCGGTTTGGGTTGAGTCTTCACCGCCGCAGGCGGTGAGAAGGAGCGCACTGCTCAGGCAGGCGTTCTTGACGATACGGGTTATTTTCGGTGCGGTCATCATTTCCCCTTTCAATTCAAAAAACTACAAAAGCGGCAAGTGTAGATGCCGCGACAGTGGCAAACCGTGAAATAGCGCACATGTCTCGGGCAGTTCCGCCGCCCACTAGGCAATCGCCGGTCATGGGCGGTGTGCGTGGCGGTCAACTCCGCGCCGTTTGTCCCGATATTCATACGGTGCTGTATTCAAGACGTATATGGGCGTGATTTGGTTGCGTGATTTTTCGTTAAACTTAATGATAACGATTTGCGTTTGCATATTGATTGAGGTATCGTGATCCTGGATTCGATGCCAACCGAAGCAAGGAAACTTACAATGAAAACAATTCGATGCACTGCTGTTTGTGGGGTTCTGGCGATGACCGCATTGGCCGGCCATGCGTTGGGGGAGGATAAACTGAGCCTGAGCGGTCTCATCGAGGTCGAGGTCAATCAGGCCGAGGACTACGCGGGGAAGCGGTCCGGCGGGGTTGCCCTGGCGACCGTCGAGCTGGCCATCGATGCCAAGATCAACCAAGCCGTCACAGCCAATGCCTTGATTTTGCATGAAGATGGCGAGGATTTCGTCCTGGATCAAGGCACGATTACGGTGGAGACCGGGACGGTACCAGGCAAGATCGTCGCCGGGCGCTTCTATGTGCCGTTTGGGGTTTTTGAAAGCAATCTGATTTCGGATCCGCTCACGCTGGAGCTGGGGGAAACCCAAGAAGCGGCGCTGCAGTGGACTGGGGAACGTGCGGGTTTCTATGGCGCGGCCTACGCCTTCAACGGCGATACCTCGAAGAACGGCGATGAGGGGGCGTTTGAGTTTGGCGTTAATCTCGGTTATGTGACGGACAGCCTGAATGTGGGCATCGGCTATCTCAGCAGTATCGGAGAGAGCAACAATCTGACCGACAGCCTCGCCACCACGGCGCTTTCCGACTATGTCGCCGGCGCGGCGATACACGCCGTATTCAGCCAAGGTCCGGTGACGGTGATCGGCGAATACATTACGGCGCTCGACAGTTTCGCCGCCGGTGAGCTTGACTCCGGCACCGTCCTGGGCGCAGAGCCCAGCGCCTATAATCTCGAACTCGGCTATGGTTTCGATATGAACGGTGTCGAGTCGACCGCGGCACTGGCCTATCAAGGGACGGCGGAGGCCCTCGCGCTGGCGTTGCCGGAGTCACGTCTGCTGCTGGGATTGTCGATGAAGATTTATGAGAACACGGCGCTGAGCTTCGAATACGCCCGCGACACTGATTACGAGATGGATGTAGGCGGGACTGGCGAGAACGGCAGCAACTTCACCGCCCAACTTGCGGCATCATTCTAAATCCAGGCGGTTTTGTTCCGAATGAGGGAGGCGCGAGCCGCGCGTCTCCCTCATCCAGAATTGTTTTCTGAGCCGGCAGATCAGTGTGCGGCCGGTTTTTTGCGGGGGCCCGGTTTCTTGGCGGTGTCGGTTTTTTTACTGGCGTCGACGCTGATGTTCAGCGGTTGTTGGCGGATGCGCACCCGCTTGAGCTGCTGGAAGACTTCCTTGGGCATACCCTCGGGCAGATCGACGGTGCTGAAATCATCGAACAGCTTGATGTGGCCGATGAATTCGCTGTCGATCCCTGCCTCGTTGGCGATCGCCCCGACGATATCCCCCGGGCTCACGCCGTGCGCGCGACCCACCTCGATGCGATAACGCACCAGCTCGATCTGTGGTTTGGCCTTTGGACGCGGGGCGCGCTCGGCACGGCCGGGGGCCTCGCCCCGCTCGCGTTCTGGTTTGCCGCGGCGCGCGGGCGCTTCTTTCTCCGCAGCGACGGGGTGGGCCTCCTTCATGCGCAGCGGACGCTCGCGTTGCACGAGGTAGGCCAGCGCGGCGGCGATCTCGTTCGGGGGGACATCATGCTCCTGTTCGATCTGGGTGATGACGCCTTGGAGAAAATCGAGATTCTCCGCTTCCAGGGTGTCGATGATCTGCTGCTTGAATTGCGCGATGCGCTTGTTGGTGATGACCTCGGTGGTAGGCAGCTGCATGCGTTCGATCGGCTGCTTGGTGGCCTTTTCGATGGCGCGCAGCATGCGCGTTTCACGCGGGGAGACGAACAGGATGGCATTGCCCACACGCCCGGCGCGGCCGGTGCGGCCGATGCGATGGACGTAGGCCTCGGTATCATAAGGAATGTCGTAGTTGATGACATGGGTGATGCGCGCGACATCCAGGCCGCGGGCGGCGACATCGGTGGCGATGACGATATCCAGCGCCTTGTTTTTCAGTTGTTCGACGGTGCGCTCGCGCAATTGCTGGGTCATGTCGCCGTTGAGCGGGGAGCTGGCATAGCCGCGGGCCTCGAGTTTTTCCGCCAGCTCGACGGTGGCGGTCTTGGTGCGCACGAAGATGATCGCCGCGTCGAAGTCCTCCACTTCCAGGATGCGGGTCAGCGCATCGAGCTTGTGCAGACCGCTGACCTGCCAATAACGTTGATTGATATTGGCCGCCGTGGTCGTGGTGGATTTGATCTTGATCTCTTTGGGCTCATTGAGATGCTTGTGCGCGACCTTGCGGATGACCTCGGGCATGGTGGCGGAGAACAGTGCGATCTGGCGCTTCTGGGGCGTGTGCTCCAGGATCCACTCCACGTCATCGATGAATCCCATGCGCAGCATTTCATCGGCTTCATCCAGCACCAGTGATTTCAGGCCGGTGAGCGACAGCGTCTTGCGCCGCAGATGGTCCATGATCCGCCCCGGCGTGCCCACCACCACATGCACCCCGCGCTTGAGCTGGCGCAGCTGGGTGTCCATGCCTTGGCCGCCGTAAATCGGCAGTACATGGAAGCCCGGCAGATGCCGGGCGTAGACCTGGAAGGCCTCGGCGACCTGGATGGCCAGCTCGCGAGTGGGCGTCAGCACCAGTACTTGGGGCTGTTGCAACGAGAGATCGATATTGTTCAACAAGGGCAGCGCGAAGGCAGCGGTCTTGCCGGTGCCGGTCTGCGCTTGGCCCAGCAGGTCGTGTCCGGTCAATAGGTGCGGGATGGCCTCGGCCTGGATCGGGGACGGGGTTTCATAACCGATCTCGGTCAGGGCCTGGAGGATAGGAGTGGCCAGCGCTAATTGCGCGAAGCTTGCGATAGGGGATGTCATCAAGAAGGTACCTTTGTTCGGGGTAACTGCCGGCTGTCGGCCAGAATTACCCTGGGTGAGTGTGAAAACCGCCTATTATATCCGAACGGCGCTCAAGCAGCATGGAAAATCGTGGGTTATTTACGGGTATGTGCGTGGCTCAGCCACGCGGGCCAGCACGAGCCGTCCCTCCTGCCGCAGATACATGCGGGCGGCGATGATCATCAGAAAGCCGTCGAAGGGTATCCGATAGCGCGGATCGCCCAGTGAAAGGAATACCGCCATCATCAGTCCGAGCACCGGCAGCAGGACGAGAATGTCCGCCCAGTAACCCTCCTGCAGCCGCACCAATCCGCGCCAATGACACCAGACGAAGACCAGTGCCGGCAGGAGCACGATCACCAGAAACAGCTCCTGTGCAAAGGTGGCGAGGTGTTTGTCAGCGGTATCCGACGACGGCCAGGGGGTGGGGCCGACGAACAGTTGAAACACATTCTGAGTGGAGAGCAAAAACGCCTGCCAGGGGTGTTCCTTGATCCAGGCCCAGGCCGCGGCGCGATTGGCCTTGGCATCATAGGCGCCGAAGTCGAAATGTAATTCCCCCGTGTAGCCGCGCTTGGCAAACGGCGGCGGACCGAACCAGAAGTGCAGATTGCGCGCGTGGTCGTGGTACCACACTTTGACATATTCACCGTGATGACCTTCCAGCATGGTGAGCGCGCCGCTGTTGGAAGTCACGCAGAAGGCGCCCTCGCTCAGCGTGGTGCAGCGATAGGAAAACGGGGCAATCACGGCAAGCGTGCTCAACGAAGAGACGATCACCACCACGAGGATCGGCCGCGATCGGTTGCGCCATGCGAGATACAGCAGGAACAGTCCGATCAACGCCGCCGGCACGACGATGGCCTCTTTGAATGCCGCGCTGATCGCCACCATGGCCCCGCCGAGCAGCGCGGCAATGATCCGCCACAGAGACGCGCGGGCGCGCAAGGCCAGCACCAGCAACAGCAGCGCACTGCACACGGAAAAGAGATAGGGATTCTCCGCCAGAAAAAAACCGGCGTAATCAATGAAGGTGAAATACAGGCTGGAAAATATCAGCGCCAGGCTGGCGACGCGCGGTCCGTAGAGCGCATACCCGAGTCCGGCGATTAACAACGGAATGATGCAGGAAATAATAAACTGCAACCAGAGGGCCGGATCCCACGAGGAAGCGACGGCGTACATGGTTCCGAGCAGCATGTGCATGCCCGGCGGATAGATCGTGTCGGCGATATTGTCGGTATAGCTGGGATTGATGAAGTTCCGCGCGCGTTCGACATAGAGTTGCATGTCGCTGTACAGATAGTCCGTGGCGCGATGTGAGATGAAAATATGGTAATAGCGCCAGAGGATTCCGATGAGATAGGCAAGGGCAGCGATCACTGTAAGAGCGTTTATTTTTTTATGTCCAAGAGGCATGTCGTGTGCTCGTCGATCCAGCGCAGTCATTTATTCTGAATATACCGTGTCGAATTATATGCAAGCGCGATTGAAGATTGGCGCAAAGAAAAAAGATTGACTATACAACTATAGTTTAACGCGATAATACCCGCCTCGTTTGCGGTGCGGATCTTTTGTGTGTGATTGGTTTTCGGTCGAGAGATCAGGGATCGTAATGCTTATCCGATGCGGTGTGGTGAAATAGCTGGGGGTGATGGGGCTGCATCGTCTGCGGGTTGTGATGATTCAGTGCGCAGCAAAATTACATAAGAATAAGTCGTAAATTAATCGGCGCAATTTGTGGGGTTGAGAATGAAGGCAGTTATCCTCTGCGGCGGGCAGGGGACGCGCATTCGCGATGTCTCCGAAGTGGTGCCCAAGCCGATGTTGCCAATTGGAAATTATCCGATCCTCTGGCACATCATGAAGATCTATGCCCACGCGGGCATCACCGACTTTGTGCTCTGCCTCGGATACAAGGGTTGGCAGGTCAAGGAATTTTTTCTTGAGTACAAGGCGATGACCTCGGACTTCACGATACAACTCGGCAACCACAATCGCATCGATTTTCACAATGGTTCAGATGAGGCGCACTGGCGCGTGACCTTGGTGGATACCGGTCTGCATGCGCAGACCGGCGCGCGTCTCTGGAACGCGCGCGAGTATCTGCGCGATACCGACCGATTCTGCCTGACCTACGGCGATGGCGTGGCGAATGTCGATGTGCGCGGACTGCTTGCGGCGCATGCGCGCAGCGAGAAGATCGGCATGCTGACCGGCGTGCGCCCGGCGGGGCGCTTCGGAGAATTGGAATTGGATGGGAATGTCGTGACCAGCTTTCACGAGAAGCCTAACGCAGGCGCCGGTTGCATCAACGGCGGCTTCATGGTGTTTGACGCCGAGCGTGTGTGGCCCTATCTGCATGAGGGCGAGGATCTTAATCTTGAGCAAGAGGTGCTGCCAGCGATGGTGGCGGATCAGCAGCTGGCCATGTATGAGCATCAGGGGTTTTGGCAGTGTATGGATACCTTGCGCGAGTACACGCTGCTCAATGAGCTGTGGAAGAACCGGGAAGCACCGTGGAAGGTTTGGTGAAGTCACTGATGTTTCAACGACGACGGAGGGGCTATGGAAGTCTTGAATGACGCGCTGCATCAGTACCGCAAGCGCAAAGTGTTGGTGACGGGCCACACCGGATTCAAGGGCGCGTGGTTGAGTGTGTGGCTGCATGATCTCGGGGCGCAGGTGTCGGGTCTGGCGCTGGCGCCTTATACCCAGCCGGATTTGTTTGACGCCACGCGCATCGCGCGGGATATCGAAGACATCCGCTGCGATGTCACCGACTATGCCGCGGTGGTCGCGGCGATGCAGGCGGCGGCTCCCGAGATCGTGTTTCATCTGGCGGCGCAGCCCTTGGTGCGGCGTTCCTACTCGGAGGTGCGTGCCACCTTCGAAACGAATTTCATGGGAACGGTCAATGTGCTGGAAGCGGTGCGTCATGTGCCCAGCGTGCGCGCGTTGGTGCATGTGAGCACCGACAAGTGTTACGAGAACACCGGGGCACAGAATGCCTATGCCGAAACCGATGCCCTCGGCGGGCATGATCCCTACAGTGCGTCCAAGGCGGCGGCGGAGCTGGCGTTTTCCTCGTTCGGACGCAGTTTTTATGCCGCGGCCAACGGCACGGTGCTGGCCGCATCGGGGCGCGCCGGCAATGTGATCGGCGGCGGCGACTGGGCGGAAGACCGGATCGTGCCGGATTGCGTACGCGCCATCATGCAGGCGCGCACCATCATGCTTCGCAATCCCGCGGCGGTCAGGCCATGGCAGCATGTGCTGGAGGCGCTCGGTGGCTATCTCACCCTCGGCGGCGAGCTGCTCGCGGGCAACCGCGCGATCTGCGGGGCATGGAACTTCGGTCCCGATCAGGAGAACGCCAAGACCGTCGCCGAGCTGGTCAACGCCTTCACCCACGCGTGGGGTGACGGGCAGTGGCGGGTTGAGAAAGAGGCGGCTGCCGTGCATGAGGCCCCCTACCTGACACTTTCCAGTCACAAGGCGCGGCAGCAGCTCGGCTGGCGCCCGCGCTGGGATTTCAACGAGACCGTGCGCCGCACGGCGCGGTGGTATCGCAGTTTTGCGCACGGGGCGGATGCACGCGAATTGTGTTTGGAGGATATCCACGCCTATGTGCATCGCGACGATGCGGCGCCGTGGGGGCGTTATATCACGCCTCCGGTGCACGCTGATGGGATGCGGGTGGATCGGTGAGGCGCCGATTCGCCGCCGTGATACCCGGCGCGCCGGTCATAATGGGGGAACTGCATGCGACATCGCATCATCGAAGACGACATGAAAGCGCTGACCGCGCGCGATCTTCCCTGGGAGAAGCTTTCGGGGAAAACCGTGCTGGTTTCCGGCGCGTACGGTTCCATCCCCGCCTACATGATCGAGGCGCTGCTCCATCTCAATAAACGCTGGCCGGATTTCGACGTCAAGGTGCTGGCCGTGGGCCGAAGTCCGGAAAAGTTTCGTCAGCGTTTTGCGCATGCGCTTTCGCGAAGCGATGTGCAATTCATCGCGCAGGATGTTTCCGCACCGCTGCATCTCACCGGCGCGGTGGATTACATCATTCATGGCGCGAGTTGGGCGAGCCCGAAATACTATGGCAAGTTCCCCGTGGAGGTGATGGCGCCGAATGTGCTGGGCACGCATCATTTGCTGCATCTGGCGCACGAGAAAAACGTCGCGGGATTTTTGTTCATGAGCAGCGCGGAGATTTATGGCGCGCCGCCGGCGGCAGAGATCCCCGTGCGCGAGACCTACATCGGCACCGTGGACCCGACGGCGTTGCGCTCCTGCTATGCCGAGAGCAAACGTCTCGGCGAGACGATGTGCGTGTCCTGGCATCACGAGTTCGGCGTGCCGGCGAAGATCGCGCGCATCTTTCACACCTACGGTCCCGGGATGGCGCTGGATGACGGACGGGTTTTCGCGGACTTCGTCGCGGACATCGTGGCCAATCGCGACATCGTGATGCGCAGCGACGGCAGCGCCATCCGCGCCTATTGTTATCTGGTCGATGCGACCGATGCGTTGTTTAGGATTCTGCTGCAGGGCGAGCCCGCCGTCGCCTACAACATGGGCAACGATGACGCGGAGTGCAGCGTGCTGGAGCTGGCGCAGACGCTGATCGAGACCTTTCCGGAAAAAGGATTGAAACTAGTGCATACCCCGGCGCATGGCGGCGGTTATCTCCAGAGCCAGGTGCACCGCACCTGCCCGGATACCGCCCGCCTGCGTGGCCTCGGCTGGTCGCCGCAGTATTCGATCCGCGAAGGGTTCAGCCGCATGGTGCGGAGCTATGAGGATTCCGCGCCGGAAGAGGGCAGACATGCAGTCAGCGCCGTCACACAGTCCTGATCATCAAATGATGACGCACGCCGATCTGCGCGAGTTTGCCTACGACATACGCCGCTGGGCGCTGGAGATGGTGCATCGCGCCAACGCCTCGCATATCGGCGGGGCGCTTTCGGCGGCGGATATCCTGGCGGTGCTTTATGGGCGCATCCTCAATGTGCGTCCCGCGGAGGCGGCGTGGCCGGAGCGTGATCGTTTCGTCATGAGCAAGGGCCATTGTTGCGTGGGCTTGTACTCAGCGCTCGCGCTACGTGGATTTTTTCCGACCGAGTGGCTGCGGCAGTATGCGCAATCTGGCTCGCTATTGATGGGGCATGCGAGTCATAAGGTGCCGGGGGTGGAGTGGTCGACCGGCTCGCTTGGGCAGGGCCTTGGCCTGGCCGCGGGGCAGGCCTACGCCGGCAAGCTGCGCAACCGCGCGTGGCAGGTCTACGCCCTGCTCAGCGATGGTGAACTCAACGAAGGCTCGACCTGGGAGGCGGTGATGTTCGCCGGTCATCATCGTCTGGAAAAACTCTGCATGGTGATCGATAAAAACGGGCAGCAGGCGATGGGCGCAACCACGGGCATTCTCGACCTGGGCGCGGTCGCGGAGAAGATCGAGGCCTTCGGCTGGGAGACGCGCGAGGTCGACGGCCATGATCTGAAGGCGTTGGTGACGGCCTTGTCGGCTGCGCCTTCCAGTAAACCGCGCTGCGTGGTGGCGCATACCGTCAAGGGCAAAGGCGTGGCCTATATGGAGCACAATATCAAATGGCATTACAGCGCGCCGCAGACGCGCGAGTTGTTCGAATTGGCGCTTGCGCAACTGGCGCAAGGATTTCAGGACGCGCCGCAATGAGAAATGCCTTTATCGAACACCTGATCGCAAAGATGGCGGATGACGAATCGATCTTTCTCATCGTCGGTGACCTGGGGTATAGCGTGGTCGAACCCTTGGTCGAGCGGTATCCTGATCGTTTCCTCAACGCCGGGGTGGCCGAGCAGAACATGACCGCGGTGGCCTGCGGTCTGGCGCGCGAAGGCTACCAGGTGTTTACCTACAGCATCGCGAACTTCACTACGCTGCGCTGCCTGGAGCAGATCCGCAACGGCGTCTGTTATCACCATCTTCCGGTTTGCGTGGTCTCGGTCGGTGGTGGGTATATGTATGGCTACCTCGGCCCCACGCATCACGCCACGGAAGATATCGGCATCCTGCGCACGCTGCCGGGGATGCGCGTGTTCGTGCCGTTCTCGCAGCGTTCCGCGCAGCTGGCGCTGGATGAGGTGTTGCAATATCCCGGCCCGGCCTATATTCGCTTGGGGCGACAGGGGATGGCGGTCAATGAGATCGCGCACAACGGCCTGAGTCTGGTGCGCGCTCATGCGGCCGGTCCCACGGATCGCGCGCTGATCGCGGTCGGCAAGATTTGTGAGCGCGTTGTGGCGCTGGCTGCGGAGCGCGAGGCGGATTTGTACACGCTGTGCCGGGTCAACCCCTTGCCTGAAGAGGATCTCGCGCAACTGTTCGAGCAGTATGCGCAGGTCACCGTGATCGAGGATCATCAGCGCAGCGGCGGGGTGATGTCGGCCCTGGCGGAGTTTACGACCACGATCCAAGGGATCAATATCGCTGGCCGGTTTTCCTCCGCCATCGAGCACGAGGATGGACAACGGGAGGCGATGTTGTTTGGAGATCAATCACGGAAAGCGATCCATGAATGAAACACCGCGCAAAAAGATCAGCGTGATCATGCCGGCCCGCAATGAGGAGGGCAACATCCCCCGTGCCTACGCGGAGCTGACCGAAACCTTCGCCACCGTTCCGCACTACGATTACGAAGTCATCGTGGTCGACAATGGCAGCACCGATCAAACGGAGGAGCGGGTGCGCGAGATCTGCGCGCGGGACGCGCGCTGGAAGTATGTGCGCTTCAGCCGCGATTTTGGCGGTGAGACCTCGATCACCGTCGGGATGCGCGTGATGAGCGGTGATGCGGCGATTACGGTGTTCTCCGATCTTCAGGATCCGCCGCAGCGCATCCCCGATTTCATCAAGAAGTGGGAAGAGGGCTACGACGTGGTGTACGGCGTGATCGAGGATCGCAACGATCATCATCCCTTGCGCGGCCTCGCGGCCAAGGCGGCCTACCGGATCATCCGCTATTGTTCCGACATCAATATTCCGCCCGATACCGGCGATTTCCGCCTGCTCGACCGGCGCGTGGTCGAGGCGTTCAATCGCCTGGATGAGCGCGAGCGCTATGTGCGCGGGCTGGTGCATTGGGTCGGCTTCCGCAAATATCCGCTCAGCTACAGCCGGCGGCCGCGGCAGTGGGGCAAGAGCAAGGCGCCGTGGTGGTGGTGCTTTCAATTCGCCTTGAACGCCGTCACCAGTTTCTCCACCAAGCCGCTGAAGATGTTCACGGTCTTTGGCATGGGCGTGGTGGCTTTTTCCATCATTATGTCCGCGTATTATGCCGCCACCTACATCTTCAATATCGACGCCCCCCCGCGCGGCATCCCGACCATCCTGATCCTGCTGTTGTGGAACCTCGGCGTCATGTCGCTCGGCATCGGCATCCTGGGGGAGTACATCGGCAATATCTACAAAGAGACCAAGCGGCGGCCGTTGTGCATCGTCGACCGCACGGTGAATCTCGACGCCAAGGCGGTGCAGGATGCGCTGGTCGGGATTGGTTAGCGAGTGAGAGCAATGGAACTCTACAAAACCTGCCTGGCGGTGATTGTCGGCGATCGCGCCCATGCGCAGTTCGTGCGTTTCCTGCTGACCGGGGTGGTGAACACCTTGTTTAGCTACTGTGTGTTTTCGCTGCTGTTGTTCATCGGCGTCGGTGCGTTCAGCGCGCTGTTGATCGCCAGCGGCTCGGGCATCCTGTTTAATTTTCAGACCATCGGCCGCTTGGTGTTTCGCCGGCACGATACGCGCATGATCTTTCGTTTCGTCGGGGTTTATGTCGTGGTGTTTGTCTTCAATTGGCTGGCGCTCAAGGCCTTGATGGATCTTGGTGTCTCGGGTTATCTGGCGCAGGCCGCGCTGGTGCCGCTGGTGGCGGTGATGTCATTTCTCGGGCACAAATTTTTCGTGTTCAACGTGCGCTATCACGACTGAACTCAGTCCATGAGGATCACCGGATTCAGCCAATCGGCGTGATCGTAGGCCTCCGTGCCGAGCGGATCGGTCAGCAGGGTGATCTGCCGGGCGTTGCTGAAATGGACTTCGCCGCTCCGCGCGCCTTGGCCGCCGCTGATGGCGCCGCTGCGCCACATCGTTTGGCCGTCGACTTGCACCAAGAACTCCACCTTGCCCAGATAGGCCTCATCATCCACGCCCACTTGAAAACGAAAACCGCGCGCGCCCGGCGGCAGCGCATATTCCAGGCGTGACGGGGCGTGCGTGCCGATGCCGTGGTCGTACGCGACGTTGTTGACCGAAAGAATGTCGCCTTCGACCGAACGATCGATCAGCGGTGTTTTGTACGACTGAGTGGCGGAGATCTGGGTGAAGGAGGGGAGGAGCCGTTCCTTGTCGCCCGGACGAAAGTCATCCGAATGGGCGTGGTGCATCAGCACGGCGGTGCCGATGATCAGCATGCCCGCCAGACTGGCCTCGGGCAGCCAGGCGGGGAGAGGCCCGCCGGCCGGAGGTGTGCTCAGCGCGGCCCAGCGCTGCGGGAACCAGGCGCGCAGATTGAGCAGCACGAAGCCGCCGGTGATCAGCAGTGCCAGGAGCCACCACATCGAGTCCCCTTGCACGGCATGCACGAGTTCGATGTTGAAGAAGCCGAGCACCGTGAGCGCGAGCGCCCAAGGGAATGCGCCCGGCGTGCTGGCCGCCCAGAACACCGCCATCACCACCGCCGGCAACAGGTAACGCTCGTGCATGCCCGGCAGTAAGACGAAAAACGCCAGGGCGCAGAACAGGACGTATTTCCAGAGCGTGGCGCGGTCGCGGATGCGGAACGCGGCGATGAATATCGCAAGGCAGTAGAGGGCGAACAGCAGGATGCCCAGGCCCTTGGCGCTCCCGAGCATCTGCCATCCCCCGGCGGCGGGCGTGGTGGTGAACAGCAGGTGATTGTCCGGCGTCATATTGCCCGCCAACAGCAGCCAGAGATTCGCGGCGTTGAGGGTAGCGTAGGGATACTGATTGGTGGTGTGCAGATAGGCATTGCTCAGGGCGTGCGCCAGCCCGTCGGCCAGGACAAACGGCAGCAGCACCAGCGTCACGACCGCCGCCGCGAGCACCAGGCCGCGCCCGTAACGGCGTACGTCGCGTACCAGCAAGGCACCGATCACCGGCGCAAAGGCAATCATCTGTAACTTGGTCAGCAGGGCCAGGGCCCACAGCGTTGGCGCGGCCCAGCCGCCGGGTTTTTTCAGGCAGAGATAAAATCCGCTGGCCATCAGCATGGCCGGGAGCAGATCCACCTGACCCCAGGCGGGACCGCCGGCCAGCAAGGCGGGATTGAAGGCGCACAGGGCGAGGATGGCCGTTGCCGTGTGCGGCGCGACTTGTGATGTCTTCAGTTCGTTCCAGATCAAGCGCACCAGCAGCAGATGCGCGGCATAGGTCGGCCAGAGTATGAAAAACTTGTGGGCGATGCCGGCCTTGGGCGGCAGCCCCAGGAGCTCAAACAATTGGCCGACCACCCACAGCCATTCCACATACAGCGGCGGATAGTTGCCGGGAAAATCGGCGAAGCCGTGGCGCTGGAGGTGCCAGGTCCACTCGGCGTAGGAGAGCTGATCGCCGTGCGTGAGGGCAAAGGTCAATGCGAGATTCAGGGCGATGCAGCCCAGCGCATAAACGACGAAGGCGGAATTTTTCTCCAGCACTAGTCGTGATGCACCGGGATGCGGGTGCCGATCACGGCCAGGCGATCGAGCAGGTCGGTGGTCTCGACCAGGAGTGCGCCGGGCTTATCCACGACCTTTTCGATGATGTAGCGCGGGCGTTCCTTGACCTCCTGATAGATCTTGCCCAGATATTCGCCGATTACGCCGATGCACAGGATCTGAATTCCGCTGATGAAGTACACGGGAATGACGGTGGAGGCCCAGCCGGGCACCACGCTGGCGGTGAACAGTTTCACCCACAGCGCCCAGAGGCTCATGCCGCCGGCGAAGATGAAAGTGGTGATGCCGATGAAGGAGATCAGCCGCAGCGGCACGACGGAAAACGAGGTGATCGCATCGATGGCCAGGGCGATCATTTTTTGCAGCGGATATTTGGTGACCCCCGCCAGGCGCGCGCCGCGGTCGTAATAGACCACCGCCGACCGGAAACCGATCAGCGGCACGATGCCGCGCAAGAACAGGTTCACTTCCTTGAACTGCTTCAGGTGTTCGATGGCCTGGCGGCTCATGAGGCGGAAGTCGGCGTGGTTCTCCACCACATTGACGCCGAGCCCGCCCAGCAGGCGGTAGAAGGCCTTGGCGGTGAGGCGCTTGAAGGCGGTGTCGGTGTCGCGCTTCTGGCGCGCGCCATAGACGATGTGCGCGCCGGCGCGATGATGGTCGACCATCTCCTCGATGACGTTGATGTCGTCCTGCAGATCGGCATCCAGGCTCACCAGCGCATCGCCCTCGGCGGTGAACAGGCCGGCGAGCAAGGCATTCTGATGCCCGCTGTTGCGCGCCAGCTTGATGCCCGCGATCTGCGGATGCTGTTTCGAGAGTTCCTCGATGATCGCCCAGGTGCGATCGCGGCTGCCGTCGTCGACGAAATAGATCCGGCTATCCTTGCTGATCTTCTGGCTGCGGACCAGGCGCGCAAACAGCGCCAGCAGCTGCCGCGCCGTTTCCCGCAGGACATCCTCCTCGTTGTAGCAAGGTATCACGCACCCCAATCGCATGAGACGCCCCTCCCCAGATTGAGCCGATACCGCTGGCACCAGAGCAAGCTTAGTCAGCCACATCGCACATATCAAACCGCGGAGGGAAGGTGTGGCGGTGTGCCGGCCAAGTCACGGCTTGAATGTTCTTGAAATGTTCTTTATGCTGAGTCGAGAACATAGTGAGAACTTTTATGCTTACCGAACAACAGGCGAACATCCTGAGTTTCATCGAGCAGACCCTGCTCCGCACCGGCAAGGCCCCGACCCTGGCCGAGATCGGCCTGGCGGTGGGCATCACCTCGCGCGGCGCCGTGCACCGCCACGTCCAGGCGCTCACCGACAAAGGCTACCTGGCGCGCAAACCGCACGGCTGGCGCGCGATGCGCCTGGGCGATGAACACGCCGGCCGGGCCGCGACGCTGCCGTTGCTCGGGCGCATCGCCGCCGGCCAGCCGATCGAGGCGATCCCGGATCAGGAGGAGATCAACCTGATGGATTTCCTGCTTGGGGCCGATCGCTACGCGCTCTTGGTCCAGGGTGACTCGATGATCGAGGCGGGGATACTCGATGGCGATACCGTGATCATTCGCCGCAGCGACCGGGCGCGCAGCGGCGATATCGTGGTGGCCCTGATCGACGATGGCGAGGCCACGCTCAAGCGCATCAAATACCGCCCGGATGGCCACATCGAATTGATCCCGGCCAACGTCAGCCTGTCGACCATGATCTATGCCGCCGAGCGCGTGCGGATCCAGGGCGTGCTGGTGGGCCAGTTTCGCACCTACCGTTAAGCGTCAGGAGGTGTTATGAGCGGCGCCGACACGCTTTGGCCTCGGGCCATCATCCTGGTGGATATGAATGCCTTCTTCGCCTCGATCGAACAGCTGGACGATCCGGCGTTGCGGGCGCGGCCGGTGGCGGTCACCAATGGCCTGCAGGGCACCTGCATCATCACCTGTTCGTACGAGGCGCGCGCCCAAGGCGTGCGCACCGGCATGCGGCTCAAGGAGGCGCGGGAATTATGTCCGAAGCTGATTCAGTGCCCGGCGCGGCCGAAACGTTATGCGCAGGTCTCCACCCGGATCATGGATGCGTTGCAGGAGTTCACGCCCGATGTCGAGGTGTTCTCGGTCGACGAGGCTTTTCTCGATGTCACGCACTGCCAGCGCCTGCTCGGGCATCCGGCTGAGATCGCCGCGCGGGTCAAGAACCGGGTGCTGGAGGTCTCCGGGCTGCTGTGTTCGGTGGGCGTGAGCGGCGACAAGACCACGGCCAAATACGCCGCCAAACTCGACAAGCCCAACGGCCTGACCGTGATCCCGCCCTGGGAGGCGGCGGCGCGGCTGCGGGATGTGCCGGTCACCGAGTTGTGCGGCATCGCCCAGGGGATCGGGCGTTTTTTGGCTGAGCGCGGGGTGCGCACCTGCGGGGATATGGTCCGGCTGCCCATCGGCGTGCTGGCCCAGCGTTTCGGCAATCCGGGGCGGCGCATCTGGTATATGTGCCAGGGGCAAGACCCGGAGCCGTTGCAGGTGAATGTGCCGCCGCCGCAGTCGATCGGCCATGGCAAGGTGATGCCGCCCAACACCCGTGATGAACAGGTGCTGCTGACGTATCTGATCCACATGAGCGAGAAGGTCGGCGCGCGGCTGCGTCGTCACGACATGAGCGCCAAGGAGTTCTTCATCGGCCTGCGCGCCCGCGAGGGCTGGATCGGCGGCAACTGGCGCACCCTGATGCCGACCGCCGACGGGCGCGAGATCACCGGGCTGTGCCGGCGCATGCTGCAATCGCAATGGCGGGGCGAGGGGGTGTTTCAGGTGCAGGTCACCGCCTTGAATCCCAAACAGAACGTCCGGCAGTTCGATTTATTTGCCGCGGCGGATCCCGCGCGGGAGCGCGTCAACCAGGTGGTGGACAAGATCAACGATCGGTTTGGCGAGCTGGTCTTGAGTCCAGCGGTGCTGATCAATCGCTCGGAGATGCCCAACGTCATCGCCCCGGCCTGGAAGCCCTTCGGTCATCGACAGACCATTTAGGGATTGAACCAGTCGTCATTCCGGCGCCTGCCGGAATCCAGCCAGGCATTTTTACGCGCCGATGAACGGCATCGCCCTGACCTTCGGAACGGACTGCATCGTCCATTGCTCCAAGGCCCAGTCCAGGAGTAGATGCACAGGCTCCCGCTGTAATTCCAGCGGTGGCTTCAGTCCGAGGAATGCCAGGGCGCGCCACAGCGCGGGCGCGGGATCTTTGTAATCGAGGGGCGGGGCGAAGGTCTGTTTGCTGAGTTTTTCGCCCTGTTGATTGACGGCGACAGGCAGATGTCCGTATCGCGGGGTGGCTAGGCCGAGCAGCCGCTGGAGATGGATCTGGCCGCCGGTGAGTTCCAGCAGATCGCTGCCGCGGATGATCTCGCTGATGCCTTGCGCGGCATCGTCGACGACGACCGCCAGTGAATACGCGAAGAGTGCGTCCGCGCGCCGGATGACGAAATCGCCGAGGGTGCGGGCGATATCGGTGAATGCGATGGGGGTGGCGGGCGCGCGCAGCCGAACGGCCCTGGGCTCTTTCCCGTTCGGCAGACCGGCGCGGCAGATACCGGGATAGATCTCGTATCCCGCGAGTTCCTTGCGGCTGCATCCGCAGTGGTAGGTCACGTCCAGTTTGCCCAGCTCTTCCAGCGCCGCGAGATAGGCTTCGCGGCGCCGGCTTTGATACCAGACCTCTTCGTCCCAATGCAGGCCGAAGGCATCGAGGCAGCGCAGGATGTCATCGGCGGCGCCCGCCACCTCGCGCGGCGGGTCGAGGTCTTCGATGCGGACCAGCCAGCGGCCACGCATCGTCCGGGCCTGAAGAAAGCTGCCGAGGGCGGCGATCAGGGAGCCGAAATGCAGGGGGCCGGTGGGAGAGGGGGCAAAACGCCCGCGATAGTCTCGATGCATAGTAGGCTAAATATGGCAATTTTGCCCTTATTGTCCATAATAGACCCAGACCTTCCAAGTCACTCAGCCCTAGACTCGGTCTAAGGGTGAGGGTATGATTTATTGGCGTACTAAAATGATCAACGATATTTCTGGAGGAACTTCAAGTGAGCGTACTGGTAACCAAACAAGCCCCTGATTTTACCGCCGCCGCCGTGATGGGCGATGGCAGCATCAAAGAAAATTTCAAACTCTCAGACCTGCGCGGCAAATACGTCGTGCTGTTCTTCTATCCGTTGGACTTCACCTTCGTATGTCCTTCCGAGATCATTGCCCATGACCATCGGTCGAAGGCGTTCAAGGAACTGGGCGTCGAGATCGTCGGTGTGTCCATCGACTCGCAGTTCACGCACTTCGCCTGGCGCAACACCCCGGTCGACAAGGGCGGCATCGGCCCGGTCGGTTTCCCACTGGTGGCCGATGTCAAACACGAGATCGCTCAGGCCTACGGCATCGAGCACCCGGCGGGTGTGGCGCTGCGCGCCTCATTCCTGATCGACAAGCAGGGCGTGGTGCAGGCGCAGATCGTCAACAATCTGCCGCTGGGCCGCAATGTCGACGAAATGCTGCGTCTGGTCGATGCGCTGCAATTTACTGAAAAACACGGTGAAGTTTGCCCCGCCGGCTGGAAGAAGGGCGACGAGGGCATGAAGCCCGATGCCAAGGGCGTTGCCAGCTACCTGAGCAAGCACTCCAAAGAGCTGTAATACTACCGACCGCCTGGGTAAATCCAAAATGGCCGCAGAGTGCGAACTCTGCGGCCATTTTGTTTATTTCCGCTAAAGTTTTCAGGTTTAGTCCAGATACATACAACGATGATGGGCAATAAGTATTGCGTTATATATTGATGGGGCTTTGGATATGGCGGCGCAACAGACCAAATGGGTTATCGAAAGTGTGCGCGAGGATGGCAGGCAATTCCGTCCGAGCGATTGGATAGAGCGTATTTCCGGCCTGATGGGTCGATTTGGACGGGACCACCGCCTGCACTATTCAGATCAAGTGCAGCCGTGCATGGTCAACGGAACCAAATGCCTCATGGTCGACGAGAGTTTCCGGGAGATAAATCCCGAGGGCTACAGATACATCATGGCCTTTGCCCGCGATAACAAGCTGCGGGTCCTCGAGAAAACGTGACTTACTGAACAGCCCGCACCAATGAAAAGGGGAGCACTGAGCCCCCCTCCATCCCATGAGGCGGTATGCCTCAGCGATTGATGTGTTTTTCCCGGATTTCGTCCAGCGTCTTGCAATCGATGCACAGTTGCGCGGTCGGGCGCGCTTCCAGGCGGCGGATGCCGATTTCTTCACCGCAGTTCTCGCAATAGCCGTAATCGCCGCTGTCGAGGGTTTTGATCGACTCTTCGATCTTTTTGATGAGCTTGCGCTCGCGGTCGCGGGTGCGCAGTTCCATGGTGAAATCGGATTCGATCGTGGCGCGATCGTTGGGATCAGGGACGTTGCTGGACTCGTCCTGCATGTGATGCACGGTCTCATCCACCTTCACCATCAATTCCTGCTTCCAGCCCGCGAGGATCTTGCGGAAGTGCTCGATCTGGCCGTTGTTCATGTAGTTTTCGCCCTTCTTCACATTGTAAGGGGTGAAGTTGGTGAAAGAGTCCAGCAGAGAGGCGGTCTCGGTTGCCTGAGCGGTCGGAGCGGTGGATGTCTTTTTAACAGCAGGTTTTGTCGTCATAGCCTTTTTCTTGGGTGGCTCAGCCTTCGGCGTCGCGGTTTTCGCGGCGGGCTTGGCGACTGGTTTCGCAGCCGGCGCAGCCTTCGGGGCAGAGGTTTTCGCAGTAGTCTTAGCGGCGGGTTTCGCCGCTGGTTTAGCCTTGGGTGCGGGTTTTGCGGCAGTCTTCACAACGGGCTTTGCGGGCGCCTTGGCCGGTTTTTTAGCGGGGGCTTTTACGGGTGACTTAGTCACACTTGACTTACTCGCGGGTGACTTGGCCGGAGTTTTTTTCACCACTTTGCTTGCAGAGGCCGTTGCCTTCTTCGGTGCAGCTGTTTTTGAGGGTGTCTTTTTGGCTTTAGCTTGAGCCATGAGGCCTCCTACCTGTCCAATAAAATGTAAGCGTGCATCTATAGCAGAATCCAAATCAAAGAGCAATAAAATGACAGGGGTTGCAAGGGCTTTTGTCATGGTGGGGGTAAGTAAGTAACATAGGCGGGCTTAAAGAACGAGAGGGTGAGCGATGAGCAGTTTACAGGCGTTGATTTTTGATGTGGACGGTACCCTGGCCGATACCGAACGTGACGGGCACCGGGTAGCGTTCAATATGGCCTTTGCCAATGCCGGTCTGGATTGGGACTGGTCCGTGGGGCTGTATGGCGAGTTGCTGGCGGTGACCGGCGGCAAGGAGCGTATCCGCTATTATCTGGACAAATACAATACCGGGTTTCAGCGTCCCGGCAATTTCTCCGATTTCGTGGCGGGGCTGCATGCCTCCAAGACGACGTTCTACACCGAACTGCTCTCGCGCGGCCAGATCCCGCTGCGCCCCGGCGTGGCGCGGCTGCTCGATGAGGCGCGCGCCGCGGGCATCCGTCTGGCGATCGCCACGACGACGACCCCGGAAAACGTCTCGGCGCTGTTGGCCTATACCCTCGGCGAGCATGCGCTGGACTGGTTCGAGGTGATCGGCGCGGGTGATATCGTCCCGGCCAAGAAGCCGGCACCGGATATCTATCATTATGTGATGCAGGAGATGAATCTGGCGCCGGAGCACTGCGTGGCCTTCGAGGATTCGCGCAACGGCATCCTGGCGTCGAGCCAGGCGCGTCTGGCCACGGTCATCACCATCAACGGTTATACCGAGGAGGATGATTTCAGCGGCGCGGCCATCGTCGTCGATCAGCTCGGCGAGCCGGATGCGCCCTTCAAGGTGCTGGCGGGCGATGCCCACGGTCACACGCACGTCGATCTCGGACTGATCCGGAAAATCCACAAGGCCGCGCATGGCGGATAGATTCGCCACGCGGATGAGGGATATCCAGCCG
The DNA here is from genome assembly GCA_964557295.1 of uncultured Chromatiales bacterium. GTDB lineage: Bacteria > Pseudomonadota > Gammaproteobacteria > RBG-16-57-12 > RBG-16-57-12 > JBFMHP01. The sequence goes on along the minus strand of CAZKZP010000025.1, from coordinate 3,659 downwards.
TTCCATGTCATGGAACTGCTGGCCCGCGCCCGGGCGCTGGAGGCGCAGGGCCGCTCCATCATCCATCTGGAGATCGGCGAGCCGGATTTTCCGACGCCGGCCCCCGTGGTGACTGCCGCGCAACAGGCCTTGCAGGCCGGGCAGACGCAGTACACGCCGGCGCTGGGACTGCCGGCGCTGCGCGAGGCGATCAGCGCGTTTTACCGGCAGCGTTATCAGGTGGAGGTGGCGCCCGAGCGCATCATCGTGACACCCGGCGCCTCCGGCGCCTTGCTGCTGGCGCTCGGGGTGCTGGTCGATCCTGATGATGAAGTCCTGCTGGCCGATCCCGGCTATCCCTGCAACAAGAACTTCGCGCGGTTTCTGGAGGGCGTGCCGCTGAGCGTGCCGGTGGATGCCACGAGTAATTTTCAGCTCACGGCCGAACACATCGCGCAGCACTGGTCGGCGCGGACCCAGGTCGCGCTGGTGGCCAGCCCTTCCAATCCCACGGGCACGGTGGTGGACGCTGCGGAGCTGCGCGCGATTCACGCGGCGGTGGCGCAGCGCGGCGGCCGTCTCATCGTCGACGAGATCTATCACGGTCTGACCTACGGCCAGGAC
>CAZKZP010000025.1:0-3046 GCA_964557295.1 uncultured Chromatiales bacterium | reverse complement strand
GGACGTGCCAACGGCGCTCGCGATTTCCGATCAATTGTTCGTGATCAACAGTTTCTCGAAATATTTCTGCATGACCGGCTGGCGCCTGGGCTGGTTGGTGGTGCCGCCGGGGTATGTCGCCGCGGTGGACAAGCTGGCGCAGAACATCTTCCTGGCCGCGCCGACGGTCTCGCAATATGCCGCGCTGGCGGCGTTCGCGCCGCAGACCATCGCGGAGCTGGAGCAGCGCCGCGCGGAATACCAGCGGCGCCGCGATTTTCTGCTCCCCGCCTTGCGTCAGTTGGGCTTCGAGGTGCCGTGCGAACCGCAGGGCGCGTTTTACATCTACGCCGATTGCAGCCGCCTGACCAGTGACAGTTATCCGTTCGTGCTCGACCTGCTGGACAAGGCCGGGGTGGCGGTGACGCCGGGCCTGGATTTCGGCGCCAACGCCCCGCAACGCTACGTGCGTTTTTCTTACGCCAACTCTCTGGAAAATCTGATGGAGGCCGTCGCCAGGATCCGGCGCTATCTCGAAGAAAGATGAATCCCACACGCTGTAAAGGATATCGCGCCGGGGTCGATATCATTTGAAGCAATTTTAATCAAACGCCACATTCGTCGGATACGGAAACACAGCACCCATGGCGCGCGTCAAACTCGTCGAAGCGGATACCAAGAATATAAAGGTCGGCACTGGTCTGCCCTGGACGCTGCATGACGCGGAAAGCGGCGGCAGCGCCGTGTTCAAGCAAGGCGATGAGGTGACGTATGCGATGCTCGGACGGATCGTGGCCATGGTGCGCAAGGGCATCTATCGCGATTTCGCCGAGGGGGCCGACGCGCCCGCCGCGCCAGCGGCAGCGCCCGCCCCGAAGGGGGAAGTGGAGATCGCCCCGCCGGTGCGCCGCCAGCGCAATCTCAAGATCGGGTTCTTCGAGACGATCACCCATTTGCACGCCGAACTCGCCGGCGTGTTCGAGGATATCGAACAGGGTCTCAGCAATAAAATCTCCCATCGCGTGTACGAACTGGCCCAGCAGGTGCAGGACATCTGCTGGGTGAATCCCGATGCCGCGCTCGGCGTGGTCCACATGGACAAGCGCGGCAAATACACCGTGCGCCATCCGCTGCATTCGGCCATCTTGTGCGAGCTGGCCAGCCGCACCTTGACCATGGACGAGGATGACCGCTTGAGCATGATCTGCGCGGTGATCACCTCCAATATCGGCATGCGCCAGTTGCAGGAGCAACTGTGCGCGCAGAAAGAGCCGCTGAGCGACGAGCAGCGGGCGGCGGTCCGTGCGCACCCGGAGCGCGGCGTCGAGCTGTTGCGGGCCGTCGGCGTCAAGGATGCAAAGTGGCTGGAGACCATTTTGCAGCATCACGAGGAACACGACGGCAAGGGTTATCCGCGCGGGCTGGATGAGAGTGGGCTGAGCCGGGAATCGATGCTGGTCAGCATGACCGACCGCTATCACGCGATGATTTCCGCGCGCTATTATCGTCAGGCGATGTCGCCGATCGAGTCGCTGCGCAGCTTGTACCTGTCATTGAAGGATTCAAAAAAGGCGCTGTTGGCGCAGGCCTTCATCAAGATGCTGGGGCTGTATCCGCCGGGAATGTGCGTGCGCCTGTTCAATGGGGATGTCGGCATCGTGCTGCGCCGTGGCGCCAAGGGCGCCGCGCCCCGGGTGATGTGTTTTGTCAGTCCGCGCGGCGGACCCTATGAAAAGCCGGTGGTGCGCGATTCTCAGCACACCGAATTCAAGATCAAGGAAGTGGTCTCGCTCGAGCTGATCGAGCAACCCCTCAGCGCCGAGCTGTTGTGGGGGTGATCTATCTTCACGGTGACCGGATATCTTAGGTAGGAGCAAGCTTCAGTTTGCGATTGATGTTGATGATCGCAAGCTGAAGCTTGCTCCTACAAGAGGCATTTTTATCCGATGCGTTGTCATCACGATTCACTGTTGTCTGCGGTAATAATCCACCCACATCGCGGTCGCGCCCGCCACGGCCACCGGCATCACGATGAAATTGAGCAAGGGCACCATGGTCATGACCAAGGCGGTTGCGCCGAAGCCGAGGCTGTTGCCGCGGTACTGGCGCAGCAGCGCGCGCTGGTCCGGGAATGACATGCCGCGATTGCCTAGGGGATAGTCGCTGTATTCCACGGCCAGCATCCAGGCGCAGAACAGGAACCACAGCAGTGGCGCGAACAGGTTCAGTCCGGGGATGAAAAACAGCACTAACAACGGAATGGCCAGTTTCGCGAAATAACCCAGCTTTTTGCCTTCGTTCCAGAGCATCTTCGGGCTCGCGGTCAGGGCTTGCGCCCAGCTTGTGGCAGGGGTTTCCGCTGGCGTACTCCGGAGATGACGCGCCACGGCCTCTGAGAGCAGGCCGTTGAACGGCGCGGCGATGAGGTTGCCCACCAGCGAGAAGGTGAAAAAGATCACGATCAGCAGGCTGAGGGCGAACAGCACCCAGAGCAGGCCGGACAGCCATTGCAGCCAATCGGGCAGATAGGACATCACCCAGGCCATCAGATGTTCGAATTGACCGATGCTGAGGATCAGCACCACGGTGAACAGCGCTACATTGATCAGCAAGGGGATGAACACGTACGGGAAGACGCCGGGCTTGATGAGCAGCGTAAAGCCTTGCAGAAAATATTTCGCGCCAAAGATGGGATTGATCATTGTTGTCTCTCCTAAATCGATGAATGCCCCCGCCCCTCCCCGTAGGAGTGAGCCCTGCTCGCGATCAGCGGTTTTGAACAGTGATTTCGCGAGCAGGGCTCGCTCCTACGGGTTGCAGGCGATGGGGCGCCGTGCCAGACATGCGCTGCCATAGGCGGCTTCCTGTTGCGTTGCTTCAACCAATGGAGCCCGTAACATCTGGCCGCGGATTTGGGTCCAAACGGCATTCTGCGCCCCGCCGCCGGCCGAACGGATCGAGCTGGGGTAGGGCGCGCCGAGCTCGGCCAGGCGTTGATAGGCCAGCTGTTCGATCCGCGCCATGCCCTCGAACAGCCCGTGCAGGAAGGCGGCATCGTCGGCGGGGC
>CAZKZP010000024.1:30392-42714 GCA_964557295.1 uncultured Chromatiales bacterium | reverse complement strand
GGCTCGATCTGCACCATTTCCGGCTCGTTCATGTGCTCGTGGGCGAGCTCCATGACCTTGTAGGAGAGCGTGGCCGAGAACAACATGTTCAGCCGCTGCGAGGGCTCCGGCATGCGCCGCAGCAGGAAGCGGATGTCCTTGATGAAGCCGAGATCGAACATGCGGTCGGCCTCATCGAGCACCACCACCTGAGTCTCGCGCAGATCGAAGACATTCTGCTGGAAATAATCGATGGTGCGGCCCGGCGTGCCGATCAGGAGGTCCACGCCCTCTTCCAGCTGCTTGCGTTGGGTGCCATAACCCGCGCCGCCATAGATCACCGCCGCGGTCAGTTCGGTATATTTGGCCAGGGTAGTGAAATCCTTGTGGATCTGGAGCGCCAGCTCGCGGGTCGGCGCCAGGATCAGCGCGCGCGGCTGATTGGCGCGGCGGCGCTCGGGGGCTGGATGGTTGATCAGCCAATTCATCGCAGAGAGCAGAAACGTGGCGGTCTTGCCGGTGCCGGTCTGTGCCTGGCCCAAGAGATCCTTGCCTTCCAGCGCCAGCGGCAGTGCGGAGGCTTGGATCGGCGTGCAGTAGGTGAAACCGAGATCGTTCAGGGCCTGTAACAGCGGCGCGGCCAAGGGCAAGCTGTCGAGGCGGGTTTGGCTTAGATGGTGTTCACTCATGGGCGCTAGGATATCAGAAAATTCTGAAGTTGGGCTTGAAATCGTCGGGTGAATCCGCTCAAATGTCACCTCTCAGGTGCTAGAATTAACAACGATGCATTGTGTTCACTAATTTGGAGGCCAGTATACGTGAGCGCCGATATAGTTTATGTAACGGATGATACCTTCGAGAGCGTGGTTTTGAAGGCCGAAGGACCGGTATTGGTGGATTATTGGGCGGAGTGGTGCGGTCCCTGCAAGATGATCTCGCCCATCCTGGACGAAATCTCCAAGGAGTATGCCGGTAAGATCGCCATCGCCAAGCTCAATATCGACGAGAATCCCAATACCCCGCCAAAGTATGGTATCCGCGGCATTCCGACATTGATGATCTTCAAGGGCGGCAATGTGGAAGCGACCAAGGTCGGGGCCCTGTCCAAGTCACAATTGACCGCATTCATCGATAGCAACATTTAATACTCCAGGTTTGTTACGTCCGGCCGATATCCCTTCTCGAGGATGGTGCTGGACGTAACAAGTCGATCGTGGTAGTTTAGCGGTACTCCAAACGCCCTGTTTGGTACCTCCCAAGTTTCCTTAAGTTTTAGTCTTTCCAGATTTTCTTTCTCACACCACACATCTTAGTAAGCAAAACAGGTCATGAATCTCACAGAGCTGAAAAACACCCCCGTCGCGGAATTAGTTGAAATCGCCCAATCCCTGGGCATCGAAGGCACGGCGCGCACGCGCAAACAGGATCTGGTCTTCTCCATACTCAAGGCCCACTCCAAGAGCGGCGAGGACATCTCCGGTGACGGGGTGTTGGAGATTCTGCAGGATGGCTTCGGCTTCCTGCGATCGGCCACCGGTTCCTATCTCGCCGGTCCGGACGACATCTATGTCTCCCCCAGTCAGATCCGGCGCTTCAACCTGCGCACGGGCGATACGGTCACCGGCAAGATCCGGCCGCCGAAGGAAGGCGAGCGCTACTTCGCCCTGCTCAAGGTCGATGAGATCAACTTCGAACACCCCGAGGTCGCCAAGCGCAAGGTAGTGTTCGAGAACCTGACGCCCTTGCATGCCGATGAGCGGATGGCGATGGAAATAGGCAACGGCAGCACCGAGGATCTGACCGCGCGCGTCATCGACCTCACCGCCCCCATCGGCAAGGGGCAGCGCGGGTTGATCGTCTCCTCGCCCAAGTCGGGCAAGACCATGATGCTGCAGAACATCGCCCAGTCCGTCGCCCACAACCACCCCGAATGTTATCTGATCGTCCTGCTGATCGACGAACGCCCCGAGGAAGTCACCGAGATGGAGCGTTCCGTCCGTGGCGAGGTCATCTCCAGCACCTTCGATGAGCCGGCCACCCGACATGTGCAGGTCGCGGAAATGGTCCTCGAAAAGGCCAAGCGCCTGGTGGAGCACAAACGTGATGTGGTGATCCTGCTCGATTCCATCACGCGTCTGGCGCGTGCGTACAACACCGTGATCCCGTCCTCCGGCAAGGTGCTGACCGGCGGTGTGGATGCCAACGCCCTGCACCGTCCGAAGCGCTTCTTCGGCGCGGCGCGCAACATCGAGGAAGGCGGCTCGCTCACCATCATCGCCACCGCGCTGATCGATACCGGCTCGCGCATGGATGACGTGATCTACGAGGAGTTCAAGGGCACCGGCAATATGGAAATCCATCTGGCGCGCAGCATCGCGGAAAAACGCATCTATCCGGCGATCAATATCAATCGCTCGGGCACACGCCGCGAAGAGAAGCTTACCGATCAGGAAGAGCTGCAAAAGATGTGGATCCTGCGCAAGCTCCTGCATCCGATGGAAGAGACCCAGGCGATGGAGTTCCTGATCGAGCGTCTGCGCACCACCAAGACTAATTCGGAATTCTTCGATTCGATGAGACGCTGATCCGAACGGATCAGCATCTGGCGCAAATTCAAGCAGGCCGTTATTGATCGCCGCAGGCTAGCGCGGCGGCGTGTTGTGGCACTTCTCGCACAAGAACAGCGAAAACGCCACACGGTCATGGCAAACCCCGCAGTATTCCCCGCGCAGTATCTTGGTCATGGTGACCGGCGTCTTCCCCGCCTGGGTTTCGAAGGGTTGCGGATGGCAGTTCTCGCAGCCGAGCCATTCCGTGTGCTGTTTGTGCGGGAATTTGACATACGGCATGGTGGAGGTGTTCTTCATCACCACGTCGAGATCGAGCGGCTTGTCCTTACGGTCATGACCCAGCAGGACGCTGCGTGGATTGATCAATCCCTGTCCCAGGGTCGCTACCCAGTCGACGGCATTGCGCCGATCTTTCGGAAAGCCGGCGACGGCTTCGACCGGATTCTGCAACACCACCATGGAGTCGTTCGCGCTGTCATAGATCCCGCTTTCCTTGAGCAGGCCGGGCGTCTCCGGCTTGACGATGCGCAGATCCTTGGCGGGCTTGGGCGCCAAGCGCTCGGGCGCAACGCTCGGGGTGGCGGGTGCTAGGGGGGTGACGCTGGGCGTCGGCGCGGGAGTGGCTTTGGCGGCGGGCCCCGACAGATCGAGAATGGTGCCTTCTTCTGCCGAGCCGGCGCCAACCGCTGCCCCCCAACCGCATGCGGCCAGGATGAAGCTTGTCGCCAGGAGGGATGCGCAGCGCTGTTTCATGTATGCGGAACCGGACGCTCCGTGGATGAGATGGTCCTGGTACTGTAGCCGAAGTTCTCGCGCTTGAACACCTTTCCAAGTGGTATACTCCCTCGGATCTTCTCAACTGGTAGGAGACTATGGCTCGGATCATGGGCGTCGGTATCGCGACCCTGGACATCATCAATGTGGTGGACGATTTTCCCGCCGAAGACAGTGAGGTTCGCGCGCTGGATCAGATGAGGGTGCGCGGGGGGAATGCCACCAACACCCTGGTGGTGCTGAGCCAGTTTGGGCATGCCTGCCGCTGGGGCGGGGTCCTCGCCGAGGATGCCGCGAGCCAGGTGATCCGCCAGGAGCTGGACGGCCATCGGGTCGCGTTTTCGGACTGCGCCATCGCCCGCACGGGCAAGACGCCCACCTCTTACATCACACTCAACCGCCGCAACGGCAGCCGCACCATCGTTCATTACCGCGATCTGCCCGAATTTGGCTTCAAAGATTTCGCTCGCCTCGATCTGCATGGGCTGGACTGGTTGCACTTCGAGGGGCGCGCCGTCGCGGATACCGCCCGGATGCTCGCCCACGCCCGGCGTAGCGCCCCGCACCTACCGCGTTCGGTGGAGATCGAGAAACCGCGCGAGGGCATCGAGGCCTTGTTCGCTGACGCCGATGTCCTGCTGTTTTCCAAGGTCTATGCCCGCGCCCGGGGGTTCACCCAGGCCGGCCCGTTCCTGACCGCCATGCGGGTGCTCGCCCCGCAGGCGGAGCTGGTCTGCACCTGGGGCGAGGACGGGGCCTTCGGACTCGGCCCGGACGGCGCGCAGCACCACGCCCCCGCCTGCCGGCAGGCGTGTATCGTGGACAGCATCGGGGCGGGCGATAGCTTCAATGCCGGCTACATCCACGCGCGCCTCGGCGCGAACGACCTGCCGGAGGCCCTTGCGCTAGGCTGCCGCATCGCCGGCCTCAAGTGCAGCCAGATGGGATTCGCCGGACTGGCGCAGCGTTATCTAACCGAGACGGCGTATGAAACCAGCCCCTGCTTATGATTGCATCGTCGTCGGCGCCGGGCTGATCGGATTGCTGACGGCACGCGAACTGGCCAGAGAAGGCCGGCGTGTGTTGGTGCTGGAGCGCCAGGAGGTCGGTCGCGAATCCTCCTGGGCCGGCGGCGGCATCATCTCCCCGCTCTATCCCTGGCGGTATCCGGATGCGGTCAACGCCTTGGTCGCCTGGAGCCAGGCGCATTACTCGGAACTCGTCGCGGAACTCCGGCACGAGACCGGCATCGACGCGCAATGGGTGCCCTCCGGGCTATTGATGTTGGAGGTGGCGGATGCCGAGGCGGCCGAGACTTGGGCGTCGCGCACCGGCACGGTCTTGCAACGGCTCGATGCCCGGCAGGTGCGGGACTGTGAGCCCGCCATGGCGGCGCCCTGCGCCACCGGTTTGTGGATGCCGCAGGTCGCCCAGGTGCGCAATCCGCGCCTCTTGCAGGCGGTGCAGGCGGCCGTGCTGGCGCGTGGCGTCGCCATTCGTACCCACAGTGAGGTGGTCGCGATCGAGCCGGTGGCCGCGGGCCTCGCGGTGCGCACCGAGGCGGCGAGTTATCACGCCCAGCAGGTCGTGGTGGCGGGCGGGGCGTGGAGCGCGGGCTTGCTGCAGCGGCTCGGTGTCACGCTCGCGGTCGAGCCGGTGCGTGGTCAAATGCTGCTGTTCCAGACCCGGCCGGGGATGTTGCGGCGCATCGTGTTGAAGCATGATCGGTATCTGATTCCGCGCCAGGATGGCTTGGTGCTGGCCGGGAGCACGGTCGAATATGCGGGGTTTGACAAGATGACCACCGCCGCCGCCCGGGAGGAATTGCGGGCGGCCGCCCTGGCCCTGGTACCCGCCCTGGCCGACTGCCCGGTCATCCAGCACTGGTCCGGTCTGCGGCCGGGATCACCTAATGGCGTCCCGTTCATCTGCGAAGTTTCTGAAATCAAAGGGCTTTATCTCAATGCCGGGCATTTCCGCAATGGCGTGGCGATGGCGCCGGCCTCGGCGCGGCTGATGCGTGAGCTCATCTGCGGGCAGTCGACCGTGGTGCCGCCGGGGGGCTATACTCTGCGCGCATGAAGGGTACCGCTTTCGAGGAATTGCACTTGCCCCAGAAACTCAATAGTATATTTCGAGCAAGTCTAAAACTGAACCGCAACTGAATCGCAGCTGAAGGGTGCCGCTATGGAGACGAAAACACACAATGAAATTTGCGAATTGCTGGGCCGCTATGATATCGGGCCGACTCAGCAGCGCATCAAGATCGCACAGGTGTTGTGCGCGCATCCGCGCCACATGTCCGCCGAACAGGTCCTCGAAGAGGTCAATCAAGAGCGCGCCTGTGTTTCTAAAGCCACGATCTACAATACCTTGAACCTCTTCGTTGCCAAGGGCCTGGTGCGCGAGGTCATCGTCGATCCCACCAAGATCTTCTATGATTCCACCGTGCATTCGCACCACCACTTCTACAACGAGGAAACTGGGCAGCTCGCGGATATCCCTGAAGGCGCGCTTAGTTTCACCCGCTTCCCTGCCTTGCCGGAAGGCACGCAAATGAGCGGGGTCGAGGTGATCATCCGCGTACGCTCCGCCTGACAGCGGAGTCGCGCGGCAGAGATTCAAATTTGGATGCGCGGGGGGAAATGGTGGGTGCTGAGAGGATCGAACTCCCGACATTCGCCTTGTAAGGGCGACGCTCTACCAGCTGAGCTAAGCACCCGTCGTGGATCGCTAACGGCTTGAGCCGCGCATGTTAGTCAGTTCTTGTTCTTGAGTCAATACCCGAGTTCCCCGCCATGCTTGATTTGTCGATGCGGCGTCCCCATGACGGGGTGACGCGGTTGGATTTGGTTGAGGTGGTGGGACGTGCATGAGATTGTGAATGACGGTGATGTCCGCGCGGCCATTGTGCTGCAGTCGCCGATGCGCCATGTGTGCACCGATGCGGCGCTGGTGCTGGAGTCGGTGGGGATCCCCAGCGCCGTGGTCTATCAGGAGCGGCAATTCGCCTTGGTGGTCGAGGCCCAGCACGAGGCCCAGGCCACCGAGCAACTGCGGCTTTACCGGCTGGAGAATCAGCGCCGACCCAAACCCCGCTTCAGTTTCCAGATCCTGTCCAATGGCGCGCTGGGCGCCATGCTCTACGTCGCGATCCTGCTGTTGTTTTTCGACTTGCAGAATCTTGAGCCGACTGCTGAGGCCGTGCTCGCCGCCGGGGCGGGCAAGTCCGGGGCCGTGCAGGCTGGGGAATGGTGGCGCGCGGTCACGGCGCTCACGCTGCATGTCGATATCGGCCATCTGGCCGGCAATCTCGGGTTTGGCATCCTGATGGGGGTGGTGCTCAGCCAGCTGCTCGGTTCGGGCGTGGCCTGGTTTGGCATCCTGGCGGCCGGCACCCTGGGTAATCTGATCAATGGCTCGATCCAACCCGAGACGCACGACTGGATCGGGGCATCGACCGCGATCTTCGGGGCCGTGGGAATCTTATCGACCTATATCTGGTGGCGGCGCGATTCGTGGCTCTATACCGGCATGCGCCGCTGGTTGCCGATATTGGTGGGGCTGACCCTGCTGGCGTTTCTGGGCGGCCCGCACGAGCGGACCGACTGGATGGCGCATATCACCGGATTTGCCAGCGGCGCGGCGCTGGGCTTGCTGATCGCCCTGATGGACCGGCATGTCCGGCTGGGGGAGCGCAGTCAGTTTTGGCTCGGATTGCTGACCCTGGCGGGTGTGTCCGCGGCCTGGGCGGTGGCACTGCTGGTCTAAGGAACCTCTAATTACTCGCCCTAATCGGACTTGCGGTCGGCCGGATAGGCCTTGTTGATCCGGCGCCACTTCCAGGGCGGGATCGGTTTGGCGTCGGTCCACAGACCTCGGCGCTGCTCCCGGGCCTGGCGTTCCAGCGCGAGCAGCCGGGGATCCTCGGCATGGTGGCGGTAGACCCAGGCATCACCCTCTTCGATCAGTTTTGCATTCACATCGATCTTGCCGAGGTAGATCTGCGCGACCACGCGGTGATACTTGTCCTGATCGAGTTCGATCAGGCGCACACGCTGGTTGATCAGCAGGCGGCCGAGGTGTTTTTTGGCTTCCATCCCGTGGGGCTGGTTGTATTCCGGGGCGTCGATGCCGCCGAGGCGCACTTCCAGGCGTTCGCCGTGGCGGGTCTCCACCCAGAGCGAATCGCCATCGATGATGTTGTAGACGGTGGCGCTGATCTCCCCGGCCGAGAGCGCGCCGGGGAACAGTAGCAGCAGAAAGAAGAAACAAAACATTGGGGAGGGGGGCGGCCGGTGACCGGGTGTCACATGATCTCGGCGTAACGGCTGTCGTCCTCGCGGGCCATGTTCAGCGCTTCTTCGGTGCGCTTGATCAGGCGTTTGACGTCGTCGTTGCGGCTCCATTCCGTGATGCCGAAGGCGACTTGCGGGTGCAGCGGGGTTCCAGGCAGCTTCAGTTGTGCCAGTAGCGGGTAGATCTTGTCCACCAGCTGGGCGGCCGCTCCCTTGTTGGTCTCCGGCAGCACCAGGAGGAATTGCCCTTCACCGATGCGGGCGATCATGTCCGCCCAGCGCATCTGTTCCTTGAGCAGACGGCTGGTGGCGACCACCGCGTCCGGCGTATGGTCGCTGAAGTCCTTCAGATTCTTGATCTCGAGCATCACCATGGACAGCGGCTTCTCGTAGCGGCGGCTGAGCGAGACCAGCGGCTGGAGCCCCTGCACCAGGGAGTGCTGAGTCAGCAGGCCGGTCAGCTCGTCGGTGGGCGACTGGCGGCGCACGGTCTCCGCCAGCTGATCACGCTCCTGCTGAAAATCCTTTGCCTCGGTCACATCCTCGAATACATGACACCGGACCGCGCCGCCGGCCAGATCCACCAACCCATGCCTGAGCCAGATCTGATTACTGTTGCTCGGGTCGAGCACGGTGAAGGTGCCTCTGGATTCGAGAAAAGGCTGGAGTTCGTCAAGGGTTTCACGGCTCAGCGCCCGTTCGCGCGCGGGTGTTTTCAGCAGGCGCAGCATGGCGTCATTGGCCCAGGTGATGTCACCCTTGGCGTTGGTGGTGACTATGCCCATGGGCAGAGACTTCAGCAGTTGTTGCGACGTGCTGCTGTCGAGTGTGAAATCCATCGGACTCCTCCAGGTAGGGTGATGTTCATAGGGAATTTAAGTCAATTGCGATAAAGCGGCAAGCAGCGTCAAAGCTTTAATCTTTTATTGTGGCGCGCCAAGGCGCTGTCCGGTGCGGGTTTGCGGCTAAGCAAATCCATCGATAAGCCGATACATTACGGGTAAAAATCCATTTCGCAAATGCAGGCGTGATTTGAACGCGTTGGCCGCGGCGACGCGCCACTCCCAGGCATTTATTGCTTTCGCCCCAGGGAAGTGGCGCAGTGTTTGCCGCGTCTTTAAAGGCCTGCATTTCGTAGTTGTTTTAATTCCGGTATCGGGACGAGCGCAGGCAGTGGATCTCAAAGCGATAAAGAAAAAATTTCTGACACTCAATCAAATGCGTTTGAGCCGAACGCGCGAGACCTTGCGGCCGCAACAGCAGGACGTGCTGGATATTCTGCCGCTGCTGTTTCATGTCAATCACCCCTCGCTGCCGGGTTTCGTGTCGATGGAAACGCCGGTGGGCATTTCCAATTACCTCAAGGAAGGCCAGGCCTTGATGGCGGCGCGCCGTCTGGTGAAGGGGTTTGAATACAAGCGCCTGATGTCGCATTACTATGACATCCACGCCATGTTTCTGATCGGCTCGAGCGGCACCATCGCCCATTCCACGAAAAGTGACTTCGACATCTGGCTGTGTCACTCGCCCAGTCTCGATCCGGCGAAGCTCAAGGAGTTGCGCGAGAAGTGCGAGAAGATCGAGCAATGGGCCGAGGGATACAATCTGGAGGTGCATTTTTTTCTGATGAACGCCGACCGCTTTCGCCGCGGCGAGGTATTGGATCTGAGCAGCGAGAGCAGCGGCACCGCGCAACACGATCTGTTGCTCGATGAGTTCTATCGCACCGCGCTGTGGCTGGCCGGACGTATCCCGGTGTGGTGGCTGGTGCCGCCGGAGGAGGAAAAGAATTACACCGCATACGCCAAGAATCTCATCGAGCGGCGCTATCTGCAGGAAGGCGAGACCATCGACTTCGGCGGTCTGGGCCACATGCCGGCGGAGGAGTTCTTCGGCGCGGCCGTTTGGCAGATCTACAAGGGCGTCGATTCCCCCTATAAGTCGGTGCTCAAAATCCTGTTGATGGAGGCCTACGCCAAGGATTATCCCGAGATCGAATTTCTCAGTTTGTCCTTCAAGCGCAAGATCTATGAACCGGGCGAGATCGCGCTCAACGCGGTTGACCCTTATCTGATGCTGATCGAGCGGCTCACCGACTATGTGATGAAAACCGACGGCCAGGACCGGATCGAGCTGGTGCGCCGCTGCTTTTATTTCAAGATCAATCTGCCGCTGTCGAAGATGCGCTACATCGCCGGCACCAACTGGCAGCAGGATGTGTTGCACAACCTGACCAAGAAGTGGGACTGGCGTCTCAGTCACCTGTCCATGCTCGATGGGCGCAATCAATGGAAGATCGAGCGCATCACCCAGGAGCGCAAGGCGCTGGTCGATGAGCTGACGCAGAGTTATTTCGCGCTGTCGCAATTCGCGCGGGAAAACGCCGGGCTGGCCATGATCAGCCAGCGCGACCTGACGGTGCTGGGGCGCAAGCTCTACGCGGCCTTCGAACGCAAGGCCGGCAAGGTGGAGATCATCAACCGCGGCTTCAATTCAGATCTGCATGAACCGCTGGTGGCGCTGGTGCAGCGGCGCACGCAAGGCGGACGCGAGACGTGGTCGATGCACCGCGGCGGCAGCCTGGGCGCGCCGGGCGAGGAAGGCGCGCCGCTCAAGCGCGTCAATCATTTGATGGAGCTGTTGATCTGGGGTTATTTCAACCGGCTGATCGACCGGCGCACCGCGTATGCCATCCAGACGCACGACAGCGTGTTTACCGACCGGGAATTGCACGCCATCATCCACAAGCTGCAACAGCTGTTCCCCGGCGGGCGGTTGCCCGCGGTGGAGATCGATGACTTCGCCAACAAACCGCGGCTGCTGTCGGTGCAGTTGTTCGTCAACGTCGGGGTCAAGGCGGCGAGCGCGCGCGCGCGCGATGGCCATCTCATCACCGACAAGGTCGACGCCCTGAGCTTCGGCGCCGCCGGCGAGAATCTGATCCACAGCATCGATGTCTTGTTCGTCACCAGCTGGCAGGAACTGATGTTCTTTCACTATGAAGGCATCAACGGCATGCTCGACTGCCTGTGCCAATATCTGCAATGGTCGCCCCTGGGCGAAGGCGAGGCGCCGCCCCCCACCGCTCAAGTCTTCTGTTACTCCTCGGGGCACGGCGACAAGATCATGCGCCGGGTGGCGGAACTGTTCGAGTCCGTGCGCAAGGCCTATGCGACGCCGAGCAGCAAGAATCTGCGGTATGTGCTGGCCGTCGAGCGCGGCTATTCCATGCTCTATCTGGAGGACGGCTTGCTCAAGCATGTGCAGATCCCCGCCTATGAGGAACTGCTGGAGCAGCTCGGCCGGCCCCGGCCGCACTACAGCCCGCTGGTGATCGATCCGAGCGCCCGCTACCGGGGGCCGCTGATGGCGATCTACGCGCATGACAAGCCCGGGGTGGTGCAGTTCTATTTTCATGCCTCGGGCAAGGATCTCGAGATCTATGTGCTAGATGAAAAGGGTTCGCTGTTCCATCAGACCCTGCCGTTGGCCGACCCGGCAGTGGTGCTGGCGCACTATCATGTCTTTTTGCGCGCCATCCTCAAACGCCAGGTCTTCCCCGCCAGCGGCGAGGTGGCGCCCGAGCGCATCGAGTGTTATCAACTGAAAGACGCCGGCGGCGAGGAGCCAGTGGTGGAGCGCCGCAGACTGGCGTATCAGCCCCCGCAGCGCTGCTTCAAGGTCCAGGTCATCGGCGACCCCAACGATTCCAGCACCGGCTTCACCGTCTTCTGCGACGAGGTGGAATTCTCCACGGCCGAATACGGCGATGCCCTGTTCAGCGAGGTCGCCAAATACATCATGCAGCAGCGCGGCAGCGGCCTGGACTATCCCATCTACATCACCGACATCGATGTGCCGGCCAATCTGCTCGGCGTGGAGCCGGGGCAGAATGTGCAGACCATCCATTATCTCGCCTACAAGAAACTCATCGAGGACCGCATGAACAAGGCCGCGCAGCGGGCGGCGGCCCTCAACGCCTCCTCGTAACCGGGCCGCGCTCCCCCGTTTTTCCTTGCGGCTTTCAAAGCGCTTTCTGGTATCATTTCCGCTTCATTCAACCGGAGGATCGCACGATGCGCAGCGTGTCACTGTGCTTGCTGATCGCGGGGCTTTGCCTCCTGCCAGGCTGCGGCCTGAAGGGCGAGCTGCATCATCCCGACCCGGCGGCCGAACAACAGAAGTAAAGAGTGGGTATGGATCATTTCGAATATCGTCACGGCCGCTTGTTCGGCGAAGAGGTCGAACTCGGGCGGATCGCGCGCGAAGTCGGCACCCCGTGTTATGTCTACTCCCGCGCCACCCTGGAGCGCCACTGGCGCGCCTTCGACCAGGCCTTGCACGGCCGCCCGCACCTGGTCTGCTATGCGGTCAAGGCCAACTCCAATCTGGCGATCCTCAACCTGTTGGCCCGGTTCGGCTCGGGCTTCGACATCGTCTCGGGCGGCGAGCTCGAGCGCGTGCTGCGCGCCGGTGGCGATCCGCGCAAGGTGGTGTTCTCCGGCGTGGGCAAGACTGGCGCCGAGATGCGCCGCGCGCTGGAGGTGGGCATCCACTGCTTCAATGTCGAATCGGTGCCGGAGCTGGAGCGGCTGAATCAGGTCGCCGGCGAGCTGGGCGTCCAGGCCCCGGTGTCGCTGCGCGTCAATCCCGACGTCGACGCCGGCACGCACCCCTACATCTCCACCGGGCTGAAGGAAA
>CAZKZP010000024.1:29501-30382 GCA_964557295.1 uncultured Chromatiales bacterium | reverse complement strand
TGCCGGCGTCGACGTCCGGATTGACGCGCAGCGACACCGGGCTGAAGGAAAACAAGTTCGGCATCGCCATCGAAGCGGCGCTGGGCATTTATCAGCAGGCCGCGGCCATGGCCCATATCTCGATCCAAGGCGTGGACTGCCACATCGGCTCGCAGCTGACCACGCTCAGCCCCTTCATCGACGCGCTCGACCGCGTGCTGATGCTGATCGGCCGCTTGCGCGCGCATGGCATCGCGCTGCGGCACTTGGACCTCGGCGGCGGCCTCGGCATCCGCTACAAGAACGAAACCCCGCCCGAGCCGGCGGACTACGCGCGCGCCGTGCTGGCCAAGCTCGATCAACACGGCCTGGACGTGGAGCTGATCATCGAACCCGGCCGCGCCATCGTCGGCAACGCCGGCGTGCTGCTCACCGAGGTGCTCTATCTCAAGCACACGGCCAACAAGAACTTCGCCGTGATCGACGCGGCGATGAATGACTTGGTGCGCCCGGCGCTCTACAACGCCTGGATGGAGATCGTCCCGCTCGCCCCGCGCGAAGGCGAAAAGCGCCGCTATGATCTGGTCGGCCCGGTGTGTGAGACCGGCGACTTCCTCGGCAAGGACCGCGAGCTCAATCTCGCCCCCGGCGATGTGCTGGCGGTGCGCTCGGCCGGCGCCTACGGCTTTTCCATGAGCTCCAATTACAACACGCGCCCGCGTGCCGCGGAGGTGATGATCGACGGCGACCGCTATCACATCATCCGCCAGCGGGAATCGCTGGACACCCTGCTGGCCGGCGAGGCACTGCTGCCCTGAGCGGGCAGCACAGTGGATCGAAGGCGTACCATCTCTCCCAAGCTATCCCGCATTTTTCCCTCTCCCTTTGGGAGAGGGTTAGGG
>CAZKZP010000024.1:11441-29491 GCA_964557295.1 uncultured Chromatiales bacterium | reverse complement strand
CCCCTGCCCCTCTCCCGGGGGGAGAGGGGGAGATGCCCGGCCCGTTTTGCCAGGGGCGGTTGGGGAGGAGAGATTTATAGCAAGGCGAGACTTAATATGCTGACCACCATCATCCACGCCGCGCAGTTGCGCGAGGACTCACGCGAACTGCTGGAGCGCACCTTCGGCGCGCTGGAACACTGCGGTCGTTATCACCGCGTGCACCACGAAGCGCCGCTCGACGCGGTGCGCCGCCGCCAGTTGAGCGAGGCCATCGGCCACGACATCAACACCCTGCCCGCGGGATTCGATCCGCGCGCGGTGCGGCTGCTGGTCTCCGACATGGACTCGACCCTGATCAACATCGAATGCATCGATGAGATCGCCGACTTCCTCCACATCAAATCACAGGTCGCCGCGATCACCGAATCCGCCATGCGCGGTGAGATCGACTTCGAAACCTCGCTCACCCGCCGCGTCGCCCTGCTCAAGGGCACCCGCGCCAGCGCGCTCGAACTCGTCTACCACGAACGCCTCAGCCTCAACCCCGGCGCCGAGGACTTGATCCGTGGCCTCAAAGGCGCGGGCATGAAGTTCGCGCTGGTCTCCGGCGGCTTCACCTTCTTCACCGAACGGCTCAAGGAGCGCCTCAAACTCGACTACAGCCAGGCCAACGTGCTCGGCATCGAGGACGGCGCGCTGACCGGCGTCGTGCTCGGCAACATCGTCGGTGCGCAGGCCAAGGCGGATTTCCTGCTGCGCCTGTGCGGCGAACTCAACATCACGCCGAGCCAAGTCGTGGCCGTCGGTGATGGCGCCAACGATCTCTTGATGATGGCGCAGGCCGGCCTGAGCGTGGCCTATCACGCCAAGCCCAAGGTGCAGGCCCAGGCCGCCACCGCGATCAACTATGGCGGACTCAATCTGATCCTGGATCTGCTGGGGCTGGATTAATAGCAGGCGGTCTTGCCAATAAGGAACACCGGCAATGAAGACGACGAAGTATTTCCAAGCCGCCAGAATCAGGCCGGACAGGCAGTTGATAAAGGATGAGTGGATCGCTTATGTCATCCGATGTCCTGAAAGGGAGCATATTCAGACCGATGGCCGAATAAGGCGATGAGCTAGAATTGAAGAAATGGAGGGGCGCTACCTTCGGGTAATCTTGTTGCAGGACGGCGAAACCGTCCATAATGCGTTCTTTGATCGAGGGTACACATCATGAAAGTTAGCTACTTCGAAGATACCGACACGCTCTATATTGAGTTCCGCGACAGCGACATAGCTGAATCCAAGGATCTGGACGAAAATACGATTCTTGATGTCGACGCACAAGGGAATGTGTGCGCAATTACCTTCGAGCATGCAAGCCAGCGAACAGATGTAAGCCATCTTACTGTCGAAGGGATCGCGGCATAATATCCCCACCAACCCGGTTCCGCTGCACTGTGCAGCCTCTTAGGCCACAGTTTGTGAAGATGGGCGGGGCACGCAGTGAGTGAGATGAACCACACGCCAGTCAGCGACCCCGTAGCGGTCTTCGCTGAGATCGCCGCAGCCTTGGAGCAGCGCGGCATGATCGTACTGACCGACATCCTGCCCGCCGAACTCCTGCGGGATCTGCATCAGCGCGCCCTGGCCCTGACCGAAGGCGGTTTTCAGCGCGCCGGCATCGGTCGCCAGACCGACCGGCATATCGACAACGCCTACCGCACCGATGCAATCCACTGGCTCGACCGCCAACACGCCGCCGAGCGCGCCTATCTCGACTGGATGGAACAGCTGCGGCGCGGACTCAACCGCCGCCTGTTTCTCGGGCTGTTCGATTACGAATGTCACTTCGCCCATTACGCGCCCGGCGCCTTCTACAAGCGCCATCTCGACGCCTTTCGCGGCAACACCAACCGCGTGCTCACTACGGTGTATTATCTCAATCCACACTGGCACGAAGGCGACGGCGGGCAACTGCTGATCTACCGCGATGAGGACAGCGCAGAACCCTTTCTCCGCGTGCCGCCGCAGGGCGGCACGCTCGCGGTGTTCTTGAGCGATCAATTCCCGCATGAAGTCGCCCCTGCACTGCGCGACCGCTACAGCATCGCCGGGTGGTTTCGCGTCAACAACAGCCGCACCGCGGTGGTCGACCCGCCTCGCTAGTAACCCGGCGATCAATTACATTTGATGTAGGAGCCATCTTTAGATGGCGATCAGCCACCGCTGCGATGATCGCCATCTAAAGATGGCTCCTACAGCAGCAGATATCTTTATCCGCCAGGTTAATAATAACGCATGAGTTTTGCAGACATTCGCATTGAACTCGAACGGCGCGCCGATCCCGCGCACGCGGCGGCATTGCAGCGGTATTTCAAGACCGCGCCGGGACAATACGGCGCGGGCGATGTGTTTCGCGGCCTCCGGGTACCGGCCATCCGCGCCTTGGCGCGCAAGCACCGCCACGCCACGCTCGATGACATCGAAGCCTTGCTGCACTCACCGTTTCACGAAGACCGGCTGCTGGCCTTGTTGCTCTTGGTGGCGCACTATCAAACCGGCGGCTTGGCCGCGCAGCAACAGATCTATCGTTTGTATTGGAACAATATTCGCAGGATCAACAACTGGGATCTGGTCGATGCCTCCGCCCCGCGCATCGTCGGGCACTATCTCTACACCCGCGGGCGCAAGCCCTTGCGCAAATGGGTGCGCTCGAAAAATCTGTGGGAGCGGCGCATCGCGGTCATGGCGAGCGCCTATTTCATCCAGCAGGCGCGTTACGATGTCACCCTGGAGCTGGCGGCGGAGTTACTCGATGATCCGGAGGATCTGATCCACAAGGCGGTGGGTTGGATGTTGCGCGAGGTCGGCAAGCGCGACCGCGCCGCGCTGGAAGCCTTTCTGCAATTACATTACCGCCGCATGCCGCGCACCATGCTGCGGTATTCCATCGAGAAGTTTCCTGAAGCACTGCGCCGCCGCTATCTGCGCGGGGAGATCACCTGAAGGCGGCGGGCGCGGCGGCGCCCGCCAAGCGGGATCAATCGAAATCGAACAGGTCGGACAAGAATCCTTCGCGCTTTTTCTTTTTGTAATGACCGCCATGCGAGGACTCGTAGCGGTCGTATCCGTGTTGCGGGGCGTGGCTCGGCGCCGCGGGTTGCTCGCGCTTGGGAGCGGTCGGGGCTTGCGTTGCCGACTTTTCGATGATCTTGTCGAGTTCGCCCCGATCCAGCCACACGCCACGGCATTGGGGGCAATAGTCGATTTCAATGCCTTGACGTTCTGACATGATCAAGTTGACTTGCTTGCATACTGGACAGTGCATGATGGGGATTCCTCATGTGGTGTGGTCGATCCGTAGTGTAACCCATCGAAGTGGCCGGCGGGTATTGCGGATGCGAGGCAAAAATGCCTCACTCCATTCAGGGATGCCGATGGGTGCGGTTCGCCACGCCAGCGCTATTCGTGGGTAAGGGGTTTGTCGGTGAACAGATAATCCTTGAGCTCTTTGTCGAAGGCCGGATCGTGGCGGCGGATCCATTCGAGGATCATCGAGGCGTGTTCCTTTTCCTCGTCGCGGTTGTGGGCCAGGATCGCTTTGAGTTCCTGGTCCTTGCAGGCGTCGACGCGCTGGTTATACCAGTCCACCGCCTCCAGTTCCTCCATCAGCGAGACGATGGCGCGGTGCATGTCGCGCGTCGCGTCGCTGAGTTCATCGATCGGTTCGTGATAGCCTTCGTTCGCCATGAGGTGCGCTCCTGTATCGTTGTGGTCGCCGTTTGAATCAGTGTTGCTCAATCATCGCATGAAGGTAGGTTGGGTTGAGCACAGCGAAGCCCAACGGTCAGCGGCATGGCGTTGGGCTTCGTGCCTCAGCCCAACCTACCGCAGAACCGGCCAGCAAATCGGTGTGGTCGCGCCGCCAAGGTTTGTTTATGGCCGGTCAGGTTCATTCCATGGATTCCTTCACATTCGAGGTGACCGCCGTGACCAGCGCGACGGTGAGGCCACCGCTGCCGGCGAAGATCGCCTCGCGCACGCCGGAGATGTTGAGGTCGCCGCCCAAGAGATAATCGATCAGAAACGGCAGTCCCGCCGACAGCAGCGCCACGAGCAAGGCGGCTCCGATCTTGCGGAAGTGTTGCAGGATCACGGAGAAGACGTAGAAGCTCGCCACGATGCCCGCGGCGGCGATGATCACGCCGTAGGCCAGCACCGCATGGTAGTGGCTCACCGCGCGCGCGTGGTCCGCGTCGATCAGGGTGATCGCGCCATAGATCAGGCCGATCAGCAGGAGCAGGATGCTGGTGTCGGACATCATGCTGCCGCAGAGCAGCCGGGTCTGATAGTTGCGGATGATTTGATAGAACTTGCCCTGCACCTGAATGTGCTTGGGGCGGAGCTCGGTGCCTTCCAGTTCGGCGATGTCCTTGGCGAATTCCTGGCGCGTGGTTTCGGGCATCGGCAGTCCCGCGAAGGTCATGGGAAAGGCGGTGAGATTGTGCAGCACGAACAGATACCAAAACGAGGCCATGATGAAGACCATTACCACGCCGGCCTGCACGCAGGTCAACAGCGCCAATTGCCCATTGGCATAGCGGTAGATCAAATAGACCATGACGATCCAGAAGACGTTGACGGCGAACGGGAAGGCGTAGGTGGAGCGCACCAAGGCGGAGATGGCGTAATTCACGCCGAACTTGTTCACATCCATCGCCTCGCGCAGGCTCTGCCCAGCGAAGGTCATGTTCAGCACTTGCTGATCCCAGACCCGCGGCCATTCGGCGGCAATACTGGCCGCATCCTTGCCGAGCCGCTGGCTGAGCGCTTCGAAGTTGGCCCGCAGCGTGTCGTGCAGCACGCGGACTTGTACGGTGTTGAAGCGCACGGCCAGGGGCTGGTCGTGATCGAACAGATCGACACTGATCTGTGCGCTGGCGCGAATGGCGGCCGACAAGGTGCGCCGGGGCATGCCGCCGAGCTGGCCGAAGGTCGCCGCGCCCAGGACCAGGCGCGGCGTTAATTTCGAGACGAAGTAGCCCAGCACGAGGATCAGGGCGGTCACGGTCAGATAGATCAAGATGGACCAGCCGAGGCTGTCCAGCAGCGCCCGCAGCTGCGCGCTGAAGGCCCAGCCGATCCACAAGGCGTAGCCCAGGGAAATCACGACCGAAAAGATGATGGCGAGGTAAAAGAATTTCGCCACCACCAAGAGCAGCCGGTCGGCGACCGAATAGTGCGGCGTGATCAGCAGGGAGTCATGTTTCGGCATCGTTCTCAACCCTCTTTTTTTAAAGCATAGCAGAAGCACATCCCGGCGTTTCGTTATAATGAGTTCGACAGTAAGCTGGCAGAGAGGTCGTGCGCCGCCGTGATCATTCATATCGACATGGATGCCTTTTTCGCATCGGTGGAAGAGCGCGAGCATCCCGAGCTGGTAGGCCAACCGCTGGTGGTCGGCGGAGCCGCCGCCGAGCGCGGCGTGGTGGCGGCGGCCAATTATGCGGCGCGCCGGTTCGGCATCCACAGCGCCATGCCGATGGCGCGCGCGCAGCGGCTGTGTCCCGCGCTCATCGTGCTGCCGCCGCGCGGCGGGCTGTATGCGGCGGTCTCGCGCCAGATCCATGCGATCTTCGCGCGCTACACGCCGCTGATCGAGTCGCTCTCCTTGGACGAGGCCTTTCTCGATGTCAGCGGCAGCGAGCGGCTGTTCGGCCCGCCGCAGGTGATCGCGCGGCGCATCAAGCAGGAGATCCAACAGGAGCTCAGGCTCACCGCCTCGGTGGGCATCGCGCCGAACAAGTTCCTCGCCAAGATCGCCAGCGATATCCAAAAGCCGGATGGCTTCGTGGTGATCGCGCCGGACCAGGCGCAGGCCTTTCTCGATCCGCTGCCAGTTGGCCGCCTGTGGGGCGTGGGCAAGGTCGCGGGCGCGGTGTTCGAGCGCCTGGGCATCGAGACCATCGGGCAGTTGCGCCAGTATGGTTTGGCGGGATTGCAACGCCACTTCGGCAATGCCGCCGAACACCTCTGGGCCTTGGCGCACGGCATCGACGATCGCCCGGTGGTCACCGAGTACGAGGCCAAGTCGGTCTCCAATGAAACCACCTTTGCGGTCGATATCCGCGACCCCGACATCCTGCTCGCCTGGTTGCAACAGCTCACCGAGCAGGTCGCGCAACGCCTGCGCGACATGGAGCTCGAAGGCCGCACCGTGCAGATCAAGGTGCGCTACGCCGATTTTCACACCATCACGCGCGCGCAGAGTTTGCAACAGCCAACCAATCTCACCGGCGAAATCTGGCGCACGGTGAAGCAGTTGTTTCAAGAGCGTCTGCCACGACAGGAGCAGCCGATCCGGCTGGTCGGCGTGGGCGTGAGCAATTTCGCCGAGGCGCCGCCACAGGGTGACTTGTTCGAGCAGGCCGATCGTGAGCGCCAACGCAAACTCGATGCCGCCGTCGATGACATCAATCGCCGTTTCGGCGGGGTCATGCAGCGCGGCAAGGGGATGCAAAAGGATCGCGAGGACACGTGATGCGGATCATCGGTGTGGATTTCACCAGCGCGCCCGGGAAGGTCAAGCCGATTGCGTGCGCGTGTTGCGACTTGAATACGCGCACGCTGCATCTTTCAGAACTCATCACACTCCATGACTTTGTTGCATTCGAGACACTGCTCGACAGCCACGGCCCGTGGCTGATGGCGGTGGATGCGCCATTGGGTCTGCCGCAGGAATTCGTGCGCGCCCTGCACTGGGGAGAGCGCTGGCAGGATTACGCGACACACACCGCACAGATGGAGCGCCGTGAGTTTCGTGAGTGCGTGCGGCAATTCAAACAACATCGCCCCAGCGGGCAAAAGGATCTCAAGCGTCGCATCGATTTGTGCGCCGGCGCGGTCAGTCCGCTGAATGTCACGCGCCCGCCGGTGGGACTGATGTTTTATGAATTAGCCAAGCGCCTAGCGTCACGACCGATCAGCGTGATGCCGTTACGCATGCAACCGCACCACGCGCGGCGAGTGCTTGAGGCCTACCCTGCCCTGCTCGCGCGCCGGTGGCTGGGACGTGAGTCGTATAAAGATGGGCGCGCGGAACAACGGAATCCTCGCCGCAAACTCAGGGCGCAACTTCTGCGCACCTTGATGAGCCCCGAAGCGGCCGAGTATTACGGCTTCGAGATTTCGCTCGAACAGAACTGCATCGCCGCGATGATCGACGATGACAAGGGCGATCTGCTCGATGCACTCGCGTGCGCCATCCAAGGCGCGTGGGCGTGGCAACACTTTGGCGGCACACTCACGCCCATCGAGCCGCGCGCGCACGAGGGTTGGATCGCCGATCCCGGCCTGGTGTGAGGCATGCGTGCCGATGACAATCGCCCCTACCCCCAACCATCAGCGCGGCGATCATCATGGACGAGACCGCCGCCACATGCAGCGATACACCCCTCGATGCTGAGTATCCTTCCAGGAAAACCCTCTTGGGCACATTCGGCATCGTGTTTAGGCACAGGCCGCGCAGATCGCGGCGATGTGCCGGTGGTCCGTGCCGCAGCAGCCCCCGAACACGGTGAGATTGGGCAGCAAAGCGCGCAGCGCTTGGTACTGACCGCCAAGCTCGAGTGGATCACCGGCGTCCAGGTCCGGGCTCGCGTCGAGTTCGGCATGGCTGCGCTTCGAGGCGTTGGCGCGCAGGCCGCGAATGCGCTCGCGCCATTGGCCGCCCTCGCGCAGTAAATGGACAAAGTGGCTGGGATGCGCGCAGTTGATCATATAGTAGGCGGCATATCCCTCGGTCTCTTCGTCGGTGCGAGTGATGGCATCGGCCAACCGCTGGCCGCTCGGCAAGCGTCCGTCGGTTTCGACTGTAAAGGAAATGGCAGCCGGGATATCGCTATTGCGGGCCGCCTGCACGATGCCGATCGCTTCCTCTATGTAGTTTAGGGTGAAGGCGGCCACCATATCGGCGTCGGCTTGTGCAAAGGTCTCGATCTGCGCGGCGTGATAATCGCGCGCCTGCTCGACACTCATGCGCGCGTCGGCGCGATAGCCATCACCGCGCGGCCCGAGGTTGCCACTGATCACCATAGGCGTTTGGGGTGTTTCGTAGGCCGCGCGGATCTCCAGCATCAAGCCGATGGCCTTGCGGTTCGCATCCGCCAGGGCAGTGGCATCGTAACCCAACCTCCTGCCCCAATCGGGGTTGGCGCGCCAAGTCGGCGCCTCCAACACAAAACCAAGACCGCGGCGGCGCGCGATTTCCACATAGGGCATGAAGTAACGGCGCAGCGTCTCGATGCCCGTCTCATGTTTCAGCAGGTCGAAAGCGGCAAAGCAGGGCAGCTCGATACCTTCGTGAAAGACCAGGCTCGTCTCCAAGCCGCCGTCGGTGAGGAAGGGTTGGCCGTCGAATTGCGGCAGGTGTTTACGGTACTTGCTCATGGCGCGTCTCCTGTAGAATCATCAGAACGTAGAAAACTCTACGCGTGAAACCTTGAGCCCACTAAATCCATTTGTGCCACCAACCTGACAGATCGGTCATGAACGACCCGAAAGAACCCGTCACCATTGCCGTGCTTGCCTATCCCGAGACCAGTGCATCGGTGGTGTACGGCATGTATGACCTGTTCATGTCCGCCGGGCGGGATTGGGGCGTGGTCGTGGATGGGCAGCCGGGGCCACAGCTGATGCGCGCGCTGATCGTTGCAAGGCAGGCGGGGGATCTCGGCATTAGTAACGGCGTGCGAATCTCACCGCACTCGACACTCGCCGACTGCCCGCGGGCCGACATTGTCTGCGTGCCGGAAGTGAATCTCCCGCCGGGCACGCCGCTGGCCGAACGCTTCGAGACCGAGATCGAATGGCTGAGACGGCGCCACGCCGAGGGCGCGATCATCGCCGCGGCCTGTTCGGGTGCGATGTTGCTCGCCGAGTCCGGGATACTGGACGGCCTCGACGCCACCACGCACTGGGCGTGGTGCGACGCGCTGCGGCAACGCCATCCGAGCGTCAAGGTGCATGAACAACGCGCCTTGGTCGTCACCGGCGAGGGTCAGCGGCTGGTCATGGCAGGGGGTGGCACATCTTGGATGGACCTCGCGCTTTATCTGATTGCCCGCACCGTGGGCGTAGAGGCCGCCATGCAAGTCGCGCGCATCAACCTCATCGACTGGCATCACATCGGGCAACAGCCCTTCGCGCGCCTCGCCCGCACGCGGCAGGTCGACGACGCCATCATCGCGCGCTGTCAAACCTGGATCGCCGAACACTATGAGGAATCGCGCCCGGTCACCGCCATGGTGCGCCTATCCGGTCTTGCGGAACGCACCTTCAAGCGGCGTTTCCAGCAGGCAACAGGCATGTCGCCGCTGGAGTACGTGCACACGCTGCGGCTCGAAGAGGCCAAGCATCTGCTGGAGGTGAGCGATCTGCCCATCGAGGCCGTTGCCGAGCAAGTGGGTTACGAAGACGCGGCCTTTTTCAGCCGGCTGTTCCGGCGTCAGGTAACCCTCACGCCGGCCCAATACCGCCGGCGTTTCGCCGCGCTGCGGCGATCGCTCGCAGCGCATGCCTAGCCCGGATAGTTCACCACGGATCGTAGCGAGGGCGCGTAAGGCATTGAAGATTCGGGGCGCACGGAGCTTTTGACGGTGAAGGCATAGTCGACACTATGTCGAACCGGCAACAGCGAGTACGTCACGTAGATTCAATGAATTACGCGACCGCAGTAGATTCGTGGTGAACTATCCGGGCTAGTGCATGCCGCGCCTTATGAAGCATTGCGGCAGCGGCATACGGGAAACAGGCCCGGCAAACCCCTCTCCCGCGGGGAGAGGGGTTTTAAAACCCAAGGCGCTCACTTATCCGCGCTGGCCCAGATCTTACGGGCGCGCTTGCTCACCGCCTCCGCCTCGGCCTTGCGGTTCTGTTGTTGGAGCGCCTCGGCGAGCGTCTGCAGCGACCAGCCGTTATCCGGAAATCGCTTGAGGTCCTCACGCAACACCTTCTCGGCCTCGGCCGCACGTCCCGCCTTGAGCGACACCTTGCCGAGGTCCTGCCGCACCGGCACCGTCCATTCCGGCGGTTCGCCGTAGACCAAGCCGTCTTCCAGGCGGGCAGCCTCACGCAGATGGCCGATCGCACCCGACATGTCGCCCTTCGCCGCCGCGATGTGCCCGGCCAGTACCTCCGTGGCGACGGCGAGCACCGCGCCCGAGGTGTTGAACTCCAGCTTCTGCGGCATAAGCTTGGGATCCTGGGCCGTGGCGCGCAGGCGCGCCAGCTCCGCATCCGCCGCCTTCACCTCACCCTGGGCCGCCAGCGCGCGACCGCGTGCGTAGTGCCACATGGCGCGCGCATGGGGCAGATCCTCCGCGGGGGGCGTCGCCTTGAGGATGTCGTCCCAGCGACTGAAGCGCACCTTCATCTGCAAATGTCGGGTCTGATGGTGCTGCAGGAAGGTCATCCCCGGTTCACGCAATAACTCTTGCGGGGCCAGGGACGCGATCTTCTCCGCCGCCGCAATGGCTTGGGCGCTGCGGCCGATCATGCTGGCGGCGAAGGCGAGGAAGTCATAGTTGTGGGGATAGTAGCCCATCACATAGATCCCCGCCGCCGGGCTTTGGTCGCGGATGAATGTCTCATCGGCATGCACCGCGTGCTCGTTGGCCTTGATCGCGTCTTCATAGCGCCCCACGCGGATGTAGATATGGCCCGGCATGTGGACCAGATGGCCCGCGCCCGGCATCAGTCCCGCCAACCGCTCCGCGGCCGCCAATGCGCGCTGGGGATCCACCGCCTCGACCGCATGGATGTAAAAATGGTTGGCGCCGGGATGATCCCGATTGGCCTTCATGACCTTCTCCAGCTGCGCAAGTAGCTCCGGTGTATCCTTGCGCGCCTTGCCGTCGGCGGTCCAATAGTTCCACGGACTCAGATCCATCAACGATTCCGCGTACAGCGTCGCCGCCTCCGGATCATCGGGGAAACGCCGGGCCACGTCGCGCATTGCGGCGGCATAGGCGGCGTCGAGCTTGGTTCGATCCTCCGGCGGATCGGCCAGGTAACGCGTGGCGAGGGCGCCGATTAAGGCGCGTTCACGCGCGCTCGCCTTCTCCTGGTGCTCGAGCGCCTTTTGAATGGCGTCATAGGCGGCGCGGCCCGCCGCGGCGTCCATCGGCGCATTGATGTTGGGACCCTGGGCCAGCGCAATCCCCCAGTAGCACATGGCGCAGGACGGATCGAGTCGCGCCGACTCGGTAAAGGCCCGGATCGCCTCCTGGTGGTTGAAGGCGTAATAGAGCCGCAGCCCCTGGTCAAAGTAACGCTGCGCCAGCGGCACGCCGGTGCCAATCGTGTAGTGATGCTTGCCCAGATTGTCATACAGCGGCACCTTGCCCTGCTCGCGCTCCTGCGCAGCAACCGCGCCGCTCACGGCCAAGGCCATCCCCACGCTCAGGACCGCTGGGCGTGTGGATTGCGCGATGGTTGAGAGGTACTTCCACAGTGCATTACGGTATTTGCTCATAGCAGTGTCTCCTTGGTCATGGGTTGACGTTATCCAAGATAGACCATGGCACGGCAAGGCACTAAAGCGGTTCAGGCAAAAAACCGGGCAGATCGGCCAGGTCTGCGGCATCTCGACATCGCGATCATGGTTTTTCTCGAGACCATGGCGCGCGCCGTGCCCCGCAGCACACGCATGATTGTTTCACAGTAGGCCGGGAGCGTGGCCGCGTCATTGCTTCAGCTCGAAACCCTGCTGGTATGGGCAGACGATTGCGGGTGGGTCTCGCCTCGCGCCAGCACCCCGGCAATGATCAATACCGCCAAGGGATATACCGCCGACAATTGATAGAGCGTCTCCAGCGGCAGCAGGGCGCGCAGCGCGCCGATGACAAACGATCCCGCCCCCACCCCCACCATCAGCGCGGCGATCATCATGGACGAGACCGCCGCCACGTGCTGCGGGAAGCGATGCGCGGCGAGGGTGATCGTGAGCGGGAAGAAGGCCGAGCACCCCAATCCGGCCAGGGCAAACAACATCACGCCAAGCCCCGCGCTGTCGGCATAGGGCAGCAGCAGGAAGGCCGCGATCATGAGCAGCGGCAGGGCCAGCCAGAGGCGCTCCGGCGCCACGCGCACCACCAGGGCGGCGGCCGTCAGGCGGCCGACCACCAGCGCCGCCCAGAACGCCGAGAGCGCCAGGGTGGCGATGGTCTGCGGGAGGCCCTTGGTCTCGTTGAGGTAGATGACCACCCAGTTGGAGAAGGTGCCCTCGGCGAAGGCATAGAGCACCGCGACCAGGGCGAAGCCCCAAAACCCCGGGGCGGCGAGCGGCAGGGGTCCGGGGGTCGACGCGGCACCTGTCCCGGCCTCGGCCGGCAGGCGGGCGAGGAAGGTCAACCCGGCCAGCGCGCCGCACAGCCCAGCGGTCAGCACCGGATAGACGGTGAACACCCCGGCGTCCATGAAGGCGCCCGCCGCCAGCGGACCGGCGGCCAGTCCCAGACCCAACAGCGTGTGCAGGGCCACCACCGCCGCGTGCGACTGGCGCGGGAACAGCCGCGTGGGATAGGTGTTGATCGGCGCACCGGCCAGCCCGAAGCCCAACCCCAGCGCCCCGGTGGCGGCAAGGATGAGGGTGAACCCGAGCCCCGCCATCACCGTGAGGCTCGCGGCGAGCGCCAGCTGGGAGAGGCCGTTGGCGAGCAGGGCGATCACCAGCAGGGTCTTGAGCCCGATGCGCCGGGCGAGGCTCGCCCCGAGCAGGGCCCCGAGGATGGCCAGGCCCACCTGCGGCAGGAAGATCGCCCCGTATTGGGCATCGTTGAAGCCGAGCGTCTGTTTCAGCAGCGCCCCACTCGCCGGGAAGCTCACCAGGGTCAGGCCCTGGAGAAAAC
This sequence comes from uncultured Chromatiales bacterium, assembly GCA_964557295.1. Classification (GTDB taxonomy): domain Bacteria; phylum Pseudomonadota; class Gammaproteobacteria; order RBG-16-57-12; family RBG-16-57-12; genus JBFMHP01. The sequence goes on along the minus strand of CAZKZP010000024.1, from coordinate 16,613 downwards.
CGCTGAGGTAGACCAGCGCCACGGCATAGCGGCGGGCCGCGCGATCGAGGGTCGGGGTGTCAGCCATGGTGTTGCCTCCTCGGGGGGATGGCCTCGGCGGCCGGCGCGGCGTCCTGGGTGGGGGAGTCGCCGGTGATCAGGCGCGCGCCGCTGCGATAGGTGAGATAGGACCAGATCCAGTCGAACAGGATGGAGACGCGGTTGCGCAGACCGGCGAGGAAGGCGATGTGCACCACGCCCCACAGCCACCAGGCCGGCGCCCCGCTCAGGCGCACCCAGCCGAAGTCGGCCACCGCGGCCTTGCGCCCGATGGTGGCGAGGCTGCCGAGGTGGCGGTAGGCGAAGGGCGGCGGGGCGCGGCGGCCCTCGATGCGGGCGCGGAGCACGCGCGCCACATAGATCCCGCCCTGCTTGGCCGCCGGGGCCAGGCCGGGCACGGGTTGACCCTGCCAGGCCTCGGCATAGGCGGTGTCGCCGACGGCGAAGACCTCGGGCCGGCCCGGGACCGAGAGGTCGGGCGCCACCTTGAGCCGGCCGGCCTTGTCGGCCTCGGCCCCCAGCCAGCGCGCGGCGGGCGAGGCGACCACCCCGGCCGCCCACAGCACGGTGCGCGCGGGGATGGCCTGGCCGTTCACGCGCACGCCCTGCGCGTCGATGGCTTCGACGCGGCTGTCGGTGAGCACCTCCACGCCGAGCCTGTGCAGGGCCGCCGCGGCCTTCTGCGAAAGCGCCTCGGGCAGGGCGGGCAGCAGGCGCGGTCCGGCCTGCACCAGGATGATCCGCGCCGCGGCGGGGTCGATGCGGCGGAAGTCCCGCTCCATGCCGAAGCGCGCGAGCTCGGCGATGGCCCCGGCGAGCTCCACGCCGGTCGGGCCGCCGCCGACGATGAGGAAGGTGAGCAGGGCTCGGCGTTCCGCGTCGTCTTCGGCCGCCTCGGCGCGCTCGAAGGCGAGCAGCAGGCGCCGGCGCACCTCGGTGGCGTCCTCGACCTGTTTCAGTCCCGGGGCGTGCGTGGCCCACTCGTCGCGTCCGAAGTAGCTGTGCGAGGCGCCGGTGGCGAGCACCAGGTAGTCGTAGGGGATGCGCTGCTCACCGAGGAGCACCTCGCGGCGCGCCGTGTCCACGCCGCTCACCTCGCCCAGCAGCACACGGGTGTTGAAGTGCTCGCGGAACAGGCCGCGGATCGGCAGGGCGATGTCGATCGGCGAGAGCGCCGTGGTGGCGACCTGATAGAGCAGGGGCTGGAACAAGTGGTAGTTGTGGCGGTCGATCAGGGTCACCGCCGCGCGCACCCGGCGCAGGGTGGCCGCGCAGGCGAGTCCGCCGAAACCGGCGCCCACGATCACCACGCGCGGCAGACCGGCGAGCTCGAAGGCGGGGCGGCCGGCAAGTTCCGGGAAGAGGCCTTGCAGCCGGCGCACCAGGGCGGCATCGAGCGAAACCGCGCCGGGGCCGGTGACCGCCAAGAGGGCGAGCAGCAGGGTCAGCCAGCCTGGGGAAGGCAGCGTTACGTCGCCCATCATGGCGGTCCCGGCGATCAGCCCCATCAGCACGACCGCGCCCACCCGGCTGGCCAGCCCCAGCGCGAGCAGGACCGCCAGCGCCGCTGCCGCGCCGCCGGGCAGGGCGGCGAAGCTCGCCAAGGCCAGCCACTTCCCGGCCCCGGCCGTCTCCGGCACCAGCAGCGGGAGCGCCAGCCCCGCCGCCAGCCACAGGCGCAGCAGTAGCAGATACGGGTCGCTGAGCCGGCGCGTCATCGCCTCGGTGAGCTTGAGCACCGCGCCGGCCAGCGGCAGCGCCGACCGGCGCAGACCGCGCCCGAGCAGGGCGTCCAGCGACAGGGCGCCGGCCCCGCGCACCACGTACCAGCCCAGCAGCACGGCCCAGAGCAGGTGGGTATCCAGCGCCTGGTAGTTGAACTGGATCACCAGGGCGAGGATCAGCAGGGGCAGCGCCGCGGCGCGCGTGGCCAACCCGAAGAGCAGCAGCACCGGGCAGAGGAGCTCGATGCTCGCCCCGGTGTAGGCCGCGGTCACCGGGTCGAGCCAGGCGACCGGATATTCGTCCCGGGCGAGTTGCAGCGCCGCCTCCCAGTTGCCCGCCTTGAGCAGGCCGGAGATGAAGAAGGTCTGCGCCAGGGCGAAGCGGATCACCAGGTCGAGCAGCGGTCCGAGGCCGCGCTCCGCCCCGCGCAGCGCATCCATCACCCAGCGCAGGGCGGGCGCGAGCCGGCGTTCCAGGGCCGGCTGCGTGAACAGCGCCGGGAGCGCCGAGGCGCCAGGCCTGCTCATGCCGACACCGGGACGGCGCGCGACGCCTCCCGCCTCCCCGCACGCTGCTCGCGCCAGAATTCCGGGATGTCCTGGCGATAGCGGCGGAACACCAGGTTGGCCACCAGGCCGGTCCAGCCGGTCTGGTGGGCGGCGCCCAGCCCCTGCCCGGTCTCGCCATGGAAGTACTCGTTGAACAGCAACAGGTCCTGCCAGTGGGGATTGCGCTGGAACGGGCTGTCCGGCGGGTAGGCCGGGATCAGGCCCTGTTCGTTGCGCCGGAAGATATCCACCAGGCGCTCGGACAGCAGGGCGGCGATCTCCTTGAGCGTGAGGGCGCGCCCGCCCAGGAAGGGCACCGGCACGGTGAAGGCATCGCCCAGATAACGGTGATACTTCTCCAGGGCCTGGATCAGGGTGTAGTTGCACGGCATCCAGATCGGGCCGCGCCAGTTGGAGTTGCCGCCGAACAGCCCGCTGTTGGATTCGCCCGGTAGGTACTCGATCATGGCGCGGCCGAGGCCGGGCAGCACGCCCAGTTCCTGGTGCGTGGCGTGGACGCGGCTGACGCTGCGCACCCCGTAGCGCGACAGGAACTCGTCCTCGCTGAGCAGGTGCTGGAGGATGGCCGGCAGCATGGTGTGGTCGGCGAGCGCCAGCAGGTGTTCGCCGCGCTCGTTCTCGAACTCCGGGCAGGCGCAGACGTAGTTGCCCTGGAAGACCCCGTGCGTGTGCGCGCGCAGCATCTGGCGAAAGCGCGGGGTGGGACGCAGCAGGCGTTGATCGAGGATCTCGCAGGCAAACAGCGGGATCAGCCCGACCCAGGAGTAGACGTCGATGTGATGCCGCTGGCCATCGGGGGTGATCAGCACGTCCTTGAAGAAGCCGGCCTGCGGGTCCCACAGCGAGATGCCGCCGTCGGCGTGACCGCCGATGCTGTTGGCGATGGCCAGGAACTGCTGATAGGTCTGGATCGCGATGTCCTCGAAGTCCGGGTCGGTGGCGGCGAGCTCCAGGGCCATCACGGTCATGTTCAGGGCGAACATCGCCATCCAGCCGGTGGCATCGGCCTGCTTGAGGGCATAGCCGGGCGGCAGCGGCTGGGAGCGGTCGATCACCGAGATGTTGTCCAGCCCCAGGAAGCCGCCCTCGAAGACGTTGTGCCCGTCGACATCCTTGCGGTTGATCCACCAGGCGTAGTTGAGCAGCAGCTTGTTGAACACCCGGTGCAGGAAATCGATATCGGCCACGCCGCGCTGCACGCGCTCGGCGCGGAACACCTTGAGCGTCGCCATGGCGTGCACCGGCGGATTGACGTCGCCGAAGGCCCACTCATAGGCCGGGATCTGGCCGTTGGGGTGCAGGTAATACTCCTTGAGCAGCAGTTCGAGCTGGTCCTTGGCAAAGTCCACGTCCACCAGCGACAGCGCGGCGCAGTGGTAGGCGAGGTCCCAGGCGGCGAACCAGGGATACTCCCAGGTGTCGGGCATGGAGATGATGTCGGCGGCCTTGAGATGGCGCCATTGCCGGTTGCGCCCGTGGCGGTGGCCCTCCGGCGCGGGATACTGGTCGCCGGCCAGCCAGCGGTCGACGTCGTAGTGGAAGAACTGCTTGCTCCAGATCATGCCCGCGAGCGCCTGGCGCATGATGCGATGATCCTCGGCGCCGGCCTCGGGCAACAAGTCGCGATAGAAGCCATCGGCCTCGGCGGCGCGCGCGGTGAACACCGCCTCGCTGCGCGCGAAGGGCTGCTTGAGCGGGGTGGCGCTGAGCACCAGGTCGAGGCGGGCAGACGCGCCGCTGGCCACACTCAACTGGTGCCAGGCGGCGAACTTGGTGCCCTGCCCCGCGGGGTTGACCGCCCCGGTCTCGCCGGCGATGACATAGCGGTGAAAGGCGTCCTTCACATAGGGCGTGGGATTGGGCTGGCCCCAGAGCCGCTCGGCGTTGGACTCGTTTTCGGTATACAGGGTCTGCCCCGCGTCCCGGCCGTAGAGATAATAGCGGCCGAGCGTCGGGTGCCAGGCCTCCACCGCCCAGGCGGCGCCGGCCGGCGGGCTGATCGCCTTGAGCACGGGCCGGGGCTCGTCACTCTCGCCCCAGGACCAGGTGTTGCGAAACCACAGCGTGGGCAGCAGGTGCAGTGCCGCCGCCTCGGGGGCGCGGTTGACGGTCTCGATACGGACGTGGATCTCGTCGGGGCCGGCCTTGGCATAGGCGACCTGCACGTCCCAATAGCGGTCCTCCCCGAACACGCCGGTGTCGAGTAGGTTGAACGGGGGCTCGTGGCGGCCGCGACGGGCATTCTCGTGGACCAGCCAGGCGTAGGGATACTCGGCCTGCGGGTAGAGATAACGGTAGCGCAGGTAGCTGTGGCTGGGGGTAGCGTCGACATAGAAGTAATACTCCTTCACGTCCTCGCCGTGGTTGCCCTGGTTGCCGGTGAGGCCGAAGGCGCGCTCCTTGAGGATGGGGTCGCGCCCGTTCCACAGCGCCAGCGCCAGGCACAGGCGCTGCTGTTCGTCGCACACGCCGCCCAGGCCGTCCTCGTTCCAGCGGTAGGCGCGCGAGCGCGCCTGGTCGTGATCGAAGTGTTCCCAGGCCGTGCCGTGGGGGCTGTAGTCCTCGCGCACCGTGCCCCAGGCCCGCTCCGAGAGGTAGGGGCCCCACAGCCGCCAGTTCTCGCGTCCGGCGCGCTGCTGTTCCAGGCGCTGGCGCTCTGCATTGAGTTTCATGTCCATCGTCGAGTCCTCCTCAACCTTAGTGAGTGATGAGTGTGCGGGGGGCTGAACCCACCCTGACAACGTGCTGAAAAACTGCTCAGTCCCTTCTACCTCCAGGAGCGGTTTAGGATGAGGGGGTAAATCCAGACGCCTACGACTCATTTATCCCCTCACCCCAG
>CAZKZP010000024.1:0-11341 GCA_964557295.1 uncultured Chromatiales bacterium | reverse complement strand
TTAGGATGAGGGGGTAAATCCAGACGCCTACGACTCATTTATCCCCTCACCCCAGCCCTCTCCCTCAGGGAGAGGGGGCTTTTTCGCATCCCGCTAACCTTCCGTGGCCACGGCACCCCGCCGCGCCCGCGCAAGCGGTGGCCGCTCGGCCGCGGCGTGTCGGGCGCGTTCCAGGCGCCACCACGCCTCCAACACCCCGGCCACCGACCAGGCCTGGGCCGGGGCCCCGCGCGGGGTGTGCGGCGGGGCGCCGTCGAAGATCTCGCTCACGGTGCCCAGGCCGGCGTCCAGCAGGTGGTCGCGGATCGGTTCGAGCCGCCGCTGCGCCGCCAGGGCGTCGCCCGAGACCCGATACTCCGCCAGGGCGTAATGCGCCAGCAGCCAGCCCCACACCGGGCCCTGGTGATAGGCGCCGTCGCGCTCCCACACCCCGCCCTGGTAGCGGGGGCGGAAGTCCGGGTGATCCGGGGCCAGGGAGCGCAGGCCGTAGGAGGTGAGCAGCTGCGCGGCGCACTGCGCGACCACCGCCCGTTGCATCTCGGGCTCGAGCGCGCTGTGTGGCAGGCTCACGGCGAAGATCTGGTTGGGACGCACGCTGGGGTCGTGCCCCCCGGGGCCGTCGAGCACGTCGAACAGCCCGCGCCGCTCGGGGGTGATGAAGCGCTGCATGCCATGGCGGACCTGGTCGGCGAGCGCCCGGTAGGGCTGCGCGGCCTCGCCCAGCTGGCGCGCGAAGGCCGCCATGATCTCCAGGGCGTTGAACCACAGCGCGTTGACCTCCACCGGCTTGCCGATGCGCGGCGTGACCACCCAGTCGCCGATCTTGGCGTCCATCCAGGTGAGCTGGACCCCGGCCTCGCCGGCGCGCAGCAGCCCGTCGGCCGGGTCCATGCCGATGCCGTAGCGGGTGCCCGCGACGTGCCAGCGGATGATGTCGGCGAGCACCGGGAACACGCGGCGCAGACCGGCCAGATCCCCACTCGCTTCCACATAGGCGCGCCACGCCTCGAGATACCACAGCGCCGCATCCACGGTGTTGTAGTCGGCGCGCTCCCCGGCCCCGGGGAAAACATTGGGCAGCATGCCTTGGTCCACGAAGCGGGCGAAGGTCTCCAGGATGCGCCGCGCGCTGTCGTGGCGGCCGGTCGCCAGCGTCAAGCCCGGCAGGGCGATCATGGTGTCGCGCCCCCAGTCGCCGAACCAGGGGTAGCCCGCGATCACCGATTCCCCGTCGGGGAGATCCGGCAGCGGGCGCGCGAATAAAAAGCTGTCGGCGGCGAGCGCCAGTTGTTCGATCCAGTCCGGGGCCGCGTGGAACTCGGGCACGGTGACCTGAAGGCGGCGCAGCTGTCCGCGGTCGTGGGCGGCGAAACGGCGCATGGCCTCCTCCAGATAAGGCGCGGCCTGGGGTTCGAGGCTGGCCACCACCCCGACCCACTCGCCCGGCCGCAGTTCGAGCCGCGCCTCGGCCACGCACAGATGGGTGTCGCGTTCGGGCAGGCCGCGCTCGCGCTCCAGCGGCAGGTCGAAGTTCTCGTACCAGCTGTGATCGCTGGCGAACACGCCGCCGCGGGCGGCGAGGTGCAGGGTGAACCAGTTGGGATGGCGCACCCACAACCGGGACGCCTCGTTTTCGATCACAGGGTTGAAGCCCCAGGGCTGACTGCTGCCGTGATGGTCGCGGGCGTTGATCAGGAGCTTCACGCCGAGCTCCAGCGCGCGTTCGGGCGTGCTCGATCCCGGCTCCAGGCGCCAGGCGACGTAACTGGTGTGGGCGCCGGGCTCCAGCCAGATGCGCTGCTCGACGGTGAGGCCGTCCACGGCATAGCGCCACACCGGCATGCGGCCCTCGAGCCGGAAGGACTCGATGTGCACATGACCGGCGGGCTCGACCGCGCCGCCGCCCCAGCGGTTGGTGTAAAGCGGCAGGCGGCGCGCGCCGTCATGCAGCGTGGCATCGGCCTTGGCGAAGACCAGGAAGCGCCCCAGCGGGGGCGCGAGCGGTGCGACCAGCAGGCCGTGGTAGCGGCGCGTGAGGCTGCCCGCCACGGTGCCGGCGGCGTAGGCCCCCCGGCCGTTGGCGAGCCACCACTCGCGCCGTTCGGCCTGGGCGAGGTCGCCGCAGACCTCGCGGCCGAAGCGGATGAAGCTGGGCAATGGGGTGTTCATGCATGTCCTCCCGGTTCGAGGCCCGCGGCGGTGCGCAGCGCCCAGGCATAGATGGTGAGTGATGGGTTGACGCGGCTGGAGCGCGCCAGCACGCTGCCGTCCACCACGTACAGGTTGTCCAGGCCGTGCACGCGGCCGTCGCGGTCCACCACGGAGCGGGCCGGGTCGGCGCCGGTCACCAGGGTGCCGCAGGCGTGCGCCGTGGCCTCGAGCGGCATGGCGCGCGCGAAGCCGGCGAAGCCCGCGCGCAGCAAGGCGCGGCGGAAGGCCCCGACCAGGGCGCGGTGTTCGGCCAGGGCCTGGGGCATGCGGCGGCGCTGATAGTCGAGGCGCGGGTGCAGACTGCCGTTGCCTTCGCCCACCACGCGGTTGTCCGCGGCGCTGGCGTCTTCGGTGGTGAGAAAAAAGCCGTAGGCATAGTGGCCAAGCCCGGCGCAGAGGCGCCGCGGCACCCAGGGCGCGAGCTCCGCCGCCAGGATGTCGCCCTCCAGCGCGCCGCCGAGCGGTTGCACGCTGCTGTGCGGGAAATCCGCATGGCGCAGCAGCGCGGTCTTGCACAGGAGATCGGTCTTGCGGCGGCGCGAGAAGGCGAGCACGGCGGTGTTGAGGTGGCATTTGTAATAGCGCCCGATCAGCCCCGCGCCGGGCATGGCCTCGGCGAGACCCGCACGCTCCACATAGCGCTGCACCAGACGCGGGGAGTGCAGCGCGCCGGCGGCGAGCAAGATCACCTCGGCGGCATAGCGGCTGCCGTCGGCGCAGACCACGCCCTCGATGCGCCGCCCGTCGCGGTGCGCCAGCAACTCGGTTACCGCCTTGCCGGTGGCCAGGGTGAAGTTGGGCGCGGTGATGCGGCCGAGGAAGGCCTGTTCGGCATCAAACTTGAGCCCCTTGACCGAGGCGAAGCCGTCGAAATGGCTGGCCTCGCCGGGGTCGCCCGCGATGTCCGGCATCAGCCCGAGCGGCAGCGGCTCGGATTGCCAGCCGGCGCCGTTGGTGAGCCGCGCGACGAGGCGCCCGAACTGGGGTTCGACCGGGAACTGGCGCGCGCCCAGCAGCCGCTCGGCCTCGGCGTAATAGGGTTCGAGGTCCGGGTAGTCGATGGGCCAGGGCAGGCAACCGTAGTCGGGCTCGGCGCGGAATTCGTGCGGGGCGAAGCGCAGCAGGGCGGCGCCGTACCATTTGGTCTTGCCGCCGACGTTGTAGTACTCCTGCGGGAAGACGGTCTTGCCGCCGCCGTCCTCCCAGGGCTCGTGGTTCTTGAACGTGCCCTGGCGCAGGACCGCGCCGGGATCGAGCGTGCTGCCATCGCGCGGCAGCCGGTTGCCCTTCTCCAGCAGCAGCACACGCTTGCCGGTGAGGGCCAGGCGGTAGGCCGCCGCCGAGCCCCCGGCGCCGGAGCCGACGATGAGATAATCATAGGTCCGGTCCATATCGCGTCCTCCTCAGTAGAGCGCCGCCGGGGCGATGACCGCCGCGGTGGAGCCGCGCGTCTTGGCGTGGGTCACCGTGAACTGGAATTCATAGACGCCGCGCGCGGCGAGTTCCTCGGTGGCGAGATTCTCCAGCCCGAACAGCCCCAGCTTGACGTACATGGTCTGCGGCACCAGGAAGGGCCGCTCGGGGTCCTCGCCGGGCACCGGGCCGTAGCTCCAGGTGTCGGCCCCGGTCAGCGCGACGCGCCGGTCGTAGAGCCACTGCACCACCGCCAGCCCCGGCCCCGGCTCGCCGGCGAGAAACGCCGCGTTGTCCTTGCCCCACAGACTGCCCCAGCCGGTGTGGATGAGCACCGCATCGCCCGGGCGGATGCCGACGCCCTGACGCTTGAGGGCGCCCTCCATGTCGGCCACGGTGATGACATAACCCTGGGGCAGCCGCGCCAGGCCCTTGTAGGCGGCCACGTCCACCAGCACGCCGCGGGTGACGATCGGCGGCACGCCCTCCATGCCGAAGCGGTTCAGGCCCCAGGGCTCGACCACGTCACGCGCGGTCCAGCCGTTATAGAAGCGGTCGCCGATCTGGATGTGACCGAGGGAATCGAGCTGGGTGCCGACCTGGAAGGTGCCGGCCTGGATCTCGGTGATCCAGTTGATCTCGTTCTTGCCCCAGCCCTTGCCGTGGCGGTCGGGGCGGCGCAGGTTGGTGAAGTGGGGCGAGACCTCCACGCTCTGGTGCCAATAGCGGCCGGGGAACTTGGACGTAGCCTCGTCCAGGACACGGCCGAGGTCCACCACTTGGCCCTGCTGGACCAAGGCTGCGGCCGCGCGCACCACCGCGGGCGTGATCTCGTTGAGCGTGCCCAGCTGGTCGTCGGCCCCGTAGCGGCTCGGCCACCAGGGCCGCTCGCCCTCGGGCAGACCGGCGGGATCGCCGCGCGAGTCGCCGGGGCGTAGGCCGGGGTCTTGCGCCGCCGCGCCGCCGGCGCCGAGCAGTATCAGCGCGGCGAGGCCCAACACTCGATGCAATGGCGCGCGCATATCAGCCTCCGTACCGGAACGACGGGTAGAGCGTCATGCCGCCGTCGACATACAGGGTCGCGCCGCTCACATAGTCGGACTCGTCCGAGGCGAGCCACACCGCGGCGCGGCCGATGTCGGCGGTCTCGCCCACCCGCCCGTAGGGGATGAGTTCCAGCAGCTCGGCCTCCTTCTCGGGCGTGGCCCAGGCGGTGTGGTTGATCGGCGTCTTGATGGCGCCGGGCGAGATGCTGTTGACGCGGATCTTGTGCGCGGCGAGTTCCTGCGCCAGGGTCTTCATCAGCATCATCACCCCGCCCTTGGAGGCGGCGTAGTTGGCGTGCCCCGCCCAGGGGATGACATCGTGCACCGAGGAGATGCAGATGATCTTGCCCGCCGCCGGCGAGCGCTTCGCATCGACCCCCTGGCGGATGAACTCGCGCGCCGCGCGCCGCGCGCACAGGAACTGCCCGGTGAGATTCACGCGCAGCACCACCTCCCAGTCGGTCAGGCTCATGTCGACGAGTGGCGCGTCCTTTTGCAGCCCGGCGTTGTTGACCAGGATGTCCAGCCCATCGAAGGCCTCCAGCACCTGGTCGAACATGGCCTCGACCTGGCCCTCCTCGCTCACATCCGACTGGATGGCGATGGCCTCGCCGCCCTGGGCGCGGATGTGCTCCACCACGCGCTCGGCGTCCTCCGCGCTGCGCACGAAATTCACCGCCACCCGCGCGCCCGCCGCCGCCAGCGCCACCGCGATACCGGCGCCGATGCCGGAGTTGGCCCCGGTGACCAGGGCGCGCTGGCCCGCCAATACCGAATTCATATGCCGCGATGTACCCATGGTTGATCTCCTCACAGATGGTTGCTCACAGACTCAGGTGCCGGCGAAGAATCGCCGGGCGATGAAGTGATCCAGCGACAAGCGTCCGGGGCCGTGTAACAGAGGCATGAGCAGCAGGATGCCCCACACCTTGTGCTGCTCGATGCCCACCTCCATGAGGCCGGGATAGGAGAGCACCGCGATGATGTTGAAGACGAACAACACCGCTGCGCTGAAGCGCCCCGCCAGTCCCACGGCGAGCAGCACCGGGAAGAACAGCTCGGTGAAGGTGCCCATATAGGCCGCGATCTCAGGCGACAGGAAAGGCACCTGGTATTCGTAGCTGAACAGGGCGACGGTGCTGTCCCAGCTCTGGATCTTGGTCAGGCCCGACTGGAAGAACACCTGCGCCACATACAGGCGCACGATGAGATCGCCCACCGGGCTCAAGAAATCCAGGCCGCGGATCACGGCCTGGGCCGAACGCAGCAGCGAGGGCGGGGCGGGTTTGGTTGCGACTTGCGCGATGGTTTCCATGAGGTATCTCCTAGCTAAGGGTTGAGTCGAGGCGAAATCCCACCAGGGTCGCCCGTTGGATGTGCTCGCTCAGGCAATGCACGAGCGAGAGGTCCGGCTGCGCGGCGATCGCCCACTCGCAGGCGAAGGCCAAGCTGCCCCCGTGGTCGAGGGCATCGAGCAGGGCGAAGGCGCCCGCGCTCAGCGGCTCGAACTCGATGTCCAGCCCGCGCCGGATCACCAGCAGGCGCACGCCCCCTTCGTCGAGGCGCACCACCGTGGTGTCATCGGCCTCGGGTTGATTGGCCTGCCAGATGCGTAATACGGGATAGTCCGAGCGCAGCAGGCGCGCGGCGGGATGCAGCGTGAAGCGCAGCGCCCCGTGCGCGTCGGGCGGCAGCTCGGCGAGCGCGTTTGGATCGAGCGGCGCGGCGTCGGCCGCGTGGAAGACCTCGTGGTAGGCCCACTCCAAGCGCGCCACGTCGGAGAGATAAGGCAGTTCCGAGGCCTGCGGCAGCGCGGCGAGAAAGGCGGCGAAGCGGTCGCCGAAGGTCTGCACGTCGCCGCACCGCGCGGGGTGATCAACGATGTACTGGCGGGCGGCCTGGTCAAAGAACGCCGCGCCGACCAGACGCTGCACCACCGGATAGACCGCCGCCAGCGCCTCGGTGAACTTGGTGAAGACATCATGGCGATAGACCTGCACGCGCCGCGCGGCGGACAGGCCGTTATCACGGATGTGGCGGCAGGCATCGAGCCGGTTCGCATCGAACACCGCAGCGGCGAAGCCCTGCTGCAACTCATGCAACGTCGGCATACATCACCTCCATCACCTGCGCGGCCTGCGCCGCCTCGGCGAGCAAGACCTCCAGCGCGGGCAGGTCGCTGTCCCACTCGATCAAGGTCGGACGGCGGCCCAGGCGCGCGACCGTCGCGCGATAGAGTTCCCACACCGCGGGGGTGACCCGCTGATCGTGCGTGTCGATGAGGATCTCGCCGTCTTCCAATTGCCTGCGCGTGTGGCCCGCGAGGTGGACCTCCTGCACCAGATCGGCCGGGATCGCCGCCACATAGGCAAAAGGATCGAAGCCGTGATTGACGGCGTTGACATACACATTGTTGACATCGAGCAGCAGCGCGCAGCCGCTGCGCCGCGCCAGTTCCGCGAGAAAGTGCGGCTCGGCGAGCGTGCTGTCTTCGTATTCCAGATAGCAGGAGATGTTCTCGATGAGGATCTGCCGGCCGAGAAACTCCTGTACCCGCTGCACGCGCTCGACCAGGTGGCGCAAGGTCGCCTCGGTGTAGGGCAGCGGCAGCAGGTCGTTGAGATAGCGCCCGTCCACCGAGCTCCACGACAGGTGCTCGGAGACCAGCCCAGGTTCGATGCGCTGGATCAGGCCCCGCAGCTTCGCAAGGTGCGTGGTGCTGAGGGCATCGGACGAGCCCAGCGACAGCCCCACCCCGTGCAGGCTCACCGGATAGTCGGCGCGGACGCGTTCCAAGAAACTCAGCGGACGGCCGCCGGCGCCGAAGTAGTTTTCGCTGTGTACCTCGAACCAGGCGATCGCGGGCTGGGTCTCCACGACTTCATGGTAGTGCTCGGCCCGCAATCCGATTCCGGCTTGCGCCGGAATCGGTCCCACTGCGAAATGATTGTTCGCGGAAGGAATCATGCTCTGCATCCTCATGCCTTCGGTTGGGTGCTGGCGCCGACGATGCGATCGCAGGTGCCCTTGGGCACATAGATCCAAGCGGTGGGGTTGGCGTCCATCTTCGAGGTCCCGGCGCAGGAACTGTTGGCGGTCTGGCAATCGTTTTTGCCGGCCTTGACCACGCCGTAGCACTTCTCGAAGTCATACTTAGGCTTGGCAGCCGGTTGCGCCGAGGCCGTGGCCACGATGCCCAGAACCACCATGGATGCCAACGCTGAGGTTACGACGGTTTTAGTACGCATGTTTTTATCTCCTAGTTGAGTTGAATGAATTGAGATTTGATTTCGTGCCGCCGTCTTCAATCGAAGACCTTGTGCACGACTGCTTAATGGCAAGGGCCGTGCCAAAGCGCGCGCGAGGCAGAAAATCTATTTAAGATCAATATGATGAGAACGCGAGGCGTGCGCTTGAAGAAGCAGCCGCCACCGCTCGGGGCCGCAACATACCGCGGCCCGCCGCAGCGTGCTGTGGGCAGGGATACAGGCCGATCCCTCGGCTGAGTACAGTGGGCGTTTCTTCGTGGGTGATACCCCGTATCCCGATCGTGGCGCATCGCCGTGGCTGAAAATTCACCAGTGAATGGCGAATAATTCGCCCTGTTTAGACGAAACATCGAACCTTGTCGCCAATCCGTGTTCAGCGCCCGCGGCGTGGCGATCTATTGTGGTGATCAGGCGATACCTTGTGACGACCAGCATGTTGCGCTGCCGGTGAGCGTGTTGCGCAGTGATTTGAGCGGTTGAAACATTGCAAGGCCCGTGGCCATGTGTTTTCGCGTAGGAATTTTCTTACGTACAATGCACGCATTGTTTGTCAACGCATGATTCTGCATATTCCATTAGTCGCGGATTCTGTATAGCATCGGAATGGCGAGGCTACACAGACTCTGTATGGCTTCATATTTGATATTTCTGTCTAACTAGACTTTATGTCTTAAAAACACGGAGCGCTGATCATGTTCTGGAATAAAGACAAACCAAAAGAGTCCGGGCAAACGAGCGCAGCAAGACCAGATTATGACGCTTGTTACAAGGCAGCCTTTGGTCTAGCTATCGCGGAAATAGTGGGCGCAGACGATGTTGCTGTGAAAAAAGTCTGGGATGCAGTCTACGGTAATGCCGGTAATCCTAGAAAACAGACAAAAGAGGTATTGTCGTGCCTTGGAGCAACAGGGTGGCGGTGGGCCTTGTACGAAGATGTGCTTGAATCCGAAAAAGGCTACAAGAAAATGGCTGAGGCCTTGGTTCACTTTATTGAAACAACGGCATATCAACTTCACCGCAGAGAACAACTGTCAGAGGTTGCGGAACGCCGACCATTCTGGAAATTCGATGCTGATGATGGTGAGGATGTTCCGGAAAGATGCAGGAGGGTAAACGGAACTATCAAACATTTCACAGACCCGTTCTGGCACAAACATCTTCCTCCGTGCGGCCACATCAAATGCAGGTGCCAGGTATCCTCGCACTCTGAGCAAGAACTTAAGCGTAATGCAAAGAAGGCATAACCACCGCTTCCACTGGACGGCGTCGTTAACGCGCCGCCGCCAGTGAAGCGGGCCGTTAGGTGTGAACTAAATTTTAAGGATTTCTGTGAAATGATCGAAAATCAACCTGAGCCGGATGGTCCTTCGGGCGATCTTGCGGTAATTGGCGAAGGCACTCAGAACAGGCAACAGGTGAGCCTGCAAGTGCTCCAAGGCATTTACCACGAATTGACCGGAAAGTCTGAGGAGCTATCAAAGTCATATGAAGAACCGATTCAGCTGACTGCGACGGAATTTGAACAATTGCACCATCGAATTGTTCAGGCTTGCGAGCAATATCACGTTCAGGCAGAGAATCTACATATCAAGATTTATTACGTTGACGACACACAGGATACCTTTACCTCGTTCGATAGATTTCGTAGTTTTAACGCAGGATCAACCTCGGCTGTTGAAAGCGTTCTTCTCACATACAATTTTCTCGTTGTGCCACCGAAACTGCGTTCTCCTCAGAGCTATTCTTTGTCTATCCGAATCGCCTCCCGCATCACGGTTGAGGAGCAGCTTAGAAAGAGTATGTTTCGAATACCCAAGATTGTGAAAATGCTCGGCGGCCGGACAGCCGTAGTAACTATTAAGTATGTGGACTACGCTATTGCGAGAAACCTTCTGAACACTGTGGACGCCTGGTTCTCCGTTCTTCCGAGGTATACAACGCCAAAATGGATTTTGTTTATACGGAAACATAGTGATTCGTGTCCGGCCTTATTTCGATACGCTCTCGGTCTATTGGCAGTGTTTTTCGTGTATGCGGCACTCCCTACATATCTTCCCATAGAGGCCAACCCGCAACAGTTAGCAAATTTTCTTTTTGGCGCATTCATCTTTTTGTTTGGCACGTACAAAATCGGTCACCATATTGGACGTTACGCTGAACAATCGATCGACGATTGGAGCGAAGTATCATACGTGTGCCTCACAGAAGGGGATAAGCGGCAGAAGGAGCAAGCGCTCGGGAGTAACAGAAAATCGGTTCTAAAAATGGTCGGCAGCTTCGTGTTTTCGGTGGCAACCGGCGCGGCATCAAAAATCGTCGCAGTATGGCTACTCGCACACACCTAACAACACGCTCCATGGGACGCCGCGAAAAGCGCGGCGCCCCTGAGCTTTGCCGTTAGCTCTCAAAAGACATGAACAAGGTCGTCTCGTCTCCTAACATGATGGTATGGCAGTACTTTCAAGCGCTGCGGCGACTCTGCTATGCAATTGAACAACACGAAGGTCACGACAAGGAGACAATTCAGCAAGACGCGGCTCTTTGTGTAATACTGGCTGTCACCGGCGTCGAAATATTTTTGAATGTCTACTTCCGTGTTCTAATCGATGAAGAACCATACAAAAATGACAAACATGCCGCGGCGTGCATCCTTGATGACTTGAAGAACCAAGTATCTCTGGAAAAGAAAATAAAGAAATGGCCTAACACGGTCTTCGGAAAGAAACTAAATCTTGGCGAGGGCGTTGGCCAGTTGTTTACGAACCTCAAGACTTTAAGGAACAAACTAGTTCACTTCTCCAGTTCACATGAACCAATTGAGTTGCCTGGATTCAAAATACAGGGCATGGCAGATACAAGCATTTATGCGTCACTAAATGCTCAATCCGCTACAAACGCACTTGAAGTGGCAGAACAATTTATCTGCGAGATATTCGACCTTCGTGGCATAAGTGAACAAGAACGCCCCCATGCTCTTCATGCATGGACGGGTAAGGCTCCAAACCAATGAGAGCTAACCACGCCATCAACACGGGCAGTGAAAAGCGGCGCTCCTTCGTCGCACTGCTTTTCACTGCCGGTTATGGCGATCCGTTAGGCTAATGGTGGAACAAGATGCATGGCATGAATAAAATGAGCCAATTATTTTCGATTTTTATCGTGGCTTTCTTCCTTTATGGATGCGACAGAGTACAAGTGGCCCCGCGTATTATTGATGCGGACGGAGAACAATATATTGCCTGTGAAGGAATCGTTTTGGTCAACGATGACAGTGGTTTATTTTCTAATAAACCAATATACAAAATTAGCTTCACTGACTTGGCAGGGAAAAATCATGTTATTCGAGGCGTTCAGAACCTGCATGTTAGCCAGCCAAATGATAATATTGCACCAATGCCATAT
>CAZKZP010000023.1:28763-45234 GCA_964557295.1 uncultured Chromatiales bacterium | reverse complement strand
CCGGAAGGGTGTTACTTGCAGTTTTCCTTGATGATGTCCTGATTCTTTTTCAATTCCGCCTCGCGTTGCTCGCTGTCGAGGTAAACGGTGTTGCCGTCTTTATCTTGCATCGAAACGCGCGGGGAGCGTTGCAGCACCTCGAGATTTTTCTGCGCCTGCTCGCAGTATTCCTTCTGGCGCTTCGCCATCTCTTCCAGGGCGGCGGCATCCTGCTGTTGTTCCTGCTGCTGCTTGTCGGTTTTTTCTTGATCCTTCTTCACGCCTTCCATGCGGTCGAGGTAGGTTTTATCCGGCGTGAATTTCTGGATGGGGACCTCCTCGGCATTCGTGTCGCGCTGCGGTTGATCCCCGAATTGCACATTGCCTTGGGCATCCACCCATTTATAGACCTTGCCGGCGAAGGCGGCGGTCGGCAGCAGGAGTGCGATCAGGAGTGAGAGTATGAGTGTCTTCATATGTGCGGGTTCCTCATTGCGGGTGCTGGTTGGTTATCGGCAGGTGGATGGTTAATTTCAGGGGCAGTTTTCCTGGAGGGCCTGTTGCAGCCGTTCGATCCGCGCGGCCCGTTCTTCATCGCCGAGATACTGACGGTCGCCGCTCTCGTCATAGCGGAAGACCGGGATTTGCTCCTTGAGCATGCTGAGCGAGGCGCGCGCCTGCTGGCAGCGGGCGGCGTTATCCTGTGCGATGCGATCCTGTTCGGCCTGGTTCTGCTGGGTTTCTTCCCGCGCCAGCTCCCGCCGCTCCATCTCTTCACGCATGCGCTGCATGCGTTGGAGATACTGCGGATCAGGGGTATGTTTGGGCACCGTCACCGTTTCGGCGCGCGCGCCCGATTGCGGTTTGTCACCGAAATGGACATTGCCTTCCGCGTCGGTCCATTTGTAAATCTCGGCGGCCGGCGCGCCGGCCGCGCAGAGCGCGGCGACGAGTATTAGTGGGCGGTAGTGCGACATAGAACCTCGGGCTCGCTCAAGGGCGTGCCAGGCGGTGGGTGGCGCCGCCTGGACTAGTTTGGGTTCTAGCGTATCACAATGAACAGCGCGCCTTCACCGCGGCGGAGGTTGAGCAGGATGCCCTTGTCCGACATTTTCAGCGCTTTTGTGACGTCGTTCATGTCTTTGACCGGCTGGCGGTTGATCGAGACGATGATGTCCGCCGGCCGCAGGCCCGCGCCCCAGGCCGCGCTGCCGCGTTCGACGTCCAGCACCTGCACGCCTTCGAGCTTGCCCGCCAGCGGGTGGTTGGGCGCGATGTTGCCTAGCGTGGCGCCGGCGAGGCGGTCGCTCAAGCCGCTGGCGGCGAGCTTCTCCTGCACCGGCGCGGCGATCACGGCCTTGATGCGCTGCGGCTTGCCGTTGCGGGTGATGTCCAGGGTGACCTTGTCGCCGATGTGCAGCAGGCCGATGGCGTTGCGCAGTTGCGCGGAGTGGGTGACCGGCGTGCCGTTGAGGGCGGTGACCACATCGCCGGGTTTGATCCCGGCCTTCTCGGCGGGGCTGTCCTTCATCACTTGGCTGATCACCGCGCCGGTGGGTTTGCCGATGCCGAAGGCCTCGGCCAGTTCCGGGGTGACGTCCTGGATATAGATGCCCAGTTGCCCGCGACGCACCTCACCGTGCTGAATCAGCTGATCCTTGATGCTGCGCGCCATGTTCGCCGGGATGGCGAAGCCGATGCCGACATTGCCGCCGCTGGGGGCGACGATGGCGGTGTTGATGCCGATCAGTTTGCCGTCCAGCGTGACCAGGGCGCCGCCGGAGTTGCCGGGATTGATCGAGGCGTCGGTCTGGATGAAGTCTTCGTAGCCTTCGATCCCCAGGCCGGAGCGGCCCAGGGCGCTGATGATGCCGGAGGTCACGGTCTGGCCGAGGCCGAAGGGGTTGCCGATGGCGACCACGAAGTCGCCGACCTCGAGTTGTTCGGAATCCGAGAGCGGCAGCTCGGTGAGCTTGTCGGCCTTGATCTGGATGACGGCGAGATCGGCCTCGGGATCGGAGCCGATCAGCTTGGCCTCGAACTCGCGCCGGTCGCGCAGGATGACGGTGATCTCATCGGCGCCCTTGATCACATGGTGATTGGTGATGATGTAGCCGGCCTTGGCGTCGATGATGACCCCGGAGCCCAGGCTTTGTGATTCACGCTCGCGCGGCATGTTGGGGATGTCGAAGAAGCGGCGGAAGAACGGATCGTTGAACAGTGGATTCTCTTGGACCTGGACGCGGGATTTGGTGGAGATGTTCACCACCGCCGGCATGACGTTCTTGAGCATCGGGGCGAGGCTCGCCTTTTCTTGCGGGGCGCCGAACAGCGGGATCGCGGAATGCGCGGGAGTGGTAGCAAGCAACAGGACGGTGAAAAAGAAGATAAAGGGGTACTGCCAACGAACGACTCTCACAGCGTAATTCCTCCAAGAAGGCCGAAGCCGAAAGAATGGGACGTGTGAAATATAGTGCCGCCGGTCGCGTTTTCAAGGCGGCGGACTGTGACGCAAATCAATCTTGCGACTTTTGCAGCCGATCCAGCCGCAGCCGCACGCGCTCGTCGAACAGCCGCCGCGCGGCCAGCTGTACGGCGAGCACGGTGCCGAAGCCCGTGCCGGCGGTGATCAGGAACATGATCAGGATCTGGTACTTCACCGCCTCCAGCGGCGGGCTGCCGGCGAGGATCTGGCCGGTCATCATCCCCGGCAGACTGATGATGCCTGCGGCGGCCATGGCGTTGATCATCGGGATCATGCCCACGCGCATGCTGTCGAGGCGGATGTTGTGAATGGCATCGCGGGCGCTGTGCCCCAGCATCAGGCGCGCCTCGATCTGCTGGCGTTGCTGCCAGGCGCTCTGGGTGAGGCGGTCGATGCCCAGCGCGATGCCGGTCATGGTGTTGCCGAGCAGCATGCCCAATAGCGGAATGGCGTATTGCGGGGCGTACCAGGGTTGGGCGTTGATCAATACGATCAGGGTCAGCAGGGTGACACTGAAGGCGGAGATGAACATCGAGGCCGTACCCAGGCCGTAGCCCCACCCGCCGCGAAACCGGCGCTGTTGACGGGAGGTGACCTCGTAACCGGCTGCCAGGAGCATCACCAGCGCCAGCGGTGCGACCCAGGCGGGATGCACCTGTTCGAACAGGATCTTGAGCACCAGGCCGATCAGCAGCAGTTGCACCGTGGTGCGCAGCCCGGCGATCAGGATCTGGTTGCTCAATCCCAGTCGCAGCCGGTGCGACAGGCCCGCCAGCGCGATGACCAGCAGCGCCGCGATGCCGAGATCAAGCGGGGTGAGCAGGATCATGTTCATGGGGCGACCTCGTGCAGGCAGCCGTCTTCGAGGTGCAGACGGCGCTCGGCGACGCGCTTGATCTGCTCGGGATTGTGCGTCACCCACAGCAGGGCGGCGGAGTGCTGTCTCCGGTAGTCGCGCAACAGGGTCTCCACTCGTGCGGTGGAGACTGGATCGAGGTTGGCTGTCGGCTCATCCAGCAGCAAGACCCGCGGGCGGTTGCATAACATGCGCAACAGGGCCAGCCGCTGGCGTTCGCCGGTCGAGCACCGTTCCACCGTCCAGTCCAGCACCTCGCGGCCAAATCCCAGCGCGCCTAACCAGGCATCGTCCAGGTCGTGGATATGCTCACCGACGGTCTCCGCCCACCACTGGCTTTCCGCCGGCAGCAGGGCGACCTGGCGGCGCCAGAGCGGCGCGGGGATCTGATGTTGAGGTTGGCCCTGTAACAGGATCTCGCCGGTGTGGGGATCGAGATCGGCGAGCGCGCGCAGCAGCATACTCTTGCCGGCGCCGGAGGGTCCGGTCAGGCACACGCATTCCCCGGCCCGCAAGATGAAGGCATAGGGTGTGTTCTGCAACAGCGCGAGGTGGGCGACTTGGAGCTGCGGGTGGGAGGAAGTCATGGGCGCATTATGCTTGATCCGCGCACGCAAAAAAACGCCCGGGACAAAGCCCGGGCGCCAAACACCTCGGCGGGGGGAGGGAGGTGTTTAGTTACAGGTTGTAGCCGCGTTCATTGTGCGAGGTGGTATCCAGGCCTTCGCGCTCGGATTCCTCGCTCACGCGCAGGCCGATGGTCATGTCCACCAGCTTGAAGAGCACGAAGCTGACGATGCCCGACCACAACACGGTGACGCCGACGCCCCAGAGCTGACTGATGATCTGGCCGGAGGCGGAGAACTCGGCCACCTGCATCGCGCCGTAGTCGAATACGCCCAGACCGCCCAGCGCCGGGTTGGCGAAGATGCCGGTGCCGATGGCGCCGAGGATACCGCCGATGCCGTGGATACCGAAGACATCCAGCGAATCGTCATAGCCGAGCATTCTTTTCAGGCCGGTGACGCCCCAGAGGCAGATCACACCGGCGGCGAGACCGAGGACGAGCGCGCCCATCGGCCCGACGAAACCGCAGGCCGGAGTGATGGCCACGAGGCCGGCGACCGCGCCGGAGGCCGCGCCGAGCAGCGAGGGCTTGCCCTTCAGCAGCCACTCCGCCAGCAGCCAGGACATGGTGGCGGCGGCCGTGGCGAGCAGCGTGTTGACCAGCGCCAGGGCGGCCACGCCGTTGACTTCGAGGTTGGAGCCGACGTTGAAACCGAACCAGCCCACCCAGAGCAAGGCCGCGCCGATCATGGTCATGGTCAGGTTGTGCGGGGCCATCGCCTCGCGGCCATAGCCGATGCGCTTGCCGATCACGATCGCGCCGACCAGCGCGGCGATACCGGCGTTGATGTGCACCACGGTGCCGCCCGCGAAGTCCAGCGCACCCTTGCCGAAGATGAAGCCGGAGGGATCGGCATAGGCCGACGGGCCGCCCCAGAACCACACCATGTGGGCGATGGGCAGATACGAGAAGGTGAACCACAGGATGGAGAAGACCAGGAGTGCTGAGAACTTGATGCGCTCGGCGAAGGCGCCGACGATCAGCGCCACGGTGATGGCGGCGAAGGTCAGCTGGAACATGGCGAAGATATATTCCGGGATCACCACGCCCTTGCTGAAGGTCTCCACCACCGACTCCGGTGTCACGCCGCCGAGGAACATCTTGCTCAGACCGCCGATGAAGCTGTTGAGACCGCCGCCCGCGGTGAAGGCCAGGCTGTAACCGTAGACCACCCACAACACGCCGATCATGGAGAAGATCACAAAGACCTGGGTCAGCACCGACAGCACGTTTTTCGAGCGCACCAGACCGCCGTAGAACAGGGCGAGGCCGGGGATGGTCATCAGAATCACCAATACGGTGGCCATGATCATCCACGCCGTATCGCCCTTGTCGGGCACGGGGGCGGAAGGTGCCTCGGGCGCAGCCTCCACCGCAGGGGTCGCGGCCTCGGTTTGCATGCCTTCGGAGGTCAGGGTGGCCGCATCTTCAGCCCAGCTCAGCGGCGTCACCAGCAACAGCGCGCACAGCGCCAGCCATTTGAATAGGGTTTTCATTGTTTTTACTCCTTCAATTACAAAGCTTGAGAGCCGGTCTCGCCGGTGCGGATACGGATGGCCTGTTCGATCGATGTGACGAAGATCTTGCCGTCGCCGATCTTGCCGGTGTGCGCCGCCTTGGTGATCGCCTCGATGACCTGGTCGACCATGTCGGCGGGGACGGCGACCTCGAGTTTGACCTTGGGCAGGAAGTCCACCACATACTCCGCGCCGCGATACAGCTCGGTGTGGCCCTTTTGGCGCCCGAAACCCTTGACCTCGGTGACGGTGATCCCTTGCACATTGATTTCGGAGAGCGCCTCCCGCACATCGTCCAGCTTGAATGGTTTGATGATGGCCATGACCAGTTTCATTGCATTTCTCCCACGGTGTCCCCCTAAGGGTTTGAACGGATTGATATCGAGCGGGGTGTAGCAGAGGCTGTGCCAGATTTCTTGTTTGGATTTAAATCAACGTGTTAGCATGCAAATCAGCCGCGCCGCCCTGTCGGCATGCACTAGGATGGATGGGTGGTTGGCGATCTTGCACCATGGCGGTGCGTGCGCTCGGGCAAGATATGCGGGTAGGGATGGCGTACACTAATTCAAACAACTCGGGATAGACCCATGGCGATAGACGGCAAATTCATCGATGAACTGGCGCAGAAGCTCTCCGGTCTGGTGCCCCCCGGCGTGAAGGACTTGCAGCAGGACGTGGAAAAAAACATGCGCGCCGCGCTGCAGGGCGCATTAGCGCGCATGGACCTGGTCACGCGCGAGGAATTCGACGTGCAGACCGCCGTGCTGGCCCGCACCCGCGCCAAATTGGAGCAGCTTGAGAAACAGGTCGCCGAGATCGAGGCGCGACTGAAGAATCAATGAACGTTAATTCGCAACACTAACCCTCCGCTGGAAAGGATTCCATGTCACTCGCCATCGTTTATACCCGCGCCCAGGTCGGCATCCAGGCACCGCTGGTGACCGTCGAGGTGCATCTGGCCAACGGCCTGCCGAGCCTGTCCACCGTTGGTTTGCCCGAGGCGGCGGTCAAGGAAAGCAAGGACCGCGTGCGCGGCGCGCTGCTCAATGCGCGCTTCGAGTTTCCGCTGCGGCGCATCACCATCAATCTCGCGCCGGCGGATCTGCCGAAGGAAGGCGGGCGCTTCGATCTGCCGATCGCCATCGGCATCCTCGCCGCCTCGAATCAAATTCCGCAAGATGCCCTAAGCCATTACGAGTTCGTCGGCGAGCTGGCGCTCTCCGGCGAACTGCGCCCGGTGCGCGGCGTGCTGCCGGTGGCGCTGGCCGCGCGCGATGCCGATCGTATCCTGGTGGTGCCGCGAGAGAATGCCGGTGAGGCCGCGCTGGTCAGCGGCGCGCGGGTGTTGGCCGCCGGTCATCTCTTGGAGCTGTGCGCGCATCTCGGCGGCCAGGAGCGCCTGCCGCTAACGGAAGCCGAGGCGCCGGTAGTTGAGACGACTGAATCCGCAGCGGATCTCGCCGAGGTGCGCGGCCAGCCGCATGCCAAACGCGCCCTGGAGATCGCCGCCGCCGGCGGTCACAGCCTGCTGCTGATCGGCCCGCCCGGCACCGGCAAGACCATGCTCGCCACGCGCCTGCCGGGCATCCTGCCGCCGATGAGCGAGGACGAGGCGCTGCAGAGCGCGGCGATCGCATCGATCTGCCATGCGGGTTTGGAAAGGTTCGATTGGCGCCGGCGGCCGTTTCGCGCGCCGCACCACACCGCCTCGGGCGTGGCCCTGGTCGGCGGCGGCAGTCATCCGCGCCCCGGCGAGATCTCGCTGGCGCACAACGGCGTGTTGTTTCTCGATGAGCTGCCGGAGTTCGACCGCAAGGTGCTGGAGGTGCTGCGCGAGCCGCTGGAATCCGGTTCCATCACCATCTCGCGCGCCGCGCGCCAGTCGGAGTTTCCGGCGCGCTTTCAGCTGGTCGCCGCGATGAATCCCTGCCCGTGCGGTTATCACGGCCATTACAACGGCCGCTGCCAATGCACGGCGGAACAGATCCAGCGCTATCGCAACCGCGTCTCCGGCCCGCTGCTCGACCGGCTGGATATGCACATCGAAGTGCCCGCCGTGCCGCCGGCGCAGTTGGGGAGCAAGGCTGAGGTGGAGACCAGCGCCGCCGTGCGCGCTCGTGTCGTCAACGCCCGCCAGCGCCAGCAGGGCCGCGCCGGTGTCGCCAATAGTGCGCTCAACAATCTCCAGATCGAGCGGCACTGCCAGATCAATGATGCCGATCAGCAA
This sequence comes from uncultured Chromatiales bacterium, assembly GCA_964557295.1. Lineage (GTDB taxonomy): Bacteria > Pseudomonadota > Gammaproteobacteria > RBG-16-57-12 > RBG-16-57-12 > JBFMHP01. The sequence continues at coordinate 37,542 of CAZKZP010000023.1, read as the reverse complement.
TTGTTGTTGCAGGCGATCGACCGCCTCGGGCTCTCGGCGCGCGCCTATCACCGCATCCTAAAAGTGGCGCGTACCATCGCCGATTTGTCTGAGTCCGAAACCATTCAAACCGCGCACTTGGCCGAGGCGATTTCCTATCGGCGGCTGGATCGGGCGCTGATATAGCAAGGTAGCCCGGATGCGGCATGGGTTGTGCCGGCAACGCTGCGCTTATGCCGGCCTACGCGCCTGTCCAATATACTCCCTCTCCCTCAGGGAGAGGGTTGGAGTGAGGGGGATAAAGCAAGGTAAGTTGCTGTTTTGTGTATCCCCTCATCCTGTCCTTCTCCCTGAGGGAGAAGGAATGGCAATTTTACGATTTTCATGTCCATGAAATTAAGGCAGTCGTTCCGCCATAGGCAGTTCATGAACTTACGCCAGGACTAAAAAAGTTTGTGGGACAGCAATGATTTACCACGCATCTTAAAACGTCCTTTCTCCCTCAGGGAGAAGGGACGTCTCTAAAAAACTTAATCGCCGAAGTCAATAAAACGCCCGCCCCTCACCAGCCTCCTCATAGGTACGCCCGTCGCGGATATGGTAGAGGCGCTTGAAGGTGGGGATGATCTTCTCGTCGTGGGTGACGACGATGATGGCGGTGCGGTATTGCTCGGCCATGCGGTTGAGCAGGCGCACCACGGTCAGCGCCCGTTCGCTGTCGAGCGGCGCGGTCGGTTCATCGGCCAGGATCACCGGCGGCTGGTTGGCCAGGGCGCGGGCGATGGCCACGCGTTGCTGTTCGCCGCCGGAGAGCTGGGCGATGCGCGCCTCGGCACGATGGCCGACATCGAGCGCGGCCAGCAGCTCGCGTGCCCGGGCGCGGGCCTTGGCGTTGGGCGCGCCGGCGAGCATCGGCAGTAGCGCCACGTTGTCGGTGACATCGAGAAACGGGATCAGATACGGGGCTTGGAACACGAAGCCGATGCGGTCGCGGCGCAATTCACGCAGGTCCGGGATGCGCCAGCCCTGATCGTAGATGGTCTGCCCGCCGAGCTGCATGCGCCCCGCGCTGGGTTCGATCACCGCCCCCAGGCACTTGAGCAGGGTGCTCTTGCCCGAACCGCTGGGGCCGATCAGGCCCACCACCTCGCCCGGCTCGATGCGCATGTTGACCTCCTTGAGCGCGTCGACCGCCGCCTCGCCCGCGCCGTAGCGCTTGCGCAGCCCTTCGATCAGGATGGCCGGTGCCTGTGTCATCTATCCTCCGATGGCGGTGGCCGGGTCGACGCGCAGCGCGGCGCGGATGGCGATGGTGCTGGCGGCGGCGCAGATGGCCAGCACGATGAGCAGCCCGCGCAGCGCATCCTCGGGGAGCAGCAGCACATATTTGGGGAAGATCGGCGCCCAGAAGGTGGCGGCGGTCTTGCCGACGATGAAGCCGATCAGCCCCAGGCCGAGGGCCTGTTGCATGATCATCGCGGCGATGGTGCGGTTGCGCGCCCCGATCAGCTTGAGCACGGCGATCTCGCGGATCTTGTTGAGGGTCATGGTGTAGATGATGAACGCCACGATGGCGGCGCTGACCACCGCCAGGATCACCAGGAACATCAGGATCTGCTTGGCCGAGGTGGCGATCAGCTTGGCGACCAGGATCTCCTCCATGTCGCTCTGGGTGTAGGCCTGGAGATACTTCCAGCGCCGGATCTCGTCGGCCACGGCGCGGGCATCGGCCCACGGGGCCAGGCGCAGCAGGACGGCGTTGACGAAGTGGCTGGTCGCCTGGCTGGCCTGTACCTGCGCCACCAGCCCCGGCACGCCGGGGCGGTTGTAGATGGGGTTGGCCGCGGTGCGCGCACGCTCGTTGCGCAGCGCCTCGTTGTCCTTCAGAAACTGCAACTCCTGGGCGTCCTTGAGCGGGACGAACACCATCGGGTCGCCGCTGGATGAGACGGTGCGCCGCGTCAGTCCCACGATGGTGTACTGATGGCGGCGGATCTGCACCCGTTCGCCGAGTGCGAAGCCGGCCTTGATGTCGGCCAGGGCCTCGTAGTGGTCGCGCGTGATCGGCCGCCCGGCGATCAGACGCGGCGGCCCGCCCGGCTGGCCCGGCTCGAATCCCACCAGCATCACGCGCCGCTCCGTCCCGGCATGGGCGACCTGCATGGTCAGATAGGTCACGTTACCGGCCGCCACCACGCCGGGGATGCCGAGCAGGCTGCGGTAGAGGTCGCCGTGCACGCTGGAGGGCTCGGCGTAGGGACCGAGGGTGTCCTGCTGCACCACCCAGAGGTCCGCCCCGCCGTTGTCGATGAGTACCTTGGCGTCCTCCACCATGCCGCGATAGATGCCGGCCATCGACAGGGTGACGCCGATCAGCAGTCCCAGGCCGAGGCCGGTGAATACGAATTTGCCCCAGCCGTCGAGGATGTCGCGTCCGGCGAGGTTGATCATCGGGCGCCCCCGTCCAAGGCGGGGACCACGCGGATCTTGGCGCCCGGGGAGAGCGCCTTTTCGGCATAGACGACCACCGCAACGCCTGGCGCCACGCCGTTGCGGATCTCGGTGCGCCCGTCCAGGCTGGTAATCTCGGTCGTCACCGGCTGGAAGGCCAGCCCATCAGCGCCGATGATCCAGACCCCGCTCACCTGGCCATGGTGTTGGATCGCCGCCGTGGGCAGCCAGCGGACATCGGGGTGCTCCGTGATCCGGACGGTGATTTCCACCAGCTCGCCGATGCTGATCCGCGACGGGGGCGTGTCGAAGACAAGGTGCATGATGCGCTCCTCGGTCACCGCATCGCTCAGCCAATCGACGCGCGCCACCCGGCCGGGCAATGGTACCCCCGGCTGGGAGCGCAGCACGATCTCGGCCGGCTGACCTTCGCGCAGTTGTCCCGCCAGCCGTTGATTGACGCGCGCCTCCACCCAGAGGCTGCCGGGATCGATGAGCTCGATGACCGGCGCCCCGGCCACCACCGTGGCGCCCGGCTCGACATGGCGGGCGATGACGATGCCGTCGACCGGTGAGCGCAGGGTCATTTGTTCGAGCTGCTTGCGCAGTCCGGCCATGTCGGAGCGGGCGCGCGCCTGGTCCCGCCGCGCCGCTTCCAGCGCCGCCTGCGCCGCGAGTTGCGCGGCCTTGGCGGCGGCGGCTTCGTGCTGACGGCTTTCCAGGTGCTCGGCGCTCACCATACCCTGGGCGCGCAGCCCCTGGTAGCGCGTCAGGTTCGACTGCGCCAGGCGCACGCGGCTGTCGGTCTCGGCGTGCAGGGCCTCGGCGCTGCGCACCGCCTGATCCGACCTCTCCGCCGCGAGCCGGGCGCTCTCGAGGCGGTCTACAAGGTCAATACTGTCCATCACTGCCACTACCTGGCCGGCCGCTACGGCCTCACCCTCGTCCACCTTCACCTGGGCCACTCGCGCCGGGAGGGTTGGCCCCAGGGCGTAGCGGCGGCGGGCCTCGACGGTTCCAATGCCAAACACCGCACTCGATAGTGAGCCGCTTTGCAGCTCGGTCACCGTGACCCGGATCGGCGCCAGCGGCCCCTGGGTAGCCACCACCCAGCCGAATGCCAGCAGGGCGCTCAACAACAACAGAGTCAATCCCAGTTTGCGGTTGAGGCGTATCTTCATGGGCATGCCCCCTTGAATCCATGGAGCAGGATGGCGAACACCGCCCCGGCATCGCGGGTCAGGACCTCCGGGTCCTCGCGCAGCGCGGATTGGATCACCAGGCCTTGCACCGCGCCGATGAACAGGCCGGCGGCCTTGGCTTCATCGAGCGTGGCGCACAGCGTGCCATCGGCCTTGCCCCGCGCCAGCACCTCGGTCAGCCGCTGGCGATAGCCCATGACCATGGCGCGCACCGCCTTGCGCACCGGCGAGCGGCCGGGCGTTTGCAGGTCATGGAACAGGATGCGCGGCACCCCGGGATAACGGGCGATGAAGGCAGTGTGGGCAAGAAAGATGCGCTCGAGCTGCCGCACCGGCGTGGCGGATGTGCCGCTGGCCTCGTCCAGGATGACCGCCAGCGCGTCGTCTACCCAGGCGAAGACCGCCAGCCAAATCGCCTCCTTGTTCGGGAAATGGCGAAAGATCGCCCCTTGGGTCACCCCGATGTGGTCGGCGATGGCCTGGGTGGTGATGGCGTCCGGGCCGTGCAGCCGCGCCAGCTCAAGGACGGCCGCGATGATCTCGCGCTGGCGCTCGTCCGAACTCAGGCGCTTGCGTACTGGTGCGGTATCAGTCATGCAGGATCCTCGATCCTCCTTTATTGGTAAGTAATTAAATACTAACTATTGCGGATATAGTCTGTCAATGCGCGCAATCGCGGCTATCGAGTATTGAACCCGGGGCGTGTTCGGTATGTGTCGTGGCTTGGGCCGCCGCCGTTTTATGTTTCGTTGTTTACGAAGCAGACCGCTAGCAACAGTCGCCGTCACCACCGTGCGCTGATTCAAACACTAGCTCATCGAACGGCACACTCGTGCCGCAGCCGGCGAAGATGCCGAAGTGCGTGTCCCAGTCGCCGAAGAAATCGAAGTGATCCTTGAAGCGTGATTCGTTGAGCATGCGATAGGTGTTGCCGCACACGGGGAAGATGCGGCCGGTGTCGATGCTGTGATGCTTGTCCAGCACGAAGGCGCGCGGGTGGTGGGCGATCGTGCCTTTATAGCGCACGGCCTGGCCGTAGTCCTCGCAGGCCGGTTCGAGGCCGGCGATCTTGAACAGGCGGTAGGTGGCGGAATAAAAGCGGATGTGGCCGATCTTTTCCTGCGCCTCGGCATTCTCGATGGTGATGGGCTGATCCTCGACCAGGCGCGGGTCGGCGAAACCGGCCTGTTTGGCCAAAGTGAGAAAGTCGTTCCAGTACAGCGCGCCGCTCAGGCACTCGCCGTAGAGCACCGGATCGTTGACCAGCGCCTGCGGCACGCGCCGGTCGGCGTAGACATCGGAGAAATACAGCTCGCCGCCGGGCTTGAGCAGGCGGTGGGCCTCGCGCAACACGGCGGCCTTGTCCGGCGAGAGATTGATGACGCAGTTGGAGATGATGATGTCGAAGTGGTTGTCCGGCAGGCCGAGTTCGTCCAGCGCCTCGATATAGCCCTGGCGGAATTCGACATTGGGTGCGCGGTAGCCGAACTTTTTCGTGTGATAGGCGATGTGCTTGTTGGCCACGGCGAGCTGTTCCTCGGTCATGTCGACGCCGAGCACGTAACCCTGTTCGCCCACGAGTTGCGCGAGCAGATAACAATCGCGCCCCGAGCCGCAGCCGAGATCGAGAATGCGCATGCCTTCGAGTTGTTGCGGGGCGACCAGGCCGCAGCCGTAATAACGCGTCAACACCTCGTCGTGGATGTTGGCGAGGGCATGTTTGATGTAGTGGGGGAGTTCCGTCGCGGCGCAGCAGGCGTTGGTCTTGAGATCGTCCGTGCCCTGGAGCACCTTGCCGTAATAGTCTTTCACTGCTTCTTTCATGTGCGGGCCTTGAGGTTGATTCGCGGAGATGTCCTCGCGCGTGGCGAGTCGGCGGATTATGCAGTATAACTACTACGTTTTCATGAGAGAACACCAACATACGAGGAGCGGACATGAAAAGATTGTGGATCTTGGCGCTGGGTTTGCTGATTTATCTGCCCATGGCGCAGGCGGCCGTCAAAGGCGAAGAGGTGGAGTACAAGGCCGGCGACACTGTGCTGAAGGGCTATCTCGCCTATGATGACGCGGTCAAGGGCAAACGCCCCGGGGTGCTCGTGGTGCACGAGTGGTGGGGCCACAACGAGTATGCCCGTAAGCGGGCGCGCATGCTGGCGGAACTCGGCTATACCGCCCTGGCCGTGGACATGTACGGCGATGGCAAGCAGGCGGCCCATCCCGAGGATGCCGGGAAGTTTTCATCCGAGGTGGCGAAGAACCTTGATCTCGGCATGAGCCGGTTCATGGCGGGGATGAAGCTGTTGCAAGGCCAGAAGACGGTGGACAAGGACAAGATCGCCGCCATCGGTTACTGCTTCGGCGGCGCCGTGGTATTGCAGATGGCCCGCGCAGGCGTCGATCTGGATGCGGTGGTGAGTTTCCATGGCAGCCTCGGCACCTCGCTTCCAGCGGAAAAGGGCAAGGTCAAGGCGAAGGTGCTGGTGATGAACGGCGCCGATGATCCGTTTGTTACCGCCGAATCGATCGAGGCCTTCAAGAAGGAAATGGACGACGCGAAGGTGAATTATCAGTTTGTGTCGCTGGCGGGCGCCAAACATTCCTTCACCAATCCGGACGCGGATACCTTCGGCAAAAAATTCAACATGCCGCTGGAATACAATGCCGAGGCCGACAAGCAATCGTGGGAGGGAATGAAGCTGTTGTTTAGCAAGGTCTTCGCCAAATAATCGATCACGGAATTTGCCGGAGAAAGTAGCGCATGCTCGAACCGAGTAATGCGCTATTTTTTTGCGCCTATTTTTCCTTGAACTTAATCCCGCATTTCTAATCTATACTCAACTACTAAGTTGTAGTGTGTTGTTTTGCTGTATCAGTAGTGCCCAGTCAAATAATTATTCTTAATAGGAGCACGGTATGGACAGTAGAACCTTCGTGGCGGCCGCCTTTCCCTTGCTGATGGCCGCCAGTGCTTGTTCGAACACCTCTTCAAACATGTCGGCCAGCGAGCAAGATCCCCTGGTGAAAAAGGCGATGGTCCTGAGCCTGGCCAAGACCAGCGGCTGTTTGGAGTGTCACGGGATCGACAGCAGCGCCGCGGGACCGTCGTGGAACGAGGTTGCCGGCCGCTATCACGATGACAAGCGGGCGAAGGCCAAGTTGATCGACAGCGTGAAATACGGCAGCAGCGATGTCTGGGGCGATGAGTCAATGCCAGGCAGCGGTGGCAAGGTCCAGGATCACGAGATCGAACAGATGGTCGATTACATCCTCGCGCTGAATGATGAATAAATTGCAATGAAAACAAAGGCCGGACATCTCCGGCCTTGGTCGTTTGAGGCGAATGCGGATTGGCGCGCAGCCGCCTGCGGACACGAAATTGCCGGTGTTCACGCCGGGCCGCCAGGGTATAATGGCCGGCCCCGTAGTGAGAAGTCATGGCATGTCTGGATTGAACCCCCGTCAACTCGAAGCGGTCCGTTACATCGACGGCCCGCTGCTGGTGCTGGCCGGCGCCGGCAGCGGTAAGACACGTGTGATCACCCAGAAGATCGCCTATCTGATCCAGGAGTGCGGCTTAAGTCCCGGCAATATCGCGGCGGTGACCTTCACCAACAAGGCCGCGCGCGAGATGAAGGAACGCGTCTCCTCCCTGTTGCAGGGCAAGGAGTCGCGCGGGCTGAAGGTCTCGACCTTCCACACGATGGGACTGAACATCATCAAGCGCGAGCACAAGGCGCTCCAGTACAAACCCAGCTTCACCATCTTCGATGCCTCCGACAGCGCCGCGCTGATCAAGGACTTGATGCACAAGTCCTTCGGCGCCGATGGCGACATGACCCAGAAGATCCAGTGGCAGATCTCGCGCTGGAAGAATGCCATGATCGCGCCCGAGCAGGCGCAGCAGGAGGCCAACGCCGATGCGCACCTGGTCGCCGCCAGCGCCTTGTATGAGCAATACAACCGCCATCTGCGCGCGTATAACGCCGTGGATTTCGACGACCTGATCTATCTGCCGGGCAAGCTCTTCGGCGAGCACCCGGAGATCCTGGAACAATGGCAGAACAAGATCCGCTATCTGCTGGTCGACGAATATCAGGACACCAATACCAGCCAGTACCAACTGGTGCGCCAGCTGGTGGGCCTGCGCGGCATGATGACGGTGGTCGGCGACGATGACCAGTCGATCTATGCCTGGCGCGGCGCGCAACCGGAGAACATGGCCCTGCTGCAACAGGATTTCCCCGGCCTCAAGGTGATCAAGCTGGAGCAGAACTACCGCTCCATGGGCCGCATCCTCAAGGCGGCCAACCAGGTCATCGGCAACAATCCGCACGTCTTCGAAAAGACCCTGTGGAGCGACAAGGGCTACGGCGATCCGATCCGCGTACTGCACTGCCGCAACGAGGAGCACGAGGCCGAGCGCGTGGTCTCCGAGCTGCTGCACCATAAGTTCACCCATCGCACCGACAATCGTGACTACGCCATCCTCTATCGCAGCAATCATCAATCGCGCCTGTTCGAGCGCGTGCTGCGCGAGCACCGCATCCCGTATCACCTGAGCGGCGGCAGCTCGTTTTTCGCCAAGACCGAGGTCAAGGACATCATGGCCTACCTGCGCCTGCTGGTGAACCAGGACGACGACAACGCCCTGCTACGCATCATCAACGTGCCGCGCCGCGAGATCGGCCCGAGCACGCTGGAGCAACTCGGCAGCTATGCCACCGCGCGCGGCGTGAGCATGTTCGCGGCGATCTTCGAGTTGGGACTGGAACAGCACCTGGCCGCCAACCGCGTGGAACGGCTGCGCCGCTTCGGCCACTGGATCAATCTGCACGCCGACAACATCCGGCGCGGTGATGCCCTGGCTGTCGTCAAAGGACTGATCGCCGAGATCGATTACGCCGACTGGCTGCTGGAAACCAGCAACGATGCCGGCCAGGCCGAGCGGCGCATGCAGAATGTGCAGGACCTGCTCGACTGGGTTCAGCGCATGATGGAAGGCGAGGAGGAGAAATCACTGGCCGATGTCATCGCCAATCTGGCGCTGATCGACATCCTCGAACGCCAGAACGAGGAAGAGGCCGGCGATGCCGTCTGCCTGATGACCCTGCACGCTGCCAAGGGGCTGGAATTCCCGCATGTGT
>CAZKZP010000023.1:18332-28753 GCA_964557295.1 uncultured Chromatiales bacterium | reverse complement strand
CGAAGAAGAGCGCCGCCTCGCCTACGTCGGCATTACCCGCGCGCAACAAACCCTCACCTTGAGTTACGCCGCCCGCCGCAAGAAATACGGCGAAGTCAGCGAATGCGAACCGAGCCGCTTCCTGCAGGAACTGCCGCAGGATGATCTGAGCTGGGAAGGCCGCGGCGAAGAGCAATGCCCCGAACAGCGCCAGCAACGCGGCAAGGCGCACCTGGCCAACCTCAAGGATATGTTGAAGGCGGGGACGTAAATTATGGAACCTCTGATTCATCAGAGGTTCCATGCGACAGAGGTGCCGCCATTTGATTGTGTAACTTCAGTGTGCGGTTAGATTTTTCTGCGTGATGCGCACAGTCCGAGCAATCCAACTCCAAGCAGTGCTAGTCCGGACGGTGCTGGCACGACATGGAATTGTAATTTGGCTTCCGAGATGATGACATCGTCAGCATACTGCGCGGTGACGATGCCATGCTGATCTACCAACAGATTTCTCAGTTCGTTGGCGCTGTAGAAGTCCGTGAGATTGAGATGAACGGACTCCATGCCGCCAACGGGCAAGTCAAATGTGTTGGAATTGTATGCGGCAAACGAACAGCCGCCGATTGCGCCAAGCCCATCAAGTTCAAAACAGTCTGTATTAACCAGAGAGTCCTTCGGCCACAGCGTCAACCACAGATCGGCTTCAGCGATTTTGAACTTGCCCGAGGCGAGCCCATTCAGGTAGAAGGCGTTGTAGCTAATTAGGTTGAAATTGAAGGACCAGAGGGTTTCATCATCGACACCTTCTCCAACCGGACCCGGATTTGGGCCCCATTCGCGGATCAAAAAGCTTGTCCGAGTGTCATAGTGTGGGTCAGAAGGATCGAGGCCATTGATGATAGGGCCGGATGGTTGAATGACTGGTGTGGCTGACCCTTCCGCATAGGCTGACATGTAATCGGCCTGGGCGTTTAAAGACAGAGCTGTGAAGGAGGCTGCGGCCAGTAACTGAAATATAATTCGAACGTTCATCGTGGTTCTCCATTTGGCATGTGGTTGATGAGAATTTTTCTGGCGACAAACATAGCTAACTTCCTGTTTAAATTGCTTGCTCGCAGTGGTAGCGCTGCGCGCTATGCGTGCAGGCAGAAAGCGTGCCGGTTGTACTTGTTATTCGATGCGACATAATTATTGCCGCTTGAATTAATTCTTTTCTGGTCCATCTTTATTAGTCTCGGTTGTGAAGCCGGCTCAAGGGAGTATGAACGGTGCGAAAATTTGACAATCCGGATGTGGCATTCCTGCGTAGGGAGCTGCATAAAGAAATCACCAAATCATCTGACTCACGCTTCCTGCACCGATTGCATTGTTTGTTATTGGTAAGCCAAGGGCATAGCTGTCATGCTGTCGCCGACTGGTTTGGGGCGCATCCTCGCACTGTGGAGCGCTGGGTTCGTGATGCGCTAAGCGAGGGTTTGATCGGGCTTGCTGATGCAGATAAGCTCGGACGGCCTGCGAGAATAGATCAGGAAATGTTTGCTCAGCTGGCGATCGAGATCAGGGCTGCCCCATATGATTTCGGTTATCAGGCGAAACGATGGAATGGACTGATCTTGTCATTACATCTGGGGGATCATTATGGCATTCGTCTTGGCGTGCGGCAGTGCCAGCGTCTTCTGAAACAACTGCTGGCTTGTTGACCATCCGTGATGATGGGCGACTGATTTGTGTCGTGGATTTCAAGTGTTCTTGTGGTGTTTTGGGGCGGGCTGATTTTTTGTGTAAATTCGACCGACGGCTGCGCCGCAGGTTGTGCATGCGGTGGCTGCAAATAAATGTGGTGTCCGTATCATCCGCCATGATTTAGGGCTGAGGCAGGAAACCCAAGTTCACGAGCGACAGAGAATTGTTGGGCTTCGTAAGCTCAGTCCTGCCTGCAAGTTAACCTCTTTTGATCCCCGCCTTCACCGCCGAGGCCATGCGCCGGCTGACTTCCAGGCGCTGTTCGCAGCCGTTGAGCGTGAGGGTGTATTGGCCGTTTTCGTCTTTGTGCATGCCGCTGATGTAGTGTTTGGCGACCAGGGCGTTGCGATGGATGCGCAGGAAGCGTTCGCCGAATTCCTCCTCCAGTTCCTTCAAGGGTTCTTCGATGATGAGCTCGCCGCCTTTGTGATGGACGCTGGTGTATTTCTGTTCGGCCTGGAAGTAGTAGATGTCGGCCACGGCGATCAATTCGATGTGGCTGCCGATGCGGGCGCTGATATGGCTGCGCGCGGCGCCGGCTTCGGGCATGTTTTCCAGTCCCGTGAGTTGGGCGCGATTGATTCGGCGGGCGGCGTCCAGGGCGTTTTTCAGCAATTCCTTGCGCACGGGTTTGAGCAGGTAGCCGATGGCCTGGGTTTCGAAGGCGGCGAGCGCATGGTTGTCGAAGGCGGTGGTGAAGATGACGGCCGGCGGGTGGTCGAGGGCGGTCAGGTGGCGCGCCAGTTCGAGGCCGTCCATGCCGGGCATGCGAATGTCGAGCAGTACGATGTCCGGGTGCTGCTGGCAGATCGATGCCAGCGCGTCGATGCCGTTGTCGGCCTCGCCGATCACCTCGACATGCGCCATCTCGTCCAGCATGCGGCGCAGGCGGCTGCGCGCGAGGGCTTCGTCGTCGACGATGAGGATCTTCATGGGGCATTCCTCCCGATCGGCAGGCGCAGGTCCACCCGGTACTGACCGTCGTCTTGCGTGAAATCGAGGCGCGCCTGGCCTTGATAGGCGAGTTCGAGACGCTGGCGGATGTTGTCCAGCGCGAGCCGGTTGCCGGAGCGTTTGAGTACCTGTTGATCGGGCAGCGGGTTGCGTATGGTGATGTGCAGCTCGTGTGGCTGCTGTTGGATCGTGACCTGGATCGCGCCGCCCTCGGGGACGGGCTCGATGCCGTGATAGACGGCGTTTTCCAGCAGCGGTTGCAGCAGCAGCGGCGGTATCCGGGTGTCGATGTCGGGCGTGCAGGTGTCCCAGACGACCCTCAGGCGCGATCCGAGGCGCAGCTTCTCGATGTTCAGGTAGTGTTGGCAGAGCGCGATTTCTTCGGCGAGGCTGATGAATTTGTCCTGTTCATGCAGGCTCATGCGCAGCAGGTCGGAAAAGTCCTCGACGGCCTCTTCGGCCTGCGCCGGATTCTCGCGGATCAGGCTGGCGATGGTGTTCATGGTGTTGAACAGGAAATGCGGGCGGATCTTGGCTTGCAGCGCTTCGAGGCGTGCCTTCGATTCGGCTTCGATCTGCAGGCGCCACTGATGCCGCATGTAGAAATAGCGCAAGGCGACGGCGTAGATGATCGCGCCGATGGCCACCGTACGCAGCAGGAACAGGGCATGATCGAGTTGCTCGGCGCCGCTGATCAGCCGGAACTGGAGGATGCCCTGATAGGCCAGTTCGGCGAATATCAGGGTGTTCACCATCAAGATCAGATGGCTGACGATGCCGGCGCGGGTATCGGAGAGGTGGCTCAAGTGGCTGCGCAGCAGGCACAGCAGCCCGGCGCTGGACAGTCCGATCCACTGAATGAAAAACGACAGCAGGCTCAGCTTGGTCCAGCGGTCGGTATCGGGATTGATCGGGCTCAAGGTGAGGATGAATGCCAGCAGCTCGCCGATGATGACGATGTTGAACACCATCGGCAGGCTGCATAGATCGGGGATGAAGAATTTTCCCGGTGTGGCGGGTGGAAGTGGGTCTGGCATGGTGTTGACGGTGCGTTCCAAGTCCTGGGATTTTTCATAGGTTATCGCCTATACTAGCGCTTTTTTAAATAGCAGGGTGTGCACAGTGAGCAACCAATCCATCGACAAGCCCTGGGGCGGGCGTTTCAATGAGCCGACCGACGCCTTCGTCGAGGCCTTCACCGCTTCGGTGGGATTCGACAAGCGACTGTATCGGCACGACATCGCCGGCTCCAAGGCCCATGCGCGCATGCTGGCGCATGTCGGCGTGTTGACCTCGGCCGAGGCCGAGAAGATCGTCAATGGGCTCGACCAGATACTCGCCGACATCGAGGCCGGTCAGTTCGCCTGGTCGGTGTCGCTGGAAGACGTGCACATGAACATCGAGGCGCGCCTCACCCAGCAGATCGGCGAGGTGGGCAAGAAGCTGCACACCGGCCGCTCGCGCAACGATCAGGTGGCCACCGACGTGCGGCTGTATCTGCGCGATGAGATCGATCAGATCAGCGCCGAGTTACTGCGCCTGCAACAGAATCTGCTCACCCTGGCCGCGCACGAGGCCGAGACCATCATGCCCGGGTTCACCCATCTGCAAACCGCCCAGCCGGTCACCTTCGGTCATCACCTGCTGGCCTATTTCGAGATGCTGAAGCGCGACTTCGCGCGGCTGCACGACTGCCGCCAGCGCGTCAATTCCATGCCGCTCGGTGCCGCTGCGCTGGCCGGCACCACTTATCCGATCGACCGTGAGTTCACCGCGCGCGAGCTGGGCTTCGAGGCGATCTGCGAGAACTCGCTCGATGCGGTGAGTGATCGTGATTTCGCCATCGAGTTCGTCGCCTGCGCGGCCTTGATCATGACCCACCTCTCGCGCTTCTCCGAAGAGCTGATCCTGTGGGCCTCGGCGCAGTTCCGCTTCGTCGACATCGGCGACAGCTTCTGCACCGGCTCCTCGATCATGCCGCAGAAGAAAAACCCGGACGTGCCCGAGCTGGTGCGCGGCAAGACCGGGCGCATCAACGGCCATCTGGTCGCGCTGCTCACCCTGATGAAGGGCCAGCCGCTGGCCTATAACAAGGACAACCAAGAAGACAAGGAGCCGCTGTTCGACGCCATCGACAATCTGCGCGGCTGCCTCAAGGTGTTCGCCGACATGATCCCGGCGCTGCGCGTCAATCGCGCGGTGATGCGCGAGGCCGCGCTGCGCGGTTTTTCCACCGCCACCGATCTGGCGGACTATCTGGTGCGCAAGGGCGTGGCGTTCCGCGATGCCCACGAGATCGTCGGCAAGTCGGTGCGCTACGGCGTGGAGCAGCGCAAGGATCTCGCCGAAATGACCCTCGCCGAGCTGCAACAATTCTCCAAGGTGATCGAGCAGGATGTCTTTGCGGTACTGACGCTGGAAGGTTCGGTCGCCGCGCGCGACCACCTCGGTGGCACCGCCCCGCGCCAGGTCAAGCTCGCCATCGAGCGCGGCACGGCGTGGTTGCAGCGGGCGGCGAGCCCGGTGTGAGCGCCGTGGCCGCCGCGGCTCAGTCCGGTTCCGTTTGCGGGGCTGAGCCGTCCGGTGCGGTGACGCGGCTGGCAAGCACCTTGTCGATGCGTTTGCCATCGAGGTCGACCACCTCCAGCCGCCATCCCTCCCAGGTTACGATGTCGCCGGTGCGCGGCAGGCTGCCGAGCAGCCACATCACCATGCCGCTGAGCGTGTGATAGCGGCCGCGTTCCTCTTCGGGGACGCGTTTCAACTCCAATCGATCCTTCAGTTCCGGGATCGGGATCAGGCCATCGAGCAGCCACGAGCCATCCGCGCGCTGCACCGCCCAGGCATCTTCATTGTGGTGTGATTTGAACTCGCCGGTGACCGCCTCGAGCACATCGTGCAGCGTCACCAGTCCCAGCACCTCGCCGTATTCGTCGATGACGAAGACCATGTGGGTGCTGGTGGCGCGGAACTGGTTGAGCAGCTCCATGCCGGTAAGGGATTCCGGCACATAGACTGCCGGCTGCAATTGGAGCGTGAGGTCGGCCTTGTCCCCTTTGAGGGTCTGGTTGAACAGCTGCTTGGCGGAGATGATGCCGGCGATGTCGCCCAGGCCGCCGCGGCAGACCGGGAAGCGGGAGTGTTCGGCCTCGGCCATGCGCGCCAGGTTCTCTTCCAGCGGCCGGTTGAGGGCGAGCCAGACGATGTCGGTGCGCGGCACCATCAGGGTGCCGAGCTGGCGATCATCGAGACGGAAGACATTGCGCACCATCTCGTGCTCGCTCTTCTCGATGATGCCCGACTCCGAGCCCTCTTCGAGCATGGCGTGGATCTCCTCCTCGGTGACCCCCTGCACCCCCCGGTCGCGCGTGCCGAGCAGACGCAGCAGCACCGCGGTCGAGCGCATCAGCAGCCAGACGAACGGACGCGAGGCGATGGCCAGGGCATTCATGGGGCGCGCCACCCGCCGGGCGATGCGCTCGGGGTCCATCTGACCGATGCGTTTGGGCACCAGTTCCCCCACCACGATCGAGACATAGGTGATCACCGCGACTACCAGCGCCGTGGCGCCGATCTCGCTGGGCTGCTGCTCGAAGCCCTGTTCTTGCAGCCAGAGCGCAAGGGGCTCGGCCAGGGCGGCCTCGCCGACCATGCCGCTGAGGATGCCGATGGAGGTGATGCCGATCTGTACCGTGGAGAGGAAGCGGGTCGGTTCTTCGCCGAGTTTGATCGCGGTTGCCGCGGCGCGGTCCCCCGCATCCGCTCGGCGGGCGAGCCGTGCGCGGCGGGCGGCGATGAGGGCGATTTCGGACATGGCGAAGGCGCCATTCAACAGGATCAAGGCGGCGAGGATCAGAATTTCCATGCAAGAGGTATCCAGTAAAAACAGGAGGGTCATCTTACAACGGGGCGCGCCTTCCTGCCATCAAGGCGAATAAGAGATTACTGATAAACGCCGAGCCCCTTAGACAGGCATGAAATAACTCAACTTTCGAACCGTGCCGCCGATCTAACCACCAATATATTTGCTGGAACTCCAGGGGCAGCATGTGGTTTTTCGATCAAGAATCCATGGGGTGGAAATGAAGCGTGGTATGGCGGTGATCAGGCGGGGAGTGATGTCCGGCGTGTTGATGGCAGCGCTCGTGCCGCCCCCTTTGGCGCTGGCTGCCCGCATCTCGGACATCGCCAACACCAAGCACAACCTCTCGGCCAGCAGCGCCAATACCTTCAAGGCGGCGAGCGAAACCGGCATCTGTGTGTTCTGCCATACCCCGCATGGCGCGGCCAGCGCCGATGGCGCGCCGCTGTGGAACCGGACCATCCCGGCCTCCGGCACCTATGCCACCTACAGATCCGGTTCGATGCAGGCCGGCACGATCACCGATATCGCCAATCCCTCTAAGCTGTGCCTGACCTGCCATGATGGAACCCAGGCCCTCGGTGCGGTAAACAATGCCCCCGGCAGCGGCGGCGCCGGGACGATCGGCATGGCCACCGGGATCGACAAGCTCACCGGCACGGCCAATCTGGGAACCGATCTGACCAACGATCATCCGATCTCGATCCTCTATGACAATACGCTCGCCGCCAGCGACGGCGAGCTGTTCAATCCGGCGGTCGTACCGCACATTGGCGATCCCACCCCCGGCCATGATCGCAACGTGCTGAGCATGCCGCTCAACAACGGCAAGGTGGAATGCGCCACCTGCCACGATCCCCACATCCGGGACAGCAGCGGCGAGGACATCAAGTTCCTGCGCCTGAATCGCTTCCAAAGCACGGCGTCGCCCTCGGCCGGCAGCTTCAACGCCGGCAATGACATCATTTGTCTCGCCTGTCACGACAAAAGCGGCTGGGTGGGGTCGTCACATGCCTCGAATGCGATCGCCACGGAGACGTACACCGACGCGGCCGCCACGGCGCGGGGTTTTCCCACCGGCGGGTTCCCGGTCTATCGCGCCGCGTGCCTGAACTGCCATGATCCGCACACGGTGTCGGGCGCGCAGCGCCTGCAGCGCCTGCAGGGGACCGAAAACACCTGCTATCAATGCCACGGCAACGCCCCGGTGCTGATCGATGCGAGTCAGGTGCCGAATATTCAAAAGGACTTCCTGCTCGCCTACCGCATGCCGGTCACCAACACCGATCAGGGGCTGGGTGCGAGCGACCCCGAGCATCACAATGCGCGGGACGCCGATCTGACCGAGTCGAACGCCGGCGCGGCCAATACCCTCTCGGGACCGAACGGCGCCAACAGCATGCGCCACGCCGAGTGCACCGATTGCCACAATCCGCATCGCGTGGCCAACAACACCCAGGCCGATCTGGGCGGGTTGAACACCAGCGCGACCCATCGGCACGAAACCGGGATCGCCCATACCAACGAGGCCTCGGGGGTGCTGCGCGGGGCTTGGGGGGTGGAGCCGATCTACACGGCGGTGCAATTCGGCAGCCTGCCGTTTGATTACACCGTGAAAAAAGGACTGGGCGCCGATGCCGTCAGCAAGGAATACCAGGTGTGCCTGAAGTGTCATTCGTCCTATGCCTATGGCATGACGCCGCCGACCTTCGGGGATACGCTCGGGGGTTCCGGCGGGAATAACGGGATCACCAGCGGGTTGACCAAATACACCGATCAGGCGATGGAGTTCCAGGCGCCTTCGACGCATCGCGGCGAGGTCACGCGCAGCGATACCGGCTCCACGCTGAGCACGAACAATCATCGCAGCTGGCATCCCGTGATCGACATTACCGGCCGCGACGCGCCGAACCGCAAGAACATCGACATCTCGAACAGCCTGCTGGCGCCCTGGAACAGCGGCGTGGGCACGCAAACCATGTATTGCTCGGACTGTCATGGCTCGGCGAATCCGGCGCAAAGCGGCGCGACGCCCAGCTCGCCCGATGCGGGCGAAAACTGGGGGCCGCACGGGTCGAGCAATCCCTTCATCCTGAAAGGCATCTGGAACAAGACCAGCGGCCGCAACGGCAGCAACGATCTGTGCTTCAAGTGCCACAAGCCGGCGACCTACACCACCGGGTCCGGCGCCGGACCCACCGGATTCTCCAACGGCGGCACCAACCTGCATCGTTTCCACTATGACCAGTTCAACAGCACCCGCTTCCGCTGTTCGTTCTGCCATATCGCCGTGCCGCACGGCTGGAAGAACAAAGCGCTGCTGGTCAATCTCTCCGATGTCGGCGCCGAGTGCGATCCGGTGAACATCACCCAGGGCGGCCTGACCGGCACGGTGGCGCAGAATGCCTCGCCCTTCACTTGCGCGCCCTACTACAACAGCGCGGGCATCTGGATCCAGAGCTTTGCCTCCAGTGGTAGCTGGCAGGAAAACAATTGCTCGGGATCGGGCAATGCCATGGATCAGGTCTGCGACAATACGCCGTGATGGGGCGTCTTTCGCCCGGAACGGCGCCGCGCGCTCCTTACAACTGCCCGTGATGGAAGTGCAGGCGCGGAAAATCCGCGTCCGCGTGATGATCGACGGTGATGCGGGTGATGCAGGCGTTTTCCACCTGGATGTGAAACATCTTGTCCAGCGGCATGGCCAGCACCTCGCGGATGATCATGCGCATCATGCCGGCATGGCCGACCATGAGCAGGTGCTTTCCGGCATGACGCTGGAGCGCGGCTTGCCAGCCGGCGATGATGCGTTCACGAAAGACCGGCAGGGTTTCGGCGCCCGGCGGGGTGTTATTCAGCGGGTCTGACCAGAACCGCAGCAGTCGCTCCGGGTCCTCCTGTTTCAATTCCGCGGCGGTGCGTCCTTCCCAGGCGCCGAAGCCGATTTCCATCAGTCGTTCATCGAGTTCCAGCGGGCGGTGGTGCCGGGTGGCGAGTTCCTCGGCGAAGGCCGCGCAGCGCGCCAGCGGGGAGCTGATGATCACCTCCCACGGGCAATGGTCGCCCACTGCCTCGCGCATCTGGCGCCAGCCCTTTTCACTCAACGGATCGTCGATCTGGCCGCGGTATTTCTTGCCGCCGACGGGTTCGCCGTGGCGGATCAGGTCGATGGTGGTGGTGAGGCTGTCGGTCATGTGCGTTCTCAGAAGGCGAGGCTGAACAAGGTGATCAGCGCGATGAGGATGATCCAGACGAGCAGGGCGCGGTTGCCCAGTTCGAGCGACTGCGCCACGGTGTCCTTGTCGAGGACATAGCCGGCATCGACGGACAGCGCGCCACGGCCGGTCATGATCAGGATGCCGGCGCTGCGATCGGCGAAATAACGGGCGTGTTCGCTGTCATACTCGCGCCAGTTGTTCAGGGCGTCGCTCATGCTGCCGGCCAAGGCATAGCTCAAGGCGCAGATGCGCGCGGGCACCCAGGCCAGGATGTCATGGAGGTATTGGGCGGCGTCGCGGAATTCCTCGTTGATTTCCGGCGCATCCGCATGGCGGCGCGCCTGGGCGGTCAACCGATACAGCAGGGCGCCGAAGGGGCCGAGGACGACGAACCAGAAGATGACGGCGAGGTAACGCTCGTTGATCTCGATCAGGATGTGATCGATCACCTGGCTGGTCTGCGCCAGTCCTTCGGCGGCGGGTTCCCCGCAGAGATCTTCGGCGCAGCGTGCGGCAGCCTCGTGATCCTCGCGCTCGCACGCATCGAGATAGTCTTGCACCTGTTGCGTGAGATCGCGCGGCCCCAGACAGAGCACCAGCACCGCGATGGCGAGCAGGAAATCGAAAACGCCACCGACGCCGGCGAAGAGGATCTCCAGCACGAT
>CAZKZP010000023.1:0-18322 GCA_964557295.1 uncultured Chromatiales bacterium | reverse complement strand
ATCAGCGGCAGGGCGAGCAGCAGCACCAGCCGCAGCGTCGCGGGCCAGTCTTGGGGGAGCGCCGTCAGGATCCAGCGGCGATAGCGGCGGAACCACTCAAAGCGGCGCAGGCCCTGAATGCTGTGGCTGAATTTATCAATGGCGATGCTGATGAGGATGATGATCAGATTCATGGGGGGTCCGAGGCATGGTTAGTCTTATTTTAGCCTGTAGGCTGCCAGGAGTTGGCCTCAGACGTAAGCCGATTTTATACCACCGAGATAGCGCGACCAATCAAAAGCCGGTCCGGGATCGGTTTTGCGCCCCGGCGCGATGTGCTCGTGGCCGGTGATGCGCCGCGGGGTGATCCCTGGATAGGCGAGCATGAGGGCCGCGGTGAGTTCGATCAGGCGGGTGTATTGCGCCTCGCTGTAGGGGGCGGTGTCGGTGCCCTCCAGCTCGATGCCGATGGAAAAATCGTTGCAGGCGGTGCGGTCCTCGAAACAGGAGACGCCCGCGTGCCAGGCCCGTTTGTGAAACGGCACGTATTGGATGACCTGCCCGTCGCGCCGGATCAAGGCATGGGCCGAGACGCGCAGCCCGCAGATCCCGGTGAAATAGGGGTGCGCGGTCGGGTCGAGGCAGTTGGTAAACAGCGCGGTGATGTGCTCGCCCCCGAATTCGCCCGGCGGGAGGCTGATATTGTGGATCACCAGCAGATCGATCGGGGCACCTTCCGGGCGCGGGTCGCAATTGGGTGATTCGATGAAGGGGGCGCCCAGGATGAGGCCGGTTGCGGGTGAGATGGTCAACATTACTACGGTCGTCCGGGGCTTGAGTTTCGTGAGCGGTGTAAGCGGGGGTCAGATTGTACCCGCCCGTGCCGATAACCTACGGAAATAGTAAACCCTTGCCAATCGTATAGTCAAAATGCACATCCATGGTACATACTATCCGCTCCTCGTCGCCCTGTCATTGCTGATCGCGGTGATCGGCGCCTATTTTGCGCTGAGCCTGTTGCAGCGGTGCTTGCTCAGGGGCGCGACGCGGGGTTGCAGCGGCCGGCTGGCCAGCGCCATCACCCTGGGTCTGTCGATCTGGATGATGCACTTCGTCGGCATGGTGGCCTACCGGCTCCCCGTGCCGGTGAGTTACGCCGTGGGGACGACCCTGCTCTCGTTGGGCGTGGCGGTCCTGGGGGCGGTGCTGACGGTATATCTGCTCGGTCTGCGCCAACTCGGGGTGCTGAAGTGGATGGGCGGCAGTCTCGCCCTGGCCTTGACCATCGCGGGGATGCACTACAGCGGGATGCTGGCGCTGCGGACGGCGGGCGGCATACATCATGACCCCTGGATCATTGGCCTGGCGCTGTCGATCGGGATCGTGGTCAGCCATCTGGCGCTGTATTTCTCCCTCAAATTCATCGAAAGCGATTCCGCCGCCAGCCGCCGCTATCATGTCGCGGCGGCCTTGGCCCTGGGGCTGGGGATCGGCGTGGTGCATTACACGGCGATGTCCGGCTTGATGTTCATGGGGGCCGCGGGCGAGCCGCAATCCGTGCCGGCGGTGGCCGGCGCCTCCAGCACGGCCTTGTTCTACCTGGTCATAGGCATGGTCACGCTGGCGGCGATCATCGTGCCGTTTTTGTTGCGCCAGCGGCCGGTGGATGAGGTCAAAGAGTCGGGCAGACCTCCGGCCGGACGCGAGACGACCCTCTTCCTGCAATGGTTGATTAGCCTCGGCCTGCTGGGGTTGCTTCTGGTGTTATTTTCCCACTGGACGAGCGGACGCTTGTCGAACGCCAATGCCTTGCTGACGCAGCTGATGTATGAGGTCCAGCATGAGATGAGCCGCGCGCACCTGCTGTATGCGGAGTACCGCGGTGGGGATGCCGCCGACTTGGCGGAGGCGGTGCAAGGCCTCCGCAAGGTGCAGGGGCGGGTGGATCAGGCGGTAGAGGCCGGTTGGCGCCATCAGGTGCTCGATGTCGAGCATCTGACCCTGGATCTACAGATGATCGCCGCCGCGCTGCAACAATGGAGTGAACTGCTGGAACTTACCGGGTCCACGCCCTTGAGCGAAGCCGCCCGGTTGAGCGCCGGCGAGCGGGATCTGTATGACCGGACGTGGGCGATGACCGATGACATCCTGACCGACGGGCGTGCGCTGGAGCGCGAGCATCGGATGATATTCACGGCGGTGGATGTCTTCTGGTTCGCGGCCTTCGTGGGCGGGGTGTTTTACATCATGCGCCGGCGCCAGCGCGAGATCGAGGACGTCAACCGCGATTTGCAGCTGACCGTTGCCGAACTCAACCGGCAGAAGTATGCCTTCGATCAACACGCCATCGTGGCGATGACCGATGCCGCCGGGCGCATCACCTATGTGAATGACAAGTTCTGCGAGATCTCGCGATACGCGCGCGAGGAGTTATTGGGGCAGGATCACCGCATCATCAATTCCGGCCAGCATCCGAAGTCATTTTTCCCCGAGTTGTGGCGGGTGATCGCGCGCGGCGAGGTCTGGTGCGGGGAGATCTGCAATCGCCGCAAGGACGGGGCGCTGTATTGGGTCGCCACCACCATCGTGCCGTTCCTCGATGCGCAAGGACGCCCCGAGCGTTACCTCGCCTTGCGCACCGACATCACGCACATCAAGGAAACCGAACGGGCGCTGCGCGAGCATGAATATTGGCTCAACACCCTGGTGCACGCGCTGCCGGCCGAGGTCTGCCTGATGGATGCGCAGGGGCGCTGGCTGATCGCCAATCGGGTGCTGTTGCGCAATCTCGACATGCTCGACCTCGAGTATAAGGGGCGTACCTCGCAGGAGCTGGCCGAGCACAGCGCGATCTTGCGCGCGCGGCGCGCGCAGTGTGACTTGCTGAATCAGGTCTGGGCAGAGGGTGGACTCAATCGCTACGGCATGGAGTGCGACACGGTGCATGGGCGAGCCCTGTTCGACCTGCTGTATGTCCCGCTCTACAACGACGACGGCACGCGCAAAGGCGTGGTGATGGTCGGGCGTGATGTCACGGAGCGGGTGAAGGTCGAGGAGGAAAACCAGATCCTGGCCTCGGCCGTGGCGCAGTCGAGCGAAGGGATCTTCATCACCTCGACCGATGGCGTGATCGAGTATGCCAATCCGGCGTATGCCGCCTTGGTGCGCAAGGAGATGGCGGCGGTGCTCGACCGCGAGGCCGATCTGTTCCTGGCGCTCAAGCGCGCATCCGATGACCACGAGGATATCTGGACGCGGCTGGAGGAGGGCGGCACCTGGAGTGGGCGGATCGCGCTGACGATCAACGAGGATGCGCGGCGATTCTTTTTGGGCATCTCGCCCATCGATACGGAAAAGGGCCGGCATTATGTCGGGGTGGCGCGGGACATCACCGACGAGATCCTGCGCCAGGAACGCGGCTTGCAGTCGCAGAAGATGGAGGCGATCGGCCGGCTGGCCGGCGGGATCGCGCACGACTTCAACAATATTCTCACCGCCATCATCGGCTACTCGGAACTGGTGTTCGATGATCTTCCGCAAGACAGTATCGCGCACGAGAACTTGAAGGAAGTCATGGCCGCCGGACTGCGCGCGAAGGAACTGGTCAAACAGATCCTCGCCTTCAGCCGCCGCAGTCAGCACGAGAAACAGCACTTCCAGGCCGAGACCGTGGTGAAGGAATGTCTGCGCATGATCCGCGCCACCCTGCCTGTTTCCGTCAAGATCGACACGCACATCCATGCCAGCGAGCTGTGGGTGGAGATGGACCCGATCCAGCTGGATCAGGTGGTGATGAATCTGGCGATCAACGCGGCGCAGGCGATGGGGCAGCAAGGCGAGCTGGGTGTGACCCTTGCGCGCATCGCCGCGCGGGATGCGCCGTTCCCGCCATCGTTCGCGGGATCGACTGCGGACGAATTTCTCGCGCTGATGGTCGAGGATACCGGGCCGGGTGTGCCCGACGCGCTCAAGGAACGCATATTCGAGCCGTTCTTCACCACCAAGGGCGTGGGCGAAGGCACCGGTATGGGGCTGGCCGTGGTGCATGGGGTGATCAGCGCCAGTCACGGTTTCATCCGGGTCGGCGATCGCGCCGGGGGTGGCGCGCGGTTCGAGGTCTATCTGCCGATCGCCGTGCCTCACAGCACCACGGTTGTGCAGCAGCCTGTCGCTGCGCCTGCGGCCCGGCCGCGCGCGGGGCGGGTGTTGTTCGTCGATGACGAAGCGCCGTTGGGTGCGATGGTGAAGAGTTCGCTGGA
Organism: uncultured Chromatiales bacterium; assembly: GCA_964557295.1. GTDB lineage: Bacteria > Pseudomonadota > Gammaproteobacteria > RBG-16-57-12 > RBG-16-57-12 > JBFMHP01. Next base: position 14,084 of record CAZKZP010000023.1, on the reverse strand, counting down.
GCGCCTGGGGTATGAGGTGCAGGCCGAAAGCGATCCGCGCCGCGCGCTGGAGCAGTTCCAGCAGGATCCCGCGCGGTTCGATCTGGTGGTCACCGACCAGATGATGCCGGCCATGACCGGGGATGTCTTGCTGCGCGAGATCCGGCGTCTGCGGCCCGAGCTGCCCGCCATTCTGTGCAGCGGCTACACCGAGTCGAATCTGGCCGCGACGCTGGTGGAACTCGGCGCGGTCAGATTCATCTCCAAACCCTTCGCCTTGCACGACTTCGCAAACAAGGTGACGGAGATGTTGAACACTCACGAAACAGGCATCAAGGAGTAGGGCATGGCGCGAATATTGATCGTGGATGACGACCTCCAGATCAGGAATCTGGTGCAGCAGATCCTCGGACGCGCCGGTCACGAGATCCAGCTGGCAGAAAACGGCACCGCCGCGCTGGTGCTCTGCCAGCAGGCTCCGCCCGATCTGGTGGTAACCGATATGCTGATGAGCGAGATGAACGGCATTGATCTCATTCGCGCGCTGAGCCTGGAATACCCGGGGCTGCGCGCCATCGCCATGTCCGGCGCCAATCAGTCGATGGAGTATTATCTCTCGGTCGCCAAGCTCATCGGCGCGCTCAAGATCCTGAAGAAGCCTTTTTCGCGTGATGAGTTGCTGGGCGCGGTCGAGGAGGTGCTCAAGCAATGAGGGTGGGACGAGGTGCGCAGGCGCTTGCTGCAGATGGCGGTTTTAGCAGTCCTCATCCCTCTGCTATCGCAAGCTAAAGCTTCCGCTCCATGCTCACGCCCCTTGCCTACGTCCATGTAGGCAAAGCGTGCTCCTGCAGGGCGAGGCAAGGCGCGTAGGGGCCATCTTTGGGATGGCGATTTAATCAGTTTCCCATTGATTGCGTATCTATTGATTACGGTGATGATTGATCTGCGTTTCCTAGGCTTCAATGTCGAGCAGCGTGCCGAGCACCTCGTCAGCGGTTTTCACCACCTTGGCGGAGATGGCCACCTGGGTGCGGTCTTCCAGCAATCCGACCAAGGGTTTGGCGATGTCTGCCAGGTTCTGGTCGGAGGGCTGGGCATCTGTCGCACCGGCAGCCCCCTGAGGGCGGTCATGGATATTGGCCTTGGCGATTTCGTGCGCATCCTCCCGAAGGCGTTTCATACCCTGGTGGATGCCGTTGAGGCCGCTGTTCAGAGCTGAGATTCCACTCACGCGTTCACTCCCAAATCCCACGTCGATACCTGGATTATCGGCCGTTCGGATCAATTCATTAGCCTCCGCTGATCTCCTTGGCGGCAAACCGAACCCCGTCCGTCTGGCAGCGGCTTGGCCTAGTCACGGTCTACGGCCTGAGTACCCTCGGTTAATGAACCTATATTTCATGTCGATATTAGAAAATAGTCGTCGGATAACCACAGCATGAGGCTATTTCTATGAGTTCGCTTTTCAACCCCGCAACTTCCCTGATGGATTGCCTGTCCTACCCGAAGAAGTTGCTGCTCGTCGCCATACTGTTTCTGTTGCCGCTGACGGTGACCACCTACTTTACTATCGATAATAATGCTTCAGTCATCGCCGCCACCCGAGCCGAGCAGGCGGGGTTGGGCTATATCAAGCGGCTGCGCCAATTCCAGCAGCATGTGGCCGAACACCGCGGGATGGCGAGCCTGGTGCTGAGTGGCAAGGCGCCCCGGGAAAAACTCGACGCCAAGGGGGGCGAGGTGGAGACCGATGTCAGCGCCCTGGACGAGGCCGCCCGCCTGAACGAAGAGGTGTTGCAGGTCACGGCGGAGTGGCAGGAAATCAAGTCGGCCTGGCGGTCGCTCAAGGCCTCAGCGGGTGGCATGCAGCCCGCCGCGAGTCTGGCGGCGCATGGCGCCCTGCTCGAAAAGGTTTTGCATTTATATGACCAAGTCTCCACTAAGTCAGGACTCATCCTGGATCCGGAGGTGGATAGTATCCATCTGATCATTCCGCTGACCTCTAATCTGCCGGTGGCCGCCGAAATGGCGGGACGCATGCGCGCCCTGGGGGCCAAACTGCTGGCTGCCGGCACCCCGGCCACATTAGAAGATAAGATGAAGCTGATGGCGGGGCTGGAAGCCGCCAGCTCCAACGTGAGGATGGCGGAGGGCGGGCTCAGCGATGCCATGGAAAACAACCCGAAGCTGAAAGATGCCCTGCAAGGTCTCCAGTCTGAGGTCGAGAACAAGTTCCGCGAATTGGAAGGGGTAGTCACCCGGGAGATCATCAACGATGGCCTGACGATGGCCCCGGAGCAATACTTCGCCCTGGCCACGCGGGTCATCGATACGAATTACAAGCTGTTCGATGCCAGCGCCAAGGAGCTGGAGGGGCTGCTGCAGGCGCGGCTCGAGGCGGAGCTGAACCGTCGGTTGGTGATTAGCATCCTGGTGTTGGTATCGCTGGCTGCCATCCTGTATCTGTTTGTGGGTTTTTACCAGTCGACCATGCGTTCCATCGATCAACTCGCCGCGGCCTCGCGTGACCTGGCCGGGGGTGATCTGCGCGCACGCGTGTCGCATGTCTCCGGCGATGAACTGGGCATGGTCGCTCACGCCTTCAACGACATGGGCGAAAGATTCTGCGCCGTCATCCAACAGATGACCGGCGCCAATGCCCAACTTGCCGCAGCCTCCGAGGAGCTGTCCAGCGTAACGGAAGAAGGTAATACGGGTATCCAGCGGCAGCAGCAGGAAATGACCCAGGTCGCGACCGCCATCAATGAAATGGCCGCCTCGGTGCAGGAGGTGGCGAGTAATGCCGCCGCGGCCGCCAAGGCCGCCGAAGAGGCGAATAGACAGATTGCGCAAGGCAGGAATGTCATCAACGCCACCGTCGAGTCGATCAATCTGCTCGCCACGCAAGTCTCGGAAGCCTCGAGCGTGATCCACAATCTCGAAAAAGAAAGCGGCAACATCGGCGGTGTGCTCGATGTCATCAGAGGCATCGCTGAACAGACCAATCTGCTGGCCCTGAATGCCGCCATCGAAGCAGCGCGTGCCGGCGAACAGGGGCGCGGCTTTGCCGTGGTGGCCGATGAGGTGCGCACCCTGGCCCAGCGCACCAAGGACTCCACGCACGAGATACAGAAGATGATCGAGCGCTTCAGGACGGGCACGGGGGAGGCCGTGAAGGTGATGGATCAGAGTCACCACCAGGCGCAGGATGGCAAGGGGCACGCGGAAAATGCCGGCAATGTCTTCAGCCAGATCGCCGCGGCGGTGACCAGCATCACCTCGATGAACCTGCAGATCGCCGCGGCGGCCGAGGAACAAACCTCGGTATCCGAAGAGATCAATCGCAATGTCCACAACGTGGCGCAAATCATCGAGCAGAGCGTGGTGGGCGCCAAACAGACCGCCAGCGCTTCGAGCGAGCTGGCAACACTTGCCGCCGAATCCCAGGTCATGGTGGGGCGGTTTACCACCTGATGTGACCTCAGGATTGCGGCGCCCGTCACCATCATGCCGGGCGGTGCAACAGCGGATGCACCGCCCGCGATGCCCGTTCGTGGGAGAACGCTGATGAAATATCCGGGCGTGGGTTCAATGCCTCCGCCTTGCCGCAAACGCGCACAAGCAAGTTGAATGAGGCTTGGTCATGGTTAGGGTTGGTAAATATTCCCCTATCACCTGGCGCTGTGTTAGGTTTTCTCCCAGGATCTTTTCCCCTCCCATGTAAAATCTTGGTCATAGGCGCTCGGCGACTCAAGACGAGTAATGTGTACGGCGCTCTGTTCGCTGCCGGCGGGGGTTTTGTCTTGTATGAAATACATGGTTATCATCCCTGTCTGTATGACAGATCATCCTGATATTTACCCGATGGGTCGGGCGCACCCGAGAGGCTTCAGGTTGGCAGGGTGACGGTTTCGGGGTACTTATGTTCAAGCTGGGTTTGGCAGTTGTAGTGCTGATATGCATGCCGGTGGTCGCGCATGCCTTGCCGACGCCGGATGCCCTCATCAGCGTGGCCAATGTGTTGCCCATCATTGCCGGGGCGGTACTCACGGCGCTCGGCGGTGTTTACTACACGATCAAGCGCCTGCTGGGTCCGCAGGCCAGCGGACTGATCATCGGCGGGGTGTTCGGCGGGTTCATCGTCCTGACCGGGTTGGTGGTGCTGGCGGCCTACTCCTGGAATGACTCGCTGCGTCAGGAGCGGCTCGACAATCTCGCCATGTATCTGCGCTGCGATATCCCCGCGCACGAGGCCTTCCTCGAGTGGAACACCAATAACGAGGACGCCGAGGGCAAGTGGCGCCGGTACGGCAATTTCAAACAGGTGCGCATGGCGGCGCTGCCCGCCCAATTGCAGCAGCAGCCGGATGCGGCGCTGATCTCCACCTACCGCCGCTCGATTCAATATCACTCCGGGTTCCCGGCGGTCAGTATCGACGGTCAGCTGCGGCCGTTCGAATACGTCCGGCCCAAGGAGTTGACGCGTATCCTGCGTGGGGTCGAGGCCAAGGATCTCTATCTGGATGATTTCCTGATGCACTTCGAGCGCTCGCCGGATAAATTCCAGCCGGACGCGGCCATGCTCGAGGTCTTCCGCAAGTTCGAGAATGTCTATGTCGTGGTGGATGTGCCGCCCGAGAGCCGCTACGTGCGCGAGCGTGACGGCAGCCTGCGGATCGCGGATGCCCAGCGCGCCCTGATCGACTGGCCGGTGCGCGATGAGGAATGGATCATCGATGATGCGCGCGCCCAGTTTCCCAATATGCTGAATCTGCTGCCGGATGACGAGGTGGCGGAGCTGCTCGATGACAACGAGGTGATGCTGGTCGCGCCGTACAATAGCTTTCACCGCACCCAATACACCCACGACGTCGAGTACATGAATGTGCTGCTGGCGGGCGTGGACAAGAGCCGCCTCATCAACATCGACATGGGCGGGGAGTGGACCTCGGTGATCGTCGAGCAGCTCGCCCCGCGCCTGGATGGCAAGCCGTTCATGGTCATCGGGCTGACCAAGTACGACTGGGTCTACGACGGCCTGGATGTCGCCTTCGAGATGTGGGAGCGGCTCGGCCACGATCCGGAGCGCTTCAAGCTGCTCGGCTTCACCGCGCGGCTGCCCGAGGCCTCCGCGATCCGCTGGGAGGCGCAACAGTCCAAGGGGATCACGGATCTGCTGCATTATCCGTTCTGGAAGTCGGTGGATCTCCTTGAAGACGGCTTCGGCATCGCCCCGGCCCTCGGCGTCCTGATCGTGGCGATGCTGCTGCGGCTGGTGTTTGTCCCGATCGGCCTGTTCGAGGCGCGCTCGCGCATGATGCGCGCCCGGATCACGCAGGCGTTGGCGGCCTCGCCGCGCCCTGCCTGGGCGGGGTCCGGGCAGGCGATGATGCGCCACCTCGGCGTGCGCGGCGGCTGGGAGATCCTCGGTACGGCGGTGATGCTGGCGCTGATCCTGCCGGCCTACGCCATTTTGTCCAAGCCGCCGGCGGAATTTGTCCAGCACGGCTTTTTGTGGATCGACAAGCTCACCCAGCCGGATGTGGCGCTGAGTCTTGTCGTGGCGGCGCTGATCTATCTCAAGATGCGCCTTTCGGGATCGACCCTCAGGCCGCGCGCCACGCTGCTGATCACCGTCGGTTGCGCCATCCTGCTCCTCTATCTGCCCGCCAGCCTGATGCTGTATGTGATCGGTGTGCTGCTGGTGACCACCCTGCAGGAAGTGCTGGCCCTGCGTTATTCCAGGCGCCTGTTTGCGCGTGCATTGATGAGGCCGATATGAAGTCCGCTGACCAAGTAATGCTCGACTTCGCCGCGGCCGACCGCGACGGCATCGGCAACAAGGCCCGTCACTTGGCGCGCCTGCATCAGTTACAGCCGCAGCTGTTTTGCGTGCCCGAGGGGCTGGTGCTGCTGCCGGAGTACCGCAACGAACAGCACTTGGGCGAACTCACCGCTCGCCTGCGGCAGATCGCCCCCGGCCCTTACGCGGTGCGTTCCTGCGGGCTGAAGGAAGACGGCGTCAACGAAAGCCTGGCCGGCAAGTTTCATACCGCGCTGTTTGTCGCGCCTGACGCGCTGGCCGCGGCGATTGAAACGGTGCGCGCCTCCTTCGGCGCGGCGCGCGATACCAGCGCGGTGCTGATCCAGCCGATGATCGAACCCAGCTTCGCCGGGGTGATGTTCACCCGCTCACCGGAAAACCACGGCCTGGCCAGCTGCGAGTTCGGCCAGGGCACTGCCGATGGCGTGGTCTCCGGCAGGGTCGCGCCGACCCGCGTCGATTACGGCCGCTGGACCGGCACGCTGTATGGCGCCCCGGCGAAACTGGAGCCGATGCTCTCGCTGGTCTTTCTGGTCGGGATGATCATCGAAGAGAAGATGGGCGCGGCGCAGGACATCGAATGGGCCTTTGATGCCAAGCGTCAGCGGCTCTATATCCTGCAATCCCGCGACATCACCTCCAGCCTTTACGAGCCCGGCATCGCCACGGAGCAGGAGCGGGTGGCCCATCTGGCGCTGGCGAACAAGCGGGCGCAGAAGGGCTTGCCGGTGTTTCAGAATGCCTCGGTGCGCGAAGTGGTGGCCGCGCCCACGCGGCTGACCCGCTCGCTCATCGAGCGTCTGTACGCCCCCAACGGGGCTCTGGGCCGGGGCATGCAGATGCTGAAACTGCCGGTGCCGGCGCTCAGCCAGCCGTATATCGTCTCGGTCTTCGGCCAGCTCTATGCGAATGTCGAGGTGGAAAACAAACTATTCGGATTCGGGCTCAAGCGCTTGTGGGCCAGCCACACGCTGAAAAAGCGCATCCAGAAACAGCCGGAGGAATTCTTGGGCTGGCTGGAGCATGGCATCAGTGGGTTGCCGGCATACCCGGTCGATCCGCAGACGCACTACACCCAGGCCGATGATTGCGCCCGCGCGGTCGCGGCCGGGGCGCGCGCCTTCATCGAACAAGTCTATCCCATCGCCTATGCCGCCACGCTGCTGGCGCAGCTCTCCGGCGCGGAAAGCCAGGAGGCCTCGCTCACGTCCCAGTTGTTGCGCGATCTCTCGCGGCTGCATCACACCGGCGAACAGGCCGAGTTCCTGGAGAAATGGGGGCGGCGCAGCGCCAACGATTATGAACTTGCAGAGCCGAGGTTTTGCGAGGCCCCCGCCGCGGCGGTGAAATACGCCAGCCAATTTGCGAACTTCCCCTGGGGCGCGGTGGAGAGTGGCCGCAGTTTCACCCATTTCAAGGAGCTGGCCAAGGACCGGGCCATCCGCTGGCTCTATGATCTGCGCCTGAATGTGCTGGCGCTGGAGCGGGCGCTCGGACTGGAGCTGGGGCTGATCTTTTTCCTCGGTCTCGAGGACATCGAGGCCATCGCCGCGGGTGAATTCTCTCTGCACGACGTGCGCGCGATCTGCGAGATGCGCTCGAATCAGGAAGCGCACTGGGCCGCGCTGCAACTCGGGGACGAAATCACCCTGGAGGCCATCGAACGCCTCTCTGTCCCCGGTGAGGACGCTTCCGGCCTGCACGGCAAGATGGTTTCGGTGCGCAAGGGCTTCAGCGGTGTGGCGCGCCACGTCGCGGGGATCGCCGCCAAGCCGCTCACCGGCGAAGAGGTGCTGGTCACCCCGCATCTCACCCCGGAGCTGGTGGGGCTCTATCCCGTCTCGGTGGGTTGCGTGAGCGACATGGGCGGGGCGTTATCGCATGCGGCGATCGTCGCGCGCGAACTGGATTACCCGGTGCTGGTGCTTGCGGGCGCCAGCGCCACTTTGCGCGATGGTGATTTGGTCGAGGTCAGCGCCGAGGGTGTCGTTACCGTGCGGCGGCAACGCGCGTGAGCGGAGAGTGGCTCACTCGGGCGGCGCGCGCCGCCACAGCACATCCGCGCAGCCGGCGGATCGATTCAAATAACGCGCCGTGACAAACAACAGATCCGACAGGCGATTGAGGTAGGCGAGCAGCGGTTCGTTGACCTCCGATGCTTTCGCCAAGGTGATCACGCTGCGCTCGGCGCGCCGGCACACGGTGCGCGCGAAATGGCATTCGGCGGCGGCCGGCGTGCCGCCCGGCAGGATGAATTCGGCGAGCGGTTCGAGGTGGCCGTTCAGGGCATCGAGCTGCTGCTCCAGCCATTCCACCTGCGCGGGCTGGATGAACTGCTGCCCCGGCAGGCAGAGCTCGCCGCCCAGGTCGAACAACTCATGCTGGATGCGCGTGAGCGTCGCAGTCACTTCCGCCGGGCAGGGCAGCGTGAGCAGCTTGCCCAGGCAGGCATTGAGTTCGTCCACATCCCCCATCGCGATGACGCGCGCATCGTCCTTGCGCACCCGGCGGCCGTCACCCAGGCCGGTGGTGCCCTTGTCGCCGGTGCGGGTGTAGATCTTCGATAAGCGATAACCCATTTCAACTCTCCTGTAAGCGGTAGATCACCGGCAGCTCCATCTCCAGCGTCTCCCAGGACAAGTGGAGCGGTCCGGCATCCACGTGCGCGATCTTGGTCAGCGCCGCCAGCGCGGCTTGGTCCAGCACGCCGTGTCCGGAGCTGCGGCGGATCTGGACCTGCTCGATCATCCCTTCATGCGTGATCTGAAAACTGAGCATCACCGTGCCTTCCCAGCCGTGCTTGCGCGCCAGATAAGGATAGGTGAAGTGTTCATCCAGCAGACGGACCAGCTGCGCGCGCAGCTGTTCTTTCGCTGCGACCTGGTGCTCGGCGTCGGTTTGCGGCGCGGCCGCGGCCTCTGCCACCGGGAGTGAGTTCAGGCGCGCGCCCTGCGCCCGATCCTGCGGCGCGCTTGTCGTATCGACGGGCGCGCTGGCGGAGCGGGTGGTGTCCTCAGGCAAAGGTTTCGGCGTCTGCGGCAAGGCCTGTGGTGCAGTTTGCGTTGCGGAGGGTTGCACACGCCGCGGCGCCTGGACCGGCGCCGCTGGCGCATCCTGGAGCAGACTGAAGCGGGTGAGTTCGAAGGCGGTCGGTGCCACGCGCGGCGCGGGCGCCGAGCGCCAGGGCAGCAGTAACAGGCCGTGCGCGAGCAATGATACGGCAAGGAAGCCGGTCAGCCGGTGCGTAGTCGTGAATGTGTGTCCCATGGCGCATCACCCCGTGCAGGAAATCGATCAGGTGATGGGCTGGAGGAAAGGATGGCATGCCAACCTTATGTCGCCCGCCGCAACACCGGTGCAGGAATAAATCCCGTCGTTCCAGGCCGGTCTCCGGGCTTGTGAGCGTTCATCCTGGCGCCTTCCCATGCGTGTGCACAGTGGCCTGTTGCCAGCGATTCTCACCTACCGTTGCGGGGGCAGCGTCGGCATTGGACCGACTTCCCGTTTCATTCCCGTGGGGAACACCTGAAACTGGCGCCTACTGTAATGAGGGGGGTGGGTGAGGTCAAGCGATCATTACCTCGCTTCGCCCTGGCCGGTTGCAACCCTGCGGACCGCTTCCTATGATGTCCCAAGCAGTCGCTATCCTGGACCCGAGTCGCCGATGCCATGAAGATTTACCAGCTCTCCCCGGAGGAGGCGATCGCCAGCCTCAACAGCCATCAGGACGGACTCGGCCATGCTGAGGCGGCGCGGCGCTTAAGCGAATTCGGGCTAAACCGCGTGGAGCAGGCCCCGCAGGAACGCCTGGCGCTGCGATTCCTGAAAGAGTTCACGCACTTCTTCGCCTTGATCCTCTGGCTCGCCGCCGCCCTGGCGTTTGCCGCGGAATGGAACGATCCCGGCAAGGGCATGGTGCTGCTGGGCGGGGCCATCATCGGCGTGATCCTCATCAACGGGGTGTTCTCCTTCTGGCAGGAATACCGCGCCGAGCAAACCTTGACGGCGCTGCGTCGCCTGCTTCCGCAACAGGTGAAGGTGTGGCGCGAGGGCGCGCTCGTGCAGCTGCTCGCGGAGCAGCTGGTGCCCGGCGACATCGTCTCGCTCGAACAGGGCGACAACATTCCCGCGGATTGCCGCCTGATCGAGGCCTTTTCCGTGCGCGTCAACAACGCCACGGTCACGGGAGAATCACTACCACAGGCGCGTGGCACCGCGCCATCGGATGCGGAAGACCTGCTTCAGGCGGCCAACGTCCTGTTCGCCGGCACGGCCCTGGCGGCCGGCGAGGCCAGGGCGGTGGTGTTCGCCACGGGGATGCACACGGAATTCGGCAAGATCGCGCATCTTACCCAGACCGGCGGGGAAGTCGTCTCGCCGCTGCGCAAGGAGATCGCTCACCTCTCCCGGGTGCTGGCCTTGCTGGCGGTGGCCATCGGCATCGCCTTTTTCATCATCGGCCAGTTCATCGGCATCGGCTTCTGGGAAAACTTCATCTTCGCCATCGGCATCATCGTGGCCATGGTGCCGGAAGGCCTGCTGCCGACGATGACCTTGGCGCTCGCCATGGCCACGCAGCGCATGTCCAAGCGCAATGCGCTGATCCGCCATCTGCCCTCGGTCGAGACGCTGGGCTCGACCACCGTCATCTGCACCGACAAGACCGGCACGCTGACGCAGAACCGCATGAGCGTCAAGCAGGTGCTGCTCGGCGCGACGCTGCACGCGCTCGATCACGAACCACTCCCCGCTGAACTCGTGCAGCGCTACCAGCCGTTTTTCCAGGCGGCGCGACTGTGCCACAGCCTGAAAGAGACGGACAACAATGGCGCCGAGGCCTTCTTCGGCGATCCGATGGAGGTGGCGCTGGTGAACATGGCGCGCGCGGCGTGGCCGAGCTGCCCGGTCGCACCGAAGATCAACGAGCTGCCGTTCGAGGCCGAGCGCATGCGTGTGTCCACCGTGCACGCGCTGCCCGAGGGCGCGGTGCTGTATTGCAAGGGCGCGCCCGAGGCGGTCCTTCCGCTGTGCAGCCGCCGCGCGCTGGAGGGCGAGCTGCAAGGGTTCGATCACGCCGCGCGTGCCGGGGTGATCGAGGCGCAAAACGCGATGACGCATCGCGGCCTGCGCGTCCTGGCGATTGCCTATCGCCTGCTCGCCCCCGGCGAGGAGGCCGCGCCGCGCGAAACGGACTTGATCTTCGTCGGGCTGGTCGGGTTGGAAGACCCGCCGCGCCCCGAGGTCCCGGAGGCGGTGCGCAAGTGTCACGAGGCCGGCATCAAGATCATCATGGTGACCGGCGATCATCCGCACACCGCCACGGCGATCGCCAAGGAGATCGGCCTGGCGCGCTCCAACCACCCGCGCGTTATCACCGGCGACAAGCTGCGCCGGCTCACCGCCACGCAGCTGCAACTGGCCCTGGATGCCGAGGAGATCATCTTCGCCCGCGTCAGCGCCGATCAGAAGATGCACATCGTCGAGGCCTTGAAGAAGAAGGGCCACGTGGTCGCGGTGACGGGCGACGGCGTGAACGATGCGCCCGCGCTCAAGAGCGCGCACATCGGCATCGCCATGGGCGTGGCCGGCACCGATGTGGCCAAGGAAGCGGCCGACATGGTGCTGCTGGACGATAACTTCGCCAGCATCGTCAGCGCCATCGAGGAAGGCCGCGCGGTGTTCGACAACATCCGCAAGTTCCTGACCTATATCCTGACCTCGAACATCCCGGAGCTGGTCCCCTATCTCGCGTTTGCCTTGTTCAAGATCCCGTTGCCGCTGACCATCATCCAGATCCTCGCCGTGGACCTCGGCACCGACATGCTCCCCGCCCTCGGCCTGGGCGCGGAGAAGCCAGACCCGCGCGTCATGCAGCGCCCGCCGCGCCCTCGGCACGAACGCCTGCTCGACGGGCCGACCCTCACGCGCGCGTATTTGTTCCTCGGCGTGATCGAGGCGATCGCCGCCATGGCCGCCTTCTTCTTCGTGCTGCGCGCGGGCGGTTGGCAATACGGCGAGAGTCTGCCGCACGGTGACCCGCTCTATCTCCAGGCCACCGCCGCCTGCCTCAGCGCCATCATCGTCATGCAGATCGTCAACGTGTTCTTGTGTCTGAGCGACCGCGATTCATTGTTCGCGCGCGGGCGGCTGGGAAACAAATTGATCCTATGGGGCATTGCCGCGGAAGTGACCCTGATTTTGCTGATCGACTATACCCCCGTGGGCAATCTCATCTTCGGCACCGCGCCGCTCGCTGCGGCCGTCTGGCTTTTCGTCATCCCGTTCGCCCTGGGCATGCTGGCGCTGGAGGAGCTGCGCAAGTGGCTGGCGGCCCGATCTCGGCTTAGGGCATCCCGATGATCCGGCAGGAATGGCGGATGGGGATGTTGCCGCGACCATTCCGCACGTGGTACTCGATGGCCTGGAGCTGGTCCGGCGAGAATTCCATCGGGGCGCAACCGTAATACGACATCACGTTGCGCAGCGGTGGGGTGAAGTCGACGTGATTGACCGTGAAGATAGTGTCGAGGCAGGCGCCGTTTTTCATCCGCCGCCACGCCAGCCAGGCGTGACGCCTGGGATCGCCGTGGTCCCAGTGCGCGCCGTTGTCGATCGAGTCCAGCATCAGGCCGCTGGCGGCGCCGACCTGATCGACCCGGTCCGGGGTGAGCGTGTTGGTATCAGGCGTGTGGGTCGGAACGCGCGTCACGGTGCATAGGTTGACCATGACCTCTTTTCATTTGATCATCCGTTCGGCCAGCGCGCCGTGCCGTTCAAAACGGTATTGATCGTTTTCGAGCCGCACCGCGAGGATGGGCAGCCGCGTGGCGCACCCGGAGGCGCACAGCAGCAGACTGGCAGCGGTTTTAATCATGTGTGGTTCCTCCTTGGACATCGGCTGGAGGCGCCACGGGCAGATGCACTTCCTCCTTGGACAAAAATACGGCGCGGCCGCCATCGAATAGGCCGGCTCCGTCCACAACGCCAACTCGCCGCAGGCGATGTCATGGTCACGGAGGAGCTGCGCGGCCAACGATTGCACATCCGCGTGTTTTTGCGGTGGCGTGATATCCGCGAGCGCGGCGCGCTCCACGACCCTCACCTGGACGGCCTGAACTCCCCGGATTCGAGATCCGAGACTTCAGGACTTCATATTCTTCCGCGTGATCCACGCCCTCGGCGATGACCTAACCCAGGCCCGCCGCTAGGCTCAGCAGCGCCTTGACGATTTGCTGCTTGATGTAGATTTCGTGGATACCGCCCATCAGCGAAATATCGATCTTCATGTTGCCGGGATTGAGCGCCATGATCCGCTCCAGGTCGGAATAGCCGGCGCCCACGTCGCCATTGGCATGCACGATGCCGATGTCGGAATAATCCTTCAGCGCGGTGCGGAACAGATCGCAATTGTCGATGGCGAGTTTTTCGTTGATGGCGCATATCACGTTCTGCGGCTTTATCCTCAGGTCGCGCATCAGGTCTTCCAGATATTTGCCGCGAGATTCGCATTTCTGTCACGGTCACGCTATGAAAAGGCAAGCAATAGCCCGTGAAGGCTGGGTCCATACTTGGCGTTTGGGGTGAAAATACCGTTAATGGTTCCTAGGCTTTTACCTGATGTACGCCATCGATCACGGCCTGTCCCGTCCGCTGGCGGAATGAGCGCTGGCGCGCCGATTTAACCTGCTTCCGCCCCAATATGACCGTCACGAACAAGACCGGCCTGCGAACGCTGAATTTGCAATCGAATCGAGAGCGTCTAAGATTGTGATTCAGTCTGCTGTTTTTGAAAGGGGCGCGCAACGCCCTTTGTCCGAGTTAGCGAACGATCGTGAACATGGACTTTTCAGATCACGATATTAACGAGAGGGGAAACATCCATGAGCCAAGGAACCTGTCTGCCGAAACAGATCCATCCGGCGTGACAAAGGCCACATCCAGTCAGGGTGGCGAGGCGATGGCGGAAATTCGCTCCAAGGTGAGCGAGTCGCTGGCCGCGGCCAAGGAAAAATTCGGCGATGCCGAGGCGGCGCTGATCTCCAGGACCAAGGCCGCGGCCACTGAATTATTAACCCGGCGATTAAAAACCTCTGCTGCATATTCAAGACATTCCTTCTCCCCGAGGGATTGATGCCCTTTAGGGTAGAAGGACACGACTGCACGGATGCAGGAGGTAGGGCAACGCATGGAGCGGTTGCCGAGGATGAGGGGAATAAAATCAATGTATTACTAAGACGATCGGTAGTAAAGCCTCATTCAGCGGGCGGCTAGACGGTCAGCC
>CAZKZP010000022.1:46054-47225 GCA_964557295.1 uncultured Chromatiales bacterium | reverse complement strand
ACTCAATTACCCGGCCACCTTCCAACCCATCGGGGGATCATCCCCCCACGGGTCTGGTCTCCCCGTTCATTCGAGGAGATCAGTCATGAAAAACACGGAAGACCGGTTCATTGGTCTAGCACCGTCGGAGCTCAACGACGCGGAGAAGCAATCAGTGGTGACGTTGGCGATGAAGGTATTGGCGATCAAGCATCGCGCCGGAAGAACCTTGAGCAGTCCTGATGAGACGCGCAATTTTCTGCGTCTTTGTCTGGCCGACTACCGCAACGAGGTATTCGGTTGTCTGTTCCTGGACAACCGGCATCGGATCATCGCCGTGCGCGAGTTGTTTCAGGGCACCATCGACGGTGCCTCGGTTCATCCGCGCGTCATCGTGCAACAAGCCATGGAGGTGAATGCGGCCGCCATGGTTTTTTTCCACAACCACCCCTCCGGAGTCGCGGAGCCAAGTCGTGCGGATGAAATGCTTACCCGCCGGCTGAAAGAGGCACTTGCACTGGTCGATGTGCGTGTGCTCGACCACTTCGTGGTGTCCGGTGGTGAGAGCGTGTCATTCGCTGAACGTGGCCTGCTCTGACATTCGTAATTTTTCACAAACCCAGCCGGGAAAGCATCCACTTTCCCGGTCGGGAAGGAGGTGTGACCCGGTGTTAATTCCTAACAGGAGGAACACCATGTCCAACTCTTCAAGTAATCGCAGTACCGAATCGTTTTTCGGTGAGGTTATCTCGACCTATACCCGAGCCCAGGCCATCGAAGATGGTGTACTGATCGACACAGGCAGCATGGCACAGGAAGCCGGTTTCAAATGGCCGGTAGCCGTGACATCCGCAGCCTGGGCCGATTGCATAGCCTGGACGGAGGATGACAGCGACAAGCAGGTCTATCAGGACCAATCCGGTCGTTTGTGGGATGTGCTCTTCATGGCGTCCCACGCTATTCGACAGGGCTCGGGTTCAGGCGATCGGTTGTTGTTCAAGCTCTACCGGGTGCGTCGCGACGGGTATTCGAAGGAGGCAATACTAGCGACGCTGAAACTGATCGTCGGCCCAGGTGATCAAGGTGAACCCGTGATCACCATCCTGTTGCCTGATGAGGACTGAGAAGCGTTTCAACAGCGTTATTTCAAATCAATCGGGTCTATGACTCGAGTACACAACCAACCCCATCG
>CAZKZP010000022.1:0-46044 GCA_964557295.1 uncultured Chromatiales bacterium | reverse complement strand
CTCCGATTGAGGAACCAAGAGGAGAATCATGATGAGATATATCATTCAATACACCTTGCCCTACGAACACAGGGTCATGGTCGGCATCGAGGCCGAAACCCGGGAAGCCGCCATCACCAAGGCCGGTGAGCTGTTCGACCAGGGTGATATCTGGCAAGACTCAGCAGAAGTACCGCTGCACTACGATGAGTTCGAGGAAAAGGGTGACGCCGGTGTTCCCCTTGAGTTTACCGTGGAGGACGAAGTATGCGGCGACTGGCCGGAACCCGACGCCAGTGTCAAGGCGATCCGCCGCCGGGACGCGGCTTTCCAAGCGGTCCGCCTGCTGATCGAGGCCTACCGGCGCGGTGAAGAGCGGGGCGGGAGCATCGACTGGGAGGACCTGGATCAGGCCTACCAGGCGGCGCTTCAGGCATCAGGAGCAAGTCCGGAGACGGATCGTCCCGAGTCGAGTCCGCGCTGCTCGCGGCTTGCCGTCGTCATGGAAGGCGGCATCGTGCAAGCGGTGATTGCCGATCAGCCGGGCGCCGCGCCTGCTGTCGCCGTCGTCGATTACGATATCGAGGGGCAGGCGCCGGAAGGTCTGTGTGACATCACGCAATCCGACGGCAGCCGCTCGAAAGCGTATGTCGTCGAACCATGGATCGAGCCGGCCCGTATCGATCTGGATGAGGTATTCCGGCCCATCGATGCGTAGTCACTTTCACGCCCCGCCTCGTGCGGGGCGTATCCTGTCTGAGGTAGGGCGTCACTTCTCGTGACGCTCCATCCCTAAATTTCCTGTTATGTAAATGAGCGTTTGTCGCGTCCCTTGATTGCCATGATCCGGCTACCGTTTCTCGCTACGCCTGCACTGTGTGGTAACGACCTGCTCGATGCGTTGCAGCGCCGGATAGGCGCCATAGTGTGCCTCGAAGGTTTCTCGTGCCGGCCCGAGACTTTCCAGCAAAGCGGCCGCGGTTTCACGCACCAGATTACCGAGAAATTGCGGTCGCACGTCGCACGCCTTGGCAAGTGCCTCCCAGTGGGCTGAAGTGATCACACTGGGATTGCGCTCTCCGCCGACATCGAAGGCGAGATGGTAGTCGATGCGTTCGATGGCGCGTGTGCACACCAGGTCATAGAACGGTGCCAGGCGGGTTGCGTCATCAGGCAAATGCAACAGGGAGAGGTTCTTGGCGTGGCCATCTGAGTTGCCCGCGAGCACATTGAAAATCTGCCAGCGCAACAGGTGTTGCACATCGATGGCCGGCTCGCTGGAGGCCTCCTGCACCAGGCGGTAACACTGCGCGAAGGACGGTCCACCGTGTTCCTGATATTTCTTCTCGTGCCCATAACCCAGGGCCTGGCAGAAATCCTCCTGGTGCAATCGCTGCACCTCGCCGCGTTCATCCCAAAGCCGATCATAGCGCGCAATCTGTGCGTACCGGGTTTTTCCAATGGACCGCAAACTGATATCTACCACCGGCAGGCCGATGGCCGCGGCCAGTTGTATGGTGAAGGTCTCGTAGGCGGGCAGATGACGGTAGTCGGCCAGCTCGAATTTCAGGATGTGACTGGAAGGCGCTTCGCCCTGCGGCAGAAAATACTGATCGTCGCGCACCAGTACCGGGCACTTGTCCTGGGCGCCGGCGAGCGACAATCGCGGGCGCTCGTCCGCCGGCCAGACGGCGTAGATCTGTCCCCGGCGCGCCGCCAGGTCGGCCAAGTCCTTCTCCGTCAACGGACGGTATTGCCGCTGGCCCGATGGTTGCCGGTCTACGGGTAGAATCGACAGCGCGCCGGCGCACTCGCCGCCGATGGCGCGCAGCAGGTCGAAATCCGTATTCGGCAGCTTGAGGTCGCGGACGATGTGCTCGCGCACTGCCCCCTCGGGCAACAGATTGGCGAACCAGCGCTGGGCGGTGCCTTCCTCCGGGGCGAATTCCCGGACCGCCAGCGGCAGGGAGCGGGAGACGGCGAAGCCACCGCCGGCGATCCAGTCGGGATCGTAGCGAAACCCGATGGCCCCGGCGGTATTGCGCCAAAGCTGACCGACCCGGCGCTGCTCGTGCCAAAGGTTGAGGGTATCGGTGTCGCTCACGAGGACTCCTCACCGGTCTTGCCGGTACGGCGAGCCGGCGTCGCCGTCCCACGTGGCTGGATGATGACCTCCAGCCCTAAGGTGCGCAGCGCCTTCAGGACCTTGCCGATCTCGGCCGTCTCCTTGCCCCGCTCGAACTCCGACAGGAAGCGCGTGCTCAGATTACCGAGCCCGGAGACCGTTTCCAGTGTCAGGCGCCGCTGTTTGCGATGGGCGCGCGCCAGGCGGCCGAGTTCCTCGGCGGTCTGGACCGTTCCGTAAGAGATGTCACCCTGCGTCATGGCTGCGCCCTCAAAAAGAT
The DNA here is from genome assembly GCA_964557295.1 of uncultured Chromatiales bacterium. Classification (GTDB taxonomy): domain Bacteria; phylum Pseudomonadota; class Gammaproteobacteria; order RBG-16-57-12; family RBG-16-57-12; genus JBFMHP01. Next base: position 43,660 of record CAZKZP010000022.1, on the reverse strand, counting down.
ATCGTACGGTAAAAAATAGCACCTTGATCCGCTGACGGCAAGAAAAATATACCGCACGTGATAAATGCAGGCGCGCCGCCTGCCAATGTTTGCGATATATCACGTACGATAAAAAACAGGGTGGGCTACACAGGACGCGCGACAGGGGGTGGTTACACTGTAACCACCCGGCCTGTTCAGTACCCTTCGTAACCGCTCCACCGACCGATGTATCAGAATTCGGGCTGTCCACAGAGTCCACAGGCCTTGCCCGCTACGGCGTAGCGAGCCTCTCATTCGCGCAGCCAAGGGCGGGGCCGCGGTCAGCGGCGCCTGTGGACCCCTGTGGTCAGGCCGTTGCTCTGAAAGCCTGCACCGATCATCAATTCCAAGCGACATGCCAGGTGCGAGCCTGGCGGGCCGTTTGGACTGTAGCGAAGTCGCCCTCGTCACTAGCGAGCGTAGCGGGGTAGTGACGAGGGCGGCGGTCCCGGGAATGGCGCGGGCTTGCGATCGAATTTCGGGGTTACGGCGGGATGATGTGTTCCTATACTGCGCCCTCGGATCGCCAAGATCTATCGAATCTAACCGTGGCCACTGCGGGTACAGTGGCGATCGAGCGCATCCGGACCATTTGATGCGCGGCGGCTATACGCCGTTGGTCCATCTTCCAGCCGACACGGACCGCAAGGTCTGCCCTTCACGTAGGCGCAAGCCTGTTTTTACACGACGAGCAAAGACGGTCGCCCCTGGCGATCCCGTCGACGTTCATTTTCCATAAACCAGCGGACTGTGTCCGCACCATTGAAAGGAGGTGATGTGATGAAACCACACTGAAAGAACGCCCGAGATCGGGCAGGTTGGCCAGCGCCGGGCCATTACCCAACAGGGAAAACCGGCGTTGCCTGAGACCAGGCATATTCAGGTCGTATGGGAGTGGTGTCCCTGACCGTTTCGCGCAAGCGAGCCCAGTTAGCTACGGCTGCCGGGTGGTCATAAACACTTACCAGATAGAGATTGCACCGTGAGAGATCTGAACTACCAACTCAAACAACTCTGCCATCGCAACCGCGACGGCAGCTATGCGACACAAGCAAAGCGCATGCACCACTTGATGCTCATCGCAAACCAGTTGGATGCACTGGGTTTTCGTGGCATGAACGCGCGCTCATTGAAACCAAAGCATGTCGAGGCGCTGGTCAAGGATTGGCTGACGCAGGAACTCAGCGTCGGCACGATCAAGAACCGGATGGCGGTCTTGCGCTGGTGGGCGCAGAAAGTGGACAAGCAGAACGTCGTGGCCCGATCGAACGATCACTACGGGATTCCGGATCGGCAGTTCGTCAGCAATGCGTCGAAGGCGAAGACGGTGAGCGCGCCGGACCTGGAGAAGATCCGCGATCCTTACGTGCGGATGAGCCTCGAATTGCAACAGGCCTTCGGGCTGCGCCGAGAGGAGGCGATCAAGTTTGATCCCAGCTACGCCGACCGCGGCGAACACCTCAGCCTGAAGGCCAGTTGGACCAAGGGAGGCAAGGCGCGGGACATACCGGTGCGTACCGATGAACAACGCGACGTACTGAATCGAGTACGACAGCTTGCCGGGAGCGGCTCCCTCATCCCGAGCGATCGCAACTACGTTCGGCAGCTTCGCGCCTACGAACGGCATACGGCAAATGCCGGACTCTCGAAGCTGCACGGGTTGCGTCATGCGTATGCGCAGCGACGCTATGAAGAGCTGACCGGCTGGAAGGCGCCGGCCGCCGGCGGCCCGGTGACGAAGGCGCTGAGCCCCGGGCAGAAGGTGGTGGACCGGCACGCCCGCCAGACCATCAGCCGGGAACTGGGTCACGAGCGCGAGCAGATCACGTCGGTCTACCTCGGCCGTTGACGGGCCGATGGAGAAAGTCCGCGCTGCGGCGCATCGATTTTCCGTTTCCAGGCGTGGTTCAGGACGCAATGATGGGCACATGACATACGCACCCTCGATCTGCCGCTCCTGAATGCAGGGCTCGACATGAAGACACGTACATTCGATGTTCTCCGGCCGTTACTCGCCGCATTGGGCATTGCGGCGGCCTGTATGGCCATCAGCCCCCGTTTGAATGCCGCCGAGGTTCAGGTAGGGCGCTATTCGACGTTGCCCGCGATGCCGAGCGTCGCACAGGCCGACCTGCTGGCCGCGACCATCACGGTCGTGTTTCCAGCGCGCATCTACACCGTGGGCGACGCAGTGCAGTATTTGCTCCAGCGGAGCGGCTATCGGTTGGCTGCCGAAGATGTAATGGGTTCTGAATCCGCGGACCTGCTCGCACTGCCATTGCCGGCCGTGCATCGACATCTCGGCCCCATCACGCTGGCGCAAGCGCTGGAGACGCTGGCGGGACCGGCATTCCGTTTGATTCACGATCCGGTGCATCGCTTTATCTCGTTCGAGCTGTGCGCATCGACAGGACGTGCCACGCAGCAACCCGATTCCAGTTCGACGACGGAGGCTCCGCATGATGGAGAATGAGACACGCCCAGGGCAATCCGATGGACCGCCGCATGACCCAACCAGCGAGGGTGCGGCGGAACGACGGAAGCGGCATTCATCGCGAAAGACGCTTCTGGTCGCCGTCATCGTCAGTGTGATGACGATCGGTGCGCTCGTCATATTGCGTGGTGGACAGGTGGACGGCCCGCGTGACGACGCCAGCGCTTCGGATCACACGCTGTCCGCGTTTGATGACGACGCAGTGAACGCCGGCGGTGCGGTCATCGAAGGTACGCCCGCCGACGGTGCTTCACCCCTCACAGGTGGCATATCCGAGGCGATCGCGCGCAGTATCGATGCATTGTCGGCACGCATCGACCAGTGGTTCGAGTCTTCGGCTACCGAGCATGCGAGCGTGAATCACGCACTATCGGAACTGACCGGCGGAATGGGCGCGATGCAGGAATCGATCGCCGAGCTGCATAAGGGCAACGACGAGATCAGGCAGCGCATCGCCGATGCACAGTCCCGCCTGGATGGCATTGCGCAGGACGTGCGTGCGATCAAGGCCGCGACGCAAAAGCAGGCGGCGACACGGCAAAAGCAGGCCACCAGTGTACCGCCGTTTCACGTCGATGCCATCGACCTCTGGGGAGACGCGGCGTACGTCGCCGTTTCCCAGGACGGACGTGTCGCCTTCCTGCGCGAAGGTGAACGGCGGTCCGGTTGGCAAGTGACGCACATCGACCGGACCAAAGGCGAGGTCGTCTTTCGTGGTCCGGAAGGCCAGGACTACTCGGCTTCGATGGGGAGGTAATGCCGATGGAAGTATTCGTTGCGATTCTGTTGTTGTTCGGCGCTTTCACGCTCGGCGCCGCAAGCCGCGACGGCGTAGAGGAGCAACCTGCCGCGGCGCAAACAACTGACGCCTCCGGTGAGAGCGCAGCCGTGTCGGAGGAGGTGTGGGACGCAAAGAATGTCGACGACCGGCGATCGTACGACTGCGCAGCGGATCGTCACTACGTGATCTACCGCGATCTGACCCGCGCACATGACCATGCGGGCGATGGGCAGACAGCGCACGGCGATGATTGCGAAGGATCGTGCGGGGATGAATAGTCACGCAAGGGTGGCCGGCACCGTCTTGGCGCTCGCGATGGCGATTCCGGCGCTCGCCGTGGAGGTGTCCGGCACGCGGGTGAAGGAGGTCGATACCGGCGTATCGGCGACGGGCGATAGCACATCGACGCTGTCCGAATCGGCGCGTTCACGTATCTGGGGACTATCGGAGACGGAATGGCATCGCTACAAACAGTTGATGCAGGGCATTCGCGGCAGCATCAGTCCGCCGACCATCTCGCCCATCGAGGTATTGGGCATCCACGCGCGGGACGAGGATGAGCGCCGCCGTTATGCCGAACTCTGGGCGCGCGCCATGCGCGAGGATGTGGACCGCATACTGGCCTTCCAGCGCGCCTACGACGAGGCCGGGAAGCGTTTGTATCCCGATCAGCAATTGATCGACGTCGGTCGCCTGCCCGGGGGTGGCGACAAGACGAGCGCCCTGCAGCCGGGAGACCGCGTGCTGTTCTTCACGCGGCCGGATTGCCCGGCCTGCGAGTCCTTGTTGAACCGGTTACGCAAACGTCTCGATTGGGTGTCGGGTATCGACATCTATGTCACCGGTTTCAAGCCAGGCGATGACCAGGCGATAAGGGGCTGGGCGGCCGATCACGGGATCGATCCGGCATGGGTGCGCAACCAGCGCGTCACCCTCAACCACGAGGCGGGTGCGCTAGCGCGATTCACCCAGGGCAAGGGCGAGATCCCTTATCTGCTGCGCCGACGGGGAAAGGACCTGTCCGTGCTGCGCGCCTCGGAGTTGTGACGATGCGCCCGGGGCGACCGCTGTTCGTCTGGTTGGGCGCCGTGTGCGGCATCGTCTGGCCGGTGGTCGGTCTCGGCGGAGAATCCGTCCCAACCGGTTACCGCATCATCGCGGCCGAATTCGGAATTCCCTACACGGTACTCTACGCCGTCGCCATGACGGAGAGCGGCCTGGGTTCGAACGACGACGGGGTACGCCGCCCCTGGCCATGGACGTTGAACGTCGCCGGGCGCGGGCATGTCTATCCATCTCGTGCAGCGGCGTGGGATGCTCTGAACGCGTTCATCGCCCGCGGTGAACGATCCATCGATATAGGCTTGATGCAAGTGAACTGGCGTTTCCACCGCGACAAACTGGGTGACACTTGGCAGGCGCTGGACCCGTATCACAACTTGCGCGTCGCGGCCGCGATCCTGCGGGACTGTTTCGAGCAGCGGCGCGACTGGTGGGCCGGGGTCGGCTGTTACCACTCCCCTGCGAATACCGCACGCGCGTTCCGTTACCGATCGCGAGTGGTCGGGCATTGGCAGCGGCTGGCGTCGAACGAGTAGGGCGGTCCGATGGCGAGGCGATCCCCTTCATCAATATATGGCTGGGTGCTGCTCAGTCTGGCGCTGACACCCGTGTTTGCATGGTCGAGGGTCACGGTGATCTACGATGGCGGCGACACCCGGCCGCTGGCGCCATACCTCGAGATGCTCGATGGTACCGCGCCGGTTGCGCGCCCGTTGATCAGCGGTCCCAAGCTCGGTGCCGCGGACGTTCGTGCGCTGTTGCCGATACGCTCCCCCGGCCTGAGTCCTGGCCCGGTGCAGGCGAGGGCGCACGATCGGCCGTTCTCCCGCCCGTTCTTTCTCGTCGGTTCCGATGACCGATCCAAGCAGTGGCTCGTCGCACACCGGGATCGCCTCGAGGCGATCGGCGCCGTGGGCATGCTGGTGCAGGCGGAGACGCGGGAGGATTTGCAGGCCATCGCCGATTTATCCCGTGGATTGCGCATCATGCCCGCATCCGCCACCAACGTCGCCGCCGCCCTGAACATCTCGCACTATCCGGTGTTGATCACGTCACGAGGCATCGAGCAGTGAGCGCGCATCCCGTCGAGGCCTTGCTGCGTCCGCCGGTGGAGCTGTGGTCGGCGCTGGTGGCCTTCGCGACCGCGGCCATCGCCGTGCTGGCCCCGTGGGCCTTGATGATGCCGCCGGGCGTCGCCTACGGCACCGCCACGGTGTTGGCGGTGATCGGGGTGTTCCGCGCCCGGCAGGCCTGGCACGTCCTGCGCTATCAGCGCAACATGCGCCGGCTCCCCACCTACCGGCTGCGCGCCGACGAGATCCCGCTCAGTAGCCACAAGCTGTTTCTCGGCAAAGGCTTTCGCTGGACCCAGAAGCACACGCAGCGGCTGCGCGACACCCTCCGTCCCGAGGTCCAGCACTACGTACAACCCGGCGCCCTGTATCGATGGGCACGGCGCAAGGAGGTGGCGTGGGAATCGATACCACCATTGAGCCTGGTTGCCCGCTTTCTTCGCTCGCGTGGTTGGTGGAATCCCCTGGCACCGCTGCCGCCCGTCGGCGGAAAGCCGGCGCTGCATGCCGTGGAACCCGACGAGCAGGACGTGTGGATGGACATAGGCGAGCGTGTCGGTCACACGCTGGTGCTGGGGACCACGCGCGTCGGCAAGACACGCCTAGCCGAGATCCTCCTCGCCCAGGACATCCGGCGGGGCGACGTGGTGATCGTGTTCGATCCCAAGGGGGACGCCGATCTGCTGCGGCGGGTGTACGCCGAGGCCAAGCGGGCAGGGCGCGCCAAGGACTTCTACATGTTCCATCTCGGCTTCCCCGAGGTATCGGCCCGCTACAACGCCATCGGCAACTTCTCCCGCATCACCGAGGTCGCGACCCGCATCGCCAACCAGCTCCCGAGCGAGGGCAACTCGGCGGCCTTCAAGGAATTCGCCTGGCGCTTCGTCAACATCATCGCCCGCGCCCTGGTGGCGCTGGGCCGCCGGCCGGACTATCAGCAGGTGCGCCGCTACATCAACGACATCGAGCCCTTGTTCGTGGAGTACGCGCGCGAGCATCTGCGCCGCCATGGGGCGGAGGATTGGCGTGAGAAGGTGACCGATATCGCCGCCAACATCAAGGAGCGCAACCTGCCGAACTCGCTGCGCGGCCGTAACGACGAGGCCATCGCGCTCATGCGGCATTTGCAGGAACTCGATCTCTACGATCCGGTGCTCGACGGGCTGGTATCGGCCTTCAAGTACGACAAGACCTACTTCGACAAGATCGTCAGCTCTGTCGGGCCGCTGATGGAGAAGCTGACCACCGGCAAGATCGCGGAACTCATCTCGCCGGATTATCTCGACGAAGCCGACTCCCGACCCATCTTCGAGTGGATGGATGTCATCCGCCGCAAGGGGATCGTGTACGTGGGTCTCGATGCCCTGACCGATACCACCGTCGCCAGTGCGGTAGGCAATTCCATGTTCGCCGACCTGGTCTCGGTGGCCGGTCACATCTACAAACACGGCGTGGACGCGGACCCGATCGATGCTTCCCGGTCCTACACCCTCCCGACGATCTCCATGCACGCCGATGAGTTCAACGAGCTGATCGGCGACGAGTTCGTACCGTTGTTGAACAAGGCCGGCGGCGCCGGTTTCCAGGTTACGGCCTACACCCAGACCTGGTCCGATGTGGAGGCGCGCATCGGCAGCCGCGCCAAGGCCGGTCAGGTGGCGGGCAACTTCAACACGCTGATCATGCTGCGGGTCAAGGAGCTGGCCACCGCCGAGATGTTGACCGACCAACTCCCCAAGGTCGAGGTGTTCACGCTGATGAGCGTCTCGGGCGTGGACGACTCGTCGGATCCCGGGACGGGCATCGACTTCAAGTCCCGCAACGAGGACCGCATCAGCGTCTCGGAGGTCCCCATGCTGACGCCGGCGGAACTGGTGGCCTTGCCCAAGGGCCAGGCCTTTGCGCTGTTGGAGGGCGGCCAGCTCTGGAAACTGCGTATGCCGCTGCCCGATGCGCGCGGGGATCACGCCATGCCGGTGGGACTGGCGGACATCGCCGACGAGATGGAACGGACCTACATCACCAACGATCAGTGGTATCGCGTGCAGGAGCCGTGGTGGATGGCGGTGACCGACGTCTCGCGACCCAGCGCGCCGGCGGAAGACGCCCGTGGCTGAAGCGGCCGCCGATCCGCGGCGTACCGCCGTCCGGCAGGGACTGATCTCCAAAGGGCTGATGGCCGTCGCCCAAGCCATCATATGGTTGCTCTTCTCCCTATTGTTCTCGATCGTGGTCGAGTGGATGGGCATGGTCCTCTGGTGGCCGGAGCAAGGCCTCGACCACAGCCGCTCGATGCTCTCCCAAGAGATCGGCTATCTGGATGCCGGCTTTCGTCGCAGCGTCGTGACCTCGGATCCCGCCCGCTTCGCGAAAGATATGGCCGATGGGACGTTCCACTACCTGTTCGAAGTCACCCGGCTCGTCGCCTTCATTCATTGGGTCTCGCCGCCGCCACGACCAGAAGAGCGAGGCCCGCGGCCCACACTGCATCGGATCTACCGGCCGATCGCCGAATTCGTGATCGCGGCCATGCAGGTGACTCAGGTGTTCTCGGTGCGGCTGGCGATCCTCATGTTGGCGATGCCGGTCTTCCTCTTGTTCAGCCTGGTGGCCTTGGTTGACGGCCTAGTGCGACGTGATCTCCGCCGCTGGGGAGGCGGCCGGGAGAGTTCATTCGTGTACCACTACGCCAAGAAGGCAGCGATACCGCTCGTGGTGTTGACATGGGTGCTGTATCTGTCGTTGCCTTTCAGCCTGCATCCGACGTTCGTGATCCTTCCCTTCGCCATGCTGTTCGCACTCGCCGTGACGGTGACCGCCGGCACGTTCAAGAAGTACCTCTGAACAATGGGGGGCGGGAGGGATCCAACGGTCCTATCCGGGCACGGTCGGCTACATGATCCATAGCCTGAAAGTGTTAAAGATTCTGAGCGTTAAACCGCTTAACGTACATAATATTGGACGTAAAGATCGTCGTTTCGACGGGAGCCGCTCAAGAAACATTGTTTTAATGTCCATTATTATATACACTATGATTAATAGTGACCATAAAAATGGACGAGACATGAGAAAAACCCAGCTAGACTTGATGGTGCCGATCCCGGTGAGACGGGCTGTGCATAAGCTTGGACAGGATATCCGTGATGCCCGGCTCAGGCGGCGTATTCCCACGGCCGTTATGGCCGAGCGGGCATCCATCAGCCGGACGACCCTGAACAAGGTGGAAAAGGGCGATCCCGGCGTGGCGCTGGGTAACTACGCCAATGTGCTCTTTGTCCTGGGGATGGCGGAGCGCTTGGGTGATCTGGCGGACGTCAAGACGGATACGGTGGGTCTCGAGCTCATCGATGCGCGCTTGCCGCAACGCATCCGCAGGCCTCGCCAGAGTGTGTCCGGGCGCAAATCGCCCCCGTCCGGACCAAAGAGTAAAGCGTGATGGAAACAGAAGTATATGTCTATGTGGATATCGCCGGCACCCCGCGCCTGGCCGGGCGCCTGTGGGCGCGTGTGCGCAAAGGCCGGGAAAGCGCCACCTTCGAATATCATCCGAGCTGGCTCGAGTATGAGAATCGTTTCTCCCTGGAACCGGCCCTGACGCTGGGCCCCGGCCCGTTTCACACCCCCTCGGGTAAACCGCTGTTCGGTACCCTCGGTGATTCCGCGCCCGACCGCTGGGGGCGGGTGCTGATGCGCCGGGCGGAACGGCGGCGGGCGGAGCGCGCCGGCGAGACGCCGCGCACCCTCATGGAAATCGACTACCTGCTCATGGTCGATGACGAAGCCCGGCAAGGCGCCTTGCGCTTTGCCAGACAGGAGGGCGGGCCGTTTCTCGCCGAACATGAAGCGGCTCGCATCCCGCCGCTGATCGATCTGCCCCGATTGCTGTCGGCGGCGGAGCATGTCGCCAACGATGCCGATAGCGACGAAGATCTGCGCCTGCTGTTGGCCCCCGGTTCGTCATTGGGCGGGGCGCGTCCCAAGGCGTCTGTCCGGGACCGGGACGGGCACCTCGCCATCGCCAAGTTTCCGCACAAGGATGACGAGATCAATGCGGTGCTGTGGGAGGCGGTTGCGCTCCGGCTTGCGGCCAAGGCCGGCATTCCCGTACCCGAGTGGCGGGTCGAACGCGTCATCGACAAGCCGGTACTGTTGCTGCGCCGCTTCGACCGGGTACACGGTCAGCGCATCCCCTTTCTCTCGGCCATGAGCATGCTCGGAGCCAGCGACAACGAGTCGCGCAGCTACCTGGAATTTGTCGATGCCCTGCGCCGCTATGGCGCCAGCCCGAAACAGGACATGCAGGCGCTGTGGCGGCGCATCGTCTTCAACGTCCTGATCTCCAACACCGACGACCACCTGCGCAATCACGCCTTCCTCTACACCGGCCCGGACGGCTGGCGCCTGGCGCCGGCCTATGACCTCAATCCGGTACCCACGGATATTAAACCACGCATTCTGACAACGGCCATCGATCTTGATGATGGGTCGGCCTCTCTGGATCTGGCGATGAGTGTGGTGGGTTATTTCGAGTTGGATGAAGGTAAGGCTCGCGTGATCGCCGCCGAGGTCGGGAAGGCCGTGACAACCTGGCGCGAAGAGGCTGCGCGACTGGGTTTGACGCAAGCCGAGATCGATCGCATGGCCTCAGCCTTTGAACATGAGGACTTGAAGGCGGCGCTTTCTCTTTCTTAATGTTTGGTGAAGGAATGTCGATGACGAAATCTCAGGCGAATAAGAAGATGACTGTTGACGATAAGCTGCTTACTCTTCCTGTCAACGCGGGGCAGGCCATTGTCGAGGCCGGTGCTGTCATCGCTTGCCCACTCCTGGGTACGGATCGATTTATCAAGTTTTGTCGTGAGCGTGGTCTATCAATTGATCGAGAGCGTCTATTACGGCTCGAACGTCTGGGCTTGTTTGCCCCGGTTTTCCGGGTAAGGACGCCAAAAAAAGATACGCCGCCATTTTATATTCCGGTCCGCAAGGGTAATAACTGGTTTACCAAGAAATGGGCATGGGATACTTCCGGCATTCGCCTCGCCTATAAAGTTCCCGATCATAAGGATCAGGCACAGGAAGGCTATTACTCCATTTTTCAAATCGATTATCTTCATATCGTTCTCCAAGAGTTGACACTTCAGGTTCAACTGGATTCCTATCTGGATCGAAATGAAGTGCAGAGTATCGACTGGCAGAAGAATGGCGAAAGTTGGATGCAGTATGCAGGAAGTCGTTTGGAGAGCCTGCGAACACACGAGTACCGCCGTAGCGTGGCGCTGCTATGCCAGTTCATATCCAACCGATATTTTCCAAAGACGCAGGGTGACCAGAGAACGATACAGGTGGGCGGAGGCCACTATTCGGATCATTGGATCAGCGTCAACGGGTTTGACTGGAAGTGGCATGACGAGGTTCAGAATTGGAGCCCGGAGACAGCGGAGCGACTATTTGGAGTAACACGTGAAAAACTGCACCATGCCTACAATGGCCTCGCGGTAGCGCAAGCACACTGCGATCCTCTTGAGCGATGGTATCAACTTACGCAGTTTGTCGCTGTTGGCGAGCGTGGAAAGTTGAAAGGGGATGCTTTACGAGCAGAGACGCTACGCGCCGGTGCCCACATGTTGCGTCTTCTCTATAAAGAGTTATATGAGGATGAACTGCCAAACCCGAACGAGGTCACCGGGACGATCATTACCCATATCCCTGAGCTACCTGTCCGCCAAGATCCACGCCGTTATCTTGAGTTCGTGGCCAATCGTTTTGGGCTCAATCCCCAGCCGAAGCTCTCGCTCATTGTGGAAGGCCAGAGCGAAGAAGTCGCGGTGCAAAAGATCTTTGAAAAATATTTCGGTGTCCATCCTGGCGTATATGGGATCGAGATTATCGTGCTTGGTAGCGTTGACGTGGCGACCGGGTCAAAAAAGGAAGATCGTTTCAGGGCAATCCTTAGGCTCGTCGATTATCTGCATCATCATCAGACATTCACATTCCTTATCCTCGACAATGAGAATTACGCGGAAAGGCTCAAACAGGAGTCACGTAAATCCAAGTCCATCCATAGCAAGCAGCGTTATGTAACGCGGACAGAATATATCCGCATATGGAAAGATGCATTCGAGTTCGATAACTTTTCGTGCAGTGAAATTGCTGCTGCAATGAACGAGCTTGCACAGGGATATGCAAGTTTTACCGCTGCTGAAGTGACTGCTTGTAAGAAAGATCCTAACCCGGGCTCCAGCCTGCAAAAACTTTATAAGGACAAGGCTCAATATGGCCTTCAGAAAATCAAATTAAGCGAGATCCTGATTGAACATATGATGTCGCCGGATTCGCGGCGCAGGATTGAGAGCCGTCCTATCGTCAAGGTGCTGGAGCGTGTGGCGCGACTAGCAGCCCGAAATCCATTGCCAACGATGCACGAAATCTGGGAGAAGAATCAGGCCTCGAAGTTTCTAGGCAAGAAACGCAAGCCGGTCAGGAAACGAAAAGGTGCGTAGCTGACTAAGAGTCTTATACCGGACCAAAGCAAGTTTTACACCTGGGGAGCAAATCCGTAATTACAGGGTTCAGGTCTCACCGTAAGGTGCCACACAAGACAGATCCATATTTCGCCACCGCCATCGAAAAACCCCGCACCTCACGGAATTGATTTTCCGTATCCCATCCTAACCCGATACCGCACCATGGCTCCTCATGAACGACATGAGGAAGACATCGATGCGTATCGCCCACCTGCTGATCGTGGGACTGCTCAGCACGGCTTTGCCGATGCAGTCAGCGATTGCGGATGCGGACGCCGAGCGTGAGGCGCTGGCGCGGATCACCCATGAACTCGGTGCACTCGAAGCGCTGATCCGACAGGCGGAATCCCAGGCCGAGCCCGACGCGCGCATCCGCTTCCGTTATGAGTGGCTGCGCCAGGATCTGTCGAGAATGCAGCAAGGCATCCAGGATCACATCGATGCACCTCGGTCGGAGCCAAGGACCTTTCCGCCTTTGCGCGGCGACTACCGCCGGTGAGGAAAAGTCATGACACCCGCCCAAGACGCGGCATTCCAGGCCGGTTCCGGAGTCACCCCTGCGATGCTGCTGACGGCCATCGCCTCCGTGGTGATCGTGCTCGCCTTCGTGTGGGTGATCTGGGTGACGCTGGGCACCTTCCGCGCGTGGCAGGACGGGCAGGTCGGCCTATTCGACGTGATGTGGAGCGCGCTGCGCGCGAGCATCGTGCTCATGGTGTTGGGTTTTTATCTGCGGTGATGGCGCTGATTCGGGCCATTGCGGCAAAGGTTCGGGGGTTGCCCCGGTATTCATCGAGGGGGAAACCCCGTTACCTCGGAGGAAAGCGATCATGGCGAAGTTGATCAGAAAGGGCGCGACCGCGGTCGGGCTGCTGGCGATGTCCGGGCATCCGTCGGTGTGGGCGGCCTTGCCGGTCCCGGTGGCGCCCAGTACGGCGCCGGCGGCGGGTGACTGGATCGGGCTCATCCAAGGCTACATCAAAGATGGCGGCCTGGTGCTCGGCCTGGCCATCGCAGTGCTCGGGTTCCTGTGGATTGCCTATCTCGGGTTCGCGAAGTTCAATGAGGCACGGCAGGGCAAGGCCGAGTGGGCGGAGGTCGGCGTGTTGGGCATCGTCGGCGCCGTGGTCCTGATCTTCGCCAGCTATCTGCTGACCGAAGCGGCCGGCATCATCTGAGTATCGCATGTCCGGCCGCGACGACATTCTGGCCGATCGGCTCAACGCCGAGCCGGCGATCTTCAAGGGTTGTTCGTCGTCCGAGCTGGGCGTCATCGTTGGTGTGGCCGCGCTCGTCTGGTTGCCTGTCTCCCTCCTCCTGGCGGGGCTGATGGGCGCGGTCACCATGGGCTTCGGCATCGCCGGGGTGGGGGTGGTGGCCACGGTCATCGTGGTGGCGGGCCTGTTCCAGCGGCTCAAGCGCGGTCGCCCCGACGGGTATTACCAGCAACGGATCGCCATCCGCCTGCACGAGAGCGGCTTGCGCCGATCGCCGTTCATTCGGCGCAGCGGCGCCTGGGATATCGGGAGGACGCGCGGTGCGACGCTACCGTCACGAGATCGATAACGTGCGCGCCCATCTGCGCTCGCTATGGGTGATCATTGGTGTGCAGGTGGTCGTCATCCTGGCGCTGTGGTTCGGCTGGAGTCAGTCACCACGGCATCTGACCGTGCACGTGCCGCCGGATCTGCGTTCCGGGGCCACGCTGTCCGTCGACGAAGTGCCGCCGGCCAACGTGTACACCTTCGCCTTCTATGTCTTTCAGCAGCTCAATCGCTGGCCCGAGGACGGCGCGCGGGACTATGGCAAGGCGATCTTTCGCATCTCGTCGTATGTCACCCCGCGCTATCGGGCAGACCTCGTCGCCGACATGGAGTTGAAGGGCAAACAAGGCGAGTTGACCTACCGCGTGCGCGGTGTGCAGGAGGTCCCGGGTCATGGCTACGAGGAACGGCGCGTGGACGTGCCCGCACCCGGGGTCTGGGTTGTGTGGCTGGACCTCGAACTCTACGAGTCGGTGAAAGGGATGACCGTGAAGAAGACGACCATCCGTTATCCCTTGCGTGTGGTGCGCCTCGCCGTCGATCCGGAAACCAACCCCTGGGGACTGGCGCTGGATGGTTTCGCAGGGGAGGGGCCGCGGCGGCTGACCGAATCTGAAGTCACCGATCGATCCAAACAGTGCGGCTGACGCAACGGGAACGACGCATGCCTACGAAGAACGATCTCGAGCGTATTTTCTCCTTCTGGCTCTGGCTGGCGTTGTTGTCGATGCAGTCGATCGTCCATGCCGACCCCGAGTTCACCGAGCGCATCGAGTGGAGCAAGACACCCATCCGGCTCGACCTCGAGGTGGGCCACGAACGCCTGGTGCATCTACCCGGCCCGGTCCAGGTGGGCGTACCCGCAGCCTTGCAGTCGCTGCTGCGCACCCAGAGTGTCGACGGCACGGTCTACTTCCTCGCCAACGCGCCCTTCGACGCCACCCGTGTCATGGTGCGCACGCTCGACGGTGGACCGATCTATCTCTTCGACGTGTCGGCGTCGAAAGAGGGTGGGCAGACCCATCCCGTGCAGGTGTTCGTGAAGGCCGCCCGTGAGACCGAGCCCGGCCAGACCGATTTGCACGCCGATGATCCCGACATGCCTCCGCGATATGGCTACGTCGCCTTGACGCGTTTCGCGTCCCAACAGCTCTATGCCCCCGCGCGCCTCGTCCAAGAGCGGCCTGGCATCGTGCGTGTGCCAGTGGCAGGCGAACCCATGGTCCTGATGCGTGGCGGCGCGGTCGACGCGACACCGCTGGTGGCCTGGCGTGCGGGCGGCCTGTACGTCACGGCCGTCAAGCTGATCAACCGGACCGACCGGCCGCAGACGCTGGATCCGCGCGATCTGCGCGGTACCTGGCTGGCCGCGACCTTCCAGCATCATCGCCTGTCGCCCGCCGGCGGCGACGCCGACACCACGGCCGTGTATCTCATCTCGGCTCGGCCATTCGAGTCCTCGCGGTAGACCCCATGGCCGTCGCGACCAGCAATCGACTGTTGCCTATCCTCGCCGGCGTCGTGGTGCTCATACTGGTGTTCGTCAGTGTCAAGTCGTGCTCCAACGAAACGGATGCCCCGATCACGATGGACGCCGTGCCGCGCGCCCCGGTGCCGGACGCCGACACGCCGGCCGACACCATAAAGACCCTCACGGCGAACGTCGCGGCGATGACCGCGGAGGTCGAAGCCCTGCGGCAGGACAACGCGACGCTGCGCAACGAGAACCAGCGCCTCCTCAGCAGTCGCGCCCAGATCGAGGAGAACGTGACGACCCGCGTCAAGCGCGAACTTATGTCGCGTGAGAACGACCAAGCCGCGAGCGAGCGGCTCGATTCCGGCGTGCTGTCCTCGCTGACCGCGCGTGTGGACGCCTTGTCGCAATCGCTGTCGCAGGTGAAACCGACCAAGGGCGCGGGCGACATCCCGGTCGGCTTGGGATTCGACGGCGGCGGGGCAGGGGTATCATCCGCCGGTGCACTGGTCTGGATCGATCCGCTGGACGCCATCGACGACGGTTCGCGCGTCGCAAAAAAAGGGAATGGCATGTCGCACCGCGTCAGCCACCCCGCCGACGGGACGCCGAACGGCGCCCCGGAACGCCCCGCCGACATCTCGCGGGAGCCGGACACCCAGCGCCCCGTCTACACCGTTCCGCGCAACGCCACGCTCATCGGCTCGACGGCCATGACGGCCCTGGTCGGTCGCGTGCCGGTACGGGGTCAGGTGCGCGACCCCATGCCGTTCAAGGTGATCACCGGTCGCGACAACCTGGCCGCCAACGGTCTCACCGTGCCCGGCGTGCAAGGGATGGTGTGGAGCGGCACGGCCATCGGCGACTGGACCTTGTCCTGCGTCACCGGCCGGCTCGACTCCGTCACCTTCGTCTTCGACGACGGGACCATCCGCACCATCTCCGGAGATGACCGCAGCGGCGGGAGCGGCGGCGCCAACCGGCCGCTGGGCTGGATCTCTGATCAACAGGGCATCCCCTGCATCAGCGGCGCGCGCAAGACCAACGCCCCAGCATTTCTCACCCAGCGTATCGGCGTAACGGCCATCCAGGCGGCGGCCGACGCCGCAGCCGCCGCGGAGACGACCACAGTGGTCGGCGAGAGCGGCGCGGCGACCAGCAGTGTCACCGGCGACGCCGGCGCGTACGTGCTCGGCAAGACAATCGCCGGCGGCAGCGACGAGGTCGCCAAGTGGCTCCTGGAACGCCAGTCCCAGAGCTTCGACGCCGTCTTCGCGCCGGCCGGGACCCGACTCGCCATCCACGTCGACGTCGAGCTCCCCATCGATCTCGATCTCAAAGGCAGGAAACTCGATCATGCGCAATCCATCGAACCTCACCACCGCGCTCGGCTTGATTAGCCTCGTGCTGACGGGCTGTGCCGGCACCAAAAACGCCGTGTTACCGCAGGACGGACCGCCCATGAAGACGATCTACGAGCAACACATCCGGGAGATGGGTGCGCACGATCCGATGGCAATGCGTCAAACGCTGGGCGATCGTCCAATCGTCGACGGCGACGACGCATTGCATGGCTACACACGAGACGCCCACGACGAGATCGACATGACCTTCCCCCGCCTGCCGAATCCGAGCCTGGTGATGTACGTGTTTCCGCATCTCGCGGGCGACGAGCAGGTGCCGGTGCCCGGCTACGTGACGACCTTCCCCATGTACGAGCGGATCGAGTATGCACTGCCCGGCGAAGTGCCGGCCGGGGCGCAGCGGAAATGAGCATGGCAAAGCCACGGGCAAGCGAATCAGCGAAGAAGGCGCACGACCCGGCCGAAGCGCCGCTGACCACGGCAGCGGTCGCGCGTCTTTATGATCGGCCGCCGTCGTTCACCGATCTCCTGCCCTGGGTCGAGTACGACGCGGACAGCCGTACCTTCCTGTTGGAAGACGGCATCAGCGTGGGCGCCTTGTTCGAGATCGCCCCCGCCGGCACCGAAGCCCGCACACCACAGTTCATGCAGCAACTGCGTGACGCCATCCAGACGGCACTCACCGATGCCATCCCCGAAGAAGATGAAGCGCCGTGGATCTTGCAGGTCTACGTGCAGGATGAGCCAAGCCTGCAAGAGTTTCAGAAGGAAGTCGCGGCCTACGCACAGCCGTCCGCTAGGGACACGCCATTCACCCGGAACTTTCAGGAGATGTTTGCGCAGCACCTGGCGCGGATCACCCGCCCCGGCGGACTGTTCGAGGACAACGCGGTAACGGGAACCCACTGGCGTGGACAAGTGCGCCGGGTACGCGCGACGCTCTATCGCCGCTTGAAGGTGAAGGGCAAGACGCCGTCGGCGGTCGAGGTGATCGAGGCGATGAACGATGTGGCGATCAAGTGGGTCGCTTCGCTGGCCTCGGCCGGCATTCGGGTACGGCGTGGCACCGGCAAGGACCTCTACGAGTGGCTGCTGAAGTGGTTCAACCCGAAACCGCCAATCACGGACGGTGATCCCGACAAGCTGTTGGAGGTGGCCCCGTATCCCGGCGACGATGACCTCCCGTTCGGTTACGACCTGGCCGAGCGACTGACGCTGACAATGCCGCGCTCGGACAACGAGACCGCCACCTGGTGGTTCGACGGCCTGCCGCACACCGTAGTCACCATCCAAGGACTTCGGCGGGCGCCCGAGGTGGGCCACATGACCGCCGAGCGTCAGGCGGGAGACCATATCTTCTCGCTGTTCGATCGCCTGCCCGAGCACACCGTGATGGTGCTCACCCTGACGGCCAGACCGCAGGATTTCACCCGCAATCATATCGCCCAGGTCAAACGGGCCGCGGTGGGCGACTCCGCCGAGGCGGCCCTGACGCGCGAGGACTCGGAACTCGTGGAACGCGAGATGGCGCAGGGCAACAAGCTCTACCCGTTGAACATCGCCTTCTACGTGCGCGGTGAGCATCCCAAGGCGCTGCGCGCCCACGTCAATCAACTGAATGCGCTGCTGCTGCCCAATGGCCTGCAACCGATCCTGCAGGAAGCGGATCTGCTCGCCCTGGACAGTTACATTCGGAACTTGCCGATGACCTATGACGTATCGCTGGACAAGTCCAGCCGCCGCTCGCGATTGGTCTTCTCCCGTCATACCGCGAACCTGCTGCCCCTGTACGGCCGCTCGAAGGGCACCGGCCACCCGGGGCTGGTGTTCTTCAATCGCGGCGCCGAGCCGCTGGCCTTCGATCCACTGCATCGGGAAGATCGCAAAAAGAACGCCCACATGCTGATCCTCGGGCCCACCGGCGCGGGCAAGTCGGCGCTGTTGGTCTACCTGCTGCAACAAATGGCCGCGGTCTATCGCCCGCGCATCTTCATCATCGAGGCCGGCGGGTCCTTCTCGCTGCTGGGTCAGCACTTCCAGGCCCACGGCGTCTCTGTCAACCAGGTCACCCTGAACCCGAACGTGGACGTGAGTCTGCCGCCATCCGCGGATGCGCTGCGGGTGCTGGACAAGGAACATCGTGTGCGTATCGCCAAGGAGCCGGATGACCTGATCGATGACGACGACGAGGCCGAAGACGAGACCAGCGGTCGGGACATCCTGGGCGAGATGGAGATCGCCGCCCGGATCATGATCACCGGCGGCGACGAACGCGAGGACGCCCGCATGAGCCGCGCCGATCGGCTACTCATCCGCAATGCCATCTTCCTTGCAGCCAAGACCGTGAAGGAGGGCGGACGAGACCAGGTGATCACCCAGGACGTGGTCAGCGCCTTGCACACCATCGGCCAGGATCAAAGCCTGCCCGAACACCGGCGCAACCGGGCGATCGAGATGGGCGACGGCATGGCGCTGTTCTGCTCCGGCCTTGCCGGTCACTTCTTCAACCGGCCAGGCACCCGCTGGCCGGAGGCCGACGTCACCATCTTGGAGATGGGCATGCTGGCGCGCGAAGGTTACGAGGATCAGCTCACCGTCGCCTACATCTCCATGATGAGTCACATCAACGACCTGGTGGAACGCCACCAGCACGATGCCAGACCCACGCTCGTGGTAACCGACGAGGGACACATCATCACCACGAATCCGCTGCTGGCCCGTTACGTGGTCAAGATCACCAAGATGTGGCGCAAGCTCGGCGCCTGGTTTTGGATCGCCACCCAGAATCTCGAGGATTTCCCCGACGCCAGCCGCAAGATGCTCAACATGATGGAGTGGTGGCTGTGCCTGGTCATGCCCAAGGAGGAAGTCGAGCAGATCGCACGCTTCAAGGACCTGACCGACGTGCAGCGCAGCCTGCTGCTGTCGGCCCGCAAGGAACCTGGCAAGGACGTCGAGGGCGTGGTGCTCTCCGACAACCTGGAAGCCCTGTTCCGCAACGTGCCGCCGCCGCTGTCACTCGCGCTCGCCATGACCGAGAAACACGAGAAGGCGGAGCGTGCGGCGATTATGCGCGAGCGGAATTGCAGCGAGATCGAGGCGGTTTACGTCATTGCCGAACGCATCGTGCAGAGTGGTCGTGGTTGACGAGTTCATTTTCCGCCTTTTCCACGCCCACAATGGCAGTGATCGCCTTAATTGGGATTTGTTCAGTGTTCTTCACCGCCGCAGCTGGAAGCCTTGGTGTCCTGAAAAGGGAGACAAATAGACTGTGCCGATCAAAAAAGAAAGATCTATTGCTGCACGAACAGGCAACCATTTCACGTTACTGCTTTCCCGCCAGTCATGGATACACCCAGCCGGTTCCAGGCATTAATGGTTGCCATTAAGACAATTAATTGCGCCATCTCATCTTCATTAAAAAATGTGGCTGCTTTTTGGTATACCTCTTCAGGCAGACCGTTGGCGGAGATATGAGTTACTGCATCGGTCATGGCCAATACAGCTTGCTCTTTGTCACTGAATAAATCGCTTTGTTGCCAATCGGCCACTGCGGCAACTTTTTCCCCACTAACACCAATTTTTCTTGCAGCGGCGCTATGCATGCCGATGCAAAATTGACAACTGTTGAGCAACGATGCACGCACACGAATGAGTTCCCGCAGACCCACTTCAACAGTTGAGCCGGCCAAATATTTTTCTAAACCAAACATGGCGTTGTAAGCTTCTGGTTGGCATTGCTGGATATCGACCCTCGGCATAATTGGCTCCTTGTTTTTTAAAGAAAAAAAACACTCCGGGATGAATATAGCTGTTTTCGATTTGTGAACAAATCGTTATAATGGCAAAACACTATTGTCAATATGGCATCAATCCAAGATGGTCAATACTGAGGTACAGGAGCTGGAAATCTTTGTTGCAGTGGTAAACCACGGCAACTTTTCCAAGGCCGCAGATGAATTGGCAATCGCGGCATCGGTGGTGAGTCGGAGTGTCCAAAAAGTAGAAAGCAAGCTCAAAGTAAAGCTTTTCAACCGCACGACGCGCAAAATCAATTTGACTCAGGAAGGGGAATGGTTGTACCAGCAGGCGGTAGAGATCATCAATAAGGTCGCCAGTGTTGAAAGCCATTTAAGCAAGGCCCATGAACATCCACGAGGCACTATAAGAGTCAATGCGGCCACGCCTTTTACTTTACATGCTATTGCGCCTGTCATTCCGGGCTTTAAAAAGAAATTTGAGCAAATCAATATTGTCTTGACGTCGAGTGAATCGATCATCGATTTGATCGAGCGCAACGTCGATGTGGCGATTCGCATCGGCGATTTAACTGATTCCACCCTTAGCGCCAGAAAACTGGGAAATAGTTATCGAAAAGTGTATGCCTCGCCGAAGTATCTGAAAGAACACGGACATGTATCCAAGGTGAGCGACCTAGCGCAACATGTGTGTTTAGGTTTTGCTAAACCAGAAAAACTAAACACTTGGCCTCTGATTGCTGAAGACGGCGAATGGGTCAAGGTGCGTCCGGAGATTATTGCCGATAGCGGTGAAACCTTAAAACAGCTCGCCATACAAGGATGCGGCCTGGCGTGTATTTCCTCGTTTACGGCCGAGCAAGACGTACGCGCTAGGAAACTGGTTTGTGTGCTCGAACAAGACACACAACTCCTGCCGATACCTATATATGCGGTATTTTATGCAGATAGTGAGAACGCGCGTTTGCGGAGCTTTTTAGATTATCTGGTTGAACACATTCATCTGGGTATGTAATACGGGCAACGCGCGCGCCCGTCAACAGCGCGACAGTCTCGGTGATCTCGACTAACGCCCCCAGCGGTGTCACCGGCGCCGCATGACCCTGCGTAGCGAGGAAACGCACATGCACCGGCTCACTCAAACGGACATCGGCAATGTCGTAGTTGATCACGAGATGACCCTATCGTTAAAGCTCAGGGTCGCGCGCCTTTTTGTGCGTCCGCTGGAGCGCCTCAGGCGTCTTGGTTTCTTTGGCTTTGACAGCAGCCCCACAAGCCTTTTGAACCCAACTGCGCATGGCATCCGGTTCTTCAAATACTTCCGGCGGGGCCTCGAAATATTGCATGGTCACGAACTTACCGCGCGCAACGTAGGTAAACGGGCTCAAGCCTCTTGCTTCGAACTCAGCGCGAGTAATGGCATCTGCCTTGAAGTACAGTCTGTCATCAACGATGATGGCGAAGATGTGGTTGCCTCGATAAACGCCGTAGCCGCCAAACATCGCGCGCACCCGCAGCCCTCCAATAAACGAAATTTGGGTCTACGCGGATTAGTGTGGGTGCCAAAATGGGATTTCATAGCAGTTCAGCCCTATAATTCCAGTGTTTTCTCATTTTGTGAGTGGCAAGAAATGTGTTTCGTCCAAGTAGCAAGGTAGTCATATGAAATCTCCCAGCACGGTGCGTGAGCTGTTTTCGATGCCTGGATTTGTGGCCCGCGCGACACTCGGTGGCGTTTTTGGCGATCGCTACGTACGGGTCGTCACGCTCGAACGGCGAAAAAAACCGCTGTCTGCTCCAACTGCGGCCATCGTTGCCGCGGCCGTTACGACAAGCGGACTCAGCGGATACGCGATCTCTCGGTGGCCGACTGGCGCATTTACCTGGAGTTTGAGCGCTGGCGCGTCAACTGCCCGAGGTGCGGTGGCGTGCATGTAGAACATCTCGATTGGCTGGCCAAGAACCCGCGCTACACCCAGCGCTTTGCGCTGCATGTGGGCAAGCTGTGCCGCGACATGCCGAACAAGGCGGTGGCCGAGATGGAGCGCCTGCACCACAGCACGGTGAAGGAGCTCGACAAGCTCTACATGCAACAGCAAGTGGCCAAGGCCGGCATGCCTGCCCCACGCGCCATCGGCATCGATGAGATCTCCATCCGCAAGGGCCACAACTACCGGGTCATCGTCAGCGACCTGGAGCGTGGACGTCCTATCTGGGTCGGCGGCGAGGGCCGTAAGGAGACCGACCTTGATCGCTTTTTCGTTGATTTGGGGCCGGAAAAGGCTGCCCGCATTGAATTGGCCGTGATGGACATGTGGAAGCCGTTTCGCAACTCCGTCGCGCGCAACATCCCCGACGCGGGTATTGTCTTCGACAAGTTCCACGTCATGCGTCACCTCTCCGATGCCTCGATGAGGTGCGCAGAAACGAATACCGGCGCTTGGCTGGCAAGGACCGCAGCTACATCAAGGGCAACCGCTACGTGCTGCTCTCCAGCCACGAGAACCTCTCCCTGGATGGCCGTAGCGCGCTCAAGAAACTGCTCGCCGCCAACAAACGGCTCAACACCGCCTACCTGCTCAAAGAGTCCTTCGGGCAGCTTTGGGACTATCGCACCGAGCGAGGCGCGCGCGCCTTCTTCGAGCGCTGGCAGGACGCCCTCAAATGGAAGCGGCTGGAACCCTACCGCAGGTTTGCTCGCATGATCGAACGTCATTGGGATGGTATCGCTTCCTACTGTGATCCTGACAACAAGGTCAGCCTCGGCATGGTCGAAGGCCTCAATAACAAGATCCGAGTTCTGCAGCGGCGGGCTTACGGCTATCGCGATGAGGAGTATCTGAAGCTGAAAATCATCGCCGCCTTTCTCCCACCGTTGCCGAAATTCACCAAAAATGACCCACACTAATCCGCGTAGACCCCGAAATTTGTTCAGTGACGAACTCCACAAACTCACTGCGCCGAGACATGGCCAGCCACAATGTCCGTACCCCAAGGGTTATCCAGTACAATGCGCCAGGTCCCATCGGGTTGGCGCCGAAGGATATCGGAGGATAGACCGCCCATTTGTAACAGGTTTCCCGCAGGATCGGTTCCGCGTAAACTCCACCGCCCGCAGTAAAGCGCGACATCGTCGGCTTCCACGACTTGGTGCGCTTCACTCGTCAGAGTCGGCTTTAACGCCAAGAACCCCATGAGTGCTTCGCGTAGCGCCGAGGTTCCAGTCGCCACGACGCCGGGCTTTACTACGAGGGATGCTCCCGACTCGTACATACCCAGTGCCTTTTCAAGGTCGCCCTGGTTCATCGCATTGACGAAGTGAGTTACCGTATCAAGCGGATTATGCGTTTTCATGTTCGCTCCTTTCTGACGGCTGAGAACGCCATAGTATGCATGCGCACGTGCTCTGCCGAAGCCACTGCGATCCAGTTGCGGCTCATGGTGTGGACATCCTGGAAATGTCTGCGCGTTTCTCGGAGATCATGACGTTCGGTGCATAAACACGGAGGCGGTGACCATCCGGATCGAGCGCCACGAAAGTGTAGCCGAAATCCATATCGGTGGGCGCCTGCGCCATGACAAGGCCGCGTTTCGACCAGTCACCATGCATGGCATTGACGACCTCGTTGCTCGCGACAGAGAAGGCCATTTCTCCACCGCTGCCCGCCGCGCTCACAGCGGGTTCGACGGTGTGCCTCGACCACAATCCAAACATGACGCCGGAGTCGAGGGCGAACATAGCAAAGGTCGGTGACGCTTCTACAGGCTTTTTTTGCAGCAAATCAGAGTAGAAATCAGCGCTGCACAGCGGGTTGTCTACGTACAAAATGACGAAGTTGGGATCGATCATGTCGATGCTCCGTAATGGCAATGGATGGGAATGAGAGGGAGCTTTCCGCCCGACTCGATCCCATGCTACCGGCGACCCATGTCAATTGTTGTCAGTAGCGATTGATTGTTGCGAAGGGATGCCCTCGATTTCACGCCACTCCTTGAGCAGGGTTTGCCGCCGACGCGGATAGCGCTGTTGTCCGATTTCCAGAGACAAGATTCGATCCGTGCGGAAGTGGCGGAAGCCCTGGCGCAACTCGCACCACGCCGCGAGGACACGAACATGATCAAAATATCCGAGCGCGAACGGCCAGATCGTCCGTGTCGATTCGACGTCTTTGAGATCTCGGTAATGAATCGTAGTCTTGCGTTCGGAGCGGATCGCCTGCCGGATTTGAGACAGGTCCGCCGTCTCGGTAGCCATGGCGGCGGCCGGCCCCACAAGTAGCGCGGTGGCGTCGAGGGCATCCCGCAGATCGGGAGGCAGTACGGCCGCAATTTTAGTGAGCGCGCTCATTGCTTCTTCCTGAAGTCGTGGATCACCCCGATCGGCTACCCAGCGAGATCCCAGAACGAGCGCTTCGATTTCCTCTTCCGAAAACATCAATGGCGGAAGCATGAAGCCGGGTCGAAGAACATAGCCAAGCCCGGGCTCTCCCTCGATACTGGCGCCTTGCTCCTGCAACGTGCCGATATCCCGGTAGAGCGTCCGAAGACTGATGCCAAGCTCCTCGGCAAGGCGCGCGCCCGTCACGGGGAAGCGATGACTGCGCAAGAGCTGAATCAGGTTCAATAAACGTTGAGCGCGGGACAAGGTGATTCCCTCTTATAACCAGAAGTATATTATTTCATCATATGCTGCCAGATTGTGGCAGTAGCATGGGACGCTTCTCGGTGAGTTTTTCGACACGATTGCCACCCAGAACGTGGAAGATCTCCCCGACGCCAGCCGCAAGATGCTCAACATGATGGAGTGGTGGCTGGGTCTGGTCATGCCCAAGGAGGAAGTCGAGCAGATCGCGCGTTTCAAGGACCTGACCGACGTGCAGCGCAGCCCGTTGCTCTCGGCCCGCAAAGAACCCGGCAAGTACGTCGAGGGCGTGGTGCTCTCCGACAACCTGGAAGCCCTGTTCCGCAACGTGCCGCCGCCATTGTCACTCGCGCTCGCCATGGCCGAGAAACACGAGAAGGCTGAGCGCGCGGCCATCATGCGCGAACGCAACTGCAGCGAGCTTGAGGCGGTTTATGACATCGCAGAGCGCATCATAAACCTTCACCACACTTAAGAACTGATCCAGAAACTAAGTGGGGGCCAATTGTCTCAGCGTCCTAGCCGCCGCCACCATGTTGGTCAAGGCGGGAATGACCTCGGCCCATTGGCGGGTCTTCAGTCCGCAGTCCGGATTCACCCACAAGCGCTCGGCCGGAATGCGCTCGGCGGCTTTTTTCATCAGTTGCACCATGTGCTCCTGCGTCGGGATGTTGGGCGAGTGGATGTCATACACGCCGGGGCCGATCTCGTTCGGATAATTGAAGTCGTCGAAAACGTCGAGCAATTCCATGTCGGAACGCGAGGTCTCGATGGTGATGACGTCGGCGTCCATGTCGGCAATCGACGCGATGATGTCGTTGAACTCTGAGTAGCACATGTGCGTGTGGATCTGGGTTTCGTCCGCGACGCCATTGGCGGTGATGCGGAAGGATTCCACGGCCCAGCTCAGGTATTCCTTCCACTGCGACTTGCGCAGCGGCAGGCCCTCGCGAAGTGCGGCTTCGTCGATCTGGATGATGCGCACCCCGGCCTTTTCAAGATCGAGCACTTCCTCGCGGATGGCCAGTGCCAGTTGGTAGCAGGATATTGAACGCGGCTGGTCGTCACGCACGAAAGACCAGTTGAGGATGGTCACCGGCCCGGTCAACATGCCCTTCATCTGTTTGTTGGTCAGTGACTGGGCGTACTTGATCCATTCGACGGTCATGGCCTTCGGGCGGCTGATATCGCCAAACAGGATGGGCGGCTTGACGCAACGCGAGCCGTAGGACTGCACCCAGCCGAACTGGCTGAAAGCGTAGCCATCCAGTTGCTCACCGAAGTATTCGACCATGTCGTTGCGCTCGGCTTCGCCGTGCACCAGCACGTCCAGCCCCAGCGCTTCCTGTTCGCGCACGCTGCGCTCGATCTCGGCGCGCATGGCGGCCTTGTATTTCGCCTCATCGATGTCGCCGGCCTTGAACTGCCTGCGTGCCTGACGGATTTCTGCTGTCTGCGGGAAGGAACCGATGGTCGTAGTCGGATAGAGCGGAAGATTCAACAGTGCGGCCTGTTTCCTGGCGCGAACTGGATAGGGGCTCTGGCGCTGGCTCATTGCCGGGTTGATACCGGCAATGGCCGCCTTGACCGCTGGGTTGGTCACGCGCGGCGAAGTACGGCGGGCGTTGATGGCTGCCTGGTTGGCGGACAGTTCGTCCGCCACTGCTGCGCGCCCCTGGTTCAGGGCTGTGGCCAGCACCTTCAACTCGTCCAGCTTCTGCAAGGCGTAAGCCAGCCAGGACTTGATCTCGGCGTCCAGCTTTTGCTCGCTGGCGAGGTCTACCGGCACATGCAGCAGCGAGCAGGACGGCGCGATCCACAGGCGATCCCCCAGCCGTTCGGCGAGCGGCTCCAGCCAATCGAGCGTGGCGCCGAGGTCGGTCTTCCAGATGTTACGGCCATTGATGACCCCCAGCGACAACACCTTGTGCGACGGCAGCAGGTTGAGCAGCGGCTGGATTTCGTCGCGGGCGTTGACCGCATCCACGTGCAGGCCAGCGACTGGCAGATTGCAGGCGAGATGCAGGTTCTCCTGCAAGGTGCCGAAATAGGTGGCCAGCAGCAGCTTGACGCGACTGCTCTTGAGGTGGTGGTAAGCCATGTTCAGTGCATGTTGCCAGTCGGCATTCAGTTCGGTGACCAGCACCGGCTCGTCGATCTGCACCCATTCGACCCCTTGTGCGGCCAGTTGCTCCAGCAGTGCGGCGTAGACGGGCAGCAGACGTTCCAACAGGGGCAGCTTGTCGGAATCGTCCTTGGCTTTGCCCAGCCACAAGTAGGTGACCGGACCGATGATGACGGGCTTGGCCTTGACGCCCTGCGCCCTGGCTTCGCCCAGTTGTTCCAGAAGGCGCGAGGGGTCCGGTTTGAACTCGGTGTCGGCCGTGAACTCCGGGACGATGTAGTGGTAATTGGTATCAAACCACTTGGTCATCTCGCCCGCGGCGATGCCGCCGCAGCAACCCGCATGCTCCTCCGCGCCCTGGGCGGAGCGACCGCGTGCCACGCGAAAGTAATTATCCAGTGGATCGCCGTGGAAGTCGCGGGCGCGCTCGGGCAGGTTGCCCAGCGTGAAGCTCATGTCGAGCACTTGATCGTAGAAGGCGAAGTCGCCGACCGGGGCGAAGTCCAGCGTGGACTGGTTTTCCCAGTGACGCTGGCGCAATCGTGCGCCGAGCGCTTTCAACTCGTCGCGGGATGACTGGCCTTTCCAATAAGACTCGAGGGCGAATTTCAGTTCGCGCTTTGCGCCAATGCGGGGAAAACCGAGGTTGTGTGTGGTGACCATGCTTGCCTTTTCTTTGAATGATGAGAGGAATGGCGGCATGGTAAGAAAGCTGAAGCATGAGGTAAAATGGTCATTTCTCAACAATCAATTAATTTTGCTCATGGGTTTGTATGATTGAAAGAATGCATCTGGCCATCATTCGTGAGGTGGATCGGCAAGGTTCCCTGACCGCCGCCGCCAGCGTGTTGTGCCTGACTCAGTCCGCCTTGAGCCATACGATGAAAAAACTGGAGCAGGCGCTGGGTACCGACATCTGGCTGCGCGAAGGGCGCGGCCTGCGCTTGACCCAAGCCGGCGAGTACCTGCTGGGACTTGCCGACCGACTGTTGCCACAACTGGAGCGGGCGGAAGAGCGTCTGCGCCAGTATGCCCAGGGTGAGCGTGGCACCCTGCGCATCGGCATGGAGTGTCACCCCTGCTACCAATGGCTGCTCAAGGTGGTGTCACCCTACCTGGCTCAATGGCCGGACGTCGATGTGGACGTCAGGCAGAAATTCCAGTTCGGGGGCATTGGCGCACTGTTCGGTTATGAAATCGACCTGCTGGTGACGCCCGATCCCTTGTACAAGCCGGGGCTGCGCTTCGAGCCGGTGTTTGATTATGAGCAGGTCTTGGTGGTGAGCCGTCAGCATGTGCTGGCCTCCGTTCCGTATGTCAGTCCTAAGCAACTCACCGGCGAGGTACTGATCACCTACCCGGTGGAAACCGATCGGCTGGACATCTACAACCAGTTCCTCCATCCCGCAGGCATCACACCCAAGCGCCACAAGGTTATCGAGACCACTGACATCATGTTGCAAATGGTTGCCAGCGGGCGGGGTGTTGCGGCCTTGCCGCGCTGGTTGGTCGACGAATATGCCAGCAAACTGGACGTGACGCCGCTCCGACTCGGTAAGCGAGGCATCGCCAAGCAGATTTTCCTCGGCATCCGCGAGTGCGATGCCGGCATCGACTATCTGCACGCCTTCGTCGAACTGGCGCGCCAGCATCGCGACACCAATACTTTTCCCCCGATTTGAGTGCGCAACAAGGTTCCCGGCCGGGTGCTCAACGTTTCCAAAAGTGGCTACTACGCGTGGTTGAAACGCCTGCCGTCGCCGCGTGCGCGAGACAACGCGCGTTTGGAAGTCGCAATCCAAGCGGCCCATGTGCGCACGCGGGCGAGCTACGAGCCGGAGCGGTTACAGAGCGGACCGGAGCGGGAACTGCCTTATCTGCGTGACCTCATCGCTTTGGCGCAATCTTGAAATCAGTCCCCCCTTTCTCTTGATGATCACAGACAATTACGTTATCTTGGGTTTCTGATCCGGCTCAACCACAATATCTAGTGGTTGTGACCACAGGGAACCCGGTGCGAATCCGGGACTGTCGCGCAGCGGTATCGGGGAACGAGGGTCACACACAGGCACTGTCCACTAGGATGGGAAGCCGTGATCCAAGGTGAGGCGTCCGAGTTGTCTAACGGGCGGTTCGTGCCCCCAAGTCCGAATACCTGCCGGAGCGGGCATCCGTGTGATGCCCACAGCCCGGGCCTCGCGTCAAGGTCACAGGGTGGAGTGTGCCCCTGATGTACCTGTACTCCGTCCCTTGATTTTCCGCAGGCCTCCATGACTAACGAATAACTGGAGGTCCCATGCACTTTGAACAAACCACCACGACACCGGTCTCCCCGGTATCATCCCATCTCACGCCAAGCCGCAACGACCTGACTGAGCCGTCCGATACTGTCGGCCGATACCAGGTAATACGCCGCAACGGCAAACTGACCCCCTTCGATGCATCCAAAATCCAGGTCGCCATGACCAAGGCGTTCCTTGCCGTTGAAGGCGGCAAGGCCGCCGCTTCGGGTCGCATCCATGAAACCGTCGTGGAACTTACCGTAGAGGTGAGCGGTGCACTATTTCGGCGCTTGCCGGACGGCGGTAGCGTGCACATTGAAGACATTCAGGACCAGGTGGAGTTGGCGCTGATGCACAACGGCCACCAGAAAGTGGCGCGTGCATACGTGCTGTACCGCGAGGAACACGCACGCCTGCGCAGCGCCAAGTCGATGCAGGATGGCGCAGCCGAGCCGCAGGATATGCTGACGGTCACCCAATCCGATGGCGGCAAAACGCAGCTCGATCCGGCCTGGCTGCAGGCGCGGGTGATTGAGGCATGTCAGGGCCTCGATGATGTCAGCCCGGACGCCGTGTTGAGCGAGGCTCTGCGCAACCTCTATGACGGCATCGCCGCGCAGGATGTCGCCAGCGCACTGGTGCTGAGCGCGCGGATGCTCATCGATCAGGAACCGAACTACAGCTTCGTCGCCGCGCGGCTCCTGTTGCAGGCGCTGCGGGCAGAGACAGTGGCCGGGCTTGACCTGGCGCACTCATGCGAGACTAACGCCGAGTGGCATGCGCTGTATCCCGCCGCCTTTGCCGGTAACCTCCAGCGGGCCATCGAGCTGGAACTGCTCGACCCGGAACTCGGCCGCTTCGATCTGGAGCAACTCGGCCGGGCGCTCAAGCCGGCGCGCGATCAGCAGTTTACTTACCTGGGTTTGCAAACCTTGTATGACCGGTATTTTCTGCACAAGGACGGCCAGCGTCTGGAGTTGCCGCAGACTTTCTTCATGCGGGTCGCCATGGGACTGGCCATCAATGAAATAGAGCGCGAACGCCGCGCCATCGAATTCTACGACCTGTTGTCGTCGTTTGACTTCATGAGCTCCACGCCGACGCTGTTCAACAGCGGCACGCTGCGCCCGCAGTTGTCGTCCTGTTACCTCACCACCGTGCCCGATCAACTCGATGGCATCTACAGCGCGATTCGCGACAACGCCCTGTTATCGAAGTTCGCCGGTGGCCTGGGCAACGACTGGACCCGGGTGCGCGGACTCGGCGCGCACATCAAGGGCACCAACGGCAAGTCACAGGGCGTGGTGCCCTTCCTGAAAGTGGCCAACGACACCGCCGTGGCCGTCAACCAGGGCGGCAAGCGCAAGGGCGCGGTGTGCGCTTACCTGGAAACATGGCACATCGACATCGAGGAATTTCTCGACCTGCGCAAGAACACCGGCGACGAGCGCCGCCGCACCCACGACATGAACACCGCCAACTGGGTGCCCGATCTGTTCATGCAGCGTGTCGCGGAAGAGGGGCAGTGGACGCTGTTTTCACCGGACGAGGTACCGGCGCTGCACGAGCTGTCCGGGCAGGCCTTTCGCGAAGCCTATGAAGCCTGCGAAGCCCGCGCCGACCGGGGCGAGATCAAGGTCTGGAAGCGCCTTCCGGCAGTGTCCCTGTGGCGCAAGATGCTGAGCCGGTTGTTCGAGACCGGCCACCCGTGGATCACCTTCAAGGATCCTTGCAATCTGCGTTATACCAACCAGCACCTGGGCGTGGTGCACAGCTCCAATCTGTGCACCGAGATTACCTTGCATACCAACGATAAGGAGATCGCGGTGTGCAACCTCGGTTCAGTCAACCTGGCGGCGCACGTCAGCGAAAACGGGCTGGATACCGACAAGCTGGCGCGCACCGTCTCCACCGCGATGCGCATGCTCGATAACGTCATCGACTACAACTATTACAGCGTGCCGCAGGCGCGCCATTCGAACCTACGCCATCGCCCGGTGGGGCTGGGCCTGATGGGCTTCCAGGATGCCCTGTATCAACTCGATATCCCCTATGCGTCGGAAGCGGCGGTCGCGTTCGCCGACCGCTCCATGGAGGCGCTGTCGTATTACGCCATTCGCGCGTCGACCGATCTGGCCGAAGAACGTGGACGCTATGCCAGCTACGAAGGTTCGTTGTGGAGTCGCGGCATCCTGCCCATCGACTCGATGGCAACGCTCCGGCGCGAGCGCGGCGGATTCGTCGATGTCGACGAGTCCGCGACGATGGACTGGGACGCCCTGCGAGATCGGGTAAAGACCACGGGCATGCGCAATTCCAACTGCCTGGCCATTGCGCCGACCGCGACCATCTCCAATATCGTCGGTGTCTCCCAGTCCATCGAGCCGACGTACCAGAACCTGTTCGTCAAATCCAATCTGTCCGGCGAATTCACGGTAGTCAATCCTTACCTGGTGCGCGACCTCAAGGCACAGGGACTGTGGGACGCCGTCATGGTCAACGACCTCAAGTACTACGATGGTTCGGTGGCCGCCATCAGCCGGGTGCCGCCTGCACTGAAACAGAAATACGCCTGCGCCTTCGAGATGGATACGCGCTGGCTGATCGAGGCGGCCAGCCGGCGGCAGAAATGGATCGACCAGGCGCAGTCACTCAATCTGTATCTGGCCGAACCCAGCGGCCCGAAGCTCGATGCGCTGTACAAGCTGGCCTGGGTGCGCGGTCTGAAAACGACCTACTACCTGCGCACGCTCGGCGCCACGCACGTCGAGAAGGCAGCCACCGACGGCGACATGACCGCGGAACCCGAAGCGGCGAGCACCGAACCCAAGATGTGCTCCATTCTGGACCCCGACTGCGAAGCCTGCCAATAACCACGGACTTGAGGAGATGATCGACATGCTGAACTGGGACAACCCACTGGGCATCCAGAAAACCACCGACAGCGACCAAACCGCCGGCCGGCAAGCCGCGGCGCGGGCAACGCTGAATCGATTGAACGACGCGCAGACGGGCGCGGCCGCCGCCCCGGTGCGCGCCGAGGACAAACGCGTCATCAACGGCCAGGCGGATATCAACCAGCTGGCGCCGTTCAAGTACCCATGGGCCTGGAAGTACTTCCTCAACGCCAACAAGAATCACTGGACACCGCTCGACATCAACATGGCGCAGGATATCCAGGATTATCACCACAAGCTCACGCCTAATGAAAAGAAAGTGTATGAGAATGTGCTCGCCTATCTGACCACCTCCGACATCCTCGCCATGCGCAACATCGGCCTGGCGGTGATGGAGAAGATGAGCGCGCCGGAGCTGCAGGTCTATCAGGCGCGGCAGGTCTACGAGGAGGCGCTGCACACCTGGACCTATCAGCACTGCATCGAGTCCATCGGCCTGGATCAAAGCGAAATATACAACCGCTACCGCGTGGTGCCGGCCATCTACAACAAGATCAGGATCGCCAACCGGCGGCTGGATTCCATCCTGCGCCCGGACATCGACTTGAACGATCCGGACGAACTTGACAACTTCGTCATGGCCTACGTGTTCTTCGCCGCCGTATTCGAAGGTTGCTGGTTCTACAACGGCTTCAGCCCCATCTTTGCCTTGCAGCGGCGCGGGCTGATGAAGGGCACCGCCGAGCAGTTGCAGTACATCATGCGCGACGAGGTCATGCACGCTGGATTCGGTATCCGCACCGTACGGCAGATCCTCGTGGAGAACGATCTGAGCCTGGATGAAAAAGCCTTGCGCGACATGTGGGACGAGGCCGAGGCGGCCGAGACGGATTATGCGCGTTACATTTTACGGGAGCCGATTCTGGGTTATTGCGCGGACGACCATGTTGCCCAATTCCGCTACATCGCCAACCGCCGTGCGCGCCAGCTCGGCGTCAATGAACCCTTTCCCGGTGCGGACTGTGCACTGCCGTGGCTCGACGAGCAGTCAAACATTCGCAAGGAAAAGAACTTTTTCGAGACACGGGTAACAGAGTACCAGTCGGGAAGTGCCTTGTGCTGGGACTGATGGTGTAAACCGGGGTCATTTTCTTCCATGCGTGCCACGGGCAGATTTCGGCGGAGCTGTTTATGTTCCCGTATTGAAGCATAGTATGCCAATCGCCCCGTAACAGGTGGCAGCCGCCGATGGGTTCTGTCCAGCAGCAACGAAAAACCACGTCACCTCTTGAAGGAGTTTCCGGTTTCAAACGAAAACCTGGTGAGCCACGATAGCCCAGCATCTTGTCAGTGGGACAATCGTGGGAATGGCACGGTACATACATTCAAATCGTTTCGTCTGTTGGGGATTGCTCGTTCTTGTAATCCTAGCTGGCAATGCCGTAAAAGCGGCACAGATTGGAGTGGTGGTTCCCGCTGTCGTTGAGATATTCACCACATCTGATCTGCCTTTCACCGGCAAGGCTGCTACAAATGCGGATTCAGGACGTTCAAGAATCGAGCTTCAGGCATATCAGCTGGACGGTATCCAGCGCATCGAGACCAAGCTTTCCGAAGACCTTACTGCCGATACCGAGCAATCCAAGCAAGTCGTGCTACAACGCTTTCAGCAACTGCATGAGGAAGATCGCGCATGGATGCAACGCGCCGCGATGGGCCTGGCGAAGGCGATGCAGTACGGCATCGATCGCTATACAGCGATTGTGTTCGAAGGTGAGGTCGCACTCTACGGAGTGACCGACATCGGCGAAGCATTGCATCGGTATCAGCAGTGGCGGGAAGGCCGGAAGCAATGAAAGGGCAGGAGTTCCTGTCGTTTGGCCTGGCCGCGTTGCTGTTGACGCCTGTTGCGGGCAAGGCGGGTTCCATTACGACACCGGAGATCGTGGCCACGACCACGGCGGCCGCGTTTTCCTGTATGTAGTGGATGCCCATCGGCACCTGCTTCTGGCTGCGATGTATGTTGTTTGGTTGCAGTGTCAGGACCTCCCTAAGGTTGGGCACTACAACCCGGATCTGGTGGTAGCAGCTACAACGAATTGGGTAGCAACCCATGGACAGAGATTCGGGCGGCCCTGGGTCTCGCACATAAGACGGCGGCCACCGGATTGCTCGGGTCATTGCAAGAAATTTTTGGGAATGGTATTTTTCATGGTATCCAGCCGTACGTAAGCCATTGTATATTAAATATTTATTAAGCTCATTTACAATCGAGTGGGAGTAGGGGCTGTAGTAAGTTATTGTTTGTTTTGGTAAAAATTGTGCTCGTTGAGCATGTGAATCACATCATCAATGAGTTGGCGAACCTTGAATATCAATGTGCTTTGGCTGAGCTTAGTCGAGTAGTTCCCATTTTCGATGGTACTTTTGATGGCATCGGGAGTAAGGCTAACACCAAATGTGGGAAGCGATCGCTCCCCATTCTCAATTCCAGATCTGTCTAGTTCATAGGCCGGCTATCACGAGCGCGGGATCGCTCACGTGGTTTTCCGGCGGGTCTTGTTGTATGGACGGTGAACCGGTGCTATTCGCCCGCGCGGCTGGATGATGATCTCCAACCCCAACGTGCGCAACGCCTTCAGAACCTTGCCGGTCTCGGCCGTCTCCTTCCCCCGTTCGAACTCCGACAGGAAACGCGTGCTCAAGTTACCGAGGCCGGAGATCGTCTCCAGCGTCAGGCGCCGCTGCTTGCGATGTGCGCGTGCCAGGCGGCCGAGCTCTTCTACGGTCTGGATTTTGCCGTATGGGATGTCATCCTGTGGAGACAGGGTCAGGCCTGCATAATTGAAGACAGGGTCAGGAAGACAGAGACAGGGTCAGGCCTGCATAATTGCATTACGAGATGCAAGTAATGCAGAGACAGGGTCAGGCCTGCATAATTGCATTACGAGATGCAAGTAATGGACAATAATATAGCGCCATGGCAAGAAAACCACGAATTCATGCTCCAGGCGGGATATACCACGTAATGCTCCGGGGCAACGGTGGCCAGGCGATTTTCTACGACGAGGATGACCGCTACCACCTGTACCTGTTGTTACAGGAAGGGGTTTCGCGCTACGGGCATCGCATCCACGGATTTTGTTGTATGCCCAACCACCTGCATCTGGCGGTGCAGGCCGCCGAGGTGCCGTTGTCGAAGATCATGCAGAACCTGTCGTTTCGCTATACGCGCTGGGTCAACAGGCGCCAGGATCGGGTAGGGCATTTGTTTCAAGGGCGTTACAAGGCGATTCTGGTGGCTCAGGACCGCTACCTGCTGGAATTGGTACGCTATATCCATCTGAACCCGGTCCGCGCCAAGCTGGCGAGAGATCCGGCGGCGTACCGTTGGAGCGGCCATCGCGCCTATCTCGGTCGAGAAGCTATTCCCTGGCTGACCACCGACGCCGTGCTCGGCCAGTTTGCCCGCACCGCCGGCGCCGCCCGTCGGCGTTACGCGGCGTTTGTGGAGGCCGGCAAGGGTGAAGGGCGGCGCGCGGAATTCCATGGCGCGGGCGAGGATACGCGCGTCCTCGGTGACGACCGATTCCTCGAAAAGGTGACCGGCAGCGCCCGTGACCGCAAGAAGCCCCCCCTCTCACTCGCGCAACTCGTCAAGGGTGTGTGCCGCGCCTGGGGTGTTAAAGAGCGAGACCTGGCAGGCCCCTCCCGAGAGCGTGTTCTTAGCGAGGCGCGGGCCATCCTGGCGTGGTTGGCCCTTACCCATGGAATCGCCAATCTGGTTGAAGTGGGCGCCCAGCTAACTCGCGACGCCAGCACTCTCAGCCGCGCGGTGACTCGCCTTGAGGCGTTACGGCGAAGCGATGACGCCTTGGCGCGCCGGATGCGCAAACTGGAGCGCGCAGTGGAGCAGGACTGAGCGCCTGCGCTCACCACAGACCCAAAACCCGTGCCTTCCCCAGCGCGACGCTCAGAATTATCCGCGCATCTGCCACAAACAATGATCTGACTGAATCCACAAAAAAATATTGATAAGGAATCGACACCGTCTTAGGGTGAGCGAAAGCCATTCAAGTACGTCTCGCTACCATACAGGCCAACGCGAGCATTAAAATGAACCCACCTAGGGACAAGGGCATGGACCACAGCGGCAGTAACGTCTTCAAGCGGCAGTAACGTCTTCAAAGGCGCGCATCGCATCCGCGCGGCTGTTGTTGCTTCCTTCCTGGTTCCAGCTCCTGCTGAAGAGGTTCTGCTTGCGGATACCCAACGGGTCAAGCAGACCGGCCGGAATATGGCAGGGAGGGGGAGCCTTTATGCCATGGAACCAGTACCGGGTAATTCACGGGAGACAACACAAGATGAAGAATCAACAATGCAATAGTGCAGGCCTGACCCGATTATGACCCGGTTATGACGGTTACATCATGGAGGTGCGAGAGCGACCCATGGTGTTGGCTCTGAATGCCAAGTGGCGTTCGCAGGTGGTGCCTGGCAAAAGCGCAGCACCGGCGGCTAGCGGTGATGACGCGGTTGAGGCGGGTGAGTTCCTCGATGAACAAGGAAAGGGGGCTTGCGGGCGCTACATCAGTTGGCCGCTCTCGCACGCCATGTGCTTCGCGACACCTGGACGTCCTGTCCAATGGGCACGTCTACTCAAGCGAGTCTTTAATATCGACATCGAAACCTGCGTGCACTGCGGTGGCCCGCTCAAGATGATTGCGGCCATCGAGGATCCCCCGGTGATTCGAAAGATTCTCATCCACTTGGGGTTGTCGCCGCAGCCGCCACCCCATGCGCCCGCACGCTACGACCCCTACAGCGAAGCGGATAGCTACTAAAACCGGGAATCTGATCGGTTCACCAATGTGAGCTGAGGCCTCTCTATGGTCCGGCCTCGAGGGTTACCCATTTCGGGCTATCAATCCCACAAAGTTTTCATCGATCATCCCCCGATTTTTCCGGTTCCACTATTTCCTCGAGGTGCTTTAGGGCTCGCAGTGGCAATCTCGATGAGGTGCTCTACACTTAATGGTAGCGGAACATGGTGTTTATAGTTCCTATACCTTCATCGCCCGCGGTGCATTACCGGGGGCGATGATCCCCAGTAGGGTGGCTTGTTCACCGCCAACAGGAGATCCAGAACATGGCAGCCACAAAGTCGGTCAAGAAACCCACAAAGACACCTGCGGAGAAGTTGCTCCTCGGCGGGCTCAAAGCGCCACCGTGCAGCAAGACGTTCGAGTTCTTCAAGGGCGTGACGGTTGGTCCTGGGCAGAGTCACGACTCGATGAC
The DNA here is from genome assembly GCA_964557295.1 of uncultured Chromatiales bacterium. Lineage (GTDB taxonomy): Bacteria > Pseudomonadota > Gammaproteobacteria > RBG-16-57-12 > RBG-16-57-12 > JBFMHP01. The sequence continues at coordinate 6,321 of CAZKZP010000022.1, read as the reverse complement.
TCCCAAGGATGTTGACTGTTTTCAGTGGCTGCACGTCTGGGTGTTGGCCAAGCATGCAGCCAACATGGCCATGGACAACATCACGGTGAAACTCGTCTTCGAACTGCCAGGCAAGATGGGCGCCACCGGTCTCGCCAACCTGGAGATTTCGTCCGTGGCGTCTCCGGTCCCGCTCCTGGCACATAGCGGTGCGGCAGTCGGTGGCTACGGCGGATTCGTCATTCGGGCGCCGATCATCGGGCCCGGCGTGCGTGCGATCGTCATCAACAACGGGGTGCAGACTTACGATTTCACGCTCTGGGGCTACTGCACTCATTAGACCCAAAACCCGTGCCTTCCTCAGCGCGACGCTTTGACTGAATCCACAAAAAATATTGATAAGGAATCGACACCGTCTTAGGGTGAGTGCCGGGCAATTCACGGGAGACAACACAAGATGAAGAATCAACAATGCAATAGTCAGGCCCGACCCAGTTACGCGGGCCGCTGGGCAAGGACCGTGACTATTGCGGCGAGCCGCGCAGCAACGAAACCCATGTCTCGACGACCGATCCGGACGCCGAGTTGATGCGCAAATCGAATGCCACGGCGGCTCGATTGAGCTACGGCGTGGATCACGTCATGGAAAACCGTCATGGTCTGGTGGTGGGCGTGCGGACCCGCCCGGCGGCAAGCGAGACGGAGCGCGAGTCGGCCCTCGAACTGCTGGCCGCGCTGCCCGGCGGGCGGCGCAAGACCGTCGGTGGCGACAAGGGCTACGACACACAGGGTTTTGTGGCGGGCTGCCGCGAACGGAAGATCACCCCGCATGTAGCGATGAATGATAATCGGCGTGGCGGGACGGCGATCGATGCACGGACCACGCGCCATGAGGGCTACGACATCAGTCTGTACAAGCGCAAACTCATCGAGACGACCTTTGCCTGGCCGAAGCAGTATGGCGGGTTGCGGCGAATGATGCGGCGGGGCTTGGAGAAGGTAGACGGCCTGGTACAGTTTACGATGGCCACCTTCAACCTGCTCCGAATACGCAATATCGAGGCGGAGTACGCCAAATGAGGGGGCGTGGAAGCGAGAAATCGCATCATTGCGCCACAATTGCGAGCGATGAGAAGTAAAACGCTCACGCATTCGATGAAAAACACAAAAACCTGTGTCCATTTTGTGATGCCGCGAAGGACAAGATCAAAATGAGGCGTTTTTCAGCAGGCTGTTAATGCCATGGAGCCAGTGCCGGGTAATTCACGGGAGACAACACAAGATGAAGAATCAACAATGCAATAGTGCAGGCCTGACCCGGTTACACCCGGTTACATTCAGGCCTGACCCGGTTACATTTCTCAACGGTGGGGAAAATCGTCAGACGGGCGGATGCGGATGAAAGGGAGCTTGGGGTGCAATGATCTTGTGGTTCGGAGCAGGTACGGGTATCTTGATCGCAATGCAGACAACTTGTATAGACCTGACCCTGTGGTTTTTGTATAGACCTGAGAATCCTCCGGTCAGCCTCCTGAGCGGCTGACATCAGTGGTAAAACTGATGTTGCTTCTCAACCAAACATCAGGAGGCTGAAATGGCACTTTACTGCGGAATCGATCTGCACTCAGACAACCACTACATCGTGGTCATCGACGACAATGATCGGCGACTGATGGAGCGCAAGTTGCCCAATGATTTGTCGCTGACATTGTCACTACTTGAAGCCTTCCGCACCGAGCTGGTTGCGGTCGTCGTGGAGTCTACCTTCAACTGGTATTGGCTGGTCGACGGCCTGATGGCAGCGGGTTTTTCGGTGAAGCTGGCCAATACGGCGGCAATGAGCAAATATGACGAGCTCAAGCACACCGACGATCGTCATGATGCCTTTTGGTTGGCCAAGCAATTGCGCTTGAACATATTGCCGACCGGCTACATTTATCCGCGTGAGCAACGCTCACTGCGCGATTTGCTGCGCAAGCGCATGAGCCTGGTGCAGGCACGGGCCAAGGCCATCACCAGTCTGCAGAATATCTATCACCGCGAGACTGGCGGCCGGCAACGCACCGATCGCTTGCAGCGCAAGAGTTATGCTCCAGAGTTCGTTGATCGCTATGTACAGCTGGCCGCTGAGGTCAGCACACATCACATACGCGCACTGAGTCAGGACATCAATCTGTTGGAGCGCGAGATCCTGGCGGTGCTCAAGGAGACTGAGGCATTTGTTCGGCTGTGCAAGATCCCGGGGATTGGTCGCATCCTTGCCTTCACCATTGTGCTTGAGGTGGGCGATATCCACCGCTTTGCGTCTGCGGGAGACTTCGCCTCGTATTGTCGCTGCGTGAACAGCGCACGGATCAGCAACGGCAAAAAAAAGGGCGTCGGCAACAGCAAGAGCGGCAACAAGTGGTTGTCATGGGCCTTCAGCGAGGCCGCGCACTTCTTTTGTCGCTATGAGCCGCGCGCCCAGAAATTTGTGGACCGCAAGGCGCGCAAGACCAGCGGCATCATCGCCATCCGGGCGCTCGCGCACAAGCTCGCGCGCGCCGTGTATCACGTCTTGCATGATGGCGTCGACTTCGATGTCGATCGCATGTTTCGATGAACAGGCCGATGTAGCAAGCCAGGCAACGGGGTTGGTACAACCATGAGACTCTGAGTGGATGCTACATCGCGCCTGCCGATTTAAACTGTTCCGCCTCTGCGGCGAGCCACCCGAAGGTTGGACGCGGGTTGCCGCGAGCCATTGATCTGACGCACACGTGGTGTGCATCTGGACGCCGCCAGGGCACCGAGGACTTTGTGGGGCTTGGATACAAGCCAAGGCGCACGTGAGCTGGGCGGTACGCGATGCGCTCAAACCAGAAGGGTGACTGGCGCGGAACATTCCGACGCCCATGCACTGAAAGAATCGGGAGCGAGACAGTCATCGGCAGACATTAGAGAAACCCTGTAGTTGCTGAGAAGCAAAAAACAGGGACGAGGGTTCGTTGCTACTTGACACCGGCTGACCGAAGGGTGACCCTGTGGTTTTCTGTGCCGCCCAGCCTCAGATCCTGTCGCTCATTGCGGTGGCTATTCGCCCCATCTCCCGCCGTACACCCATGGAGACTTCTATGAGCGATTCGCTTTACCTCGTCTGCCCTCACTGCCACGCCATCAACCACCTGCCGTCGACGCGGCTGGGGCAAAATCCCAATTGCGGACAATGTCACCAGCGCCTGTCAGACAATGGCGCAGCCGCCGAGAATGCCGGCTCGTTCCTGATTGCCGACAACGGCAAGCCGGTCGCGTCCATCGTGACCGCCGGTAAGCCAAACCGATCCGCTGCGTTCGCTGCGGCGGAGCTTCGGGATCACGTGCGCAAGATCACCGGCGCAACGCTGCCGGTCGTCACCGACCAGCAGCAAGTTAGCGGACCGCGAATTCTCGTTGGCGAAAGCGCGGCCACAGAGGCGTTGGGCGTGAGCGCCGGCGGGTTCAAGTCGCAGGAGTATCTCATCCGCTTTCTCCCCGATGCGCTGATCCTGATGGGCAGGGACCGTGAGACGGCTGACGGTGTTCTACCAGAACTCTACGACGAGAACGGCACGCTTTACGCCGTTTACGATTTCCTCGAACATTTCTGTGATGTCCGCTGGTATGCCCCGACCGATTTGGGGACGGTTTATCCGAAGAAACCGACACTGGTGGTTCACAGACGCGACACCCGACGCGCTCCATTTATGATTCATCGCCGGATTGACATGCCGCTGTACACCGTACCCGGGAAGACCAATCAGTGGTTCGAAGCGAGTGATATGCCTCTCTGGAGACTGCGCCTGCGCATCGGCGGCCAAGCGTTCCAGGTCGTTCACTCCTTTTCCGGATACTACGACCGCTTCCTGAAAGAACACCCCGACTGGTTCGCCCAAGGATACGAAGGTCAACCGCAGCAGATGTGCTTCACCAATCCGGGGCTTATCCAGCAGGTCGTTCAGGATGCCCGGGATTACTTCGACGGCAAGGGGTTGAAACCCGGTGCCTTCGCCCAAGGCGACGTGTTTGCCGTGGTGCCGGCGGATGGTTGTTTCTGGTGCAAATGCCCGCGCTGCCAGGCTGAACTGAACCGGGCAGAGCAAAACAATCCGCAGTTTTCCAACGGCCGAGCCAGCAATTACATCTTTGGTTTTGTCAACCAAGTGGCGCGCGAGGTTCGCCGGACCCACCGGGACAAATGGATCGGTACCCTCGCTTATTCCGACTATGCGTACCCCCCCGCGAAGCTGAAGTTGGAGCCAAACGTCCTTGTCCAGATGTGTCTCCACACGCGCAACTGGTGGTGCCCGTCCATGGAGACGAACGACCGCAAAGTCCTCACCCACTGGCGACGGCACGGACCGGATCGGCCGCTGTATCTGTGGCTTTACTATTGCTTCCCGGCCTTCAATGCGCATTTTGGCGACTATCACGCTTTCCCCGGTTTCTTCGCGCATACGGTGGTGAAGCAAATGAGAATGTTCGCCGATGCCGGCATCCGTGGCATCTACCTGGAGGCCGAGTACGGCGACAGGATTTTGATGGATCATCTGGAATTCTACGTGACGATGAAATTGGCCGATGATCCCACGCTTGACGGGAACAGAATCATTGACGAGTTCTTCACCCGCTACTACGGGGCCGCCGCCCGTCCGATGCGTGAACTCTATGGCCGGATCGAAGACACGTACTCGAATCCGAAAAACTACCCCACCGAAATCCGGAATTCAGCCGAGACCCAACATCAGAATGAGTGGCTGGCGTGGGCGATCCTCGGAACGGAAGAGCGCATGGCGGAGTTCGCCAAACTCATGCAGCAGGCGGCTGACTCCGCCCAGACTCCCGAGGAGCAGCAGCGCGTGGCCCAATTCAGGCAAAACGTCTGGGACTACATGGTGGAGGGAAAGAAAATCTACCTTGCCCGCGCCGAACGCTACGCCGGGCCGTTACCGCACATCCAGGTTCCGAAACTGGCATCCGAGGCCGGCGGCGATCTGTCGAAGGTGAATTGGTCGCAGGCGAAAGACCTCGGCCAATGGTCCACACTCTCGGGAGACGCGACCGAGAGGAAAGTGGAAACGCGCGTGGCATACGATGCCAGGTATCTGTATGTGCAACTGACCGAATGGTTGAATCCCGCTCAACTGACCTCCACCGGCACAATCTGGGACGGAGACGACTGGGAGGTCTTTCTCGCACTGGGCCGCGAGCAGGCCAGCCGGCAGTTGTGTGTCGCTCCCAATGGGAAGTACGTCGCGCTGGACTACCAGGTGCACAAACAGGACAAACCGGACAAGTGGGACAGCGGCGCCGTCGTGCGCTCCGACACGGGCGGGCGAGATCGTTGGGTGGTTCGGTTGGCGGTGCCTTTCGACAAAGCGTTCCCCGGCGGACTGGAGTCGGGCACGACCTTCTACGCGAACTTCTACCGCGCCTCGCCCCACTTCACCCGGCTGCTGGCTTGGTCGCCCAACTTCGGCGGCGGCTTCAACGATACGAGCCGGCTCGGCAAATTCACTCTTGCTCCCTGACTTGAGTGACAGGGGTGACAGGGTCAGGCCTGCATAATTGTGACAGGGTCAGGCCTGCATAGTGACAGGGTCAGGCCTGTAGTGACAGGGTCAGGCCTGCATAATTGCAAATATTACGAGATGCAGGTAATGTAGCGCCATGGCAAGAAAACCACGAATTCATGCTCCAGGCGGGATATACCACGTAATGCTCCGGGGCAACGGTGGCCAGGCGATTTTCTACGACGAGGATGACCGCTACCACCTGTACCTGTTGTTACAGGAAGGGGTTTCGCGCTACGGGCATCGCATCCACGGATTTTGTTGTATGCCCAACCACCTGCATCTGGCGGTGCAGGCCGCCGAGGTGCCGTTGTCGAAGATCATGCAGAACCTGTCGTTTCGCTATACGCGCTGGGTCAACAGGCGCCAGGATCGGGTAGGGCATTTGTTTCAAGGGCGTTACAAGGCGATTCTGGTGGCTCAGGACCGCTACCTGCTGGAATTGGTACGCTATATCCATCTGAACCCGGTCCGCGCCAAGCTGGCGAGAGATCCGGCGGCGTACCGTTGGAGCGGCCATCGCGCCTATCTCGGTCGAGAAGCTATTCCCTGGCTGACCACCGACGCCGTGCTCGGCCAGTTTGCCCGCACCGCCGGCGCCGCCCGTCGGCGTTACGCGGCGTTTGTGGAGGCCGGCAAGGGTGAAGGGCGGCGCGCGGAATTCCATGGCGCGGGCGAGGATACGCGCGTCCTCGGTGACGACCGATTCCTCGAAAAGGTGACCGGCAGCGCCCGTGACCGCAAGAAGCCCCCC
>CAZKZP010000021.1:21834-50949 GCA_964557295.1 uncultured Chromatiales bacterium | reverse complement strand
CGGACGCTCCGCGGGGCTCTGAATGAGGCTTTGTCATGGTTAGGGTTAGTATCTGCACCCCAGCGATGGCAACCATGGGGGCGAGACGGCACGCGTGAATCCTGACACTTCGAAATTGACCTGGCTGAAAGAACTGTATCCCGGCTATTTCAGCTTAACCATGGCGACGGGGATCATCGCCATCGCGATGGATATGCTGAATATGCCAGCGCTGTCCGGTGTGATGGGTGTCATCGCCCTGATCTCCTGGGCCATACTCTTTGGACTATATACTTGGCGCCTTATCCTCTTCCCGAGGGTCGTGTGGTCTGAATTAATCAACCCGCGCACGACCTTCATATTTTTCTCTTTCGTCGCGGCGACAAATATTTCAGGAATTCTGTTTTTCCTGCATGACCTGAAAGAACTTGCCCTCGCCTGCTGGATCATTGCCTTCCTTGCCTGGATGTCACTGCTGCACGGGAGCTTCAGCGTCCTGACCTTGCGTCACGCCGATCGCAATATGAATGTCGTTCATGGCGGCTGGTTGATCTGTATCGTCGGCACCCAGTCACTGGTGCTGCTGGGCGTCAACATTGTCAGCCAATTGGGGAACTTGGCCGCTTACATGATGGTGGGGATTTACTAAGACGATCGGTAGTAAAGCCTCATTCAGCGGGCGGCTAGACGGTCAGCCCGCAAGGCGCGGCGGTGCCGGCATAGTCAATCTATGTCAAACCGTCGCAACGCGGCGGATGGCCGTCTAGCCGTCCGCCCGAAGGGAGCCACCCCAATGTTGCAGCCCAGCGTTGCAGTGCTTGACAAGGGCTTGCCATTGCCTGCGCACTGCGCCTTGTTCCGCAACATTGGGGTGGCTCTGAATGAGGCTTTACTACCGATCGTCTTAGTATATGTTGTGGGGAATCGGACTAATCCTCTACAGCATTTTTGTCACGCTGTTTTGTTATCGCATCTTCTTCCTCGATATGAAAGATGAAGACTACACCCCGCTCATGTGGGTCATCATGGGCGCCGCTGCGATCTGCGCCAATACCAGCAGCGCATTAGCCCTGTCCGACCCGATCATGCCGGTTCTCGTGGCACTGCATCCGGTGGTCGATGGGATCGCCCTGCTCTCATGGGCTTGGGCCACGTGGTGGATTCCTTTGTTGATTGTGATCGGGTATTGGAAGCATTACGTGCGAAATATTCCCTTGTGTTACGACCCCATGCAATGGAGCATTGTGTTTCCCCTGGGCATGTATGCGGTCACCAGTTTTCGACTCGCGCTCGCGGCCGAATTCGAACCGCTGAATTGGATCTCTCAGGTCATGGTGTGGGTGGCTTTCATCACTTGGATCTTGGTGCTGACCGGCCTGATGCGTCGCCACATGCGCAAGCCCGCATAGCGACCCTCCCCATACGCAAGTCCCGGCGCATGGCGGATCCGGCGCCACTCGTATATAATGGCTGGCCGCAACGTACTGATACCGAGACCGGATCCACCCGCCACACCCTGATGTCAAATCACCCCCCTTATTTCGCTTGGATCAAGGCGCTTGCCGCCAGCACAGGTTTCGTCGCCATCCTCCATGCCTACACGCTGGTGATGGAAGGCTATGGCGGCTTCAGCACCGAGCGGAATTTCGAACAACTGATCGAGCTGGCGCTGGTTCTTTACTTGTATGGCCTGTTCTATGCCATCCAAAAACCATCCGCATGGCGCAGTGTAGTGGCGGCCTTGCCCATTCTGCTGCTGTATCTGGTGCACGACATCTTCTATCTGACACAGGGCAAGGTGTTTCGTCTGATCAACGCCGGCGAGCTCCCCGAGCTGCTCCAGGTCGTACCGCTGGGTTATGGGGTGCTGATCGGCGCCATCCTGTTGCTGCCGCTGGGCGCTTTGCTGATCTCCGTCGACTATCGGCGCCCGCGCAATCTGGCCTTGTGGCTTGCACCGCTCGTCATGTTGATTGTTTTTGTCACAGCCATCCCCAACGCCGTTGCCCAACGTTTTCAATATCTGGCCACCGAGATCGTGACCTACTCCGACGGCAAGAGCGTTGAGGCCAATGGCCGCATCGCCATGCTGCTCTATCGCGAGGCGCAGCGCATCAACACATTCGATGAGCTCGCACCCTTCCGCGACCGGCGCGCCTATGACCAAGCGGCTGGGCAACTTGCCGACGAGCTCGGTGCGCATGCCGACCGGCGCAACGTACATCTGATCGTGCTGGAAAGCTTTCTCGACCCGCGCCTGTTCAGCAAACTGCGGTTTTCCTCCTCGCCAGTGCATCCGGATTTCGAGCGGCTGTTTGGCGACAAACTGGGGCTGTCGCTCTCGCCGGTGTTCGGCGGCGGCACCGCCCAGGCGGAATTCGAAGTCCTGTGCGGCACACCGGCCTTTGAAAAAGTGAGCAGCGTGGAATTCAACGTCTTCACCGGCGCGGCGGCCCATTGCCTGCCCAATCTGCTGAATCGGGTCGGCTATCGCAGTGTCGCCAGCAACGCCTATAAACCGAATTTCTTCAATGCGCTGCCTGCCTATCAGGGCGCCGGCTTCGCCGAAAGCTACTTTCCACAGGAATTCTCCGGCACCCGGGAGAGCTATCTACGCTTTGGCGATCGGGGCGAGGAGTACTATCTTTTCGACGCAGATCTCTTCAACCAGAACCTTGCGTTTGTGCGCAAGCATCTGGAGCAACATCCCGATCAACCGCTATTCAACTACATGCTGACCATCTACGGGCATACACCGCATATGCTCGATCGGGACAAACGGCCGGAGCGCATCACGCTGGATTCGGACTATCCCGACGATCATCTGCAACGCGTGGTGAACCAGTTCTATTACCGCACCGAGGCGATCGCGCATTTCGTCGAGCAACTCCTGGCGCTGGATCAAAACAGCCTCATCATCCTCGTTTCCGATCATGTGCCGCCGCTGCGCAACGGGCTGAACACCTACGACAAGCTGGGCTACATGAACAACGGCGAGCACCACTACTACACCAACCGCATCGCCATCATCGAGAACGGCGAACCCAGGGTCTATGCACCGATCCACCACTACGAGCTGCCGCCCATCATCCTCGATTATGTGAGCGGCGCGACGTATTGCCGCGGGCACGCCTGCGCCTTCAAGGACGCCAAGCAACGGCGCGCGCGGGAGCAATACCTCGAGGAATACATGCGACTGATGGCGCACGCCTCCGAGTGAGGCAGGGCGGGCGCGAGCGCCCGCCCTCCGGATGCGCCGGATACCCCATGAACCGGATCACGCGCCCGTCCACGGATCCGGTTTATCCTGTTCCATCTCGCCCTTTTTTTCCTGCGGCGGTTCCGGTTTGGGCGTCTTCTTGAGCACCGGGACGCTGACCTTGCGCCACAGACCGTTGCCGCTGAAGCAGCGCCATCCCCATTGCACCCAGTTGAGCAGCGCGAAGGCGAGCCACAGCGCCCACGCCAGCATCAGCAGACGATAGACGAAGATCGGCACGGAGATGATCCAGGCGCTCGGCAGTGCGCCTTCGGCGCGATCCTGATACCAGTTGAGCTCATATTCCCAGGAGCCGTTGCCGATGATCTGCATGTGCGGCAATCCGAGCAGTCCTTGCCAGATGGCGAACAGCACGAAGGCGCCGGAGAGGAACGTGGTGAAGACAAGCAACAGCTGTAGCGCATTGAAGCGGCTGTTGGACACCGTCGCCGGCTGACGCGCGCGATAGGCGAGCAGGAAGAACCAGCCGGCGACCAGCGCCGGCATCCACACCGGGGCTTGTGAGAAGCCCACGCCGAGCAGTATCCAGTGATGGGTTTTCAACGGCGTGGCGCGGGTTCGTCCCAAGGCGACGGCCGCCAGAATGATCACCAACAGCACGCCCCAGAACAGGATCGCGGGACCGACCTTCGGACCACCGGCGAACAATACCCAGCGATCCTGCGGCATGATCACCGTGATGTTGTTATTGACGGCGGGCAACCCCAGGTCAAGCGCCGGCGTTTCGAAGCGCGCGCTGATGCCGGCGTCCTGCCGCCAGATCACCGTGATGGCGTGGCTGCCCGGTGCGATGGTCAGCGGCACCTTGTTCATGCTTTGCTGGATCGGCTGTTCCACCCCGTCGATCAGGAGTTTTTGCAAGATCGCGCCGGGCGGCAAGCTGAGATCGCGCTGTTCGCCCTGGCTGCTGCGCATCTGCATGTGGAACACCGTCTCGGCGGCGCGCTTGCCCGGCGTGACTTGCGTACGCGTTTCATCGACGGTCAGCGTGGCGCCGGCAATGCCTGCGGGGCGCGTGACCGCGACGATGACCTCCTCGCCCGGCCACGGCCACCACTGCGGCATCCAGTCGCCCGCGGGCGACTGCTGTAAGATTTCCGGGATGCCTTGATACGCGATGCGCCAGATCGGCGAGACGCTGAGCCGCCAGTGTTCCAGCCATTGCGTGGTTTGCGGGGCCTTGAGCCGCAGCGTGTCGCCCTTGCGCAACGACGAGCTCCAGCCGGCGCTGCCTTGGCCGGCGCCGAGGGTGATATTGATCTTGCCGTTTTTCTCCTTGGCCTCGGCGCTCAGCACCGATTCACCTTCGAGCAGCGGGATCTCCAGCGCAATGGCATCGCCCAGGCCGGAGACGCGCGTGACGGTGGTCTGCACATGCCAATCGATGCCGAGCAACACCGTGCGCTCGATGATGACAAACGGCGGCAAGGCCTGCGTTTCATAGGCCGACTCCTCGGCGGATTGACTCACGCGTTTGCTCTGGCGCAGCAACTGCACCTGCCCCGCCGCCTGGCCGTCGGTGATGCCCTCTACCCGCCAGCCGACGGCCTCGGCCTCGATGTGATAGGGATTGAGCGGCAGCGGTATGCGCACCGAGGCCAACTCCGGCAGCGGCCCGCGCAGGGTCAGCCGGTGCGCGCCCGCGGGCACGAGCGCGTAATAGTGCGACTTGATCCGGCTCACGCCGACGGCCTGTCGATCATCGAGGATCACTTCCGTGGGCAGCCATTGGTTGGCCTCGAACGGCAGCGGCACGGCGACCTCCGCGCCGGCGTGCACCTCCATGTGGATGGTGAGCGCGGCCGGTTGCGCCACCAGGCGCATGCGCGGACTCTGCGCGCATTGCGGCGCGCACTGCGGCGGCTCTTCCAGCGCCTTGACCAGGCGCCGCTCCAGTTCCTTGAGCAGCGTCTCATCGGGGATGACCGTCGCGCTCTCCGGCGCCGCCCAGGCCTGCGGCGCGGGCAACACGCACAACAGCGCGACGGCGAGCACGGTGAACGCACCCCTCAACGCGGAGAGATCCAACCATCGCTTGTTTTTCGGATCGAAGCCGAGCATGACGGCGGTCAACGCCCCCATCAGCACCACACTGAGCAGGTTGAGCAGCAGATGCCCGGCGGGCGAGATGAGCCGCAGCGTGATCTCCTGATCGGCCTGCACTGGTCCGTTCCAGGCGAAATCGATGGTCTGCCACTGCCAGCGCGGCAGGCCGGGGCCGGTCTGGCGGCGCGCGTTGGGATCGATCACCTGTTGGGTCATCAGCGCGGAATCCTGTTTCGCACGCACCTCGCCACGGCCGCGTTTATAGTCCTCGCTCGGCAGTGACGAGACCGCCGCGTCGGCCATCTCCTTGGCCGCCTCGTAGGCCTGGCGCGGCGCCGAGCCCAGATCGACCTCGGCCTCCGGCGCCATTTGTTCATTCATGAACACCGCCGCGCCCGGCGGGGCGAGCGGCGCGCTGCGATAAATACTCTGCGGATTTTCCAGCTGCGGATAAATGCCCTCGCGCACCGCATCCACGGCAAAGGCCAGGAACAGCAGCAGCAGCGCCGCGGCGCTCGCCCAGCGATACCAGTTGATCAGCCTCTTCGGCATGCCCTCGGGCAGCACGCGCCACAGCGCAATGGCGATCACCAGGTTCAGCCAGATCATGCGCGGGGCGCCGGGCTCGTGCCAGGTCAGCGTCAGCAGCGCCAAGGCCAGCGCCGCCACGCGCCAATCCCAGAGACGCTTGACCGCGAACGTGATGATCAGCACCAGGAAGATATCGAGCAGGGTCCACTTCTTGATCCAGCTGTTGGAGACCTGATCCACGCCGCCCATCGACAGCAGCGTCCAGCCCGGCGGCAGATAGAGCTGCCCGCTGACGGCGTTGAATTCGCTGTCCCAACCCAGGCCCGGCAGGCGCGCCTCCTCCAGGCGGCTCTCGGCGCTCAGCGTGAGTTGATGTTGCCGGATCTCGACCCCGGCGCCGCGGTCGCCCTCGAGATGGGTGATCACCTGATCCTCGCCGTTGATCGCCACGCGCCCCAGCTGATACGGCGCGAACATGTTCAAACGCCAGTCGCGGTTCATCAGGCCGTTGATCTGATCGGCGACGGTGAATCCGGCGCCGTCGAAATCCATCCATATCTGCCGGCGCAGGGTGAAGGCGTTGGGCGCGGCCTCGGGATTGCCGCGCCGGCGGACCTCGAAGTTCATCTGTTGCCCGGCCGCCATGCGGTAGGCCGGAAAGCCTTGCCAGGCCTCGGGCAGTGCCGTCTGGCGCGGATCGATCTGTTCCAGGCCGGTCACCTCGGCCAGACGCACCAACGGGTTGGCCTGAAAGGCCCAGATCTCCTCATTCACCCAGGCGGCGCCGTTGACCGCGGGCAGCGGTATGTTCTCGCGATTGCCGGGAAACCGCGCGGTGAATTCGATGTTCCAACGCCCCGGCCGCGCCTGTAACCGCAAACGCCCATCCGCCTCGAGCTTCACCGGCAACCGGCTGTTCAGGGCCAGCGGAATAGCGCCCGGGAGCAACACCGGCCCCAGCGTGAGTTCGCGCGCATCGCCGGAGATGCTGATATCCAGGAATGTCACCACCTTGAGCGGCACATCGTCGCTGATCAGGCGCGAGACATTGAGCGTATGGCGATTCTCCGCCACGCCCTGTTTGTCATCGTGCGGCTGCTGATCGCGCAGCCAGACCATGCCGGCGTCATCGACATAGGGAAACTTCACCGTCGTCCCGTCGATCTTGAGCTGCACCAGGGCCACCGTCTCCGGCACCTTCAGGCGCTCGGGCAATTGCGGCCAGCGGAACTTGCCGGTGAGCGCGTGGCGCCCCGGCTTGAGAAAGATCGCGGGCGCGCCGGCCTGCTCGCTCACCGCGATGGGCTTGCCATTGGCGGTGACATCGAGCGGCCAGTGTGCTGTGTCGCCCGGCAGCACGATCCAGCCCTCCTGCTCCACCTCCCAGCCCTGGGTGAAGGCGCCGCCTTGTTGCGTGAGATTGAGCACCAGCGGCGCGGGCCAGGCGCAGAGACGCACCTCGCCGATCTGATTGTAGAGCGAGGGGCAGGGCGAGACTTCATGCTCGTACAGCACCCAATTGACCCACGGCTTGAGCGCGGGCGGCACCATCTCATCCGTGCTCAGCGCCGCCAGCGCTTGGCCCAGGCAAAGCAGATACACGATGCACCCAAAGATGAAACGCATGAGTCACTCTCCCTTTCGTTATTATCAGTGCAGGATGGGTGAGCGGTTTTCGCGCAACCCAGCCACGTGCCGCAAGGCACTTAATCATTTTGTGTTGCTACGCAACGTTGGGTGGGTTACGGCAAAAAACGCCTAACCCACCCTACATTTCCCGTACACTTTGGTTTGATCAACAACATGCCAACACCAGCGGCACTTCCACTTCCGCGGCGCTCAAGCCGCCGTGATGGCCGATCAACTTCAGCGGCGTTTCTCCCGGCAGGCGCTGGATGAGGATGTAGTCGTCCTTGAGTTCCAGCACATAATCGCCCACCCGGCTGTGTAATTCAGGATGCGGCGCGCCCAGGCCAAACAAGCCGCGCGCGATCAGGTCCGCGCCGCGATGCGGCACGACGGCATGCGCGAGCGCCGTCCCCACATAGTCCTCGAAGGTTTGTTCCATGCCACGGCGCACGTAACAATAGGCCAGGCGTGGCTCGCCGCACAGCGGCACCGACAGACAACGCTGCAACTCCGGCAGATCGCCCACCAACAGGCGCGTCTCGGGGCGCGTATCGATGAAGCCGTGATCGGCCGTGACCAATACCACGGTTTCCGTCCCGGCCAGATCCGCGAACAGTTTGGCGAAGCCTTCATCCAGCCGCGCGAAATGCTCCGCCGCCTGCGCGCTGCCCACGCCGTGATCGTGCGCCAATCCATCGAAATACGGCCAGTAGGCATACAGGAATTTACGCTCGGCGTGGGCGCGCACCACAGTGTTGATCTTGGCGAAATAATCCTCCATGCCGCGGTGCAACACCAGCTCAGCGCCCCCCAACAGCGCCTGGTTGAACACCGATTGCGCCAGCCAGTCCGGCATCAGCGAATAACCGCGCACCGGCAGCCGCGCGAACAGTGGCGGATGTGCGAACAACTCTTGCGGCGTGATGCCGGCTTGGGTGAGATCAGCGCGATTGCAGCGCGTGAGAAACGGCAGCACCGTCACCACGCTACCCACCTCGCGCAGCCAGGTGAACCAGCCGGTGAGCCCATGCTGCTGCGGGGCCACGCCGGTGAGGAAGGTCGTCACCGAGGCGGCGGTCGTCGGCGGAGCCACGGCATGCAGCCGGCTGTGCAGGCGCTGATGCAACTGGCTACCCGCCCCGCGCCGGGCAAGATAGTCATAGCCCAGACCGTCGATCATGCACAGTATGATGTTGCGCGCCTCGGCCAGCAGGCGCGCATCCAGTCCGCGCAAGGCTGGATACATATTCGGTCCGCCACCGCACCCCTGGGTGATGCTGCTCATCAGATTGGCGATGGAGCCACCGCTGTAATCCGGAAATAACATCCGCCGCTCTCATGTGAACACGACAGTGCTCACCATAGCAGAGCTTGCCGGGCGGATAAATAGTCGGTGGTCTGATCAGGAAGGATAGGAGCGAGGCCGAAATTCCCCGCGCCGCTAATGCGCGGCCCTTTTGTTGAACAAGATCTCGGCATGAGCGATCAGCTCGCCCATCTCGTACTTAGAGCGCTTGAGCAGTGCACTGTCCGGCTTTTTCTTATATTGCTTCAGCGCAATGATGACATACGAGGGATGCACCACCAGGTCCATGAGGTTAATCACTTCCTCGAAGTGATCTTTGTGGTCCACCGCAATACCCAACTGCTTCGGCAACTCGCCACGATACCAGTTGCGCGTGATCTCATCCTGCGTCATCTGCGCCATGTCCTTCGCGCTATCGGCCACCAACTGCAAGAACCTTTCATGCTCAGGATAGATCCCGGCGTACTTCCGGCAAAACGCCACGCCGATGGCCACCAGCTGTTCTTGTTTTTTTATCAATGCATCGACATCGCGCAGTTTTCCGGAGGCCAGCTCCTGATGGGCTTCGTTCGCAAGCCGAAGGTATTTCTCTTGATCGGCAGCCGTCTGCGCAAAGGCTTCAGCCTGGAGACACAGCCATAGCATGGCCAGCCGAACCATATATAGGCGAGCGATGGACACGTTGAATTCAGCCATGATGGACATACCCCTCGACATTTTTTGGTTTCACTCTACATCGGTCAATGTAGACACCTTCCGCAAGTACGTCAGACAAAATACGGCCAAGCCCCCGCCGCCGGCGCTCATGAAACGACCGCATCGGCCAAACGGCCACCATGCCCGACTACTTCACATGCGTCATATTGAACAGAGTCTCGGCATGGTTGATCAGCTCGCCAAGCTCGATCTTGATGCGCCTGAGCAATAATTTGTCACGATTTACCTTATACATCCTCAGCAAAATAATCACATGGGAGGGATGCACCACCAGATCCATGAGGTTATTCACCTCTTCAAAGTGATCTTTGCCATGGATGTCAATCCCGTGCTGTTTCGGCAGCTCGCCTCGATACCAGTTGCGCTTGATCTCATCTTGAGTCATCTGCGCCATGTCCTTCGCGCTATCGGCGACCAACAGCAAGAATTTTTCATGCTCCGGATAAATCTTGGAGTATTCCCGGCAGAAAGCCACGCCCATCGCAATCAGCTGTTCTTGTTTCTGGATAAGACCCTCTGGGTCGCGCACCCCATCCGCCATCACTTCCTCTAGTGTCTCATTCGCGATTTGAAGATATTTTTCTTGCTCGGCAACCGAGTGCGCGTAGGCCGCCGACTGGCAGCACAGCCACAAAATCGCCACAAAACCGCCCCACAGACGTGGCATGCGCACATTGAATTCACCCACTGTCGCTACACCCCTTTGGATATTATTGATTTCGCGCTCATCCCTCCCTATCGACGCTTATTTAGAAAACATTAATCGGCATCCAGGTTATTTATCCCCACGCCCAGCACTCATGTGTGGCTTAGTTCAAGCCGATAACCATCTTAGATCAGCCAGTTGCGACGCCTTGATGAAGGGACACGGATTCAAATTCGAAGTGCAACGCCCCTTTTTCTAGCCGCCGCAACTCCAGCAGCGCTTTAGTCGGGAACGCATATGAAACTCACGGAACTGTTTCAATTCAAAGACCGCACGAACTCTTCAACCGCCGCCCCCGCTCCGGCCAAAGCTCGCCAGGCGGCGAACGTTGACGTCTCCGAGGTGGACGAGGTGCTGGCTCAACTCGCCGGCACAGAAAAATTTCCCGCCGCGATGGAGAAGCTAATCCATCGATACTGGCGGAAGGTGCTGCAACGGATTTATCGGGAACATGGCCGCGACAGCCGCCATTGGAGTATCGCCCTGCAGATCACCCGCGATCTGCTGTGGAGCCTCACGCCGAAGCATACCGAGGAGGAACGCAAGCGCCTCTCGGCCATGCTGCCGGGACTGATCCACTCGGTGCAGAAGGGGTTGAGCGCCGTGATCCGTGATGCGGCCGCTGTCGACAAAGCGATGGTGGTGTTGGGCAAGCAACACATGGCCTGCCTTAAAAAGACCCACGAACGCACGCCCCCGAACCACAGCACCCAGACCACTTCCGCTCTCCAAGTCGACGTGCTTGATCCGAGCCTGACGCACGACAGTCATATTGAATTAGCGAACAAACCCAAGGTGATCGACCCGAAAAAATATGCCCCAGGGCTGATCAAGGCGACCGGCGGCTGGATCTACGACCAGGAAATCCAGGAATGGGTCTTTATCGGCGATTAGCCGACTGGCTTTGCGGTATACTACTGCCTTGATCGCCACATCCGTCGATCGGGATGTCCATAAACCGCAACACCGTTATAGCTTTCGCATGAAGACAATTCAGATATTCCTCGTACTCATCGTCAGCGCCCTGCCGCTGCACGCCTGGCCCAAAATCGATGGGCCGCAGCAGTTGCAACAGCACTATCAGGCGATGCAGCAGGCGCAGCAAAGTTCGGCGTGGCCTTATCCCTTCATGATCCACTCAAGCGATCGGGACAATCGTCTCAGCGCCGATGTGTATGGCGTGGTGGAGGCCCCCTTCGCGGAGGTGAAGGAGGCCCTGACCAAGGCGGAGAATTGGTGTGAGTTCATGCCGCTGAATCTCAACATCAAGTCCTGCACCTTTGAACAGAACACCGAACAGACCGAACTGACCTTGTATGCCGGCCGAAAATTCTACGAAGCCCCGGAATCCGCCTATCCACTGAAGTACGGCTACCATGTGCTAGCCCAGGACGAGCACTACCTGAAAGTGGTGCTCAGCGCCGACCACGGCCCCTTTGGCACGCGCGACTATCGCATCGTCGTGGAAGCCATCCCTATGCGGCAGGCGACCTTCCTGCTCATCCACTCCGCTTACACGGCCAGCTGGCAAAGCAGGCTCGGCACCAAGACCTACCTGGCCACACTCGGGCAAGGCAAGGTTGGTTTCAGCGTGGAGTCGATGAGCGCCGAAGGCAGCCCGGTTTACAGTACGGGGACGAAGGCCATCATCGAACGCAACGCCATGCGTTACTACCTGGCGCTCAGCGCCTACCTCGACACCCGCCACCTGCCCCCAGCACAACGCTTCGAAGCGCGCCTCAAGACTTGGTTCGACATGACCGAACAATACGCCGCACAGCTCTATGAGTTGGAGCGCAATGATTATCTGCAAGCCAAGCGGCAGGAATGGGCGAACCAACAGCAGCTGCAACGCCGATTGCAGCCCTAACGGTACCCAGCCGCTTCAGAACCGTACGACCCAAATTTTCCGCTAGCGATCTACTGCGAGCGAACAAGGCGCTGACGATGCGCGCAAAAAACAAGCCGCCTAGACGGCGGCTTGTTTCCCGTTCCTTAGCTTATACGGTCTATGCGTTTATTTTTTCAGCGCCAAGATGCCGTCCACCAGCTTTTCGATGTCCGCATCGGCAACTTTGGGTGAATTCGGCGGCATGGGAACATTACCCCAAACGCCCTTTCCACCCTTCTTGACCTTTTCAATCAACATAGCGCGCGCGGAGGCGTCGCCTTGGTATTTTGCGGCCACGTCATTGTAAGCGGGGCCCACGACTTTCTTGTCGATCGCATGACAAGCGGAACAACCGCTCTTTTTCAGCATCGCGGCCAAATCGTCCTGCGCCATCGCAGGCAGGCTGATCACCAGCGCGGCGGCACTCAGGCCCAACGTCAAAAGTTTGCTCTTCATCAGTTCTATCTCCATAGTGTTTTACGTAGAATTACCTTCGAGCGTCCACAGCCAGCTCATACTGAGAATATGTCAGAGTTCGGTAATGTCAACTCGCCAAGGGCGCGCGGCTTGTAATAGCTTGTAACAACGGCACGAGGGCGCCGCTAAGATTCACACTTGGTCATTCCTACGAAAAATCAATGAAATTGTTGGACCGTTGCGTCCCATGCAACAATGGCGCATGACTGCGCAGATGAGAGTGACTGGCATGACGTTCGAGTTCGGGGCGTTCGATCGGCGCGGTGTTTTAAAGCGGGGGAAACCGAAATGCATACCGGAAACTTATCCGGCTGGAAACATGATCATGTATTCGACGACCACAGCGGCGCGGCTGAGCGCAGCACCTGGATCGTCATGTGGATCACCGCCGCGATGATGGTGATCGAAATCACCGCAGGCTGGTGGTTCAACTCGATGGCGCTGCTGGCCGACGGCTGGCACATGAGCTCGCACGCGGTCGCCATCGGGCTGTCCGCGATGGCCTACGCCGCCGCGCGCCGCTACGCCAAAGACCCCCGCTTTGCATTCGGCACCTGGAAGATCGAGATACTGGGCGGTTTTGCCAGCGCCATCTTCCTGCTCGGAGTGGCCGTGATGATGGTGGTCGGCTCCATCGAGCGGCTCGTCTCGCCACAACCCATCCAATACCAGGAAGCCATCGTGGTCGCGGTGCTCGGCCTGGTGGTCAACGTCGTCTGCGCACTCATTCTGGGCAAGGCTCATCACCACGATCATCATCACGGCCACGAGCATGACGATCACCACGACCACGGGCATCACCATGATCTGAACCTTAAGTCCGCCTACCTGCATGTCATCGCAGACGCGGCGACCTCGGTGCTGGCCATCGTAGCCCTCATCGGCGGATTGATCTATGGCTGGTCGTGGCTCGACCCGGTCATGGGGATCGTCGGTGCGATCCTCGTGGCAGTCTGGGCCAAGGGGCTGATCGCGGACACCAGCAAGATACTGCTGGACCGGGAGATGGATCATCCGGTTGTCGACGAAATCCGGGAAGTCGTCGAGACCGGCCCCGAGGCGGGTGAAACGCGCATCGTCGATCTGCATGTCTGGCGCGTGGGCAAGCAGGTCTACTCGTGTGCGCTCACGGTGGTGACCCACGACGCCTCCCTGACTCCGGACGTAGTCCGCAAACGCTTGGCCATCCACGAAGAGATCGTACACTCGACCATCGAGATTCATCTCTGCCCGGACGCAACGCCGCCTCGACACGCGGCGCCATCCTGAATGGCTCTTTGCCAGACCGTCGC
Source organism: uncultured Chromatiales bacterium (assembly GCA_964557295.1). Taxonomy (GTDB): domain Bacteria; phylum Pseudomonadota; class Gammaproteobacteria; order RBG-16-57-12; family RBG-16-57-12; genus JBFMHP01. The sequence goes on along the minus strand of CAZKZP010000021.1, from coordinate 37,095 downwards.
AAAAACAAAGGCGAGAATCAAAGGTGCGTTGCCTGCTCGTAGCAGCCTCCAGGCGGCGTGCTCTGAATGCAGGCGCTGATAACAGACATGTAAGGCGGAGATACTCATTAACTACACAAACTGTAACCAGGTCCGCTCAGTAACAATTACTAACGGCAATCCCTTCTCTTTGAGCCTGACTGCCTTTTCGATCTTGCGTCCGTGGCTGGAGAAGCGCCAGTCACGGCTGGCAAGTGAGCCGATCACCAAGACGGTGACATCGTTGGTTACATCCCCCCTCACCGTTGCCCCCAATCTCTGCGCCGTGGACTCCACCGCTGTGCGGGGGCCGACCGCAAACTTGCCGGTAAAGCAGAAGCATTGGCCCTGGTGGGTCAAGGCATCAATGGCATCCTCAAGGAACTCTGTGGACAAACCATGCGCCACACCCGTCTCTTCAAAACGCTGGCCGGTGATCTGCCTAATGGTCTCTAACAGATCGGCACTCTCTTCTGCTGTAATCACACCATCCTTGAGAATCTCATTGAGGCGCGTGATCAATACGCCCGCAGGCCACACAGCCGACATTTCGGCGCTGGCATCCCGCCAGTCGCAGAGCATAGTTATCTCTGATTCATTCAACACCCCATCCGCTGCGATACCTGTCAACAGGCCCAACAACTCATTGATACGGTTCTCAACCGTTGCGTGGTCCAACTGACGATATTCGACGATATCGGCGATCAGCTGATTGAGGTCATCCAGCTCCTCAGAGGTAATGTAGCCATCCCGCAGTATGTCACCGGTAAGATCGAGAAGATCAACCACATCACCATCCTTGGCAATCTCCCCCTGAGAGCGCAGCCATACATCCAGAAACAGCAACTCCTGTTCACTCAGGCGCTGGTCGGCCACTACACCCTCCAGAATACCCTTCAAGCCAAAAAGCGCCTTTTCCCTGTTGCGGGAATAATTAAAGCCACGACCAATAGGTTGATTATGGGCATCTAACACGGGGAGCTCCTTTTCGTAAATTTTGGTTCTTGGGCAGAGACGTTATTCATAAATTTCTTCACCCCATGTTTGGGTGTAGTCGATAGCTGCTGCATCAGAGAGAACGGCACATGCCCGATGCTACACACCTCTTTCACATGATCGACCATGCGAAGCCAAAGCAGCGCCGTCATCTGCGCATCCGCCAGGGCGCGGTGAAAGGTGCCATCGTTGGGAATATTGGCATATCTCACCAAGGTACCGAGCTGATGATTATCGGCATCCTGAAACAGGCGCCGCGCAATCAACATGGAGCAGGCGAACTCACCACGGCACGAACGCTTGATGCGGCTCAACTCCGCCAACAAAAAGCGCTTATCGAATGAAGCGTTGTGCGCCACCAAATCGGCATTCCCGGCAAAATCGGCAAACGCCGCCATCACCTCACCACAGGGTGGCGCGCTATTCAGCATTGCATTGGTGATGCCGGTATAATCCTCGATAAAAGCGCTAATCCGCTTACCGGGATTCATCAGCCCCTGGAAACGATCCACCACCTCACCGCCTTCAATCTTCACCGCACCGATCTCAATAGCTCGATCACCTTGATCGGGGGAAAGGCCGGTGGTTTCGAAGTCGAGCACAATAACTCTATCAATACCTTTCATACGACTCACCGACATATCAATTCACACTATTGCAGGTGCATCTGGCATCTCAGCCAATAACCGCCATTCAAATGTAGGGCGGATTAGAAATCCTGTTTATTTCGTATACGCAAAGAATCGTGAACGATTTCTTATTTAGTTTCGTGTTTTCATTCGACGCAACGCACTCTAATCATTGCATCCTTTATCCCTAAGCTTTAGCCTCCATTATGGCGACAATTCAGTTTTGGAAAAACTGACCAATCGAAGCCTTACCCTTTACTCGGCCGCACAAACAGTCAGTCATCACCTTCTCAAACACTGCAACCACCTTTTCTGGCGTATCAGCTAAGCAATGTTCAAACAGAAGAGCATCGTGCATGGGCAAAATAATGGTTACATCCTCAAGATCACCAACTTCCAGAAGAACTTTCTTGAAAATTAGCGAAGCGGTACCTTGAATTACCTGACTGACGGCGGAGCGCTGCTCCTTGGCGGACAGCGAGCCTTTTCCACCCCTCTTATAGTAATTTCCTTGAACCGTCCCGATGCGCCCCTCGCGCTGAAATGTCATCCAAACGAACTTCTTCCACTCTTCATATTTTGAAAAAACCCTGAAGGCAGATTTCACACGCTCGCGATCAGCGCCGAGTGACACTGCCGCATCGATCAAAGCTTTCCGACTCATGCCGTAGGCGTATGACAGAAAGAGCTGTTTAGCGGCTCTCCGGTTCCCAACAAGCCCGAGGTAGGTTGTTGCGAACAAGTCATACATATCCCCCGTGCCGTAAAGTCTTGCCAGCTCAGGATCTTCTGAGAGTGCCGCCATGATTCCGACCTCATATTGCTCAAAATCGACATAGCAGAGCTCGGCGCCATCACGCGCTGTCACAATGGTCCGATACTTCTTCGCCATATTTTGCAGTGATGGGCTGCGCAGATGCACGCGTGACGTCCGAGATCCGAAGACATCGATGATTGGCCGCGCATGATCGCTCGATATGGCGAGTGATGAAAGCACTCGTCTAGTCGCGTCCAAGTCCCAAAGAGCGAGTGTATCATTGCCGAAATTGTTCTCATGCGGAAGATACTCCAATACGTAGTCAGTCGATACGCCGCTAAGATCGAACCCCGCCTCATAGAGCCTTGCCTCAATTGCCTCCCGAGTAGGCGTCTCAAGTGGCATGTCATGTGTGGCTGAGTAATTCTTCAAGCAGAAGAAATAGTCATGCTCCGCCTCCCTTCGCATTTCTGACAGACCCGCAGGGTTGATGGTGATGCCAGCCGACATGGCTTTCTGGAGTATCCGATATACCGGTAACTCGACCGTCAAGAATCGCTCAAGCTCTCCATTGGCGCGAGCCGCCTCACACAAGGACGAATACATTTCCGACATAGCTTTCGCGGCTTCACACGCAACTTCGGCATCGAAACCAGCACCTTTGTAAAACATTTTTCTGTAAGATGAGCAGACTTCTGAGCTTGCTCCGTATCGACGTAATTCGCCCGTGATATCCATCTTTTCGCGAGAGCGTCTGTCTTCCGGATTGCCGCTTATGGTTATTCTAAATTCGTCGAGGTCGACAATATTTTTTGGCAAGTCTTGTGCCATATCAAAGAGTACGTCGCGGATAATCCAAAAATCGTGGCACACGACCATGCCATCAAAACTCACAATCTGCTCTTCATTCGTCTCGTACAGCTGGCCATTCTCGAACCAATAGAAGAAGTCTGCGCCACGCCCGGTAAAGTCCTTCAAGAAAAGCAGAAGCTTTGATGGATAATCAGTCATATTCACTAACCTCATCGACGAGGTTCAGCAGGTCGATTCGTTCACGGACAGCGAAGGGTAGACCATCTTCATTGTTGTAGCGCGCTGCGCGCGCAACCGTCCCCCTTAATCCTATTGGCACCAAGCCATACAGCGGCTGTAAGTTGGCTCCTGGAAGTACGGATGCAGAGATTAATAGGTAGCGTGCATTCTGGTAGGGCAACGAAGTCGAGAAAGCCTGGAGTGATCGCTCAATTAAAGCCTTCTCTTCCACGCAACGGAGCCAAATGAGGATGGCAGCGGCTTCTCCCGATTCCATGTCTTTTTTGAGCTTGCGGTCAGAGAGAGCAAGGAGAGCTTCTGATCTATATTTCCGTACAGCAAGAAGTAACCAGAGATTGTAATTCTGCCAGTCGTGGAGAGCCTTGTCCTCTTGCAGAAGGAAGGCTTCCAATGCCGGGAGGCATCGCCCATCCCTGTCCAAGATAGCAATTAGCCGACAATATTGATCTGTTGATACCGCTTGGTCAGACAAAGTTCCAGAGAGCGAATCTAATAGCGTAGTCGATAATGCATCACCGACATCGAAGAGCCCAGATTCTACAATTTGCGCAATACGGTTCACGGCGAACCGAAATTTACGCGATTGGGTTTCTCCCGAGGAAATGCAGTCGTTCATAATTTTGAAAATATAGGCAACTGAACGCGTCACCAGCCGACGGCTACGTGACTGCCACATATAATTTATTGCATTAGTTGTACTATCTTGGGATGGAAAAAATTCTGAAAGTTTGTCTTTAGGCGCATCAGGCGACAAAATCTCTGTTTTGCTCGCGTTGATATTTAAGCCAACCTTTCGAAGTTGGCGAATGAGTTCCTGTAGTGCACGCCGCGCAGACAACTCGGAATTTGCGATGATCCTAATGTCATCGACATACCTGTAATAGTCATATCCATTTTTCACCATCTCATGGTCAATGGATGACAGAAGGATGTTTGACAAAAATGAGGAAGCATCTCTATTTTGCGGAAGCCCGTGACTTCCACTGTAAGTCCATTTCCCTAAGAGATTATCCAGCGTTCTGATCGCATTACGGATCTGAAGTTTTACCGGGCCTGTCGCCTGGATATCAGAGATAGCACGTTCTAGCTCAGCAATTAGTTGAACGCGTGATATATTTTCAAAAAAATTGCTTACGTCAGTGATAAGTAGATAATTATTAGATCCGATGTACGTCAGTGTTACACCCTCAAAGGTAAACCACCGGCTTATCTTTGGCTTGAAAAGATACCTATGATCCAGCGGCTTTGGATCGTAGCGATAACTGAGAACACGATGGCTCAGAAGCTTGTCATAGTATGGAATAAGGAAGCTACAGATTGCCTGATAAATAAAACGGTCGAAGAAGTCAGTTTCGAGACCGTAGCGTTCGCCATAACCCTTCTTGGGGATATTCCGAAGAACTCTCTGAGCCCCGCAATAGACACCATTCCAATCTTGAAGAAGCGATATAATAATTTTCTTAGCCTCGTTCGGGTCATTGAAAAGATCATGGTATTGCAAGCAGTCAAAGTACCAGTCATCACGCATATCCTGTCGCAGGTGCCGCAAAACCAGATCGAATTGAATTGGGAACCCCAAAGCTTGCCCCTTCTCCCAGAAGGAGGCACTGAGCAAGTAGTCATCTCCATCACTCACACCGATTATCCTTTGTCAAAGCAGTTTCCACTTTGGAGAACACGAGGCGGTATGCCTTGCTGCTCCATTACTTGGCTTGTTCGCGCTAACCAATCCCGTAGGAGAAAGCCTGCCATACTATTGAATCACAGACCAACTACACTCAAGCTCGTTGCCAATCTCACCCTCACATCCGCAGTAACCCGCTTTATGCCAATAAAACCTGCCATATTCGCAATGAGTGCCTCATCAGAACCACCATGCTTATCTATCTCAGTAGCCAACGCCTTCAACTCCTGCATACAAATCTCATCCACCGGCCGCTCTCCGTTTTCTGAGTAACGGAAGTGTGGCCAGTCGCTGGTATCGCTACTCTTTGGCCAGAAGAAGATACCGACCTCTTCGGTGGTGCTGGGGTAGTGTTCTTCCGCCAGCAGGTAGACGCGGTCGCGGATGCGTTTGCCGGTGCGTACCCAGCCGTGGGCGCGGGCGATGCGTTTGGCGAGTACGTCTTCGCGGATGGGGCCTTCGAGGTTGATGACGTGGGCGATCATAATGTTGAGGGTGGTGTCGTAGTCATCGTTGAAGAAGGCGTCTGGATTGAGATGCTCGACGACCTCAGCGGGATCGGCCTCGATGAAGAGGTTCTGGCCGAAGAGATTGTGCGCGTTGCCGTTGGTGCTGCCACTTTCTGAGATTGTCCGGGCGACGTTGCCTGCGACCAGTGGCAGTGGTTCTGGCTCTGGTGCTGCTTCGGTTTGCGTTGCCGCAGTCTCCGCCACTTTGGCGCTGGCCAGCCTTTCGCGTTCAGCGCGTTTATCGCGCTGCCCGGCCAACAGCTTTTCCAGGCGGGTGTGTACCTTTGCCAAGGCGTCCGGGGCGTTGATCCACCAATCAGTTGACCAGATGCGAACAATCTCCCACCCAAGGCTGCGCAGTACCTGTTCGCGCAGTTTGTCGCGGTCGCGGGCGGTGGCGGCGCGATGGTAGGTAGCGCCGTCGCATTCGATGCCGGCAAGGTAACGTCCGGGGGCATCGGGGTCGACGATGCCCAAGTCGATGCGGAAGGAGGAGACGCCCACTTGCGAGTGTACCTGCCAACCCTTGGCGCGCAGAGCGTCGGCGACGGCCTCTTCGAAGGAGCTGTCGTAATCGCCTCGGGGGCCAGAGACGGCTTCAGCCAGGGCACGGGCACCACGTTCGGCAAATTCGAGGAAGTGCTTGAGGTCGTGCACGCCTTTGGCCTGGGTGCGGGAGAGGTCGATCTGTTCCGGGCTTAGGCTTGAGAAGACGCGCAGTTCGTGGCGGGCGCGGGTGACGGCGACATTCAAGCGCCGCTCGCCGCCATCTTTATTCATCGGACCAAAGTTCATGGAGACTTTGCCGGTGAGATCCGGCCCGTAACCAATGGAGAAGTACATGATGTCGCGTTCGTCACCCTGTACGCTTTCGAGGTTTTTGACGAACACCGGCTCCAGCGCGTCTTCGGCGAAGTAGGGTTCGATCTCGGGATGTTGGCGGCGCGCCTCATCGAGCAGGTCTTCGATCAGTCGCTGTTGTTCCGAGTTAAAGGTGACCACGCCGATGGTGAGGCCGGTGGCCTGGAAGTGGTGATCACGCAATCTGTTCACCAGTTCGTTGACCAGGGCTTTGGCCTCTGGCTGGTTGATGCGTGCACCGCCTTTTTCGTAAACACCGTTTTTAATAAATTCGAAGCTGACGGCCCGGTCATCCGTCACCGGCGAGGGGAAGGTCACCAACCCGCCTTTGTAATAGCGGTGGTTGGAGAAGGCGATCAGGCTTTCGTGACGGCTGCGATAGTGCCAGTTGATCTCCATGGTGGGCAGGTTGGCGCCGATGCACTCATCGAGAATGCTCTCCAGATCGGCCTCGACATCTTCATCCACATCATCGTCACCACCCGATGCACCACGGTTAAAGAAGGAGGTGGGCGGCATCTGCTTGGGATCACCCACCATTACCACCTGTTTACCACGGGCCATGGCGCCGATGGCATCCCATACCGGAATCTGTGAGGCCTCGTCGAACACCACCAGATCAAACAACGCCGTTTCTGCAGAGAGATATTGAGCAATGGAGAGCGGGCTCATCAACAAACAGGGGGTAAGTTTGGTGATGGTGGAGGGCATGGAGCCGATCAATTCACGCAGCGGTTTATGGGCGCGTTTTTTCTGCATCTCGCGGCGCAGAATGCCCCACTCGGAGTTACGGCCCACACTCTCCTGATCCGGCAGATCGGCACACAACCCAGCATGAATGTAGCGACGAGTGAGATCGGTGAAGTGCTCGTCCAGCGATCTAAAGTCGGCGATGCGTTTTTCGTGTTCGGCGGAGACGAAGGTACGTAACACATCGTCACCATCAACTACTGCGTTTATCCACCAGCGACAGTAGTCCGTTTCAAACGCACGGCGAACATCACCCAGATCGACAAGGCCCTGCTCAATGCCTTTTACTAGAGGCTCCAGCCCTACAGACACCGCTTCATTGCGTGCCTTCCTCCATGCGCACCATGCGTGCAGCTTGGGCTGTAGGGGTGGAATGGCTTCGCAAATCGCGACAATGCCTTCGGGGCTATCACCTGTGTTGGCCATCATGTCGGCAGATATACCACCTGCCTTGCCAGTGGCTTTAGCAGTAAAGCTATCTAATGCCTGGGTGAACTCCGCCAGTGAATTTAGATAATGATTACCTGCCCCCGTCACCGGGCCAGACTCGTCGAGCAGCACATTACCATCACCCAGCAGTTTTTCGATGGTTGATTTAATAGCAGAGAGTGAGTCCGCGTCATCTGCCAGTGCCACAATTGCCTCAGAAATTGACCGTTGGAATTGCTGTACTTTTTCCGCCTCATCAAGGCGCGTTTTCAAGCCATTCCACAGGCCAGATGTTTTTCCGCTGAGATCCTCAAGCTCGTTTATCGCCACCTGTAATCCATGCAACTGTTTTATGCGCCCAAGATCAGCGGCGACATCAATGGCGTGCTTGCCAGAAGTGAAAGCCTCTAACTGTTTGCGCACAGCCCGCTGCCCCAGCCAACTCATTGGCCAGAAGGAGTCGTTCGACTTTTGCCATTGTGCGCTTGCACTTTCCACATCCATCTGCACAATCTCTTCCCTGTAGGGTGCAGAGAGCTGCTGAAAGGTCTGTTGATGCTCTTTAACCAGCGATAACCCTTTTTCGAATTCGTCCATGATGCGACGGATGTCGGGCCGCAACACAAAACGCCAATCATAGCCCGCTGCTTGCGGCAGGGCCTTTGACAGTAGAGATAAACCGTTTCGCCCGCGCTGATCCAGGCGAATAGTGGGTAATTGCGCCGCTTTGCCATACGCCCGTGCTGCTGATTCGAATTGCTTGGCCTTTGGAATGAGCCGTTGTGCTGTGTCGATAATCTCCTGTTGCCAGTGTGGCGACCACTCATCATGGCTTATCTGTACTAACGGACTATCGGCAATACAACCAACCTCTCGGGCATTCACATCAAGCCGTTCGGCCAGATCACGCAACTGATCCAGCGCGTCGGCATTATGGGTGTCTACCGATGGCCAGCTCAAACCCAGCTCAGCACATTGACGCCCCGCCAGAATTGTTCCGATCGCTCGGTAAGCAGTTAATCCATTGTGACGTTTACAATGAAGCTGCTGAACAAAACCATTGAGATGATCACGCAACGCTTTGAGTTTTTCGGCCTCCCGCTGCCACTCAGCAGCGTCCACCGCACCTTTTGACGCCCAGGCTCGCCCCAGCTGCTGCAGCACATCGAGCTTGCGCGCCTTGCTGGAGTGCAACTCCAAACAGAAGTTGCCCAACCCCACATCCCGCAAGCGACGGTATACAACGTCCAGCGCGGCGATCTTTTCGGAAACAAACAGTACAGTTTTCTGCCCCGCCAGACATTGCGCGATGAGGTTGGCGATGGTCTGACTTTTGCCGGTTCCGGGAGGCCCAATCAGCACAAAGTCTTTGCCCTTGGCAGCAGCCATCACTGCGGTGAGCTGGGAGGAGTCTGCTGGCAATGGGCAGAAGGTCTCTTGCGGGTTGTGGTTTTGATCGAGTGTCCTTGGTTCAGGAAAACGGATTTCACTTGGGTATGGATCACGTGGGGTTTCAATGAGGTGCCGCACGACCGGATTCTGCTTCAGCTGTTCGGTGCGATCGACCAGATCTTTCCACATCAGGTACTTGGCGAAGGAGAAGGTGGAGAGCACCACCTCCTCTGAAACTTCCCAGCCCTTGATCTCTTTCACTGCCTGGGAAACATGCCGCCAGATTCCGTGTATATCCAGGCCATATTCGTCCTTGGGCAGCTCACCCTGGGCAATGGGCAGTTCCAGCTCGAAATCCTGCCGCAGCATCTGCACCAGGGTTGGGTTGAAGCGTGCCTCATCGTCGTGCAGGGTGATGCTGAACCCTTCGCGCATGCTTTTGCGATTGAGCACCACGGGGATCAGGATCAGCGGGGCACGGAATTTTTTATCGTCGTCGTTCTCGCGGTTCCAGGTGAGAAAACCCACCGCGAGAAACAGCACATTGGCGCCCCCTTCCGAAAGGGTGGCACGGGCGGTACGGTAGAGTTCGGTCAGGCGTGAATCTAGCTCTTGGGCGTTGATCGAGACCAGTATCTCGTCGCGCTTTAGTGCATCCAGTGCGTGCTGCTTATATAGATCCTCGTTGGTGCGGGATTCATGAATGGTTCTATCTCTGAGATCTGAGCCAGTCATCAATTCAGGATGTGGCTTAAGGCGCAAGGTGTGACCATCGGCCAACCGATCTTCCAACTTGCCGGGGTCAGGGGCCTCCAGTTTGATGGCCCGCTTGCTGGCTTTAAAGTTCAGCAGGTTATTTCGGAGGGAGAGATCAAGCAGTTTGCGTTGCCAGAGATCAAGGCGGTCAACAGGTTTGGACGAGAGTTCTTCACTGCGTTTTATCTCATCGTCTGGAAGATCAGGGGCCTCATCAAACAGCGGGGCCAACTCTTCATGGGCATCCATGGAGGTTGATATAGTCGCCTCACCACTGGCTAGCGGCTTGATGCGCTGCATTCGCGCACGCTGGATATCGACGACTAATTCAAATTTCGACTCTTCCTCTTCAGCCAGCTGCCTTTCTCCCTGCTCAATCGCATTTTTGAATGAGACGGCCTGACGTTGGGCCAGATAGGTTGTTTCAAAAACGATCAGCTCTGTGAGCTTGATTCGTTTACGCAATGCCGTAATGTCATCCACGATGACCGTAGAGAACTCTTCTGGCTTTAACCAAACGCCAGCAAAGGCATGGCCCTTTGTAAAAATCACTACGGGGTTAAGTCCACACTGCTCCAATACCGCACAGATAAGTAGTGTGGTATCCAGGCAGGTGGCAAGCCCTGCCTCGGCAATTTGACTCGGGGTGCGTATCTTTTGGCCTGCACGTTCAAAGCTGGCTGGCGGCAGTGCATAATCCAACCCCATTGAACCAATGGCCGTCCAAATCGCCGACGTTAGCTCCCACGCCCTGGCCGGACCACCACGATAACCATCCAGAGCTGACTCCTTATTGTGATCCCGCAATATGGATGCAGCCTTCTTTAGAAGTCGCTCCACCTGTGGGTCATTTGGCATGACATTGGCAGCAACCATCTCTGGCATATGGCCAATGCCACCCCATTGGTTGCGGGGTAATAACTCAACACGCTGCTCACACTCTGCAATCACTTCATTGTTATGAGTTAGGCTGAACGACACCAAAGTCATCTCAGCCTCATTCAACTTTGCCAGCATGGCTCCATCAAGCTGCAGGTCTCTATCGCTTATATGAATAGATTGCTTACTCGCTAATTTTTCGAGATGCCATACTTTGTTTTTTACAAAGGAAGGTGAGGATGAGAGGGTTAATATCAAGCCGCTGAAGTCAAGATCACTGTCATTAACCAGTGCCAACTCCAATAGCGCAGGCACAGAATTCTGATAAAAAGCTAAATTGAATTTTTGTGCTGTCGTTGCACGAATCTTTATGGTGCTACTCTCAGCCTCAACGCCATTAGTAGAAGATGATGAAGATTCCGTCACCAATTCCATGTGTTACCCCCTAACACCTAGTTTTTATTGTTTATCTATACCATAGGGTAAATTTTTACCCGAGCTCTTTCGCCAAGTCTTCTGCCTTCAGATGGGTATAACGTTTAAGCATCGCCAGGTCCTTGTGGCCCGTGATGGCTTTGACTTCCATGGCCTCAAAACCTTTTTCAAAAAATCGACTGGTTGCCTCGTGGCGTAGGTCATGGAAGCGCAGGTCTTCGAGCTTGGCATTTTTGCAGACACGACCAAACGCCTTGGTAATGGAATCACCACGGATAGGGAACACCAAGCCGTTGATATGCCGAGGCTGGCGTTTAATGACATCGATGGCTTTTTTGGAAAGCGGTACCTCGCGATCATCCGTATTTTTCGTGTCTTTCAGAATGGCGGTGCGCTTGGTGAAGTTGATATTTTCCCAGTGCAAATTGGCGGTCTCGTCACGACGGGCGCCGGTCTCAAGGGCCAAGATGATGATGATGTCCTCGATGAAGCCGCCGTACTCTTTGGCTGCCTTGAGCAGCTCCGTCTCTTCGTTGGGCTGCAGCCTTCTGTCCCGGCCTTTCCCCTTGGGCGGCATGCTGATGGAATCGACGGGATTCTCCCGGGGCAGGTATATATCCCATTCCCGTTGGGCCAACTTCAGGATTCGACCCAACAAAGAGACTTCTTTGCGCACGGTATCGCCTTTGACGGTTTCCAGGCGTTCGTCACGGTATTCTTTGACGGTAAGCGGAGTGATCGTGGCCAATACCCGTTTGCCCAGGCTCTCCTTGCGCAATTTGCCCCGCACCCGGATATCAACTTCGGACTTTTTAGTGGGCGCCACCTCTTTGAGGTAGCGATCTATGAGTTCTGAGAGGGTGGTGGTTTCAGCTATTGAGGTGGAGAGAAAAATGCCACGCTCCATCTCCGATTCCACATTGCGTGCCCAAGTAGCGGCCATGACCTTGGTGGAGAATGTTTTGCTTTGCACAGGGCAGCCCTTCTTACGGACATTCGCCTGCCATTGGCCTTCACCGCGCTTGGTGAGCGTCGCCATAACCGCCTCCTCAAAACAATAGAAACTGTCCTGGATTTCCGAGTGTCCCAAAATTGTCCCAAAGAGGCAAATTGAAGATGGCGCGTCCTAGAGGATTATGCGGGGCTGTCCCTGCCCCGCACCCTTCGGGTCGGCCGTAGGCCGTTCAACATCGCTCCGGCGATTTGTTTGAACCTCACAGAGCTTCTCATCCTCAAGGTCGCATAAATCAAAAGGCCCCCTCTTGCGAAGGAGCCTTTTGATTTATATGGCGCGCCCTAGAGGATTCGAACCTCTGACCTCAGCCTCCGGAGGGCTGCGCTCTATCCAGCTGAGCTAAGGGCGCTTGTGATGTCGGCGGCGGGTGCCGCGAAGAGCGCATAGGATAACTCAGCGGGCCAGAGGCGTCTATGCCCGGAAGGGCGGCTGGTCCGCTTGGGCGGCCACCTTGCCGCGCAGTGTTCGTAACGATCGCGCTGCTGGAAACCCAGGCGCCGAGAAATCACGCAAGACGCTCTGCGACATGTCCAGCTGAGGACGAGGTTCCGCATCTGGGAGGAGACTGATGCTCAGCACGAAAAATGACCGAAGGGTTATCGCCCTGCGGCCATTTGATAGGGGCTACGAAGTGAGGCTTAAGTCAATGGCCGTGATCCCGACCACGATCGTGCTTGTAGCGGCAGCGATCCCCATTGGAGCCATTCCCTTTATGCTTTTTGTGGTGCTTATCCCACCAGCCACCCGATCCGCCTGTGGTACCTCCTGTCGTTCCCCCTGTCGTGCCGCCACTGGTGGTAGCGCCATTGCAGGCGGGGTAAACCGGGGAACTCAGGCTGTCTCCGTAACAGGCTACATCGAGGACTTCCTGGCCAGTCAACAACGTATCGAATGCCGGCAACGCCCTATGCCCAGCAACGATGGCAACCAAGATTGCTCCATAGTCTATGGAATTACCCACCAAGGCCGGACCGGAACCACCAACACCATTGGCACCATGACAGGCGGCGCAATTGACATCGTAGATGTCTCGGCCGGTGCTGATGTTGCCGCTTCCTGAAGCGCCCGTCGTCCCACCGCTGAAGCCACCACTATTGCAGCTGGGATCCACCGAGGCAGTCCACCTGTCGACATAACAGGCCACCTCGTAAATCTCCGCGTAAGAAAACTGTGAACCGATTGCCGGCATCGCGCCACGCCCATTAGAGACGACATTCAGGATATCGCCAAGGGCAATGGGACTATCCACCAAGGCCGGCCCCGAACCACCGACCCCAGCGACACCATGGCAGGTGGCGCAGTTGGCGTTGTAGACATCTACGCCGGCACCACCTGTCGTGCCTCCTGTCGTGCCTCCTGTGGTTCCGCCGGTTGTGCCTCCGGTTGTACCGCCGGTGGTCCCACCCTTAGTTCCACCGGTGCTGCCACCACTGGTCGTAGCACCATTAGTGCAGAAAGGATAAAACGGAGGACTCAGGCTGTCTTCATAACAAGCCACATCAATGATTTGCTGGGGGCTCAATGTCCCACCAAACGAAGGCATCGCGTTTCGACCAGCGGTAATCGTACTCACGATATCGGGATAAATAATGAAATTGCCCACAAACGCCGGACCAATGCCTCCAGTCCCGCTGGCCCCATGACAAACTGCACAATTGGCCACGTAGATTTCCTGGCCGATAATAACGTCGCCGAATCTGACTCCACCTGTTGAACCGCCAGTTGTGCCGCCCGTCGTTCCACCCGTGCTCCCGCCACTGGTAGTACCGCCGGTCGTGCCGCCACTTCCCGAGCAAACACCGTTTACAGACTCCGCCAGGAACTGAGCCAAATCCACAACCGAGGCGGAGCCGATATCTGCGCCGTAATTAAGCATACGGTAGATAGTATCTTCCCAGCCCAAAAAAGACTTGTACGTGCCGTCTCCTTCGCCCCCTTCCGCGACCGGGGCACCCTTGACCAAGGTGCCATCGCTGGCAAGGATGCCATGGCAGGTACCACAGTTTGCAGCGGACAGTGCCGCTTTACCTGATTCGCAGCTTGCATAGGCTGTGCCTGAAACCGCGAGCCCGACCGCCGTTGATATTGATAGTAGTGATGTGCGCAAGCCCGAACCCTCCCCGACGATGCCTTTCAGAAACCACGGCCATCCGACCCTTACTCACATCCGCTTACACCATTCGAACATGCGTATCGTTCATAAGAACTTGAATGGAAATAAAGAGGCCGAAGGGTGCTCACCCTTCGGCCTGTTGTGAAGGACCTCGCTCATGAGCGGATGACTTAGTCGCTGTCGCCTCCACCGCGACCGTGCTTCCCGCGGTCGCTGTCACCCCGGCCGTGATGATGCTTGTAACGGCGGCCATCTCCATCGGAATCATTCCACTTCTGGTGTTTATGGTGTTTATGGTGCTTACCCCACCAGCCACCCCATCCGCCAGTCGTTCCGCCAGTCGTTCCGCCAGTCGTTCCGCCAGTCGTTCCGCCAGTCGTCCCGCCGGTGGTCCCGCCGGTGGTCCCGCCTGTTGTTCCACCCGTCGTTCCACCCGTTGTTCCACCCGTCGTTCCACCCGTCGTTCCACCCGTCGTTCCACCCGTCGTTCCACCGGTCGTTCCACCGGTCGTTCCACCGGTCGTTCCACCTGTGGTGCCGCCCGTGGTTCCGCCTGTTGTCCCGCCGGTGGTGCCGCCCGTCGTGCCACCTCCGGTACAGGCGCCGTTAACAGACGTTGTCAGGAACTCGGCAAAATCGGAAACCGACGCGGAGCCGGTATTCGCACCGTATCCGATCATCCGATTGATACTGGTTACCCAGTCGTTTTTCGACTTGCCAGTCCCATCTCCTTGCCCTCCTGCACCGACCGGAGCACCTTTGACCAAGGTGCCATCACTGGCCAGGATGCCATGACAGGTGCCACAGTTTGCGCCCGCCAATGCCGCTAGGCCTGCCGCGCAACTACCTGTCGTTCCGCCCGTCGTGCCTCCGGTGGTACCACCCGTTGTACCGCCGGTCGTCCCACCTGTGGTTCCACCGGTTGTTCCACCGGTTGTTCCGCCGGTTGTTCCGCCGGTTGTTCCACCGGTTGTTCCGCCGGTTG
>CAZKZP010000021.1:20801-21734 GCA_964557295.1 uncultured Chromatiales bacterium | reverse complement strand
CCGGTTGTTCCGCCGGTTGTTCCGCCGGTTGTTCCACCGGTTGTTCCGCCGGTTGTTCCGCCGGTGGTTCCACCGCTAGTTCCGCCCGTGGTGCCACCTGTGGTTCCACCGGTTGTGCCGCCTGTGGTGCCACCGGTCGTGCCACCGCTAGTGCCACCCGTGGTTCCGCCGGTCGTGCCACCACCGGTACAGGCGCCGTTAACAGACGTTGTCAGAAACTCGGCAAAATCGGAAACCGACGCGGAGCCGGTATTCGCACCGTATCCGATCATCCGATTGATACTGGTTACCCAGTCGTTTTTCGACTTGCCAGTCCCATCTCCTTGCCCTCCTGCACCGACCGGAGCACCTTTGACCAAGGTGCCATCACTGGCCAGGATGCCATGACAGGTGCCACAGTTTGCGCCCGCCAATGCCGCTAGGCCTGCCGCGCAACTACCTGTCGTTCCGCCCGTCGTGCCTCCGGTGGTACCACCCGTTGTGCCGCCGGTCGTACCGCCTGTGGTGCCGCCTGTTGTTCCACCCGTGGTGCCGCCCGATGTTGAGGTACCGCCGCCACACATGCCATTGCGAATCGCGATGATGTCTGCGGCATTCGCGCCAATGTAGCCGGCCATCGTGGTCAATTTGTTATTGTCCGCGGTGCAGATGTTCGGGAAGCCACTGGTGCTGGGTAGGGCGTGACAACCCACTCCACATGCTGCGGGCAAGGAGGGCGTGCCACCTGTCGTTCCTCCCGTCGTGCCACCTGTGGTGCCACCTGTGGTTCCTCCTGTCGTGCCACCTGTCGTGCCACCGGTTGTTCCGCCTGTGGTGCCACCCGTTGTTCCACCCGTGGTGCCGCCCGTCGTTGAGGTACCGCCGCCACACATGCCATCGCGAATCGCGATGATGTCTGCGGCATTCGCGCCAATGTAGCCGGCCATCGTGGTC
>CAZKZP010000021.1:18952-20701 GCA_964557295.1 uncultured Chromatiales bacterium | reverse complement strand
AATTTGTTATTGTCCGCGTTGCAGATGTTCGGGAAACCGCTGGTGCTCGGTATGGCGTGACAACCTCCACACGCAGGGGGTAGAGACGGCGCACCGCCTGTCGTGCCGCCAGTGGTCCCTCCCGTGGTGCCGCCGGTGGTCCCTCCCGTCGTACCTCCCGTCGTACCTCCCGTCGTGCCACCCGTAGTCCCTCCACTAGTTCCGCCGCTCGAGCCCCCTGTTGTGCCACCCGTCGTGCCGCCGGTACCCGGGCAAACACCATTGGATGACTGCGCAAGAAAGAGCGCAAAATCAAGCACCGATCCAGCCCCGGTGTTCGCACCATAGCCGATCATGCGGTTGATCGTGACCTCCCAGTCCGAAACCGATTTACCTGTACCGTCACCTTGTCCGCCAGACGCGACCGGCATGCCCTTCACCAACGTGCCATCGCTGGCAAGAATGCCGTGGCACGTCCCGCAATTGGCGGCAGCAAACGCCGCCTGCCCTGATTCACACGTGTGGGCCTGGACTGCGCCAGAAACCGCAAGCCCAACCGCCGTGGAGATTGATAATAGAGTTGTACGCATATCTGAACCCTCGCTTGAAGTGGTTGTCAGAAACTGCGACCATCCACCAGCGGGATGGAAAAACTGACTGAATCACATCGACTTTTGAATCACAAAATGATGACGCGCAAGGTGCTGGATCAGCACATAAAAAACGACAGATGTCTTTAGTCGCCGGTCACTGAATCATGAAATAACGTGCGCGGTGTGACGCTCATAAATGACTTAGATCGAGCCATTAATAGGGCCGAAGAGCAAATACCCTTCGGCCTATTCAGAACAACCTCGGTTCATCAGCGAGCTACTTAGTTGCTATCACCGCCACGGCTCTTGTAGCGACGTCCATCGGAATCACCTCGGTTCTTGTATTGATAGTGGTTACCCCACCATCCACCCG
The DNA here is from genome assembly GCA_964557295.1 of uncultured Chromatiales bacterium. Lineage (GTDB taxonomy): Bacteria > Pseudomonadota > Gammaproteobacteria > RBG-16-57-12 > RBG-16-57-12 > JBFMHP01. Next base: position 19,756 of record CAZKZP010000021.1, on the reverse strand, counting down.
CTCCTCCAGAGGTGCCGCCAGTGGTTCCACCAGATGTACCACCCGTAGTGCCGCCGGTTGTACTACCCGTCGTTCCACCCGTAGTGCCGCCGGTGGTGCCGCCACCCGAACCACAGGTGCCGTCACCGCCCAAGGCGTTAGAGATGCATGAAATCTCCGCTGCGGTCAGCGACGGGAAGAAGGCCGCCATCGGACCCGCCGCACCTGCATTGATGCGTGCTACGGTCGCACCTGCCTTGGCGCTGCTGGCCAGCGCGCCATGACAACCTTGACAGTTGGCGGCGTACAACGCCGGGCCATTAAGGCCCGTACCGCCGGTGGTGCCGCCCGTTGTACCGCCTGTGGTGCCTCCGGTCGTGCCGCCCGAGGTGCTAGTACCTCCTGAAACGCCACAGATACCATCGGGGCCGTCAATCTGCGCTAACAAAGCGGCCTCGGTCATGCCTGCATTCATGGCCATACGCGCCGGCCAACCGTTGGACCGATTGATACAAACGTTGGCGCTGGCATTCCCACCGGAGCCAGTGAAATCCGGAGCTCTGCCTGAGTGACAAGCAGCGCTGCACGCAGTCGGTATTGAGCCATCATTGGTGCCACCGCCGGTAGTCCCGCCCGTGGTTCCACCTGTCGTACCGCCCGTGGTGCCACCCGACCCACAGGTGCCATCACCGCCCAGGGCGTTGGAGATGCAGGAGATTTGGGCCGCGGTCAGAGACGGGAAGAAGGCCGCCATCGGACCCGCCGCACCGGCATTGATGCGTGCTACGGTCGCACCTGCCTTGGCGCTGCTGGCCAGCGCGCCAT
>CAZKZP010000021.1:6860-18852 GCA_964557295.1 uncultured Chromatiales bacterium | reverse complement strand
GACAACCTTGACAGTTGGCGGCATACAAGGCAGGGCCATCAAGGCCCGTGCCGCCGGTGGTGCCGCCGGTGGTGCCACCCGTCGTTCCGCCTGTGGTTCCACCGGTCGTGCCGCCAGAGCCGCCATAGCCACCGTGGTAGTAATCATCACTGTCACCATAACCGCCATAGCCATGATGATCATCGCTATCCCCGTAATAATAACCGCCTGTCGTCGTACCAGTACCGCCACAAGGACCGTCATACTCCCATTCCTTGCCGTGACAGGTGCGGCACCCTGGCGCCCCTGTCGGGCCGGCGCCACCGGCCGTGAGGCTATGGCATGCACTGCACGCTGGCGTATTACCGCCAATACTGCAATTCGGATTTCGCTCCTCCATTAGATCGCGATGCGCCTCGAATGGATAAACGGCCAACCCACGGTAGACGTTTTGATATATCGAAAACATCGTTTGACAATTCGGACTACACACCCGGTAGTTGCCGCGTTCCGGCTCATCTGCATAGGCCGTGCCCGCAAGGGCGACACCCACGACAGCCGATAAACTTAAAAGAGTTGTACGCATACATTCACCCTCATAGATTGATGATTATTGATTGCGTCCATCTCGAAGGATTATTGGGACAACGTACTGCAAGACACCCTGACTACCATCCCCTTGTGATGGCGCACACAGCACTGGTACTGCCGTTGATCAAGCGAGAGACGGAACTCTCGTTCGTTAGTTTGTTCATCCACACACTCATGGATGGATGATGCGCGGTCACATCGCAGGTGATTGATTCGCTAAGGCGCTCACTGCCGCTTCATGCGGTGACCGCGCGCAGGAATCACTGCACATATCGAACTGTTTCAAATTGACGCGGATTGTTGCATAGACGTGCCCCCGTGATTAGCGTCCTGAAGAAGACCATGGCGGACTAAGCGTTACTTTCCAGCCAGGCCGGCGCTACAGCATGCACAAGACTAGCAGTGCAAAACGGCAAGTCAAGGAAGGTGCTTCTTATTACATTGACACTTATCCGAGGGTTATTTATCAACGCATCCGCAGTCGCGGCACCCGCAGCGCGGCGCGTAAATGCACCAAAACCGGATTGTATTGCAGAAATGAACGATGGGATCAATCAATAATCATGAAACTATTCGCCGCGATCACAATGAGATCAAAAACATGCGCCTGCGTTTTTGCCGACGCATTTCTGCGAATTTATTGCGGCGAAAAACAGCACCAAAAAAGAAATTCAATCCGGATTTTCCATTAGCGATCGACTGCGAACGAACAATACGGTGAATCTGCCCCTGCGCGACAGACCTCTGCAAACGCATTCAGCGCTGTTTCAGCGTGCTGATTCCAGCGGCGGTGTTTTCGATCCACGCCTCGGCCTCGGCATTGATCTCAGCAGCGGTCTTACCTGCGGTTGTGATCAGCGGACCGAAGACAATCTTGATCGTGCCCGGACGTTTGAGGAATTGGCGCCGGCCCCAGAATTCACCCGCGTTATGCGCGACCGGAAGCACCTTGAAACCGCCGCTGCGCTCGGCCAAAACCGCGCCGCCGATGCCATAGCGCACGCGCTCACCGGGCGCAGCGCGCGTACCTTCCGGAAAGATCACGACCCATTGACCATCGCGCAGACGCTGCGTGCCTTGCTCGGCGATCTGGGTCACTGCCTTGCGCCCGGCGCCGCGATTGATGGCGATCGGCTTCAACAACGCCAGCCCCCAGCCGAAGACCGGCACCCACAGCAATTCGCGCTTGAGCACCCACACCTGCGGCGGCAACAACACCTGCATGATCAGCGTTTCCCAGGTGGATTGATGTTTGCAAAAAACGATCACCGGCTCCTTGGGGATGTTCTCTCCTCCTTCCACCACGTAATCGATATTACACGTGATGCGCAGCCACCAGATGTTGAAGCGCGCCCACTGGCTGATCCAACCGTAGCGGATCGCGTACGAAAACGGCGCCAGAAAAAACCCGACCAACACCACCACGATCAGGGCGAGGATGGAACCGATGCTGAACATCAACGAGCGCAACCACAACATTCACGGCTATCCTTTTTGTTCTGACAACAATGCATCCGCCACCGCGGCCAGATCGGCATACACGGCGACATCATCGAGTCCTTCGCCTTTCGCGAAGGTGCGCTCGCCCTTGCCGGTACGCACCAGGATCGGGCGCGCACCCACTGCGCGCGCGGCCTGGAGATCGCGCAGCGAGTCACCCACCGCCGGCACACCGGCAAGATCGATATTGAAGGCACTGGCGATCTGCCGCAGCAATCCCGGCTTGGGCTTGCGGCAATCACAGCGGTCTTCCGGACCATGCGGACAATAATAGATGCCAGCGAGCTGCGCGCCCCGTGCACGCAAGGCCTGACGCAGTTGTTCATGCATCGCCTCCAGTGTGGCAATGTCGAAATAACCGCGCGCGATGCCCGATTGATTGGTGGCCACGACGATTTGATAGCCGGCGTGATACAAGCGCGCCATCGCCTCGACGCTGCCAGGGATGAACACAAACTCCTCGAGCGACTTGATGTACTCGTCGGAGTCGTAATTGATCACGCCGTCGCGATCGAGGATGATCCACTTCTTTGTCACGACCTGGCGACTCGACTATTGCAAGCGCGACAGATCGGCCACGCGCAGGAACAACCCGTGCAACGTGTTGAGCAGAGCCAGACGGTTATCGCGCAGCGCCGCATCCTCGGCCATCACCATCACACTGTCGAAGAAGGCGTCGACCGGCGCACGCAGGCTGGCGAGGCGCTGCAGCGCCGCGGTGTAATCGCGCTGATCGAACAGCGCGTGCACCTCGCCCTGCAGTGACTGCACGGCATCGGCGAGCGCGCGTTCGGCTGGTTCTTTCAGCAGGCCTGTGTCCATCCGCTCCGGCAGTTTGCCTTCGACCTTCTTCAGAATATTGGAGATGCGCTTATTGGCCGCGGCGAGGCTCTCCGCCTCGGGCAAGGCGCGGAAGGCCTGCACCGCGAGGATGCGGCGGGCGAAGTCATACGGTTGGGTGGGACGGTGCGCGGAGACCGCATCGAACACATCGGCGCCGACGCCTTGATCGTGATAATAGGCGCGCAGGCGCTCCATCATGAAATCGAACACCGGCGCGGCGACCTTCTTGTCGCTGATCTTGTCACCATAGTTTTGCGCGGCGGCGTGCAGCAATTGCAGCAGATCCAGTTCCAACTGCTGTTCGATGCAGATGCGCAACACCCCAAGGGCGGCGCGGCGCAGCGCGAACGGGTCCTTGTCTCCGCTCGGGATCTGGCCGATGCCGAAGATGCCGACCAGGGTGTCGAGCTTGTCGGCGATCGCCACCGCTTGGCCGGCCCCGCCCTGCGGCAGCGCATCGCCGGCGAAGCGCGGCATATATTGCTCATCGAGCGCCTGGGCCACCGCGGCGGGCTCACCGTCATGCGCGGCGTAATAGCGGCCCATGATGCCTTGCAGCTCGGGGAACTCGAGCACCATGTTGGTCATCAGGTCGCACTTGGACAGCAGTGCGGCGCGCGCGGCGTGCGCCTCATCCGCGCCGATGGCGGCGGCGGTGGCGCGCGCGAGTTGTTCCACGCGCGTGACCTTATCGTGCAGCGTGCCGAGCTGGTTCTGGAACACCACGTTCTTCAGTGCATCCAGATGTGTATCGAGCCGCTTCTTGCGATCCTGATTCCAGAAGAAGTCCGCATCCGACAGGCGCGGGCGGATCACGCGCTCGTTGCCATCGCGCACCGCTTGCGGATTGCGGCTGACGATATTACTGATGGTGATGAAGTGCGGCAGCAGTTTGCCATTGGCGTCGACGACGTGGAAATATTTCTGATTGCCCTTCATGGTGCTGATCAGCGCCTCGGCCGGCACCTCGAGGAAACGGGTTTCGAAATTGCCGACTACCGCCTGCGGCCACTCCACCATCGAGGTGACCTCATCGAGCAGGTCTTCATCGATGACTGCCTGGCCTTTCAACTTGGCGGCGGCCTCCAGCACCTGCGCGCGCACCGCCTCGCGGCGCGCGGCGAAATCGGGCATCACAAAGCCTTCGGTTTCGAGCAACGGCGCGTAGGCGGCCGGCTCGCCGATGATCAGCGTCTGCGGATTGTGGAAGCGATGGCCGCGGGTCTCGCGCCCGGTCTTGATGCCGAGGATGTGCGCATCCACCACGTCCTCACCGAGCAGCATCACTACCCAATGCACCGGACGCACGAATTCGGTCTTGAGGCTGCCCCAGCGCATGCGCTTGGGGATCGGCAATTGATCGAGCGAGGCCTGCACGATCTCGGGGACGAGCTTCGCGGTGGACTCGCCCTTTTGTTGATGACGAAACACCAGCCAGGCGCCCTTGTCGGTCTCGAGCTTCTCCAGCGCCGCCACATCCACGCCGCAGGAACGGGCGAAGCCTTGCAGCGCTTTGCTCGGGTTGCCTTCCTCATCGAAGGCCGCCTGCACGGCGGGGCCTCGGCGCTCGACCGCTTTGTCGGGCTGCGCCACGGAAAGGTTTTTGATCCACAGCGCCAGCCGGCGCGGTGCGGCATAGGTGGTGACATCGCCAAAGTGCAGATCGGCCTTGCGCAGGCCTTCCACCACGCCGGCGGCAAACGCGGCGGACAAGCGCTTGAGCGCCTTCGGCGGCAGCTCCTCGGTGCCGATCTCGACCAGGAAATCCTGGCGCGCGCTCATTGGGCACCTCCCTGCACCATCGGAAAGCCCAGGGCGGCGCGGCGGTCGTAATAGGCCTGCGCCACGGCGCGGGCGAGATTGCGCACGCGGCCGATGTAGCGCGCGCGCTCGGTCACCGAGATCGCATGGCGCGCATCGAGCAGGTTGAAGGTGTGCGAGGCCTTGAGCACCATCTCATACGCGGGCAGCGGCAGTCCCGCCTCGATCAGTTTGTTGCTCTCGCGCTCGCAGGTCGCAAACCACGCGAACAGCGATTCGACATCGGCGTGCTCGAAATTGTAGGCCGACATTTCCACCTCGTTCTGATGATAGACATCGCCATAGGTCACCTTGCCGAGCGGGCCGTCTGCCCACACCAGCTCGTAGACGCTTTGCACGTTTTGCAGATACATCGCAATGCGCTCCAGCCCGTAGGTGATCTCGCCGGTGACCGGCGCGCACTCCAGGCCGCCGACCTGCTGGAAATAGGTGAACTGCGTGACCTCCATGCCGTTCAACCACACCTCCCAGCCCAGGCCCCAGGCGCCGAGCGTGGGGGATTCCCAGTTGTCTTCCACGAAGCGGATGTCGTGTTCGAGCGTGTCGATGCCGAGCATGCGCAGCGATCCCAGATACAGCTCCTGGATATCGAGCGGCGAGGGTTTGATCACCACCTGAAACTGATAATAGTGCTGTAGGCGATTGGGATTCTCGCCATAGCGGCCGTCGGTCGGGCGGCGCGAGGGCTGCACATACGCCGCGCTCCACGGTTCCGGGCCGATGGCGCGCAAGAACGTGGCGGGATGGAAGGTGCCCGCGCCCACTTCCATGTCATACGGTTGCAGAATCACACAGCCCTGGCTGGCCCAATATTCCTGTAACGCCAGGATCAACCCCTGAAAGGTTTTCACATCATGCCTTGGTTTGGTCATAGCCCCCGACCTTCGCTTGATTGCGGCGATATCCCATGGATATCCCAAAGCGCCGTAGTATAACGCGCCGCCCCCTTCTTGATAAGGGCATCCCCCGGGACGATACTGGAGACATCATGACGGCGAGGGCGAAGGAAGCGGCATGGGCCAGGAAATCGAACAGATCCATTTCAAGCACAGTGATTTTCACCGCTTCGAAAAGGCGCTGCGGGCGGAAACCGAGCTGCTGCAACAATGGGCCGACGCGGGGAGATTCAGCAACGGCGACTGTGTCGGCGGCTTCGAGCTGGAGGCCTGGCTGGTGGACGCGCGGCATCAACCCGTGCCGTTGAACGAACCCGTCATCGAGCGGCTGCACAGCGCGCTGGTCGCCCCCGAGCTGGCCAAGTTCAATATCGAATTCAATTCCCAACCACGAGCGCTGCGCGGCGATGCGCTCGCCGAGATGGAGCGGGAACTCGCCCGCACCTGGCGCGAAGCCAGCACGGCCGCCACCACCTTGGATGCGCAGTTGCTCGCCATCGGCATCCTGCCGACGGTGCGCCCCGAGCATCTGGTCATGGCCAACATGAGCGGGATGAAGCGCTACCGCGCCCTGAACGAACAGATCCTGCGCCTGCGGCAAGGCCAGCCCTTGCGGATCGACATCGAGGGCCGCGATCACCTCAGGATCGCGCATCACGATGTGATGCTGGAATCGGCGGCCACCTCGTTTCAACTCCACCTGCAAGTGCCGCCCGCCGAGGCGGTGCGTTATTACAACGCCAGCAAGATCCTCTGCGCACCGATCATCGCGGCCAGCGCCAATTCACCCTACCTGTTCGGGCACGACCTGTGGGACGAATCGCGCATCCCGCTGTTTGAACAGGCGGTGGCGGTCACACCCGACCATCCCGGCGCCCGCGCCCTGCACGAGCGCGTGACCTTCGGCGACCGCTTTTTGAGCCGCTCGCTGCTCGAATGTTTCGCGCAAAACCTCGCAAAATACGACATCCTGCTGCCGCTGCACTTCGACGAACCGCCGGAGCGTCTCGCCCATCTGCGCCTGCACAACGGCACGATCTGGCGCTGGAACCGCCCGCTGATCGGCTTCGATGACTCGCAGCGCCCGCATCTGCGCATCGAGCACCGCGTGATGCCGGCCGGCCCGACGATTATCGACTCCATCGCCAATGCGGCGCTGTATTATGGGCTGGTGCGCGCCTTGGCGCGGCAGGCGATCGCTCCCGAGTCACGCATCGAGTTTGCCGCCGCGCGCGCCAACTTCTATTCCGCCGCACGCGACGGGCTGCACGCCGAGATCCACTGGCTGGACGGCCAGCGCGGCGCGGGGCGCGATCTGCTGCTCGAAGAGCTGCTGCCACAGGCGCGCGCGGGGCTGAACGACTTCGGCATCACGCCGGGGCACGCGCAACACTACCTCGACATCATCGAACAGCGCGTGCGCAGCGGGCAGACCGGCGCCGCGTGGCAGCGCGCCTTTATCGCCGCGCATGGCCCGGACATGCAGGCGATGACGCGCCGCTATCATGCATTGCAACAAGACGGCCGGCCGGTGCATGAATGGCCGGTATGAATAACAACCACAACTTGCAGTCGTTTCAACCATGTTAAATGTCATTGACCACATCCCCACCGCGCTGCTCAGCGCCAAGACTACGGAACTCAACGCCCTGCTCGGCGGCCCCACGCTGATCCACCTGCGCGGCCGCCGCGAGCCGCCCTTGTTCGTCGCCGTGCTGCTGCATGGCAATGAAGACACCGGCTTCTACGCCATCCAGGAGATATTGCGCGAGTATCGTGATCAGGAACTCCCGCGCGCGCTGTCGCTGTTCATCGGCAATGTGGCGGCGGCGGAACACGGCCAGCGCCGCCTCGACCACCAGCCGGACTACAACCGCGTCTGGCCCGGCACCGACGACAACAGCTCGCCCGAGGCGGGCATCATGCAACAGATCTACCACCAAATGCGGCAACGCGGCGTGTTCGCCAGCATCGATGTGCACAACAACACCGGCCTCAACCCCCACTACGCCTGCCTCAATCGTCTCGATGATCCCGTCCTGCACCTGGCCAGTCTGTTCAGCCGCACCGCGGTGTATTTCCTGCGTCCGAAGGGCGTGCAGTCGCTGGCCTTCGCCGAGCTGTGTCCGGCGGTGACGATCGAATGCGGCAAGGTGGGCGTTGAACACGGCAGCGCCCACGCCCGGGAATACCTCACCGCCTGCCTGCACCTGGCGCAGCATCCACAGCACGCCATCGCCCCGCAGGATATCGATCTGTTTCACACCGTGGCCACGGTCAAGGTGCGGCCCGGCACCGGATTCTCGTTTGGTGAGGCCGGCAGCGCGCTGTGCTTCATCGATGATCTCGACCACTTGAACTTTCGCGAGTTGCCCAGCGGGACCTTGCTCGCCCGGCAAGCGGCGGATGACGTGCATGTGCTGGAGGTCATCGACGAGGCCGGCCGGCTGGTGACCGAACAGTTCTTTGCCAGCCGCGATGGCGCCATCCGCACCACCCGCCCGGTGATGCCCTCGATGCTGACCATGAACGCGCAGGCCATTCGCCAAGACTGTTTGTGCTATCTGATGGAACGCCTGACGCTTCAGTCTTCCGCCGCCGCTATCCAGGCCCGTGGGAGCTGAGCATGCCGCATCTGTTTGTCAGTATCTCGTATCATGGCTTTGGCCACATCACGCAGACCGCCGCCGTGGTCAACGCCCTGCGCGCGCAACTGCCTTCGCTGCAGCTGACGCTGCAATGCGCCGCGCCCCGACCGCTGCTGGAGAAGTGGTTTGCCGGCAACTTTGCCCACCAACCGCGCGCCACTGATTTCGGCATGCTGATGCACAATGCCGTCGACGTGAACCGGGAAGCCAGTCTCGCCGCCTACCTGGACTTTCATCGGGACTGGCCAGGACGGATCGAACGCGAGGCCGAGCACATCGCGTCCGGCCATCCTGATCTCGTGCTGGCGAATGTCTCGTATCTCAGCCTCGCCGCCGCCCACCATGCCGGTATCCCCGCCGTGGGCCTGTGCTCCTTGAACTGGGCCGACATCCTCGCCGGTTATTGCGCGGAGTTGCCTGCCTTCGCGCCCATCTATCAACAGATGATCGCCGCCTACAATAGCGCGCGCTGCTTTTTGCGTCCGACCCCGGGCATGCCGATGGCGCGCCTCCACAATCTCCGCGACATCGGTCCGCTCGCCCGCCGCGGCCGCAATCAGCGCGCGATCTTGAAACAGCGCCTCGGGCTGGATGACAACTGCCGCCTGATCGTCGTCGGCCTGGGAGGGATCCCCACCGAGCTGTCGATCAATGACTGGCCGATTCGCGATGACCTCTGCTGGGTGATCCCGGATGACTGGCAGACCCGCCACCCCCAGGCCGTTTCATTTGCCCGCTGCGGACTGCCCTTCATCGATCTGCTCGCCTCCTGCGATGCACTGCTGACCAAGCCCGGCTATGGCAGTTTCGCCGAGGCCGCCTGCAATGGCGTGCCGGTGCTGTACGTCAGCCGCCAGGACTGGCCCGAAGAGCCCTATCTGGTCGAGTGGCTACACCGGCATGGACGCAGCCTGGAGATCTCCCGCACGCAATTGATACCTGGAGAGCTACTCGAAAGTCTGGATCAGGTGATCGGGCTTGAGATGCCGCCGCTCCCGCAACCGACGGGGGCATTGGAGGCCGCAGCGATGCTGGCGGATGAGTTGTCGCGAAGGCGCTGACTGAGCGATCGTTGGGCTTCGCTGCGCTCAGCGCCAACCTATCAGTGAAAAGAAGAGGGGGCTTGCGCCCCCTCTGCGGTGTTACTTTACGGCGTCTTTCAGACCCTTCAGTGCCAGAACCTTCACGACATTGCGCGCCGGCTTGGCCTTGAACATCACTTCTTCCTTGGTGAACGGGTTGATGCCCTTGCGTGCCTTGGTGGCCGGCTTGCGGATCACCTTGACCTTGAACAGGCCCGGCATGGTGAACGACTGGGCGCCGTTCTTGTTTACATGGGCTCCGATCACGCCAGTCAGTTCGGCCAGGATGTTCTGAACGTCTTTCTTGGAAACATTGGTGCGTTCCGCCAGGGTGGCAACCAGTTGAGTCTTGGTGAACGCGTCCTTGATCGCCTTCAGAGGCGCAACTGCTTTCACAGGTGCTTTAGCTACTGCTTTCTTCGGGGCAGCCTTCTTAGGTGCTGCCGTCTTTTTTACCGCTTTATTTTTTGTCGCCATGGAGGCCCCTCCTGATGAGATGTCGAAATTATTGAACACGATTTTTTCTGACACACACTGCAAGCCGCAGAACACTTTCAGTGTCAAGCATGCGCGGAAAACCCCGTCATGCGTTAGCCACCGAATTTAAACGCAAGCGCGCGCCAACGCAACTTTTTTGCATCAAAAAATCGCGTTTGAGCCTATAAAAACAGTGCGGAGGGGCTGGTTTGGGGAAGACGGGGAGGGATTCAAGGCATTCGCACACGCGTACATTCTTTTGTGACGCGCATGAAAAGACGATCATCGCGCGCTGCGAGCATCGGATGGAAACGCGATGACACACGCCTGTTTTTCCGGCCGGGGCTTCCTGGCATGCAGGTCATTGATCGCATCGCGCAAGCCGTTTTCACCGGCGAAGGAATCCCACATCATCTGGTTGAGACGAACGCAGGCGGCCATCGGATTGGATGCGCGCTTACGCTCGAGGTCCACGCGCCATTGCAGACACCGAAGTCTGCGCTGTTGCGCCGGCCCGGCCTTGGAGATGAACCCTTCGATCAGATCCTGCCGCAGCGCTTCGAAGGCCGCCGGGTCCTTCCGCGCCAGCTCGACTAAGGCATCAAAATCCATCGATTCAATTTGAATGTTCCGCATGACTCCCCCCGCCTATACCTTCGCACTCGCTCACCTCATGGCAACCGCCGCTATCCGTCCCCTCAAATTACCACAAAATTAAGAATACAACAAACGGGCCGCTCCGCCGCACTTCTGAGGTATGGATTCTGCACTGCATCAGCACGCCGCAATGAAATTCGCGCTTCACATTTCAGTATAGTTTAAGATTTAATTAATAAGCTTTTTTGGGCAGCAGACAGCCACGCCGCGATGATCATTAAACAAACCGTGGAGAATGCCGATCTACCCACGGTAAAAAAGATCTGTCCCACTGAAACATCGACTCAGAATCAATCATAATTAAAGAGGGGAACCCATGAAGAACACCACACTCGCACTCTCGCTTGGCCTGGCCGCCCTGCCCACCATCAGCGCCGCGGCCACCCTGGAGGAACTGGAGGCGCGCATCACTCAGCTCGAAGAAGAGCTAGCCCTGGTTTCAGACGAGAACAAAGACAATACCCATGCCCTGGGCGATATGGCCACTATCTCGGGGTATGCCGATGTGGAGTTCTATGACACCAGCGCTAAAGACACGGCATTCCGCATCCATCACATTTCACTGTTCCTGAAGAAACAGCTCTCGGACAAGATCCGCTTTTTCTCGGAGATCGAGTTTGAAGACGCAACGAAACTCGACTACAACGGAGCAAGCTTATCCGGCGACTCCTTCGGCAAGCTCTTCGTCGAGGCCGTCAGCATCGACTACCTCGCCGATCCGATGCTGAATTTCCGCTTCGGCCGCTTCTTCACGCCGGCGGGGATCTGGAACATCGACCACTATCCGCCCTTCGTGCCCACGCAGGAACGCCCGCTGCACATCCGCAATATGTTCCCGCAGATCAATGACGGCGCCCTGGTCTATGGCACCATCGGCATGGGCAAGACCGCGCTCAACTACGATGTCTACACCGGCAACGGTATCCAGGACTCCAGCGTCTCCACCCATGCCAAGGTAGACGGCAATGCCACCAAGGCCCTGGGTGCGCGCGTGACCTTCGCCTTCCCCGTCCTCGACCTGGCCGAGATCGGCGCGAGTTATCTGAACGACAAATTCAACAGTGGCAACAGCAAGATCGCGCGCGGCGTGCACGCCAAGGCGAAATTAGCCAATGTCACGCTGCAAGCGGAGGCCGCGCGCGCAACGAATTTCGCGGACGCCCAGAAGGACAACTCCGGCTATTATCTGCAAGCCATGTACGACTGGAACCAGTGGACCTTCGGCGGCCGCTACGACACCTACGATAAGGACCGCAGCGTCGATGACAACGAAACGCTCAGAAAGACCGCGTTCGTGAACTATCATTTCACCAAGGACGTGGTCGCCAAGCTGGAATATCACCGCGACAGCAATGACAGCACGACACCAAAGTCGAGCCGCCTGACCATGGCCTCCATCGCGGTGAACCTCGGCAACTAAACCCTCGAATCGGTGCTATCGAATGAAAAAGCTGCTGTTGACGCTGTTTCTTCCCGCCGCCCTCCTCGCCGCCGGAAC
>CAZKZP010000021.1:5016-6850 GCA_964557295.1 uncultured Chromatiales bacterium | reverse complement strand
ACCCCGGCGGCCGAGGACAGGGTCGTCGTCATCGTCAATCAAGAGAACAAGCAAGCCCTCGACTTGAACCAGATCAAGCAAATCTACAACGATCAGTTGATCGCGTGGAAAAACGGCGGTTCGATCTGGGTGCTGAATCTCCCGGCGGAGGACCCCGCGCGCGAGATCTTCTCGAAGGAAGTGCTGGGCATGTCGGCGCGCGATGCCGCTGCCCAAGAATCAAACCGCAGCATCACCAACACCGCGAAGAATCCCTCCAAGATCAAGCGCGAACGTCTGGTAGTGGCGATCGTCGCCAAGCGCCCCGAGGCTATCGGCTATGTCTACGAGAGCAGCATCGAGGGCAAGCCGGAGATACGTAAGGTACTGGTGCTCGGCCCGGCTGCGGCCGCGGCGCCGGCGCTGCCCAGCCCGGGCCAGACGATGGCGCCGGTGATCATGAGCGAGAAGCCCCCCGCCCCCACACCGGCCGCCAAATCTGATGCGGCGGATCTGGTCACGATCAAACAGGACCCCAAGGCCGTCGTGGTGCTGCAAGACCCGAAAGAGGTGCTGGCGGATTACCCGCTCGACGCCTATCTCCAGATCGACTGGTCCATGGCCCTCAAGCAAGGCCTGCTGCGCCCGGCCGGCGTACTCAAGGGCAAGGACAAAAACGACACCCTGGATCTCGACAGCCTGATGAAAGACACCGGCGACATGCCCGCCGTAGTGTTCTCGCACAAGGAACACACCCATCTGGTCGACTGCGCGGAATGCCACCCCAAGCCATTCGAGATGCTCAACAACGGCACCCCCGTGAACATGAAGGCGATCAAAAACGGCCAATATTGCGGCACCTGCCACGGCAAGGTGGCCTTCCCGATCTCCTCCTGCGACCGCTGCCACAACGGCAGTTAACCTCCCACCCGTCCCTGCCTCCGTCCGCCCAAAGCGGCGGCCTCGGCGCTCGCCTGTTGCGTCTCCCATAGCTTTAAAGAATCGCCGCCACCGGTCGATATTGGGTTCATTGCAATAGGAACCCTGATCCACCGGGAAAGAGACGCTGAGAGGCATTGCTTGCGCGCAATCCAACACCACAGTCCTCACGATTGTGAGCCTGCACTGCCAGGCCCCGTGAATCTCGTGGACACCCAGCCTGACCGCGCGACACACGCCAGACGATGAAACAGGTAATGGAAGACCACGGCCCAACACCCGCGAGCATGGAGACCCCAGCCCCCATCGTCGTGCACCCCCCCGTCGCCTCAAACCGTCAGATCCCCATCACCTATCTCATGCTGGTCAACATCCTGGTGATCCTGATCGTGGCCATCGTAGCCAGCAGTTATATTCTCAATGCACTGGATCACAGCTTGGAGCACGCCGACACCAGCCTGGCACAGGCCAACCATAACGCCCAGGATGTACAGGACTTCACAAAGAAGAACCTGCCGATCATCCGCCATCTCAACGCCCTCGATGCCGCCATCCTGGAATACACCTTTGAGTTTGATCTGATCACCATGTCTGAAAACCACACTGTGCAGCGCCTGGAGGAGCGTGCCAAGGCCATCTCCAATGAGGTCGATGCCTTGCTCAGGATCAACCAAGGCCACATTCCGGATAGCGACATCAAGGCCATCATTCAAGCCACCCGCATGATGGAAAACATCACCCGGCAGGCCACATTGGCGCGCAGCGCCAAGGAGCTGCGCGCCTTGCTTTCGGACTACGAGACCGTGCTGGTGGATTTGACCACGACATTCGATGAGATCAATCAAAAGATCCACGTCCTCAGCCAAGACCTCGCCGATGACGCCGCTGCCGATACCAAACTCTCGCTGACCAATGT
>CAZKZP010000021.1:0-5006 GCA_964557295.1 uncultured Chromatiales bacterium | reverse complement strand
GACCAATGTCGTCGAGCTGAAATCCATCCTCACGCTGATGGGCGACACCGTGATATGGACCTTCGTCGCCCTGGTGGGGCTGGTGGCGGCGACGAGTTTTGCTTTCAACTGGTTGTTGTTCCGGCGCCTGAGTATGGTGGTGGACTACTCCCGGAAGATCGTCGCGGGCGATCATCATGCCGAGCTCAAGATCACCTCGCAGGATCGCATCGGCGACATGGCCCGTGCCGTGCAACACATGGGTTTGACCCTCTCACAGCTGCTGGACGACAGCCAGAGACAAGCCACACTGGCGCTGAAAGCCCAGGCCGAGGCCGAACAGCAAAACTGGGCCAATGAAAGCATGCGGCTGCTGTCCGAGGCCACCCGCGCCGAGACCAGCGAGACCGCCCTCGCCGAGCGCGCCATCACCATGCTGAACAACCGCCTGAACTTGATCGACGCCCGGATCTACCACGGCCAGGACGGCAGCTTGTCCCGTTTGTCCGCACTGCACATGAGCTCCGACACGCCCGAGACATCACGCATCAATTTCTTTGAAGGCGTCCTGGGCCATGTCATCTCCTTCGGCCGCTCGCTGCGCTTGAGCGGCGCGGAAGCCATGGACACTAGCAGGCACCTGGGCATGAAAGGGGCCACCCCCGGCAGCTATCTTTATCTCGAACCGCTGGTGCAGAAACACGCCACCGAAGGCGTCCTGATCCTGCAAACCCACCGGCCATTCACGGCCATACAACAAACCTTCATCAGTCAGGCCACCACCCACATCGCGATCAGCCTCAACGCCGCCAAGCAAATCAAGACGGAGCAGGAGCTGGCGGTGGAACGCGAAAAGAACCTGGCCCTCGAACAGCGCAGCAGCGAATTGCACGCCGCGAAGATCGCCGCCGAGCAAGCGACCCGCGCCAAGAGCAAATTCCTCGCGACCATGAGCCATGAGATCCGCACCCCCATCAACGGCGTCATCGGCATGACCGATCTGCTGCTCTCCTCCGGGTTGAGCGAAAAACAGCTCGAATTGGCCATGAATGCGCAAGCCTCCGGACGCATGCTGCTGGCCATCATCAATGACATCCTCGACTTCTCCAAGATCGAGGCCGGGATGATGGAGATCGAGACCACGGACCTGAACATCCGCGAACTGATCGAGCGGGTCGGCGACATCGTCGCCAGCACGGCGCACCAAAAGGGCCTGGCACTGATCCTCGACATCCCGCCGGATCTGCCGGTCGACTATCGCGGCGATCCGGTACGCATCGGCCAGGTCCTCACCAACCTGCTCAGCAATGCGATTAAATTCACCCAGCGCGGCGAGGTGTGCCTCAGCGTCAGCCGCGCCGGCGGTGGTGATCACGGCGCGCTGCGGTTTGAAGTACGCGACACCGGGATTGGCATCTCCAAGGAACATCATCAGCAGATCTTCGAGGCCTTCTCGCAGGCCGACAGCTCCACCACGCGCAAATTCGGCGGCAGCGGCCTGGGGCTGGCCATCTGCAAGCAGCTCGTCATGCTCATGGGTGGCGACATCGGCCTGACCAGCGCGCCGGGCAAGGGCACGGTGTTCTGGTTCACGCTCTCCTTGCGCGAGCGCACGGATACGTCTCCGGCCACCTTCGACATCAGCAGCATCAAACACACACGCGCCCTCGTCATCAGTCACAGCGAAAACCTGCGCGCCTATCTCCGCAGGGAATTGCAGTCCTGGCAGATCGCGACGGACGAGGCGAGCGCGCCCGACGGGGTCTTCTCTCGGCTACATTCGACCGCCCCGGTTAAACCGTATGCCTTCATCCTGCTGGATCAGAACCTGAACCACGCCGCGCTGCTGGAGCATCTCCTCAACGCGCCCGAGGCGGCGCACACACGCCTCATCCTCATGCAGCCGATCACGGCCGCGGCGACGGAGCACGGTGCCACGCGCATCGTCACCCTGTCCATGCCCGTGCGCCAGAAGAACCTGTATGCGGCCCTGACCGCCGCGCCGGATCAGCCACGTCCTGCCGCGCCGCAAGCACGAAGCAGCCCCGAGCCCACCGCCAACTTCAGTCACGCGATTTCAGTCCTCGTCGCCGAAGACAACCCGATCAATCAAAAGCTCGTGCTCAGCATCCTGGAGAAAACATTGTGCCAGGTGGAGCTGGCCA
Source organism: uncultured Chromatiales bacterium (assembly GCA_964557295.1). Taxonomy (GTDB): domain Bacteria; phylum Pseudomonadota; class Gammaproteobacteria; order RBG-16-57-12; family RBG-16-57-12; genus JBFMHP01. Next base: position 2,862 of record CAZKZP010000021.1, on the reverse strand, counting down.
ATGACGGGCGCGCGGCGGTCGGCCTGTATCAGAAAAAGCATTTCGATCTGGTGCTCATGGACTGCCAGATGCCGGAACTCGACGGATACTCGGCCACGGCGGAGATCCGCCGCCTGGAGCAGGCCGCGCAACGCGCGCCGGTGCCCATCATCGCGCTCACCGCCAACGCGGTGGCCGGGGACCGTGAAAAATGCCTCGCCGCCGGCATGACGGATTATGTGAGCAAGCCCTTCACCCAGCAGGAACTCTTCGCCGCCATCGACAAGTGGCTGTGCCTGCCGGCCGCACGGCCGAGTCCGGTTGATTCCGCACGCGCCCTGGCGCAGCGCAATGCATCCGCCGCGCAGAGCGGTCTGATCGATCCGCTGGCGCTGGATCGAATCCGCAGCCTCGATGAGGGCGGCGCATCAGCGCTGCTGCGCAAAATCATCGGGATCTTCCTCGACAATTCGCCGCAATTGCTCGATGCCATCAAAACCGCCAGCGCCACCAACGATGCCCAGGCGCTGCGCGCGGCCGCCCACAGTCTCAAATCCAACGCCGCCAATCTCGGCGCACTGCGCCTGGCCGAAATCTGTAAAGAGCTGGAGCACATGGGACGCAACAACACGCTCACCGCGGCCGCACCACTGATCAACGACATGGAGCAGGAGTTATACCTCGCCTGTACCGCCTTGAAAAATGAACTTCCGGAAGTCGCATGAATGAACACCACGCCTGACGACAAAAAAACCTACCGTGTCTTGATGGTCGATGACGACCTGACCACGCGGCTCCTGCTGCGCCAAACCCTGGAGCGCGCAAGCTTCGAGGTGATCGAATTCGACAACGGGCGCGCCGCCGTCGACTGGTGCCAGGAACACACCCCCGACATCATTCTGCTGGATGTCGACATGCCCGGGATGGACGGCTTCATCACCTGCGCCCTGATCAAGCAAATGCGCCACTGCCGTCAGATCCCGGTCATCATGGTGACCGGGCTCGACGATGTCACTTCGGTCAATTACGCCTTCGACATCGGCGCCTCTGATTTCGTCACCAAACCGATCAATTGGACCATCCTCGCCCATCGCGTGCGCTATGTGCTGCGCTCCAGCCTCGCGTTTCAGGATCTCACGATCAGCAAAACCCGCCTGGCGAATGCCCAGCGCATCGCCAACATCGGCAATTGGGAATGGGATATCGCGCGCGATCAGTTCTACTGGTCTGAGCAGATCTACCGCCTCCTGGGCATCCAGCCGCAGAATTTCAGCGGCACCTACGCGGCGTTCCTCGCGTGCGTACACCCGGACGATCGGGACGCGGTCGCCGGCGCCATCGAGCGTACGCGCCTGGGACTGGGCAACATCGGTCTCGAACACCGCATCGTCGCCGACAACGGCCGCACCAAGCACGTGCAGCTCAGCGCGGAGGCCACCATGGACGACGCGGGCCGGGTGATCTTGCTGGAAGGCACCCTCCAAGACATCACCGAGCGCAAGCAGGCCGAGGAAACCATCCGCCACCTGGCCTATTACGACACCCTCACCCGCCTGCCGAACCGGCAATTGTTTCTCGACCGTCTCAATCAGTCCCTGCTCTACGCCAAACGCCATGACAAACCCATGGCCGTGGTTTCGATCGGACTGGATCGTTTCAAGGAGATCAATGAATCCCTCGGCCACAGCATCGGCGATGCGCTGTTGCAGGAAATCTCCAAACGCCTTGGCGACGCGGTGCGCGAGACCGACAGCATCGGCCGCGCGGCACTCGATGAAAACGATCTCGCCCGCTTCAGCGGCGACCAATTCAGCATCCTGCTGACCGGCATCAGCAAGATCGAAGACGCCGCCGCCGTCGCTCGGCGCATCCTCGGCGCCATCTCGGCCACCTACACAATCGCCGGGCATGAGATCTACGCCACCGCCAGCATCGGCATCGCCGGTTATCCCACCGATGGCGACACCACCGAAGCCCTGGTCAAGAACGCGGACACCGCCATGTATCACGCCAAGCGCGACGGCGGAAACCAATATCAGTTCTTCACCGCCGCCATGAATGACAAGGCCGTCAAGCGCCACAGCATGGAGTCCAAGCTGCGCAAGGCCATCGAGCGCGATGAGCTGGTGCTGTTTTATCAACCCAAGGTGGACGTCGCCACCTTGCGCATCATCGGCGCCGAGGCGCTGATCCGCTGGAAGAGCGCCGAGCTCGGCATGGTCTCACCGCTGGACTTCATTCCCCTGGCGGAAGAGACCGGACTGATCGTACCGATCGGCGAATGGGTGATCCACACCGCCACCGACCAGATCAAACAGATCATGCAGGCCGGACTCGATCCGATCGGAATCGCCGTCAATCTCTCCAGCCAGCAATTCCGCCACAGTGATCTCAATGCCGTCGTCGAACACGCCTTGCAGCTGCACGGAGTCGCGCCGAAATGGCTGGAATTGGAGATCACCGAGAGCGTCGTCATGCAGGACACCGACAAGACCATGGCCACCCTGCGCGCCTTCAAGGACATGGGGCTTGGCCTGGCCATGGACGACTTCGGCACCGGGTATTCGTCGTTGAGTTATCTCAAGCGCTTCCCCATCGACACACTCAAGATCGACCGCTCGTTCATCCGCGACATCCACGCCGACGCCGATGACGCGGCCATCACCTCCGCCATCATCGCCATGGCGCACAAACTCAAACTGACCGTGGTCGCCGAAGGCGTGGAAACCGCCGAACACCTGGAACTGCTGCGCCAGTTCAACTGCAATTACATGCAGGGTTTCTACTTCAGCAAACCGCTGCCGCCGGCTGATTTCATGGCACTGCTGAAGAAATAAACAAACCCAAAACCCGCCCGCCACCCCGCCCCATCAACCTCTGCTC
>CAZKZP010000020.1:35272-51393 GCA_964557295.1 uncultured Chromatiales bacterium | reverse complement strand
ACCGCTACCTGCTGGAATTGGTACGCTATATCCATCTGAACCCGGTCCGCGCCAAACTGGCGAGAGATCCGGCGGCGTACCGTTGGAGCGGCCATCGCGCCTATCAGCGATGACGCCGTGGCGCGCCGGATGCGCAAACTGGAGCGCGCAGTGGTGCAGGACTGAGCGCTTGCGCTCACCACAGACCCAAAACCCGTGCCCTCCCCAGCGCGACGCTCAGAATTATCCGCGCATCTGCCACGAACAATGATCTGACTGCATCCACAAAAAATATTGATAAGGAATCGAGACCGTCTTAGGGTGAGCGAAAGTCATTCAAGCGCGTCTCGCCACCACCGGCCAACGCGAGCATTAAAATGAACCCACCTAGGGACAAAGGCATGGACCACAGCGGCAGTAACGTCTTCAAAGGCGTGCATCGCATCCGCGCGGCTGTTTTTTCTTCCTTCCTGGTTCCAGCTCCTGCTGAAGATGTTCTGCTTGCGGATACCCAACGGGTCAAGCAGATCAAGCAGACCGGCCGGAATATGGCAGGGAGGGGAAGCCTTAATGCCATGGAACCAGTGCCGGGTAATTCACGGGAGACAACACAGATGAAGAATCAACACTGCAATAGTGCAGGCCTGACCCGGTTATGACCCCAGCGGTTTTTGACCAGTTTCAATCAAGAAGAAAAGGGCGAATATATGTTAAACCAGCGGCGTTGGATAGTCCCTGTTCCAGCTATTGTTTTATTACTGGCAATAAATCTCGCAGCCTGTGGCGGTGGTGGAGGTGATGGTAGTAGCAATACCACGTTATCGCCGACACCAAGTCCAACCCCCACGTCGTCTCCTGCCCCCGTGCCTTCGTCAGGCTGGGGTTCAGCCACCCAGCTCGGGACGCTACGCGATATTTCTTACACGGACATCTACGATGCGAGCGTTGCCGTCAACGACTCGAACCGTGCGTTCGTGTCGTGGGTGGAGTCAGGCGATTGCGGCGGCAGCGTCTGGGTCAGCAGATTCGACGGCGCGCAATGGGGTGCGGCGCTCAATCTGGGTGTAACGGGCGCCGCCGATGATTCGGTCGCCATCAATGCCTCCGGTGACGCGGTCGTGGTCTGGCAGAAAAATTATTATTTCAATCCGCCTTCCTGCGGCGGAATCACTGGTTCGGAGATCTGGCTGCGGCGTTCCAAGGCTGGCACCTGGCAAGCGGCCGAGCGAGTCTCCGACGCCTCGGGCGAGGACTTTTCGTTCTACGCCATAGACCCTGTGGTGACCATCGACGACAACGGCCACATCACCGTCGCGTGGAGTCAGGAACGTCTGGCCGGCGGAACGACAGCCGATGAGTTCCTGAGCACCTTCGTCCGTCGTTTCGACGGCACGAATTGGTCCGCCGCCTCGCGCATCAGCACGCCGGAGCGTTATTCATGGGAGGTGCAGGCCGGCGTGGCCGGTAACGGCGACGTGACCGTGGTCTGGCGGCAGGACACCAATCCTTACGATACTGGCCAGACGGCGGGCGGCCCCATTCTGCCGACCATCTGGGCGGCGCGTTATGTTGAGGCGAGCGCCGGTTGGACCGCCTCGGAGCACATCGGCACCTCCGATCTTGCCGGTTATGACGGTGAGGCGAGACCGCGGATCTCGGTTGGAAGCAACGGGCATGTTGGTGTTGCCTGGGAGCGGCAGACGACCGGAACGACTACAGAGATATCGATCTACGCGACGCATTTCGACCCGGCATCGGTTACGTGGGCCACCCCCGTGGCGATCGAGCAGAGCACCGCCCCGGCTTACTGGCCGACGATCGCGGTAGACCCGGCGGGCAACATACAGGCCGCCTGGATACAAACCGAATCGAGCATCGACAACCTGTACACCGCGCGCCTCGACGCGAACGCAGGGACGTGGAGCCTGCCGCAGTCGCTCGAAGCGCTGGATACCCATGTGCAGCCGCCATCCGCGGGAATCGATGCCAACGGCCGGGCGCTCGTGGTCTGGTCGCAAACCGTGGGAACCTCGCAAAAACTCCTGGCGCGCCACATCACGGCCAGCGGTCCCGAGGCCATCGTCGAGATTGGTTTCGGCGAGGACCAGTCGCTGGCCGTGAACGCCGGGGGCTTTGCCGCGGTGGCACAACCCAAGATGGTCTTTACCTCCACGGCGTTCATGACATCGGTGTTCGCGACGCTCTATGTCCCGTAGGGCGTGCGCTGTTACGCGGGCACCGGGTTCATCCACGCCGACACCGGCCGCGTGTGCGCCCGGTAGCGCTCGGAGGCCCGGGTAACCGGGTATCAAGGCCGCCGAACCCGGTACGCGACGAATCTATTTTTTTGGCTTCGCAGCGCGCCGGCGCGTCTTGCCGGGTGTTTTCACCTTCCGGGTTCTCCCTGCGGCGGCATAAGCCATTTGAGACGGGGTCAGGAGACGTTGAGACGGGCTCAGGCTGACCCAGTTACAGTTACGATAGTGCAGGCCTGACCCAGTTACCCACTGACCCAGTTACCCCCAGTTACCCGGTTACCAACACTGCAATAGTGCAGGCCTGACCCAGTTACAGTTACTTGTTGCGAACATGCACGTCGTCCAGTGTGATGCGTAAATCGGGGAAGAAGGAAATCCCCAGCCGGCCGTCGACCTTGACTTGCATCCCTAATACACTTGAGGCGGTTGCTTCCAGGCGCGGTTTGTAGGCACTCGCGTCTACAAAAAAGATCAGCGCCGCCGTGGCGATGACAAGGAGCCCGATGAGGGCTCCGACGCTGAAGAGGATGATCTTACGCTTTTTTGACATTGGCCTGCTCCAGACCCGCAGTCACTCTACTGACATCCCAGACAAACGGCCCAACCGGAGGCCAGGCCCGATATCATGCGATAGGCCGCGTTGGTATAGGTGCATCGTCCCTGAGCAGAGGTGGCGAGGATGCCCAGCGGCAATGCGTCGCTCACGGCGCGGAAGCGCACCTCGCTGGCCTTCAACGCCGTCGCCCCCTGGCCGGCACAGGCGCTGTACGGCGGCGCACATGGATAAACAGGCAATGCCACCGAATACGAATCCGGCCTTGATGATGTTCGGGAAGACGAGCACAGCCTTGGCCGTATGCAAAAGGGTCTCCGCAACGGAGCCAGTTTGATAGAGCGTCTTGAGAGCCTGCGCGGCATCCTTGTCCAGATCCTTGGCGGTTGCCGCACCCGCCTGACTCACGACACCCATCGAGACGATCGACGCCATCGCGATCAGGGCCGCAATCATGTTGCCTCTTATATTCAACCTTTAGCTTCTCCTATTTGATAGTGCACACAGTGCTTCGCGACCGCGAAGGCCGGGCGGATTGCCCGTTTCCTGAAAACTTCAGCTACAAACGTCGGCCTCGCCACACGACCGGACATGGTCGGTCTGTACACTATAGAAGAAAATAAGCCCGCATTTATATAAAGGGAAAAAGGCTGCCCTCGGCACGCCAAGTATGAGAATGCCGGCGGCTGTTCTTGGTGACTTCGTCGATTACCTTTTCCATACATTCCTCCGTGAACTTTTCCAGTGCGTTTCCAGGAGTGCCGCCGCTACTTGCGCACAAACAGCGGTAGCGCCGGTTGGTGAAGTCCTTGGCCTTGCGTTCCAGCGCGATTGCCGGGCAGCCGCCTTCACCCTTGGGATAGAACGGCGCGATCACCGCGCACAGCTCAGGCCAAGGCACCGCACGCTCCATCTCGGCGAGAAATGTCACCCGCCGCGTGGTTGTGGCGTGCGGTTCAAAGGTGCTTTCGGCAAAGGCTTGTTGTTGCAGGTTCTTCCTCCCAGTTGCGCTCGGAATTTTATCGCGCGGCAGGGTGGTTTGGTGACTTTTGCAGAAATTCCCTAAGCGTAAACCCCGGTAAAAAGGGCTATTACTATTACTGCTATAATTTGAATAATTACATGGGGAGGGACAATCGATGGGGGCAAGTCGCTGAGTCTGAATTGGCAACGCGTTATGGCAGACATTTAGGCGGAGTCAAAAGCGCGTAGCCGAGCTAAACACGGCCAGGAGCTGGCGGAGATTCGAAATTGGCGATGGAAGGGATCGAGCACAGCATCTATTTGAGAATGGAATGCATTTTTCGGTGATAGCGTTTATCACTGAAGGGGTTGCGGACCGGATTAGGAGATTGATCCATGCATAAGTTCAAACAACTCTGGAGCAATCTGCGCTCGAGCTTTTGGTTCATGCCTTCGCTGATCGTCGTGGCCAACATCGTCTTCGCAGCGGCCTTGATCGAAACAGGCTCCATCGCCGGCGACCGATGGCTGGCCCAGTGGCCACGGCTGTTTGGCGCCGGGGCGGACGGGGCGCGCCAGATGTTGGCCACACTGGCCGGTTCGATGATGTCCGTGATGGGTATCACGTTCTCCATGACCCTGGTAGCACTGGCACTGGCATCGAGCCAATACACCTCACGTATCCTGCGGACCTTCATGAGCAGCCGTGTCACACAGGTCACGTTCGGGATCTTCGCCGGCGTATTCGCTTATTGCCTGGTCGTGTTGCGCACCATTCGCGGCGGTGGTGGCGTAGAGGAGTTCGTGCCGAGCCTGGCGGTGTTCTTCGCCTTTGTTCTGGCGCTCGGCGGCATCGGCGTCCTCGTTTTCTTCATTCATCACATTGCCTCGTCGATCCAGGCTTCCAGCATCATTGCGTCGATTACGCAAGACACCATCGCGTCCATTGAGCGGCTGTTTCCGGAAAGACTGGGACACGGACCCGATGAAGATGAGGCCCCGGATCAGGTGCTGAAGTCTGCGGCAGAGATGAGCTGGTATCCCGTGCCGGCCGCGGTGAACGGTTACATACAGAGCGTGGATAATGATGCGCTGCTGCGCCTGGCGCGAGAGAGGAAGACCGTCGTGCGCATGGAGCGCGGCATCGGCGCGTTCGTCGTGCAAAATACCGCCCTGGCATCGCTCGCGCTGGACGACCCGCCCGATCAAGAGACGGTCACGGCCCTCAACGACGCTTACAGCGTAGGCCGCCATCGCACGGTGGAACAGGATCCCGCTTTCGGTATCCGGCAGATCGTGGATATGGCCTTGAAGGCGCTATCGCCGGGCGTCAATGACACCTCGACGGCGGTGATGGGCATTGATTACCTGACGGCGATACTGGCGCAGCTGGCCCCGCGGAAATTTCCTGCATCGCTCCGCTACGAAGGAGACCGGCTGAGCGTGATCACCATCGCCCCGACATATGAAGGTCTGCTGGCCGAGGCGTTCGACCAGATTCGGGGCAGCGCCATAGGCAATGTCGGCATCATGGCGCGCATGCTCAGCGCCATCGAGACCCTGGCCAGCCTGACCGCCAGCCCGCGCCGCCGACGGGCCCTCCACGAACAGGTGCTGTGGCTTGCCGAAGTGGCGGGTCGCACCACCGAATCCGCCCATGAGCGCGCGCGGCTCGCAAGGCGGCTGCTGGAGGTGCGCGAGATACTCCATGCCGAGCCTGCGATGAACGCTGAGACGGAGAAGACATAGCGTTATGAAGCCAAACCCGGAAATGGCAGGCAAAGACCGTTTAGCGAATTGCGGTGAGGTCGTTACAGCGCAAGGCGGGAAGGCGCAGCTTTTTTGTGGCGCGGCGGAATTTACCAGTCAGCGGTTGTCTGTGATGCGGTTCGAGTTGGACGCTTACATCGAGCGTTTGATCGGCAGGTACCGAAGCAGGAACCGCGATCCAGCGGTTCCGAGCGAGAGTGTTCCCGCGCAACGATTGCCTCGCAGTTGTCATAACCTGCTTCTGAGGACGGTGTTGCTCGCTTCTGTGTGCTGCGTGCTGCCATTGACCGTCATGGCGCAGGAACCCGTCGGCAAGGCCGGCGAAGTGCAGAAGATGACCGCACCCGATAAACAAGAGCTTTCCTTGGCGCCCGCAAAGGTGGACGTAAAACCCATCGCGCACGATGAAGAGATCCGCAAGCGACTCCAGCGTGTGCTGGATGCCACCGACTGGTTCACCGACCCACAAGTCAGGGTCGAGGAAGGCGTCGTCTTTCTCAATGGCAAGGTGGAGTCCGATGAACTCAAGAAATGGGCCGGGGATCTGGCACACAACACGCAGGACGTTGTCGCCGTGGTCAACCGGCTGCAGGTGACTGAGCAGTCGGTATGGGATTTCCGCCAAGCGTGGAGCGGCATACTGGTGTTATGGGGCGACTTCATCCGCGCGCTACCCTTCATTGTTCTTGGACTGCTCATCCTGGCGCTCTCGGTGGGCTGCGCCCTGCTGACAACTCGTGGTGTCCAAGCGCTGCTGCGCCCTCGAATTCGGACCAAACTCCTGCAAAATGTGATCGCGCGTACCGCGGGCGGACTCGTTGTCATCTGTGGCGTCTATCTCATCCTGAGAGTCAACGGCCTGACGCAACTGGCATTGACGCTGGTCGGCGGCACCGGTCTGATCGGCCTGATCGTTGGTATCGCATTCCGGGACATCACCGAAAACTTCCTGGCCAGCATCTTTCTTAGCATGCAGCCGCCGTTTGAAACCGGCGACTTGGTCGAGATTGCCGGTACGACCGGCTATGTGCAGCAGTTGAACATGCGCACCACGATCTTGATGACCCTCGCTGGTAATCTCGTGCAGATCCCCAATGCCAGCGTTTACAAGAGCACCCTCAGCAACTTCACGACCAACGCCAACCGGTGCGAGAACTTTGTCGTCGGTATCGGTTACGACGATGCGATCAACGAGGCGCAGGAGATTGCACGCAAGGTCTTGGTGGACCACCCGGCCGTACTGAACGATCCAGAGCCCGCGGTGTTGGCGGACAGTCTGGGTAGATCTACAGTCAACCTGCGCATCTACTTTTGGATCAACGGCCGCGAATACAGTTGGTTGAAGGTGCGCTCTTCCGTGATCCGGTTGGTGAAACGTGCCTTTCAGGAACATGGTATCTCGATGCCCGACGAGGCCCGCGAGGTTGTCTTCCCACAAGGCATTCCCGTCACTATGCTCGAGGGGATCCCGGCGGATGTGCGTATTGCAGCGCCAGGGAAGCAGCTCCCTGCCGAACCACGACGCGAAGAACTCGATGTGGCGTCGACGAAAGCGGAGGCCGGTTTATACAGCGAAGCCACTGTCATCGAGGAACAGGCGCGGCAGGCACAACCGTTAAAGGAAGGGGAAAATCTCTTGCCCAAAACTTCTGAAATGATCGCCTCCGAAAAACAGGCGAAGGACGCAAGACCATAGTGGAAAAGACATGAGCGACACCACCGCGAGCCTATGCCGCCGTCGGGCGATCCACGAACAGCTACAGTGGATGGCAGTGCTGGCCATCGACCCCGTCTTATCCACCGTGGAAAAGAAGGCGTAATGTGATGAAACCGAACTGGGAAATGGCAAGCAAAGCCCGTATCACGAATAGCGGTGTGGTCGTCTCGGTGCGCGGCAGCGTGGTGGACATGCGCTTCGATGACCAGTTGCCGCCGATCTACTCGGTGCTGCGCGCGGGAGCGGAAAAACAGATCGTTATTGAAGTGCTGGCGCAACTGGATGTGCATCGTGTGCGCGGGATTGCCTTGGCGCCCACCCAGGGCCTGGCCCGTGGCATGGCGGTGGATGACACCGGCGGTCCGTTATTGGCGCCGGTGGGCAAAGGGATTCTGTCGCGTATGTTCGACGTGTTTGGTAATGCCATCGACCGCCAGGCGGCACCGTCGGATGTGCAATGGCGCACAGTCCATCGTGCTCTGCCCGCGTTGGCGCGACGTTCCACCAAATCCGAGATCTTTGAGACCGGCATCAAGGCCATCCAAGTGTGTCGCCGTGCTCGTTAAGCGAAACGGGACATCCGAGTCAACCGTTTCGCACTGCGCTGGCGACAGCCCATTGGGCCCCGGCCGTCCCCGTCAGCCGCGTCACGGCACTGCGTGCCTACGCCAGGCTTCTCAGATGACTGGACGGTGTGTCGTAATCCTTGCAGAGTGTCTCCGACACTCCGCACGGATCCTACACCTCCCGGGGACTACGCGCCCTCGCTTCGCTCTCCTTGGCGCGCAGCGGATGTGTTGATGCCGCTGGAGCGCGGCGGCAAGGCGGGTCTGTTCGGCGGGGCGGGCGTGGGCAAGACGGTGGTACTCACCGAAAAAGGAAACGGGGTCAAGAAACGGGGTCAAGAAAAGGTGTCAAGAAACGGGGTCAAGAAACGGGGTCAAGAAACGGGGTCAAAACGTAGGAACGGGAACGGGGTCAGGGAACGGGGTCAGGCCTGCACAATTGCGGGAACGGGGTCAGGCTGACCCGGTTACGGTTATCTGACCCGGTTATGCTAACCCGGTTACGGTTATGACCGGTTATGCCCGGTTATAATGCAGGCCGGTTACGGTTACTAACCGCGCGGTGACATCGCTTGTGTCGTCGCCGCGGCAAATTCCGGAGGTTACTCACAGCTTGCCAAACGATTGGGCCGAACTTTGGTTACTGCACATCTTCAACCGCTGCGCGCCAAGGAGAGCGAAGCGAGGGCGCGTAGTCCCCGGGAGGTGTAGGATCCGTGCGGAGTGTCGGAGACACTCTGCAAGGATTACGACACACCGTCCAGTCATCTGAGAAGCCTGGCGTAGGCACGCAGTGCCGTGACGCGGCTGACGGGGACGGCCGGGGCCCAATGGGCTGTCGCCAGCGCAGTGCGAAACGGTTGACTCGGATGTCCCGTTTCGCTTAACGAGCACGGCGACACACTTGAATGGTTTCTAGGTGTCCATCAAGGCCATCTACAAAGTCGAGCGCTGGGCGGGTAGGCCTGAAAACGGATGACTCGGTCGGCAAACTGCTGATGCGCGGTTCTCCGGCGCGGACGTCATTTTTGAACAGGCAGAACGCCAGGGAGCAGACCTCTCATCGGCAAGCACGGCAGCACGGTGTTTGACGAAAAACTGCTCGGCAGCGTTACCCGAAACGTGCTGTACCAAGCCAGTTGCAATGTACTGCTGGTACACTGAAGGATATGTTAAGGTGAGCCATCATGACCAATCAGAAATGGCAGACACTAACAGCCGCCGAATCCCTTTCGGCGCAACAGACTGGTACCACTGGCCTTTCTGCCGCTGAAGCTGCGCGACGCCTGGCGGCGCACGGCCCGAACCGGCTGACCCCGCCGAAGAAGCGCGGGCCGCTGCTGCGTTTTCTGCTGCAATTCCACAACGTGCTCATCTACGTGTTGCTCGGCGCCGCCGCCGTGACGGCGCTGCTCGGCCATGGCGTCGATACGGCGGTCATCCTCGGCGTGGTGGTCATCAATGCGCTGATCGGCTTTATCCAGGAAGGCAAGGCCGAGAAATCGCTCGACGCCATCCGCAATATGCTGTCGCTGCACGCCATGGTGATACGCGACGGACGCCGCCAGAAAATCGACGCCGCCGATCTGGTGCCCGGAGATATCGTGCTACTCGCCTCCGGCGACAAGGTGCCGGCCGACCTGCGCCTGATCGAAATTCGCAGCCTGCGCATCGAGGAAGCCGCCTTGACCGGCGAATCCGAGCCAGTCGAGAAATCGCCGGAGCCGGTGGCGGAGGACGCCCCCATCGGCGACCGCACCGGTATGGCCTACTCGGGTACGCTGGTGGTCTTCGGCCAGGGGCGCGGCGTGGTCGTCGCCACCGGCGATGCCACCGAGATCGGCCGCATCGGCCGCATGCTGGCCGAAGTCGAGTCGGTCGAGACGCCGCTGCTCAAGCAAATGGCCCAGTTCGGACGCTGGCTGACGGCCGGCATCCTGGTGCTGGCTGGCATCGCACTCGCCTTTGGCATGCTGGCGCATGGCCAGCCGGCCGGCGAGATGTTCCTCGCGGCGGTAGGCCTCGCGGTAGCGGCGATTCCCGAAGGCCTGCCGGCCATCATGACCATCACCCTTGCGATTGGCGTGCAGCGCATGGCCGGACGCAATGCCATCATCCGCCGCATGCCGGCAGTGGAAACGCTCGGTGCGGTGACGACGATCTGCTCGGACAAGACCGGCACGCTGACCAAGAACGAAATGACTGTGCAGCGACTGGCGACCGCGGAGCGATTTATCGATGTTTCTGGTGTCGGCTATGCGCCGCACGGTGGTTTCGTCGCGGAGGGGCGCGAGGTCGATACCGCCGACTTGGCAGACATCGCCCGCGCCGCGCTGCTGTGCAACGACGCGACCCTGCGCGAAACCGATGGCGAGTGGCGGCTCGAAGGAGACCCGACCGAGGGCGCCCTGCTGACGCTGGCCCACAAGGCCGGCCTCGATCCGTGTTTCGAGGCCGAGGCGCTGCCGCGCATCGACATCATTCCTTTCGAGTCCGAGCACCGCTTCATGGCGACGCTGCATCACGATCATGCGGGCCATGCGCTCGCCTTCGTCAAGGGTGCGCCGGAACGCCTCCTCGGCATGTGCACCCAACAGCGCCAAGCCGGCGAAGATAAACCCATCGATGCCGAGTTCTGGCAAACACAGATTGAGGCACTGGCGACCGAGGGCTTCCGTGTTCTCGCACTCGCCTGTGTACCCATGGAGCAGGGCAAGCGTGAGCTGGCATTTGCCGACGTCGAGAGCGGCCTCACGCTGCTGGCGCTCACCGGCATCATGGATCCGCCGCGCGAGGAGGCGATCCGCGCCGTGGCGGCCTGCCATGCGGCGGGCATGCGCGTGAAGATGATTACCGGCGACCATGCCGTCACGGCGGCTGCCATCGCGCGCTCGATGGGTCTGGCCGTCGCTGGATGCAAGGCGCTGACCGGCGTCGAGGTCGAGGCCATGGACGAAGCCGCCTTGCGCCAGGTGGTGCGCGAAGTCGATGTCTTCGCCCGCGCCAGCCCCGAACACAAGCTGCGGCTGGTCGAAGCGATGCAGGCCAATGGCGAAGTGGTGGCCATGACTGGTGACGGCGTGAACGACGCGCCGGCCCTGAAGCGGGCCGATGTCGGTGTGGCGATGGGCCAGAAGGGCACCGAAGCGGCCAAGGAAGCCGCCGAAATGGTGCTCGCCGACGACAACTTCGCCTCCATCGCCGCCGCCGTCGAGGAAGGCCGCACGGTCTACGACAACCTCAAAAAGTCCATCGTCTTCATTCTGCCCACCAACGGCGGTGAGGCGGCGATGCTGCTGATCGCCATCCTGCTTGGCTTGACGCTGCCGATCACACCGGTGCAGATTCTCTGGGTCAACATGGTTACCGCTGTCACGCTCTCGCTAGCCATCGCCTTCGAGCGTCCTGAGCCCGACTTGATGACGCGGCCACCGCGTGACCCGCGGGAACCACTGCTCAGTGGTTTCATGCTCTGGCGCATCGGCTTTGTCACGGTGTTGCTGGCGTCCGCCTCGTTCGGCATGTTCCTCTGGGAGCTGGAACGCGGCCTTGGCATCGAAGTCGCGCGTACCGCCGCGGTTAACACCCTGGTGGTGGGTGAGGTTTTCTACCTCTTCAACTGCCGCCGCCTCACCGGCCCGATCCTTTCGCGCGCGGGATTCCTCGGCAACCCGCGTGTGCTACAGGCGATTGGCGTGCTGCTGGTGCTGCAGGCGCTGTTCACCTATCTGCCGCTGATGCAGAGTCTGTTCCACACGGCCGATCTCGATGCCGCCACTTGGCTGCGCATAGTGGCCGCCGGGGTTCTCGTATTATTGGCAGTGGAGGCGGAGAAAGTCTTCTGGCGCCGACGCGCCAAGCATGAGCCCAAGTATGGTGTTGAATTGATATGAGCGCATATAGCATGACAACCGAGCCCGGCACGCCATGAGCATCGCCCTGGCGGTACTCACCCCGTTTCTGGGCGCGCCACTGGTCGCCTGGGCATCCCGCCGCGGACGGGTGTCGGCTGCCTGGAGTGCGGGCGGGGTCGTCATGCTGGCATTTCTCTGGCTGGCGCCGTTGCTGCCGCAGGCGTTCGCGGGTGAGACCGCGATCCGGCGCATCGAATGGATTCCCGCCGCCGGCCTCGATCTCGTCTTCCGTCTTGACGGCCTGGGCCTGCTGTTTACGTTCCTGATCCTCGGCATCGGCCTGCTGGTCATCCTGTACGCCCACTACTACCTGTCGGCGCAGGATAGTCTCGGCCGGCTCTACGCCTACCTGCTGCTGTTCATGGGCTCCATGCTCGGCGTGGTGCTGTCGGAGAACCTGATCCAGTTGTTGATCTTCTGGGAGTTGACCAGCCTGTCGTCCTTCCTGTTGATCGCCTACTGGCGCCGGAGAGAGGCGGCGCGGCGTGGCGCGCGCATGGCGCTGGCGCTCACCGGCGCGGGCGGACTGGCGCTGCTGGCCGGCTTCCTGCTGCTCGGCGAGATGACGGGCAGCTACGAGTTGTCCGTCGTGCTGGCGAGCGGCGACATGGTGCGCGCGCATCCGCTGTATGGCACGACGCTCGCGCTGATCCTGCTCGGCGCCTTCACCAAGTCGGCGCAGTTTCCCTTTCACTTCTGGCTGCCGCATGCGATGGCGGCGCCGACCCCGGTGTCGGCCTACCTGCACTCGGCGACCATGGTGAAGGCCGGCGTGTTTTTGCTGGCGCGACTATTCCCCGTGCTGTCGGGTACGCCGGAATGGACCTGGTGGGTCGGCGGCACCGGCCTCGCAACACTCCTCTTCGGCGCCGTGATCGCGCTGTTCAAGCACGACCTGAAAGGGCTGCTGGCGTATTCGACCATCAGTCACCTCGGTCTTATCACCGCGCTGTTTGGCATCGGCACGCCGCTTGCCGCCGTCGCCGGCGTGTTCCACATCATCAACCACGCGATCTTCAAGGCCGGGCTGTTCATGGCCGCCGGCATCATCGACCACGAGTGCGGCACGCGCGACATGCGACGTATCAACGGCCTGTGGAAATTCATGCCGTATACGGCAACGCTAGCCATGGTCGCGGCGGCGGCGATGGCCGGCGTGCCGTTGGCGAACGGCTTCCTGTCGAAGGAGATGTTTTTCGCCGAGGTCGCCACGGTGGGAGACCGGATGCCTTTGGGCTGGCTGCTGCCGGCGACCGTGACCCTCGCCGGTGTGTTTGCCGTGGCCTATTCGCTGCGCTTCATTCACGACGTGTTCTTCAATGGTGATCCGATCGACCTGCCGAAGACGCCGCACGAACCGCCGCGCTGGATGAAGGTGCCGGTGGAGATCCTCGTCGCGCTGTGCCTGCTGGTCGGGATTTTCCCGGCGCAGACCGTCGCGCCGATCCTCGCCGTGGCGGCGGGCGCCGTGCTGCAAGGGCCGCTGCCCGCGCACGACCTGGCACTCTGGCATGGGGTTAGCCCGGCACTGTGGATGAGCGCGATCGCGCTGGCCGGCGGCGTGCTGCTGTATCTTGCCCGCCAGCCGCTGTACGCTCTGCACGATCGTTTCGAGGCGAAACTTGATGCGCGGGCCATCTACGAGCGCTTGCTCGAAGACGGTCTTCTGAAGTTCGCCCGGCGCTTCGTTGCCGCGGTTGACACCGGTTCGCTGCAACGTCAGGCACTGATCTTCGTGCTTGCTGTGCTGCTGCTGGGCGCCGTCGGCATGTTCGGCGCCCCGGCCGCGCTGACCGGCACGCGGCCGCTCTTGCCGGTCGATGGCATCAGCCTGCTGGCTGCACTCGCGCTGATCGCCGCCGCGCTCGCCGCGACCGTGTTGCATCGCCGCCGTCTTACCGCGCTGATCATCGTCGGCGCCGTCGGGCTGATCGTCGCGCTCGCCTTCGTCAAGTTCTCGGCGCCCGACCTCGCGCTGACGCAGCTTTCCGTCGAGGTCGTCACCATCGTGCTGCTACTGCTCGCACTCTACTTCCTGCCCCAGGCCACGCCTGTGGAATCCTCAACAGGCCGGCGCTGGCGGGACGGCGGCATTGCGGTCCTGGCCGGAGCGGGCGCGGCCCTGCTGGCCTGGGCGGTGCTTACCCGGCCGGTCGACTCGATCGCCGGCTGGTTCCTCGAAAACAGCGTGAGCGGAGGCGGCGGCGCCAATGTCGTGAACGTCATCCTCGTCGACTTCCGCGGCTTCGATACCTTCGGCGAAATCACCGTGCTCGCCATCGCCGCGTTCGGCATCTTCGCGCTGCTGGAAAACATGCGCCTGCCCGCACCGGTGCGGGATGCCGATAGCCGGCCCTGGGATGCCGACATCCACCCACTCATCATGGCCACCTTCGCGCGCCTCTTGCTGCCGCTGGCGCTGCTCGTCTCCGCCTTTATCTTCCTGCGCGGCCACAATCTTCCCGGCGGCGGCTTTATTGCGGGCCTCATCACCGCCATCGCGCTGATCATGCAATACCTCGCCAACGGTGTGGCCTGGACCCATGCCCGCCTGCCCGCACGCACCCATCCGTGGATCAGCGCCGGCCTCGTCATCGCGCTCCTGACCGGTCTCGCGAGCTGGCTGTTCGGCCGCCCCTTTCTCACCTCGGCATTCGGCCATTTCGACTTGCCGCTGGTCGGCGAATTCGAGCTCGCCTCCGCCATGGCCTTCGATCTCGGCGTCTATCTCGTCGTCGTCGGTGCGACGCTGCTGATCCTCATCAACCTCGGCCTTGCCCACCACGCGAGCCACGAGAAGCTAGGCGGGGAGGGCGGCTGATGGAAGCCCTGATCGCGCTCGCCATCGGCACGCTGACCGGCTGCGGCGTTTATCTCGTTCTGCGCGCCCGCAGCTTCCCCGTGGTGCTGGGGCTGACGCTGCTGTCCTACGCGGTGAATCTCTTCCTGTTTGCCACCGGCCGGCTCGTCATCGGTCAACCGCCGGTGATCGGCGCCAGCGGTGTCTACACTGACCCTCTGCCGCAGGCATTGGTGCTCACCGCCATTGTCATCGGCTTCGGCATGACCGCCTTCGTCATCATGCTGAGCCTGCGCGCGCGCGCCGAACTGGGCAACGATCACGTCGATGGCCAGGATGAAGGAGGCGCCGGGCGATGAACGCGCATCTTCCGATCCTGCCCATCCTCGCCCCCTTCCTCGCCGGCACGGTTCTGTTGGCGCTGCCCAACCTGCCGATGTCGCTGCGGCGACACATCGCGGTGTTGGCCGTAGCGGTCCAGGTCGTCATCGCCGCCGCACTGCTGGCCGCGGTCAGCAGCGGCGAGATTTTCGTCTATCGCCTCGGCGACTGGCCCGCCCCCTGGGGCATCGTGCTGGTGGCCGACCGGCTCGCCGCCTGGCTGGTGTTGATCACGATGTTGTTGGCGCTCGTCGCCGTCATTTACGCCGGAGACGGCACGGATCGGCGCGGCCGGCATTTCCATGTGCTGTTCCAGATGCAGTTGTTCGGGATCGCCGGGGCGTTCCTGACCGGCGACATCTTCAACCTCTTCGTCTTCTTCGAGATACTGCTGATCTCCTCCTATGGTCTGTTGCTGCACGGCGGCGGCCCGGATCGGGTGCGCGCCGGACTGCACTACGTGGTGCTCAATCTTCTCGGCTCGACCGTCTTTCTGTTTGCCGCCGGACTCCTCTACGCCTCGCTCGGCACCCTCAACATGGCCGACATCGCGAGTCGCGCCGCCCACGTCGCGCCGGAAAATCTCGGCCTCGCGCGCGCCGGCGGCTTGCTGCTGCTTGCCGTGTTCGCTCTCAAGGCCGCGCTGTTGCCGCTCTTCCTCTGGTTGCCGGCGGCCTATGCACACACCACCGCGCCGGTGGCGGCGCTGTTCGCGATCATGACCAAGGTCGGCGTCTACGCGGTCCTGCGCGCCGACACGCTGCTTTTCGGCACCACATCGGGCGCGCTGGCCGGATTGTTTTCGCCTTGGCTGCTGCCGCTGGCGCTCACGACACTGGCCTTCGCCATGCTGGGCGCGCTGGCCGCGCCAAACCTCCGGCGGCTCGCGGCCTGGCTGGTGGTGGCCTCGGTCGGCACCTTGATCGCGGGCTTCGCGCTCGGCCGCGAGGGGGTCGCTGCCGGCCTCTATTACCTGCCGCACAGCGCTTTTTCTGCCGCGCTGCTGTTCCTGCTCGCGGAAAGTATCGCGCGCCGCCGTCCCGCTAGCGCCGACTCCTTCGCGCCATGCACCGACATTCCGCGCCATGCACTCTGGGGCGGTCTGTTCTTCGCAGCCGCCGTCGCGGTTGCCGGCCTGCCACCGCTGTCGGGCTTCCTCGGCAAGTTCCTCCTGCTCCGCGCGGCGCCGAGGATCACGCTCCAGAGCCAGACCTGGGCGT
>CAZKZP010000020.1:22184-35262 GCA_964557295.1 uncultured Chromatiales bacterium | reverse complement strand
GGTCTGGCTCTGGAGCGTGATCCTCGGCGCCGCGCTGGTCGGCGTGATTGCGCTTGCCCGCGCCGGCAGCCGGATCTTCTTCAGTATGAGGACGGTCGAGCCGGGCCAGGCCATCCCGCAGGCGGCACCCATCGAGACGCTGCCGGACGAGCCGCCCGATCCGCCCAGCGCAGTACGCGAACTGGTCGCTATCCTCGGCCTGCTGGGCCTGATCCTCGCACTTACCCTTGCCGGTGGGCCGGCGGTCGACTTCGCGCTCGCCACCGCGGCGCAGCTTGCCGATCCGTCCGCCTACATCGCCGCCGTGCTGGGAGAAGCGCGATGAAACGGATATTGCAGTGGCTGCCGCATCCCATCCTGACGCCGGTGCTCGCCGTCGTCTGGCTGCTGCTCAACAACAGTCTCGCGCCGGGACATATCCTGCTCGGCCTGCTGCTCGGCTGGGCAATTCCACGCTTCACGCTGGCTTTCTGGCCAGAGCGCGTGCGCATCCACGCGCCCGGCCACCTGCTGTGTTTCGTGGGCGTCCTTCTGTATGACGTGCTGGTCGCCAACCTGGCCGTCGCCCGCCTGATCCTTGCCGGGCCGCGCGCGCTGCGGCCGGCCTTCGTGGTCGTGCCACTCGATCTGACCAACGACCTCGCCATCAGCCTGCTCGCCAACACTATCTGTCTTACCCCGGGTACCGTCTCGGCGCGGCTGTCGGCGGATCGCCGCCACCTGCTGGTGCATGGCCTCGACGTCGAGTCTCCGGAAGAACTCGTCGCGACGATCAAGACGCGTTTCGAGGCGCCAATAAAGGCAATATTTGAGGAAAACACCGAATGCTGAGTTTTGCACTGATCATCGCTTTTGCCCTGGTGGGCGTCGCCTTCGCCCTGAGCTTCCTGCGCCTGCTCAAGGGGCCGGACGCCACGGATCGCATCCTCGCGCTCGACACCCTCTACATCAATGCCATCGCCCTGCTGGTGCTGCTCGGCATCCACCTTGCAAGTCCGCTGTATTTCGAGGCGGCGCTGCTGATCGCCCTGATGGGCTTTGTCGGCACCGTGGCGCTGGCGAAGTTCCTGCTGCGTGGAGATATCATCGAATGAACATCATCACCGAAGTCATCCTGTCCTTGCTGGTGCTCGCCGGCGCGGTGTTCACCTGCGTCGGCTCGCTGGGGCTTTACCGCCTGCGCGACTTCTATACGCGCCTGCACGGTCCAACCAAGGCGACCACCCTGGGGGTCGGTTGTCTGCTGATCGCCTCCTCGATCTTCTTCAGCGTCACAGGTGAGGGCCTGAGTCTGCACGAGATTCTGGTCAGCCTGTTCCTGTTTATCACCGCACCGGTCTCGGCTCACCTGCTGGCGAAGGCGGCGCTGCATCGCGAACTGCCTTCGCTTGCGGTGATGCAGAACAATGACCACGAGACGAAATCCGAGCACGCCCCATAATGGAACATCTCACACAAATTCTCCTAATTCTCTGGGTGTCGCTGCCGTGGTCGGCTTTCAGCGCCTGCGCATCGCCACCAGCCTTGGCTATTTACTGGTCGGCGTGATTCTCGGACCGTACACGGCAGGACCTACGGTTCATGTGCCGGAATTCAAGACTCTGGCCGAGTTCGGGGTGGTCTTACTTCTGTTTACGATCGGACTGAATTACTTCCTGTCCCAGTTGCATGCCCTGCGTCATCAGATTCTCGGGCAGGGTAGGGCACAAGTGGTACTTACTATTATCGTGGTGGGAGCATTGGTGTGGCTTGCTGGACTGCCTGCCGCGGCCGCATTCGTGATCGGGGCGGTCTTCGCCCAGTCGTCCTCGACCATCAGTTGTCATTCCCGTGTTGGCATGGTCGCAAAAGCCGCTGTCGGCGCGCAGCAGGGCCACGCGCTTGCCGCCCAGCTTGTCCAGAGCCTCATCGAGGAAAGCACGCACATTGTTAGCGGTGTGACTGTTTCCCGGCCGCAACCAGCAATTGGCGACCATGCGCGTGTCGGACACAAACGCCATCAATGGAGGGTGTGACACACGGCCCCGCTTGGCGGGGTTGTAGTCGCGTGCCGCGCCTGCTTGTTACCCGTAACGGGTCATGACCGTGGAAACCAGATCGAGCGTCAATCCGTCCAGCCAAAGCTGCCCAAACAGTCAGCGATACAACGTGCCCATCACTTGCGCATTTTCCGCTTGCGAGAATTTGCGAAACAACCGCATCACCGCTTTGAAGTTGGGGCTCGGTCACCGCGGTTGCTACCTGGTTGCGGCAGCCCACTCGCACGTAAGGCGCTGTCGAGGTCCATGTGATCCAGCATGCGCTTCATCAACCCCATGCCGCCCCAGGCCGCGATCTCCTTGTCGCTAAATCGCAGTTCGAGCCCCATGTCGCCTCCGTACTCAAACAGTGCGCCCTTACCCAGGCACCGATCTACACCTAAACACCTAGAGACGGGGCCTGCATAATTGCATTACGAGATGCAGGTAATGTAGCGCCATGGCAAGAAAACCACGAATTCATGCTCCAGGCGGGATATACCACGTAATGCTCCGGGGTAACGGTGGCCAGGCGATTTTCTTCGACGAGGAAGACCGCTACCACCCATACCTGCTATCGCGCCGGCGCGCCTGCCAAATGTCTTGCGCCAGCGCCAACGCGTCTTCTTGGGTCGCAGCGCGTTGCATCGTTTTGAGTGCTACGGCGAGCGTCATGTGAATCGCGCCGAGCGCGTATTCGTCCGTGATTTCTCCGCGCCATAACCGGCGCAGATCCTCGAGATCGAGCTCCGCCGGCTTGAGATGCCGCGCCGGGAAATACGCCGGCCACTCTTCGCAATCGGTCACGCCATCGTGCACCGTGTAGACGGTGCAGGCGCTGTCCGGATTGCACTCCACCTCGCCGCCGTCGCCCTTGATCACCGCCATGTGCGGCTGACCGAGGATGCGTTCGGCCTCCTGATGAATGAATTGATAGCCGGGATGGAAGATGCTCTGCATCGAACACGGCGCGGCGAACGGGTTGATCTGACGGGCGAGGGTATGCACCGGCGAGCGCAGCCCCAGCACCGCGCGCAGATCCATGATTGCCTGGAGTTTCGGGCAGAGATCGCGAAGATCCATGAACGAGAAATTGTGCTGCGCCAGTTGCGCGCCCGCCTCGGTGAAATTGCTTGCCACCGGCAAACCGAAGTGACGCAACACCTCGCGGGTGTAGACGCGGCCTTCGGTGTGCCCGCTGGAGCCGTGCATGAACACCTTGATGCCGTGATCGGCCAGCGCCAGCACCGCCAATAAAAACCAGGGCAGATGGCGGCGCTTGCCCGCGTAACTCGACCAGTCCAGATCGACGCTGGGCAAGGGCTGGGGCAGCGCCAGGCTGTCGCGCACCGCCTGCACGAAGCCGGCGATCTCCGCGCCGGTTTCCTCCTTCACCCGCAACAGCATCAGGAAGGCCCCGAGCTGCTCGGGCCGGACCTCCTCGCGCAGGATCATGCCGAAGGCCGCGCGCGCCTCGTCCTGAGTCAGCGAGCGCGACCCTTTCTTTCCTTTGCCGAGGATGCGGACGTATTGCGCGAAGGGATGTTCAGACATGGCGGGTTTCGATCCCAAAAATAAAGCCCCGAGGGCGGGGCTTTATCTTATCGTGCATGGACTGCTCGGTGTTAATCATCGCCACTGGCGAAGCCGATCAGTTGCAGCAGGCTGACAAACAGATTGTAGATGCTCAGGTACAGACCCACGGTGGCTACGATGTAGTTGGTCTCGCCGCCGTTGATGATGCGGCTGGTGTCATACAGGATGAAACCGGCCATCAGCAGCGCGATCACGCCCGACAGCGCCAAGCCCAGCACTGGCATGTTGAAGCCGAACAGACTGGCGACCAGCAGCGCCAGCATGGCGACGATCACCAGGATCATCCCTGCCATCAGGAAGCCGCCCATGAAGCTGAAGTCTTTCTTGGTGGTGAGGACGTAGGCTGAGAGCCCCACGAAGATCGCGCCGGTCGCGCCCATGGCCTGCATCACGATCTGCGCACCGTTGGGCATGTTCAGATAGTGGGAGAGCACCGGGCCGAGACCGAAGCCGAGCAGGCCGGTAATCCCGAACACCACTCCCAGTCCCGCGGCGGAGTTGGCGGTGCGCGGCAGCACGAACCAGACGAGCAGCAGGGCGGTGATGGAGCAGATCAGCCCGGTGAACCAGGGCGGATTGATCGCCATGGAGATGCCGGCGGTGACGGCGCTGAAGATCAGCGTGATCGACAGCAGCAGGTAGGTGTTGCGCAAGACCTTGTTGGTCTCAAGGGCCAGGGTACTCGCATCGCGGGCAATGGTTTGGTTGGTATTCATAGTGAACAACATCCTCTTGTTGAGCAGATTTCTAGGGTATCTAGCCTGTAAGAATAATGATTAAAAAGCGAATTTCAAGGCCTGTTCGCGCCCGGCGGCGGGTGCGCCATGAAAAACGTCTGATTTAATAATGCTTTGGCAGCTTTTCATTGATGACGATATGTTTGTCTTCGATGCGGATATACCCCCCGGCGGTGAGGTCTTTGAGGATGCGTGAGACCATCTCGCGCGAGGCGCCGACGCGGTTAGCGATGTCCTGCTGGGTGAGCTTTTCCTCGATCAGCAGCCGGCCGTCCTGTTCCGAGGCCATGCTGAGCAAGGTCTTGGCCACGCGGCCGTAGACATCGAGCAGCGCCAGGCTTTTCACATTCTCGGTGAGCACCCGCACCCGCTGGGTGAGATCGCGGATCAGGCTCAGCGCGATGTTTGGATTCTTGCTCAACAGCTCACGAAAGGACTGCTTGGAGATCACCGAAAAGCTTGATGATTCCAGCGTCATCACCGAGGCCGAGCGCTGGGCGTCGTCGATCAGCGCGACCTCGCCGAAATACTCGCCCGGCCCTTGGCAATTGATGACGACCTCCTTCCCGGTGTCATCGTTCAGGAAGATCTTGACCTTGCCCTTGAGGATCACATACAGCGACTCGGCGGCATCGCCTTCATTGATGATCACGGTGTTCTTCGGGTAGGTGCGTGTGACGGAATGTTGGCTGACTTGCGCCAGCTCGGATTCGCTCAGGCCGGAAAACAATGGGATGTTCGCTATCATGTCGGGTAATCGCTATCATCGGTCACTATTATTATGGGCGCTGCGAAAATCAGCGATCACTCATATATGAATCGCGATCCGCTCTGCGTGCGTCGCTCGGCGCTTATTATAGTCGATCTGGCGCGGCAATGAACTACTGGTTATCAGGCGGCGGTCGGCCGCAGCGCGCGATTGGTCAAACACCCAAAACAAAAACACGAAACTCATGAGCAGGCTTGCGTCCCGGAACATCAAAACGCTCAGTGTATTGACACTCGGACTGGTGCTCACCGTGGCCGGTCTATTGATCTATGCGCTGCCGGGCGGGTTTGCCCTGGAAGAAAATGTCGCCCTGGATTTCTTGTTCAAGCTGCGCGGATACCGCGCGCCGCCCGCGCAAGTGATGCTGGTCTCGATCGACAAAACATCTGCGCAGCAGCTTGGCCTAAGCAATGATCCGCAGACCTGGCCGCGTGAATATCATGCGCGGTTGATCGAGCGGCTGGCCGAGGCGGGGGCCGCCGTTATCGTGTTCGACATCTTCTTTCAACAGCCGCGCAGCGTTGAACAGGATGCGCGTTTGGCGGATGCGATGCGGCGGGCCGGCAATGTCGTGGTCTTCTCCAGGCTCGAGCGCGAGGTGCAATCGATCTCCGGCAGTGACGCGTATAATCTGGAGCGGCTGGTGCCGCCAACGGCGGTGATATTCGGTGCCGCAGCCGCCACCGCACCATTCGCCTTGCCCAAGGTGCCGATCAAGGTCAATCAATTCTGGACCTTTCATACCTCCGCCGGTGATCCTGCGTCACTGCCGACCGCCGCCTTGGAGCTTTATGCGGCGCAAGACCATGACCGCTTGCGCCAGGTGGTCGATGAACGCTTGCCGCAACAGGCCGCGCTGCTGCGGGAGGCCATCGAGGATCTGGGCAAGCGGCGGCCGGCGCTGCTGCGCGCGATCTGCAAGCAGCACCCGGCGCTCACGCGTGAACTCTTGGGTGCCTTGCAGGAAGATCACGCGCTCGCCGGTGATGTCGACGCCAGCCGCCGATTGCAGGCGCTGCTCGCGGTGTATCAGGGAGCCGATCGCCGCTATCTCAATTTCTATGGCCCGCCGCGCACCATCGCCACGGCGCCCTACCCTCAGGTGCTCGATCCCGGGGCGGACCTCGCCGCATTCAAAAACAAGGTGGTGTTCGTCGGATTTTCCGAAGAACGTCAGCCGGAGCAGAAAGACAGTTTCTACACGGTGTACTCGCAGCAAAGCGGTTTGGACTTGAGCGGGGTGGAGATCGCGGCGACCGCCTTCGCCAATCTCTTGGCGCAGGATTCCCTACGCTTGCCGGGACTGTGGGCTTATCTCGCGCTGCTCATGCTCTACGGCTTCGCGCTGGCGTCCCTGAACCTGTTGTCCAGCACGCGCTTATTCGTCGTCTTGAGCGTGGCGCTGGCCGCGCTTTACACCCTGCTCTGCCTCCAGGCGTTTGCCGCGCATGCCTACTGGCTGCCGCTGTTCATCCCGGTTCTGGTGCAAACGCCGCTGGCAGTGTTTCTGGTCCTGGCCTGGCGGCACAAGCGACTCAAACGCGAGCGCGCGCAGATCCGCAAGGCCTTTGGCTATTATCTGCCGGATCACGTAGTCGAGGATCTGGCGCGCGATGCGCACCGTCTCGGGGCGCCCAGTGAACGCATGTACGGCGTGTGTCTCGCCACGGACGCCGCGCAATACACCCAATTGGCGGAAACGCTTGCGCCCGAAGAACTCGCCGCCCGCATGAACGCGTATTACGCGCGCTTGTTCCAGCCGGTGCGCGCGCGCGGCGGCATCATCTCGGATGTGGTGGGCGATGCCATGCTGGCGATCTGGTCGGCGCGCACGCCCGAGCGGCGTTTGCGGCAGCAGGCGTGCATGGCCGCGCTCGAAGCGCTGCGCGCCGATGCGGCGCCGGGGCAGGAGCCGGGGCTGCGCACGCGGTTGGGCTTGCACGCGGGCGAAATCATGCTGGGGAACATCGGCGCCCTGGATCATTATGAATATCGTGCCGTCGGGGACATTGTGAACACCGCTTCGCGCATCGAGGGTTTGAACAAACTGCTCGGCACCTCCTTGTTGGTTTCCGCCGAGGTGCTCGCGGACCTCGATGGATTCGTCAGCCGCGAGCTCGGGACCTTCCGACTCGCCGGCAAGCGGCAGGCCATCGTGATCCATGAGTTGCTTGGACTGGAGGGGCATTGCGGCGATCATGTGCCTGAGCTGTGCCGGCATTTCACGCAAGGCTTGCGCGCGTATCGGCAAGGCGATTGCGCGGCGGCCGAGCGCGCATTCCAGCGTGCGCTGGGCGTGGCGCCGGAAGACGGCCCCAGCCGCTTTTTCTTGCGGCGCTGCGAGCTGCATGCGCAAAGCGCGCTGTCCTGGCCGATCGAAGGCGTGATCGTCTTGCAGCAGAAATGATGCGGCAGCGTCAATTCAATATTCACGCGGGCGATTCGGATTCGTGCGCGGCGCCCGCGGCCGCGCTGCGCTATTTTAGCGTGTGTGTTGCAGACGATGTGTGGCGCGCGCGGTATCCAACGAACAAAAGATTTAGGGAATCTCCGCAAACGCTTAGAGCGACCCGCGCGGTATGGGAATGTGCCGCCTCTGGCGTCGATGTCATGAAGAAATCCGCCGCGATATGTTTCAACGGACTCGGGAATGTGGTAGTTTCTTGCGGCGCACGATGGTGGTCAGATAGGCATCTGTAGTTTGGGTCGCGGGCTGGAGTTGACGGGTTGCTTGTACCCAAGGGGTGAGAGATCTTCGCGATAGCGTGCTGCGATGAATTCATACCAAATGGAACCAAGATGGACTTGCTGCGTTACCCGATTCATTTCCGCGCCATCCGGCTGGGCATTCTGCTGTCGGTCTGGATCGCGGCACCTGCCTTGGCGCAGGAGTGCGCCGAGCCGGTAGCCACCCTCGTCTCGGCCGAAGGCATGGTGGAGACGCGCGCGCAGATCGCGACCCAGTGGCACGCGGTCGCCGCGCAGGACGTCTTCTGCGCCGGCGACATGCTGCGCACCCAGGCCAACAGCCGCGCCGCGCTTTATCTGAGCAACAACTCCATCATGCGCTTGAGCGAGCGCTCCACGGTCACCTTCACCGGAATATCTCAAGAGCAATCGAGCTGGCTCGATCTGCAACAGGGCATCGCCCATTTCATCAGCCGCATCCGGCAGCGCTTCGAAGTGATCACCCCGTATGTCAATGCCGCCGTCGAGGGCACGGAATTCACCGTCGCCGTCGCTGAGGGGCAGGCCGCGGTTACGGTGCTCGAAGGACGGGTGCGCGCCAAGAATGACCAGGGTGAACTGATGGTGACGAGTGGCGCGGCAGCCGTTGCCGCCGCCGGCCAGGCGCCAGTCGTGAGCGCCCAGATCAAGCCGTGGAATGCGGTGAGCTGGGCGCTGTATTACCCGCCGGTGATCGACTTCACCGCCGAGGCAATCGCTAGATTGCCCGAACCCTGGGGCGCGCGCCTGACGAATGCTGTGGCACAGCATCGGCAGGGCAATGCCGCCGCGGCGCTGGCGGAGATCGAGTCGCTGCCCGCCGATGTCGCCGACGGCCGTGTGCTCATATATCGCGCCGCCTTGTCTCTGGCGGTGGGCCGGGCGGATTCCGCAGGAGCGGATTTGGATCGCGCGCTGGAAAGCGATGCGCGCAACAGCGAAGCGCTGGCGCTCAAGGCCATCATCGCCGTCGTGAAGAATGACGCCAGCGCAGCGCGGGAACTAGCGGAGGCGGCCGTACAGGCCAGCCCCGAATCGCTCGCCGCACTGCTGGCCAAATCGTACGCCGCGCAGGCGGTGTTCGATCTCGCAGCGACGCGTGAGAGTGCCGCGCGCGCCGTGCAAGCACATCCGCAGAGCGCACTGGCCTGGTCGCGCCTGGCGGAACTGCATCTGATGTTCGGCGAGCACGACGCGGCGTTGCAGGCGGCGCAACACGCGGCGCAGATCGCGCCCGATCTCGCGCGCGCGCAGACGGTGCTCGGCTTCGTCTATCTGACGCGCATCGACATCGCGGAGGCGGAGCAGGCGTTTCAGCGCGCCATCGAGCGCGATCAAGCCGACCCCCTCCCGAGACTAGGCTTGGGGTTGGCGATGATACGCCGGGGAGAACTCGCAGCCGGCCGCCGCCAGATCGAATACGCGACCAGTCTCGATCCGGGCAATGCGCTCATCCGCAGCTATCTCGGCAAGGCCTATTACGAAGAAAAGCGCCATCCGCTGGACGCCGACCAACTGGCCATGGCCAAAGAACTCGACCCCAACGATCCCACACCCTGGTTCTACGATGCCATCCGCAAGCAAAGCGAAAACCGCCCGGTGGAAGCGCTCGCGGATCTCGAGCAATCCAGCAGGCTCAACGATAACCGCGCGGTGTATCGCTCGCGGTTGTTGTTGGATGAGGATGCCGCTGCGCGCAGTGCCAGCTTGGCGCGAGTCTATGGTGATCTAGGGTTTCGGCAGTTAGCGCTGATAAAGGGGTGGAGCTCTCTCAATACTGATCCGACGAATCATTCCGCACATCGGTTTTTGGCCGATAGTTACACGAGCATGCCTCACCATGAAGTTGGTCGATTAGCAGAGCTTTTGCAAGCCCAGCTTTGGCAACCTCTCCAGCTGAATTCACTACAACCTCAATTGAGTGAAAGAGGTCTGGGAATACTGGAAGGCTTCGGCCCATCATATGGGTCATATAATGAATTCTCACCTCTGTTTATGAGAGAACGCATAAGTGTTCAGGCCAATGGTATTGTGGCAGGCAACCAAACGTGGGGTGATGACCTTGTGGTATCAGGGATTCATGGGTCCTTATCTTTTAGCCTCGGGCAGTTTCATTACGAGAGCGCAGGCTTTCGTGAAAACAACGACCAAAAACAAGATATCTACAACATATTCATGCAGCTCAGTATTTCTCCGCGATCCAGCATCCAGGCGGAATACCGCGCGCTGGAGTCGGAGCGTGGCGATCTGGCTTGGCGCTTTGATCCTGATAATTTTTCACCAAATTTGCGCGATCAGCACGATGTGGAGACTTTGCGGCTGGGGATGCGGCATGCCTTATCTCGAGACGCGCATGTTATCGGCTCTTTTATCGTGCAGGATTATCACGAAACAGTCGCAGAGGTCCCGGTGCCTGCTCTGTCGATTGATATCGAGCGCAAGGATGTTCCCTATATCGCCGAGTTTCAGCAAATTATCCTTGCAGGCCAATATCATCTGATTGCAGGTATCGGACATTTTCGTTCAGAGCGTGAGACGCGCCTTACACAGGTGCTTGATGTTGGTTTTCCAGTGCCGCCTAGTACAACGACAGAGTTGACAGAAGAACAGGTCGAGCACACGAATGCCTATATGTATTCGCGCATTTCTTCTTCACATGGCCTGACATGGTTGTTGGGAGTCAGTGCGGATATCTTTGAAGATAGTATTGTCGAGCGCAAACAGCTGAATCCGAAAGTGGGCTTGACTTGGGCGCCAACGGATACGCTCTCGATTCGTATGGCTGCACTTAGGGTGTTGAAGCGGGCATTGGTTACCGATCAGACGATCGAGCCTACTCAGGTCGCCGGATTTGATCAGTTTTTTGATGATGATAGCGGTACAGACTCGAAACGATACGGAGTCGCCGTCGATAAACAATTAACGCATTCCGCCTTTTGCGGAATCGAGTTGTCTCATCGTGATCTTGACGTACCCTTTGAAGATTCGACTGGTGCAGATCAGGAGTCGAGATGGCAGGAAGGCTTCAACCGGGCGTATCTGTATTGGTACGTTAATACTAAGCTCGCCATGCATATCGAGTACCAATATGAAATGTTCCGATCCAATATCGATAATGTGCGTGATGACGTTCTCATGCTCAAGACCCGGCGGTTACCGCTGGGATTCAGCTATTATCTGCCTGGGGGATTATCGTTAGGAGCTGATGTGGTTTTTATTGACCAAAAAGGCCGCTTTTTTGATACGGTAGCTTTGGCGACGACTGAGGGTAATGACCAGTCGTGGGTCGCCAATGTCAAAGCTGAGTATCGCTTGCCAAAGCGGCGAGGCATCGTCTCCCTGGGCGTGAAGAATTTGTTTGATAGCAGTTTTGGCTACCATGAATTGGACCCTTTGCATCCCACGCTGTATCCGGAACGCTTGCTATTCGCGCGCTTTACGGCAATGTTTTAGCTTGGTGCGGCGCGTGGCTCGCGTGCTACAGCCGTGCTTCAATGTGGTTGAGAAAGTGAAGGCAGTATATTCTGCATAACAAACGAGGAGAGAAGCGATAATGACTCACAAAAAACAACATCGAGTTCAGTTGGCGGCGCTTGCAGCATTCATGCTTGCTGGAACGCTGCTTTCAGGCTGCGCCAGCAGAGGGGGTGGTTTATATCAGCCACCTGCGCAGCCACTGCAAGAAACCGTTCCTTTCAGTATTACATTTGATATGAAAGGCAATCCGATTGTGGTGGATCGGGAAGGGCAACTAATTTCTCCGAAGGATGTGGAATTTCCTGTCATCAATGTCAGAGCGATTGCCACACTCAATACGATTACGGCCATGGAGGTGCATGGTTCGCACTACTACATCCTAAAGATCGGTGGGAATACATATCACATCCCCCTGCCTGCGCCACACCCCCAATAGCCGCGGTCATGGTTAGGGTTAGTATCACAGAGAGCAGATAACGGCTTTTATTGGGATCCCTTTCGGTTACATGCATGGCGTTTAAAACCAGGGAATCTCTGATTTAGCAGAGGTTCCCTAAATCCTCGAAATGTGAAGTATTCACGCTTTTTGAGTTAAAAACTTCCTCGTTTGCCAGGGCGCGAGCCTGTAATGTACTCCTAGACGCGGGACATGGACGATTCCTTGGGCCCCCGCGGTAGAGGAGGGCTGGTTATGGCGCACGTTGTGATTGATCATTATTCGTTTAATCCTTTATCGAAAGACCAGGTTGACTTGGAGATCGGGTTCCATGTGGCGGAACGCGATTTTTCCGAGGATCATCGTCCGGTCCATGTCTGGTTTGCCTTGGTCGAGCCTGATCGGGATCAGTATGTCGGGCTGGAGATGCCCGCGGCGAGCGAGGTGCCGAGCCTGCGCACGGATTGGGTTTATGCGGGACTCTATTCGCCCGGGGTGAGCACGCGTTTGTCCAAGCGAATTCGCTCTGTGGCCTCGGGTGATGGTTTGCGCGGCGAACAAAAGCTCATTGCGGCCACGCTCCCCGCCAAAATCGAAGCGCGCCGAGCGCGCCATGAAGATGATATGGACGATGATATAAAGACCTATCTGCATTTCGCTTAAAGCCAAAGTTTCAGCAGGCCCTGAATGATTCCGCCATTGGAACATTCAGGGCTTTTCTCTTTGTGTTCTCCGCGAATCTCTTATGGGCACTTCTAATGATTCGTCACGCCGGCGAAGGCCGGAATGACAAAATGTGGATTTTTAGAGGCGCTTTAAATCAATCGGCTTTCGACAGCCGCGGTAGACGTCATGTCCCGATGTCTGGACTTTGTCGCGGTTGTTATCGGTAATTTTCACTTCGCACGCCGATATTTTTTCACATATCAAAGCCACCTTCAGTGACTACACTTAGTAGTGCTTCGGCTTGTGCAGTCCGACCGAGGCTTTTGATCGGTGGGCTCAGATCAGCGATGATGCGGTCGCCAGGCGCCACCGATTCACTTCACCAGAGAAATTGGGAGTAAAAAAATGGCAAAACCAACTTCAAACGTCCCGGGCAAAGGGGTGACATTCAAGGTTTCGTATCAAGAGCGGCCGGAATTCAAAGGCGCGACGGCGGCGTTTCTGTTCGACAGCGCGGGCAATCTGCTCGAGGCTGTCGAAGTGAAAGACGGCCGAATTTCATTTGCGCGCAGCGAGCAGGAGATCGGGCGCAGCCGGCTGTATATCGCGCCGCTGCCGGAGAATCTCGCGAAGATCGAGCCAACGGTCAAGA
>CAZKZP010000020.1:0-22174 GCA_964557295.1 uncultured Chromatiales bacterium | reverse complement strand
GCCTATGAGCCCGTGGTGCGCGTGGCGGGCAGGCTGATTGATACGATTGTGGTGCCGGGCATCATCATCGAACATTGGCCGATTTGTTTTTGCTGGGTGCGCGGGCACGTGGTGAAGGCCGACAGCGGCCGGCCCGTGTGCGGGGCGAAGGTGCATATCTGCGAGGTGGACAAGGTCTGGCGCTGGATTCTGACCTTGCCGGAGCGCGAGATCTTCCGCCTGCGCGATGATCTGCTGGAGGTATTGCGTGAACCGCCGGTCGTTTGGCCGCCACGGCCGGAGCCGGATCCGCTGCCGTTTGCGGGCGAGCTTGTGCGTGGCGGCTCGATGATGGCGCGCAAAACAAGTCTTGCGGCGCAGCGGCGATCGAGTGCCGCGCGCGCGATGTCTGCCAGGCTCAATCCGCAGCCCGAGGTGCCGAGCGTGAAGACAAACCTTCAATCATCGGCGTTGCTGTCTGCGCTGCCGGTGCAGACGCAAACGGCGTTGCAGTCGCCTTCCGCGCAAATCGTGCGGCAGATATTGGCGGACAACGTGCGCCTGATCATCCCGTATCTGTGCCTGTGGCCGTGGTGGTGGCATTTCCGCTGCGATGAAATCACCGTGGTCACCACGGACAGCCTGGGACGCTTCCAAGCCATCGTTCCGTATCTGTGCGCGGGTGACAAACCCGACCTGTACTTCTGGGTCGAGTATGAGATCGGCGGCGTATTGGAAACCGTCTATCATCCGCCGATTGCCTGCAATACCTACTGGAATTATGCCTGC
The DNA here is from genome assembly GCA_964557295.1 of uncultured Chromatiales bacterium. Classification (GTDB taxonomy): domain Bacteria; phylum Pseudomonadota; class Gammaproteobacteria; order RBG-16-57-12; family RBG-16-57-12; genus JBFMHP01. The sequence goes on along the minus strand of CAZKZP010000020.1, from coordinate 21,406 downwards.
GGCACCGAGGTGACGATCCGCATCAACGATGATCGCGTGCCCGCGTGTGATGATGAGCCGGATCTGCCGGGTTGTCTGGTGCAGATTCTCTCGATTGGCCGCGAGGTCAGTATGTCGGAACTGCAAGGACCGGGGGCGGCGGTCGCCGATGAAGGCTTGACCAGCGATGCACAGCCCTTCGGCGGCAAGATCGAACCGCGCGTCTGGTTTAGCCGCGCGTGCTTGCGTGATACCAAGAACGTCATGTATTACCGCTGGTCTTACCGGCGCTTGACTCAAGGAGACGGCACGCCGCTGGCCATGCCGAGTGCGTGGGTGCCGCTGTCTCGCACCGTGGTGCGCCACTATGCCAAGCCGGCCTCCGGCGGCGGCGTGACGCACGAGCCCTATGTGTTGGGACCGCAGTCGGTCGGCGCACAGACCAACCTGTTCGAGATCAAGCCGTCCGCGGTCCCGGCGGGGGGCATCGAATGGACCGTGGTCGATGAGCGCGAGGATCTCGCCAGCGCCCACTTCATGAGCCATTTGCTGGGAACCGGCGACGATGCCTGTGAAAAGGCGCTCGATGCGGCCGGTAAATACGAGTTGAAACTTGAGTTGTTCAAGCAGGACGGCAGCCTGGTCGACTGGACTGCGGAGGGTATCGATCCGCACGTCACCAACGTGCCGGCGCCTTTCGGTACCGGTACCGTGACGGCGGTCATCGCGCCGGATTACTACCGTATCAAGAATCCGGCCGGACATACCATGGCATTCCGCATGGTGCTGCGTGTCGACAACAATTGCTGTGACGCAGTGGTGGAACCGGTCAGTGGTACGGGACTGACGATCACGCCGTGCGGGTTCATTGAATACGGCCCGGGCGCGACGGCTAATCTGCACTTCATGGCCCATCATCCAAATGGCTTTGCGGATTTCCGCTTCAGTGTGGTGCGTGGTGTCAGCACTACCGTGTCTGCGGCGAGTGCCTCGGGCAAGGTCGGCACCGCCTTGGTGCCCACCGACGATGTATCGCACACTTATGTGTTGACTCCGCCGAGCGATTATCAAACGGCGTTTGCCGTGACAACACTGCTCGGGCCTTGCGATCGCGCGGCATTCTCCGAGGCCTTGCATGTGTGGGCGCGGGCGACGGATGGATACAATCGCCTGTCTCATCTCGATGACTTCGCGCACGATGGCTTTGCCTTGTCACAACCGTGCCCGCCATGTCCGCCGTGCGAATGCATGGAGTGATCGGATGACGCTTCCGCGCACATAACCATAAAAACGACGAGCACTGCTTCCCCGCTTTCCGGCCTGGCTGGAAAGCGGGGATTTTTTTGTGTTCATGAACACGGCGGTGTGCTTCGTGCATGCGCGCGATGACTTTGCGCAAGGAAATTTTCACACCGATTTTTGGTCATCCTGAACAGGAAAAAAATCCGCCCGCCGCTAAGCTGATGCGTAGGTGATGGGCATTGAGTCGATTTTCACGCCCTGCAGTTCGACACAGCACGGTGCTCATCACCCCTACAAATTTCCACCAAATGGAGAGAAACCGATGCAGGAAAGCCGACCGGGAAGATCATCGCCGGGCTGTCCTGGGAGCGGGAAGAGATCCTCCCGAGGCCGAGCGTATTGATCAAGGGATGTCTCGACAATTGCGGCACCTGCGAGCCGATGCTGGAAAAGCGCATCGAGCTGGAACTCGAGCGCATGCGGCTTGAAAACGAAAAGCTCAAACGTGAAATCGAACTGCTCGACCAGGCGCAGGAATACCGCTGCTGTCCGGTGGGCGAGGGTGAGCCGGAGCCGGTCTAAGGCCGGGAGCCCGGGAAGGGCTTTCGCTCAAAGGTCCAGGGACGGACTGATGCTACGAAACGCAGAATGAAGGAGTCTGTCATGACCAAGTACCTTGTGGAATGCGCCGTACTGGCGCTGCTCGCCATGTTCAGTCTGATCGTGGTGAAGATGGTGCATGCCGCGCCGAGCGCTAGCGCGCTGGGCGGGATGCTGTATTGAGAAACCAATTCGTGGAGATGAGAGCATGAAACACAGCAACTTGAAAATACTGATGGTATTGATGGGTGGCGCGGGGCTGCTGGGTGCGGCGCAAGCTTTTGCCGACGTGCCGGATGAGTGTCAGGGGCGTCCCGTGACCATCAAGGGAAGCGACTTCGACGATGCCAACATACAAGGCACCTCCGGGGATGATGTGATACACGGTGGCGCTGGGAATGACATCATCCGAGGCAATCGCGGCAATGATGTCATCTGCGGCGGCAACGGCAATGATGAAATCAAGGGTGAGAGTGGCGATGATCAGATTCAAGGCGGCGCAGGCAGTGATCATCTCATCGGCAACGAAGGCCATGATACCCTCAGTGGCGGCGAAGGAGACGATGAGCTCGATGGTGGCGATGGCCGGGACATCCTCGATGGCGGTCCCGACTTCGACAACTGCAACGGTGGGCTTGGGAACAACACCCTCACCGCCTGCGAGCGATAAGGCGCAGCCGATTGTCCGCCGCCATCCCGCTTGGCCGGACAGTGTTCTCCACCTGGGAAAAGGCTTGGCAGAGGCGCGGGGGGTTTGCTATGATCTGCGCTTCTTTGAGCCAAGTGCAGTGCTTGGGCAAAGCGATACAAACGGTTACCTGGAGAGCTGGCTGAGCGGTCGACAAATCTGCCGGGAGCAGATTTGAACGGCGGAGCCGGCCCCGCAGGGGCGAAGGGCAGGATGCCCGGAGTAAAGCGGTGGTTCCGCCGCGCAACGCCGTCAGGAGATGTGCCGTACTGTATGCTTCGGACATAAGTTTTTTGGAGAGCTGGCTGAGCGGTCGAAAGCGGCGGTCTTGAAAACCGTTGAAGGTCTACCCTTCCGGGGGTTCGAATCCCTCGCTCTCCGCCAAGATGAAAAAAGGCAGTGGTTTGTTGACCACTGCCTTTTTTTTGTGAGCGAGGGTGAGACACCCGTCGGGCTCGACCAAATCGCCGGGCACCACCATGCCCGGCGTAATCCCTGTTCTCCGCCAAGTTAAAGAAAGGTTGTGGTCTTTTGCCCACAACTTTTTGTTGGTGCTGTCGCGAACCCCATACGCGCGGCATTGCATTGGCAGATGATCAGGAGCGTGGTATTGAACGCGTCGTGAAAGTGCTGCGAGAATGAGGTTATGAATCGCCTTTTATACTTTCCGCCCGGGATTAATCTGCGAGAGAACCATGAGCCCATCGTCACATCTCGTCTGTCCACATTGTGATGCCGTCAATCGCATCCCCGCCGAGCGGTTGGGGGATGGACCGAAATGCGGCAAGTGTCGTCAGCCATTGTTTACGGCCCAGCCGGTTGAGTTAAACGCCGGCAATTTTCAGAAACATATCAGCCGCGGTGATATTCCGGTGCTGGTCGACTTCTGGGCGCCGTGGTGTGGCCCCTGCAAGATGATGGCGCCGCAGTTCGTCCAGGCTGCGCAGATGCTCGAACCCCGGGTGCGGTTGGCCAAGGTGAATACCGAGATCGAGCAGCAGCTCGGCGCCCAGTACAACATCCGCAGTATCCCGACCCTGGTATTGTTCCGCGGCGGGCGCGAAGTGGCTCGTCAGGCCGGGGCGATGGGCGCGGCGGATATTGTGCGCTGGGTGCAGGGGAAGGGTTAGCCAGCGCCAGCCCGGCCAGCCCGGTCTGCTAGACTGAAGGAGTGAAATTCGCGAGTCAGCGGAGCGAGGATGCATCAGCCGGACCGGCAGCATGAGGGGGAGGGCTACACGAATTCCGCAGCGCAGTTGCTGCAGATCGTGCGGGAGTTGGCGGTGGAGCTCCATCCGCAGCGCCCGCGCGCCGAGGCGGTCACGCTCGACAGCCAGCTTGCGCGGGATCTCGGCTTCGACAGCCTGGCGCGGGTCGAGTTGATCGCGCGCATCGAGCGGCGATTCTCGGTCGATCTCCCCGAACGGGTGGCCCATGAAGCGGAAACCCCGCGCGAACTGTTGCGCGCGCTGCTCAGCGCGGGCACGGCGCGTGTCCCCCGCGAACTCCCGGAAGCCATCTCTCCTATCCCCGAGCGGGTCGCAACGGCACCCGCCGAGGCGCAGACCTTGGTCGAGGTGTTGCAGTGGCATGTCGCGCGCCATCCCGATCGGGTGCACCTTCGTTTTTACAGCGAGACGGACGAGGGTGAGGCCATCACCTACCGCCAGCTGTGGGACGGCGCGATGCGGATCGCGGCGGGGTTGCAGCAGCGCGATGTGGAGGCCGGCGCGGCGGTGGCGCTGATGCTGCCGACCGGCAGGGAATATTTCTTCAGCTTTTTCGGCATCCTGCTGCTCGGCGCCATCCCGGTCCCGCTTTATCCGCCGGGGCGTCTGTCCCAGATCGAGGATCATCTGCGCCGGCACGCGGGCATCCTGGCCAATTGCCGCGCCGGCACCTTGATCACCGTGCCCGAGGCGAGCGGCGTGGCGCAGCTGCTCAAGTCGCACGTGGAAACGTTACGCCATGTCGTTACCGCCCAGGAGATGGCAGGCACATCCGCGCAGGCGCGCATCGCCGCGACCGGCCCGCAGGAGATCGCCTTGCTGCAATACACCTCCGGGAGCACGGGCAACCCCAAAGGCGTGGTGTTGACCCACGCCAATCTGATCGCGAACATCCGCGCGATGGGGGAGGCGATCCAGGTCGACAGCAGCGACGTCTTCGTCAGTTGGCTGCCGCTCTATCACGACATGGGGCTGATCGGCGCCTGGCTCGGCAGTCTCACGCACGCGGTGACATTAGTGTGCATGTCGCCGCTGGATTTTCTCACCCATCCCCGCCGCTGGCTCTGGGCGATCCACCGTTACGGCGCCACCTTGTCCGCGGCGCCGAACTTCGGTTATGAACTTTGCCTGCGCCGAATCGAGGACCTGGATCTCAAGGGGCTGCGGCTCGACAGCTGGCGTGCGGCCTTCAACGGCGCCGAGTCCGTCAGCCCCGAGACGATGCGGCGCTTCTATGAGCGATTCAAAAACCATGGCCTGCGCGCCGAGGCGCTCATGCCGGTGTATGGTCTGGCCGAGAGCGCCGTGGGCTTGTGCTTCCCGCCGCTGGGGCGCGGCATGCGTGTCGATCACATCAAGCGCGATGTGTTCATGCGCGCCGCTTATGCCGAGCCCGCCGCCGCGGGCGATCCTCACGCGCTGCGTTTCGCGGCCTGCGGCCACGTGTTGGCCGATCATCAAATCCGTATCGTCGACCGCCTCAATCATGAACTCCCCGAGCGCCACGTCGGGCAACTGCAATTCTGCGGACCCTCGTGCACCAGCGGCTATTATCGCAACCCGGATCAAACGGCGGCCTTGTTCAGCGGCGCGTGGTTGAATTCCGGTGATCTCGCGTATCTGGCGGACGGCGAGGTGTATCTCACCGGGCGTCTCAAGGACATGATCATCCGCGCTGGCCGCAACATCTATCCCGATGAGCTGGAGGCGGCGATCGGGGATATCCCCGGCATCCGCAAGGGGCGCGTGGCCGTGTTCGCCAGCGCGGATCCAGCCACGGACCTCGAGCGGCTGGTGGTGATCGCGGAGACCCGCCTCCAGGATCCCGAGGCGCGGGAGCGGCTGCGGGCGCGGATCGATGCGCTCGCCCTCGATCTCGCCGAGGCGCCGGCCGAGGAGGTGGTGCTCGCGCCGCCGAATACGGTGCTCAAGACCTCGAGCGGCAAGATCCGGCGCGCCGCCTGCCGCGACCTCTATGAGCGCGGTTTGATCGGCAAATCACCCCGCAGTCCGCGCTGGCAGCTCGCGCGGGTGTGGTTGAGCGGACTGCCGCCGCTGTTGCGGCGTGCGCGGCGCAACCTGGCGGCGATCGGTTATGGTGTCTATGCGCGCGCGCTGTTCTGGAGCATCGCCCCCATCGTGTGGATGGCGGTGGCCGTGGCGCCGCGCCCGTCCTGGCGCTGGGCCGCGATGCGCATCGGGGTGCGCGCGCTGGCGCGCGGCTCGGGCACCGCCTTCACGGTGCACGGACGGGAGCATCTCGGAGACGGCGCGGAGCCCTGCGTGTTCGTGGCCAACCACGCCAGTTATCTCGACGGCCCGATTGTGATTGCCGCGCTCGGCCGCCGCTTCAGTTTCGTCGCCAAGGCCGAGCTGTTGCAGGGGCCGGTGGCGCGGATCTTTTTGCGGCGCATCCAGGCGGAGTTCGTCGAGAGATTCGATCAACAGCAAAGCGCGCGCGATGCGCAACGCCTGGTGCAATGCGCCCGCGCTGGCCGTTCATTGCTGTTTTTTCCGGAGGGCACCTTCACCCGCGCCACCGGGCTGATGCCGTTTCATATGGGGGCCTTCGTGGCCGCGGCGCAGGCCGGGGTGCCGGTGGTGCCGATCGCCATCCGCGGCGCGCGCGCGGTCCTGCGCGGCGACGGCACGCATCCGCGCCATGGCGCGATTACCGTCAGGATCGGCCCGCCCATCCATCCGCGCGATGTGATGCAAAACGCCTCCGACAACGAGTGGACGATCGCGCTGAGGCTGCGCGATGCCGCGCGTCGCTACCTCCTGAGCCACTGCGGCGAGCCTGATCTGCAACGCACCCAGGCGCGCTAGTCCCGCTATGTTTCTGATCGTGTACCGGTTCTTTCCAGCGGCGGCAGTGGCATAATGTGGCCCCGGCCGTTACGGATTCCTCCGCATGAAACGCTCAACCCAGTTCACCCTCAAATTGCGCACCGCCTTCAAGGGCATTTCCGAGGCGCTGGCGCACAAGTGGAAGAACAATTTCTACCTGTATCTGGCGCTGCTGTTCAGCGTGCTGGTGGTGTTCGACAGCCTGGTCATTCATTACACCGCCAATCTGCGCCAGGCGACCTTCGATACCATCGTCCGGCACCGGCTGATCGTGCCGCCGGCGGATCCGGACATCGTGATCGTCGACATCAACGAGGCCAGCCTGGCGGCGATGGGGCAGGAGTACGGCCGCTGGCCCTGGCCGCGCCAGGTGCTCGGTGAGTTTCTGGAGAAGATCGAGGCGCAGCGGCCGCAGGCGGTGGTCTTCGATGTGCTGTTCAGCGATCCCGATGTGTACAACCCCGACAGCGACGCCTATTTCGATGCCGCCGTCGCCGCGACCACCAACACCTTCTTTCCCATGCTGCGGCTGGATCCTTCCAACGATGCCTTGAGCGAGATCCGTCCCGACATGATCCCCGGCGTGACGCCGCTCGGCGACCAGGCCGCCAAAGACGCCACCCTCGCGATGATCCTGCCGCCCTTCGCCTCGATCATGCAGGGCGGTCGGTTGGGGCTGCACAATATCGATCCCGACCCCGACGGCGTGGTGCGCAAGTACGCGGTGTATCGCGATGACTATGGCTGGAAGATCCCCTCGCTGCCGCTGCGCACCGTGCAAGCGCTCGGCTATCCCGCGCCGCCCGCGCGCGAGGTGCTGCTGAACTGGCGCGGTAAGCCGTTCACCTACCACTACGTCAGCTTCAGCGATGTCTATTTCGACATGCTCAGCCAGGACAAGCAGCGGCCGGCCGACGAGTTCACCGGCAAGATCGTGCTGATCGGCTCGACCGCGCCCAGCCTGTTCGACATCAAGCCCACGCCGCTCGCCAAGCTCTATCCGGGGGTCGAGATCCTCGCCACGGCGATCGACAATTTCAAGCACGGCGACTATCTGCGCTTCCCGGAAGGGCGGCTGGTGTACTTCCTCATCACCATGGCGATCCTGTGGGCGACGGCCTGGGGGTTCTATCGCAACCTGGGCCGCGAGAAGATCGACCGGCTGTTCGGCGCCTCGCAGCTCATCCTGCTGGCCATCACCTACGCCAGCATCAATCTGACCACGACCTACATCAATCTCACCGGCCCGGTGACCATCGGTCTGGCGTATTTCACCCTCGCGCGGCTCTACGCCTACGTCACCGGCAAGGCCTTGGAGATGAGCGCCGTGCGCGTTTCGCAGCGCGGCCAGTCCGAGCAGCGCGCGGTGCTGATGTTGATCGAGCTGCCCGAATCGATCGCCCTCCTGGGCGAGAAGACCAAGGAGAAGATCCGCAAGGAGCTGGCGCAGAGCGGCGCGCCGAGCAAGAGCGTCGAGCGGCTGGCCGGCGAGCAAAAAGGCATCTGGAGCCTGTTCGAGAATCATCTGGTCGTGACGTGGCTCGCCGCCGATGCGGCGGCGCAGGCGCAGGTGCGCCAGGATGTCGAGGTTGTGACCGAGGCCCTGCGGAAGCTATTGCGCGACTATGACGCCGCTGCGGATAATGAGCCCTGCTGGTGGGTCCGCGAAGGGACGATCGCGGGCGGGGCGGCCGCGGGCGCGCATTGGCGCGCGCTGCTGGCCGAGGCACAGTTGGAGTGGGAGCAGAGACGTATATCGTGAGGACATCCATCATGCACAAGCTTGCATCCATCGCGACGGTATTGGCCGTTGTGTTGTTCACATCCACCCACGCCTGGGGCGCGGAGACGGCATCCATGATCAAGGCCGACGAACTGAAGGCCGCGCCGTTTCGCGATGCCAAGGCCGTCGCCAAGCTCGCCACCGGCGACAAGATCGAGATCCTCAAGCGCGAAGGCGCGTGGTACCAGGTCAAAGGCGCCAAGGGTCAGGGCTGGGTGCGCATGCTCAACGTGCGCCGTGGCGCGGCGCAAAAGTCCTCGACGACGGCCACCGCCACGGGCGTGGCCAACCTGGCCTCGGGCCGCGCGGGCACCGGACAGGTGGTGGCCACCACGGGCATCCGCGGCCTGAACGAAGAAGAACTCAAGGCCGCCCAATACAACGAAGCGGAACTCAAGCGCGCCGAGGCCTTCGCCACCTCAAAGCAAGAGGCGCAAGCGTTCGCGCAAGCAGGCAAGCTCGCCGCCCGCCAGGTGAAGTATCTCAAGGCGCCGGCCGGAACTCGATAGGAGCAGCGGATGAACATCAAACACGCATCATGGGTACTGGCCGCAGCGGCGCTGCTGGGGCTCGGCGCGGCGCACGCCTTCGATCTGAAAGAGGAAATGAAAAAGAAGCTCGACGAGGTCAAGCAGCAGGCGAAGCCTGAGGCGACTCCCGCGGTCTCGCCGGCGCCATCCCCCGCGGCGGGGCCAAGCGAGCAGCAGTCCTTGCTCGCGGGATTCTCCGAGAAAGAGGAACTCGCCATCGGCCGCCAGATCGCCGGCAATCTGCTCGGCGCCACGCCCTTGGTGAAGGATGAGGCCTTGCAGCGTTATGTGAACAAGGTGGGGCGCTGGGTCGCCTCGCAAAGCGAACGGCCGGATTTGACCTGGCATTTCGGCGTCATCGAGTCGACCGACATCAATGCCTTCGCCATCCCCGGCGGTTATGTGTTCCTGACGCGCGGCCTGTACCAGGTATTGCAGAGCGAGGCGGAACTCGCCGGGGTGCTGGCCCATGAAGTGGCGCATGTGACCAAGAAACATCACCTCAAGATTCTGCAACAGAGCAAGCTGCTCGATCTCGGCGCCAAGGCGCTGGGCAAGCAGCTGGGCGAGAGTGAGAAAATCCGCGGCTTGATCGGCAGCGGCGCGGAGGTGCTCGCGCGCAGCCTGGATAAAAACGCCGAACACGAGGCCGACCGCATGGGCGTGGTGCTGGCGGCGCGCGCCGGCTACGATCCCTTTGCCCTGCCCGCCGTGTTGCAGCAGATCGCCCGCGTGAGCGCGGACGATACAGCGGTGAGCCTGCTCTTCAAGACCCATCCGCACCCGGATGCGCGGCTAACCCAGCTCGAGGCCGCGATGGGCAACCGTTTCGATAAGATGGCGGGGCTCACACTCGCCGCGCGTCTCCCGCCGTTGCAGCCCTGAGCCTGGGTGTGGGTGCGCTGAAAAAACTGGCGTCGCAAACCGCCATTTATGGTCTGAGCAGCATCATCGGCAGATTCCTCAACTATCTGCTGGTGCCTCTCTACACCTATTATTTCGCACCCGCCGAATACGGCGTGGTGGCGGAATTCTACGCCTATGCCGGGTTCTTCGCCGTGTTGCTGCTGTTCGGGTTCGAGACCGGCTATTTTCGTTTCCGCGACAAGGAAGAGAGCAAACCCGGCACGGCCTATTCCACCGCCCTGATCTTCATCCTCGGCATCAATCTCGGCTTTTTCCTGCTGGTGTTTCTGCTGCAACAGCCGCTGGCCGATTCACTCGCATACGCGGACTACCCGCAATACGTAGTGTGGTTCGCGGTGATCCTGGTCCTGGATTCGATCGCCAGCATTCCCTTCGCCCGGCTGCGCGCCGAGAACAAGGCCTGGCGCTTTGCCGGCATCAAGCTGTTCGAGATCGCGGTGGCCATCGGACTCAACCTGTTTTTCATCGTCTATTGTCCCAAGGCCTACGCGGCCGATCCGGCTTCCTGGGTGCGCTGGATCTATGATCCCGCCATCGGCGTCGGCTACATCTTCATCGCCAACCTGATCGCCAGCGCCTGCAAGTTCGCGCTGCTGCTGCCGCAGTGGCGCGGCATCGCCGCCGGATTTGATCGCGCCTTGTTCGCGCGCATGTGGCGCTATTCCCTGCCGATGGTGATCATCGGCTTCGCCGGCATCGTCAACGAGATGCTAGACCGCGTCCTGCTCAAGCACCTGCTGCCCTATGATCTGGATACCAACATGCATCAGCTCGGCGTCTACAGCGCCTGTTACAAGCTGGCGATGCTGATGTCGCTGTTCATCCAGGCCTTCCGTTATGCGGCCGAGCCGTTCTTCTTCGCCTATGCCGGCCAGTCCGACGCCCGCCAGGTGTATGCCGATGTGCTGCGCTATTTCGTGATCTTCTGTGTCGGCATTTTCCTGCTCGTCAGCCTGTATCTCGATGTGTTCCAGTATTTCATCGGGCCGGAGTACCGCGAGGGCCTGAGCGTGGTGCCCGTGCTGCTGCTGGCCAACCTGATGTTGGGGATCTACGTCAACCTCTCCATCTGGTACAAACTCACCGACCGCACCTTGCTGGGCGCGGCGGTCGCCGTCGGCGGGGCGCTGCTTACCCTGGGGCTCAACCTTTGGTGGATTCCGCTCATGGGTTATCACGGCGCGGCGTGGGCGACGCTCGCCTGCTATGCAAGCATGACGCTGGTGTCGTATCTGCTGGGACGGCGTTATTACCCGGTGCGCTACCGAGTAGGCAGAATCCTCGGCTATATCCTGTTCGGACTGGCGCTGTATCTGTCCCATACGCTGGTGGTGGCCGCCGCTGCCGTCAATTCACTGCTCAGTGCTACCGTGTGCATGGGGGTTTTTGTACTGGTCGCACTGTATCTGAACGGGCGCGGGCTATCGGCCTGGTTCCGGCGCGGGTGATACGATTCGTCACCTGTCTAGGATCGAAGAGGTGCATGAGGAAATTAGAATATGGCAATCCAGGAATAATCATTTGATTTGAATCAAAAAAGACTCGTTGACAACAAAATCTCTTTGCCTCAAAATTGCGCGCAATTCGAACTTGGCCGATTTTGAAGAATCTTGGCCGTCCGGTATTACGCAAACAACAACTGTTCTATTCCAGGAGACTACACAAATGAAAAATGTACGTATGCTTGTCATGGGCGCTGCCGCGCTGGTATTGGTTGCAGGTTGCGCCAAGCCGCCTCAGCAAGAACTGACTGGCGCTCAAGACGCTATCAAGGTGTTGGCGGACAGCGGCCTGGACAAGTTCGCACCCGATACCGCCAAGAAGCTGAACGGCGATCTGGAAGCCATCAACCAAGAGCTGAAGGTTCAAGAAGACAAGTGGTTCAAGAACTACGACAAGTCCAAGCAAATGATCGCCGCCCTGAAGACCGAAGCCGAGGGCTTCAAGCCGCAGCTGGACCAGATCAAGACCCAGATGAAGGCTGACGCCACCAATGCCCTGGAAGGCGCCAAGGCGGCCATCGCTACCGCCAAGGATCTGCTGGCCAACGCACCGGTAGGCAAGGGTTCCAAGGCTGATATCGAAGCCATGACCATGGATCTGAAGGCCGTTGAAGAATCGCTGCCGGCTGTAGAGACCGCCATCAACAGCGAAGAATATACTTCTGCGACCCAGCAAGCCAACACTGCCAAGGCCAAGGCTGACGAGATCTCCGCTGCGGTTCAAGCTGCAATGGAAAAAATGGGCACTGCCAAGAAGTAAATTTCGCTTGATGTGATGTTTGTTAACGGGAAGCTGTGGACACTTTATTTCGACTCATTGCACTCGCAATACTGCTGTTCGCAGCTTCCGGTTGCAGTACCCCTCCGGATCCGCCAGAAATCGCGCAGGCCCATCAGCAGGATCAACTGCTCTGGAGGGCGGGCGCCAACACCTTCCTCAAAAGCCAATACGACGATTATGTCGCCCTGCTGCGGCAGGCTAATGCGAATTTCACCAAAGAGCGGTCGCAATTCGCTCTGCTCATCGATTATGAGGAAATCGTCGCTGAATTCCAGCGTATCCTCGGCATCGGCAATGACCTCCACTCCCGGCTCGAAGCCGTAAAAAAAGCAAAATTTGATGCGTTGATCCAGCAAGTGGGTGATCATCGCGCGCGTTTGAAGAATTTGAAATACGCTAGCTCGCTCATCAATGAGGGCCGTCTGGCGCGCAAAAGCCTGACCAAGGCCGAACTGCTGCTGACCGAGATCCAGTCCTTGTCCGCGCAAGGGGATATCCTGACCGCGGAAGACAAAATCGTGGCCATCCCGCCGCATCTCGAAAAGGCCGAAGCGGCGTTACTGCCCATCATTGGTCGATATGCCGACAAAGACCAGGTCCGCAAATGGCGTTCCTGGGTGGATAGCACCATCGCGGAATCCCGCGAAAACCGCTCGAAGGCGATCATCGTCAACAAGATCAAGAAGACCTTGCATGTTTACAACGCCGGCAAGCTGATCAAATCGTATCCGGTGGAGCTCGGGCGCAACGGCGCCAAGGACAAGCTGCAATCCGGCGATCAGGCAACGCCCGAGGGCAAATACAAGATCACCAAAAAGAATCCCTCCAGCAAATTCTACAAATCGCTCATGATCAATTATCCCAACGAGGACGACATCAAGGCATTCAGGATTGCCAAGCAGAAGGGGCTTGTTTCAAGGAAGGCCAGCATCGGCAATTTGATCGCAATCCATGGCGGCGGCGATGACAGCATGACCTATGGCTGTGTGTCGATGGAGAACTCCGAGATCGATGAGTTGTACAATATGGTCGAGGTCGGAACGCCGGTGACGATAGTGGGGGCGGATGAGATCGATAATCCCGTTTCCCGAACTTTGCGAGGTTCATGATCATGGTGGTGCTCAAGCGCAGTCTGCTAATCCTTTTGGGGTTGAGTCTCCTGGCGTTCATCGTTTTGGAAGGGCTGGGCATTTATTACGGCAAGTATGCTATGGCGCGTATCAGCGAGACGGGGGTCCAAGCGCCACAAAATACCAAGCAAGATCCAGAAAAAGTCCGGCAGCAACTGCGGCAGAAACTGGAAAAAATGGCCCCCACCGGCGTCTATATCGTGGTTGATACGGGGTCGAACCGGCTGTATCTCAAAAATGGCGATGCAGTGCTGCGCGAGGCGGTGATCTCCAGCGGCAGCGGCAAGGTGCTTGAGGACAATGTAAAAGACCGCACGTGGGTGTTCGATACCCCGCGCGGCGTGTTCACCGTCAAGTCAAAACAAAAGGATCCCATGTGGGTCAAGCCCGACTGGGCGTATGTCGAGGAGGGCGAGCCGCTCCCGAAGAGCAATAAGGATCGCTTCGAGCGCGGTGTGCTCGGTGATTACGCCTTGGGCTTTGGCAATGGTTTCTTTATCCACGGCACCTTGTACACACGACTGCTCGGCCGGAATGTGACGCATGGGTGCATTCGCGTCGGCGACAAGGATCTCGAAGCGATATTCGCCGCCGCGACGATAGGCACTAAGATTTACATCTTCTGACATCATGGTTTTTGTGAATGATTAGGCAATTCTCGCGCGGTTTGCCGCGCGTCAGCATGGTTGGGGTTCCGATGGTTCTGCGCAGAATTTTGGTCTGCTTGCTCGTGCTGATGGTACCGGCGGCGATGGCGGCGGAAGCCGAAAAGGCGCGCAATGATCTTTGGCTGCTGCAAGCGGAGTTCGATCTGGCCAAATCCAGCGCCACTTATAGCATCATCGATCTGGCGCAAAAGAAGATCACCATCAAGGCGGCGGGCGTGGTATTGCGGCATATACCGATCGTCGAGGTCGATGTCTGGGGGCGCATGCCCGCACCGCGCGTGTACCGCATCAGTGAGAAAGTCGCGCGCAAGGAGCCGGAACGGATTCAGATCGAGCCGGGCAAAGAGGTTCCGGCGCACGATATCGACGCGCTGGAACGAGACGACATGCCGGTCCGTTACACCTTGATGTTCGATGATGGCATCAAAGTCGGTATTTCAGGCTCGGCGGGCGAGCATGACCGCACGATGGGCGAGGTGGCGCACGATGTGTGGGAGCAAATCGCGCGTCCGCTGGTCTTTCTGTGGAAGCACTGGCGCGATGAGAAGCACTCGGTCATCGATATCACGCTCAACCCTGTCGACAGTCAATCCGTGTATTGGGCGATTCCGGAAAATTCCGCCACGATTTTCATTTTACCTGAGTGAGTCGACGGGCGTTCCGGTTCCGCCCGTGCGCATGATCACGCCGTTTTCGCCATCAATGCCGCATGCCACTGTGCGCCATCGCATCGTGGCGTTCAGATTTTTCGTCATGTAGCACATAAGGCGATGGCGCCTTGTTTGGAGTGGTCTTGAAGCGACGGTGAACCCACAGATATTGCTCTGGTTGGCGCCGTATCTGTTCTTCGATGAAATGGTTGATCCGGTACGCGTCGAGCCGGTCATCCCCGAAAGGGAAATGCGCCAGCGGCGGATGGATGGTGAGGTGGTAGCCGCGCGCATCATCCCGCCGTGTCTGAGTGAAGGGGATCACGGCGGCGCCGGTCATCGTTGCCAGGGTGGCCGTGGTGGTGATCGTGGCGGCGAGTTTGCCGAAGAAAGGCACGAATACCGCGCGCTTTTGCCCCATGTCTTGATCAGGAGCGAACCAGACCGTCCGGTGCTGGCGCAGCGCCTTGATCATCGCGCGGATATCGCCGCGCGCGATGGTCCTGCCCTGAGCGTTGTGACGCTCCCGTCCGCGCTGCTGTAGATAATCCAAAACCGCATTGCGGTGTCTGCGATGCAGGCCGTCGATGCCATACTGCATCGACAGCAATCCCGCCCCGATTTCAAGCGTGGTGAAATGCATGGACAACAGGATCACACCGCGTTGCTCATGATCCTTGAGATGCTCAAGACCTTCGATGGTCACCAAGCGGCGCAAACGCCTGTGCGGCCACCACCAGCTCATTCCGGTTTCGAACACGGCGAGCGCCGTGGATTCGAAATTTCGCCGCAGGAGACCATTCCGCTGCTGGGATGATAAATGTGGAAAGCACAACTTGAGATTGATCTCGGCGATTTTCCGTCGGCGCTTCGAAACCCGTAACAGCACGCGCCCGAGCCATCGGCCAAGGTGGAAGATGATGCGGTAAGGCAGCTGGATGATCAACCACAAGATGCCGATCGCCAGCCAGGTTGGCCAATATCGTGGATAGAGCAGTCGCAGTGTAAATGAGGCTCGGTCAATCATGCGTTCCCTCAACTGTGTGCACTGTTTGTACGTATAGCATCATGAATGACATGTGATTCCTGTGTTCATGACACATCGACATGCCTGCGATTCTGGTCGCAGCAAGGCATTAAATCAGCATAGATTCAGTCGCTTTATATTTCATCGCCACAAAAAGTGCCTGATAAATTCACTATATTGCTTGGATGAATTGTGCGCCGCTGGGGGATTGCTGGCTCGGACATAACCGGCGGCGTGTGAACTGGACTTTATTGGCTTGTCATGTGAGCATGGTTATCTGCGTGAACAGTGTTGCTCGGTTGCACTAAGATCATGCTGGAGTTTCTCGGTGTGAATAATTCATATTGTTGATCATGAAAATGCTTTGCAGTATGCAAACAGAGAAATTAGTTTATATACTTTACATTATAAGTTATTAAGGTTGGCCAGCATGTACATGGAACTTAGTTAGGAGGAGTGATATGAAAATTGGCGCTATCATGTGTGCGACAGGTTTGTCGCTGGTCGCACTCTCAGCACAAGCCGTGCCTATCATCACGGTGGTAGGGGATTCGCTGAAGGCGGAATCACGGGTATGGCTTAATGGGCACGCAGATAGTCCAAGCTGGACCTCAAGCTTCTCCGGGCGCGCGTTGAATGGTCATGGTTCGTCGAGTACAACCACTGTGGCGCGCGCAGATTATCCGAGTGGCTATCTGCCTGTCTACGGGTATGGGGGGTGGTCGGAAGCCAGAGTGAATGAACTCGGATCCTTCATTTCCAATGAGACGTGGCTGGATGTGAAATGCTGGTGGGATTGCCTTCCCGATGTCACCATAGCGGCTCGTTCCGAGATGGAGTGGGAGCTGGTGTTTCATGTGGAGGATGAAGATGCATACCTACAGCTGGGGGCGGGTACTTGGTCACCCTCGTCGTACAGCGCATGTAGTTATGCGGGGTGCTATCGCGATTTTGCCGATTTCGAGCTGTATGATTTCACCGCCGGGGTGAGCGTTGCGGACTATCTTACCCATAACTGGTCCACGGTGGGTCTCAATAAGGGGCATACGTATCGTTTGCGATCAAAAGTCATGGAGGAAGGATGGGACACGGATCCAACGGCGTCGCCGCACTTGGTTGCCGATTTCGGAAGTGCGTCGATCAGAATAAGCTCGGTCCCTGAGCCCGGCACTTTTATCTTGCTTGTGCTTGCGCTCGCCGGCTTCGCCTTGCAGCGATATCCGGTCGCTCGAGGTGTCTTGAGTCCGCGCACGTATGTTTGAGGTTGTCACCGTAATTCGATGATGTTGATTGTGTTGCCGAACATTCCCGCTTTCGCGGGAATGCCGGTTTCATGATCTTTTGATTGTGCTTGGTTACTTCTTTTTGATCCCTTCGATAAACAGCCGGAGTTTGACCTCGTCGGCCAACGGGCCGAGATCGTGGTGCATGTCGAAGTCGCTGCGCTTGATGGTGGTCTCACCGAGGAAGCCGCGGCGATAGCCGCCCCAGGGATCGTTGCCGGCGCCGATGGCGCTGACGGTGATGGTGATGGGTTTGGTGACGCCGTGCAGCGTGAGCTTGCCGTCAACTTTGCCGCCTTTGTCATCTAGCGTGGCCTTGGTGCTGGTGAAGGTGGCCTCGGGGAATTTATCGACATGGAGGAAGTCTTCGCTGCGGACGTGTTTGTCACGTTCGGCGTCATTCGTGTCGACGCTCTTCGTTTTGATCACCACCGCGATGCTGGACTCATTGGGCTTTTTCGGGTCGTATTCAAAGCTGCCGCTGATATCGTTGAAATTACCTTGCATCAGGCTGAAGCCCAGATGCGAGATCACGAATTCGACGAATGAATGCCGTGGGTCGAGGTTATAAGTGTCCGCATTTGCCTGCTGGGCAAGCAGTACGGAACCGGCTAGCAGCGTCAGACCAAGCATGGATTGTTTGACGACGGTCTTGATCATGGTTTACTCCTTGGGTGTTGTTTGGGTGGTAGGAACGCGGATGCAGAGCATTCGGCTGATGGTGCCGTCGTGCTCGATGAATTGATGTTTGAGCGCCGCGCTGATGTGCAGCGCCACCAGTGCCAGTGTGGCATAGGCCAGGTAATAATGGATCTTGCCGGCGATATCGGCTTGGTTTTCGATCTGCGGCAACAGGGCCGGAATGGCATACCAGTCGAAAAATGCCACGGCTTGGCCTTCGGCGGAAGAGATGGCGTAGCCGCTGAGCGGAATCAGCACGATCATGAAGAAAAAGATCCGGTGGACGACCGTCGCCGCGAGCTTCTCCCACCATCGATGCGTGGCCAGATGCGCGGGCCGGTGGCTGATCCACGACCAAAGGATTTGCAGCACGCCCAGTTCAAACACCAGGATACCAAGGGATTTGTGCACTGTGTACGAAATGGTGTAGTTCGGGTGCAGATAGGTCAGTTCCATCATGTAGGCGCCGAGCGCGAACAGGATCAGCATCAGCAGGGCATTGGACCAGTGCAGGGCGGCGGAGACGATACCGAAATACTCGTCACTGTTATTGATACGCAAGGTCGGATCTCAGCCATTTAGAATCAGTATAGAATAGTGGAGGGCTGCGGGATTTTCACCCTCCGTGTTAGATTGTCTGGATAAGGGTAAGGATATAAGTTGTCTGATGCAGAAAAATCCTCTTCCGGATTGGGATCCGAATTTCTCCGACCGTACACCGCTGTTTGAGCCCTTGCGGCCGCTGGCCGCCTTGTTTTCCGGCTTTACACGTTGGCCAGGGTTGGCGGATTACCAGCGCGTATTGGCGGCGTGGCCGCAGCCGATCAAAACCCTGGCGGGCCGGCCCTTGAGAATCGTCGCGCAGGACGGCAAACCGGGAAGTTTCGAACAGCACTACGCCCCGCGCATCTATTTGACCGGCGAGATCCAGACCCGCACCGAGAACTGGCACGATTTCTTTCAATATCTGACCTGGTTCATGTTTCCCAGCACCAAGGCGCTGATCAATGCCGCTCATATCCCGCATGCGCAAAACCGCTTCGCCAACGGCGGCGACGTGGGGCGGCGCACACCCGTAGAGAACGCGTTATCGCTGTTTGACGAGGGCGGCGCGGTGATCGTCTCCTCCGATCCATCCCTACTGAGGCTGATTCGCGAGTTTCGTTGGAAGGAGCTGTTCTGGCAACGGCGTTCCGACATTGCGCGCCAGCTGCACTGCATCACCTTCGGCCACGCCATGTATGAAAAGGCCTTGGCCCCGTATCCAGGGATGACCGCCAATGCCATTCTGCTTGAATGCGATGCAGATTATTTCGCGTTGGACTGGACAGCCAAGTGGGCCTGGCTGGACGAGCGCCTCGCGGCTCTGCTGCAAAGCGGAACTCACTTGACACAGCCCAAGGATCTGGCGCCGTTCCCCATTCTCGGCATGCCCGGCTGGGATGCGGTCAATGAGTGCGCGGACTATTACGACAATACTCGCTACTTCCGGCCGGGACGGTGGGGCAAGGAATGAGTCCTGAGTGGGCAAGTAGTTCACCGTTCAACACTCAGATAAAAATACCCCTTCTTAGGTAACACCCGCAGACGCTGGCGAGAGTTCTTCTCCGCCGCCTATAATGTCTTACAATGCGTTCATCTCGCTTCCGATGCGAGCCCAGCACACCCTTTGGAGGATTTCATGTCGCGCACACCCGAGAATGCCGAGTTCAAACCCGTCAACATCGCCGTCTTGACCGTCTCCGACACCCGCACCGAGGAGACCGACACCTCCGGGCATTATCTGGTGGATCAATTGAAGAGCGCCGGACACAGGCTGGCCGAGAAGGCCATCATCCCGGACAACGTCTATCAGATGCGCGCCCTGGTCTCGCTCTGGATCGCCGACAGCAATGTGCAGGTGGTGCTGATCACCGGCGGCACCGGCATGACCGGCCGCGACGTTACCCCCGAGGCGATGCGTCCGCTGTTCGATAAGGAAATCGAAGGTTTCGGCGAGCTGTTCCGCATGTTGTCGTACCAGGACATCAAGACCTCGACCGTGCAATCGCGCGCCATCGCCGGCCTGGCCAACGGCACGCTGATCTTCTGCATGCCCGGCTCGACCAGCGCGTGCAGTCTGGCCTGGGAGCAGATCTTGAAGGTCCAGCTGGACAGCCGCGTCAAGCCGTGCAATTTCATCAATCTGCTGCCGCGGTTTTTGGAAAGGTGATTTCAGAAATGATCGCATGCTAAAGCATGCTCCTACGGCGGCGGGATCGATGTAGGAGCCAGCTTTAGATGGCGAAGCCAGTTCTCCTTGCTAACCATGGGAATGCATCATGAGTGCCGACTGTTGCGATAGTGGAAGACTCCTCAATGTCGATGAGACCCTGGGCCGGCTGCTGGCCAAGGCGCGCGCGATCACCGATGTTGAGTCGCTCGCCACGCCCGACGCCCTCGGCCGCGTGCTCGCCGCGGCACAGATTTCCGTGCTGGACGTACCGCCGGCCGACAACAGCAGCATGGACGGCTATGCCTTCGCGCTTGCCGATCTGCCCGCCGACGGCTGGCTGCCGGTCGAGCAGCGCCAGTGTGCCGGCGATCCCTTGGTCGACCTGATACGCGGCACCGCCGCGCGCATCTTCACCGGCGCGGTGGTGCCGCGCGGGGCCGACACGGTGATTGCGCAGGAACACTGCGAGGTCGTCGCCGGGCGCGTGCGTTTGCCGCTGGATGCCAAGCGCGGCGCGAATATCCGCCGCCGCGGTGAAGATATCACCACCGGCGCCACGATATTGGCGCAAGGCACGCGGTTGCGGCCGCAGGAATTGGGCATGGCCGCGACCATGGGGATCGCCCGCCTGCCGGTCTATCGCCGCCTGCGCGTGGCGGTGTTTTCCACCGGCGATGAGCTGGCGCCGCTCGGTGAGCCGTTGCGCAGCGGGCAGATCTACGACAGCAATCGCTACACCCTGA
Organism: uncultured Chromatiales bacterium; assembly: GCA_964557295.1. Lineage (GTDB taxonomy): Bacteria > Pseudomonadota > Gammaproteobacteria > RBG-16-57-12 > RBG-16-57-12 > JBFMHP01. The sequence goes on along the minus strand of CAZKZP010000020.1, from coordinate 898 downwards.
TCGGACTGTTGCAGACGGTGGGTTGTGAGGTGATCGATCTGGGCCGGGTGAGCGATGATTTCGCGGCCACCACCCAGGTGTTGCAGCAGGCCGCGGAACAGGCGGATCTGATCATCACCAGCGGCGGGGTCTCGGTGGGTGATGAGGATTACGTCAAGGCGGCGGTGGAGCGGCTCGGCGCGATCGATCTGTGGCGCATCGCCATCAAGCCCGGCAAGCCGCTGGCCTTCGGCCGCGTCGGTGAAACGCCGTTTTTCGGCCTGCCCGGCAATCCGGTGGCATCCTACATCACCTTCTGCATCTTCGTGCGGCCTTATCTATTGCGCATGCAGGGCGTGAGCGAAGTCACGCCGCTGCGCTTGTCAGTACCGGCACAGTTTGTGTGGCCCAAGGCCGGCAAACGGCGTGAGTTCGTGCGCGCGCGACTGGTCGCCGATGCGCACGGTCAGCAGGGCGTCACGCTTTATCCGAACCAGGGCTCCGGCGTGCTGAGTTCGGTGGTCTGGGGCAATGGTCTGGCCATCATCCCGGAAGGGCATACGGTGCAGCCGGGCGATATCGTCAGCTTTCTGCCGTTTTCCGATCTGCTGAGTTGATCTGCGGAGGTCATGACATGCGACATGACGACATCACGGCCATCATCCTTGCCGGCGGCCAAGGCTCACGCATGGGCGGCGTGGATAAGGGCCTGGTGGAGTTGCAGGGCCGGCCGCTGGTCGAGCACGTCATCGACTGCATCCAGCCCCAAGTGGACAACATCATCATCAGCGCCAATCGCAATTTCGAACGCTATTCCTGCTTCGGCTTTACCGTGATGCCCGATCTCTGGCCGGATTATCCCGGCCCGCTCGCCGGCCTGGTCAGCGCCGCGGCCCTGGTGGATACCGACTACCTCCTG
>CAZKZP010000019.1:0-53726 GCA_964557295.1 uncultured Chromatiales bacterium | reverse complement strand
AGGCCTGACCCCGTTTTTATACATCGACAGTTGCCACCAGGCGGATAGGCTCGCGCGGGATGCCGAGACCGATGGCCACTTCGGGGCAGACCGGCACGAAATTGAAATATTGGCTCAGTGTGTCATGGATGAAGACATCGCGCTTGTGGCCGCCATCGTAGCGTACCTGCTCGCCCAGCAGACACGCGCTAATGCCGATCTTGATCTCGGGTGTGATGGTGTTCATAACAACTCCTCGATGGCCTTGAGGATCTGCCCGCCTTCCGGCTCGCTGCGGCTGGGGAAGCTGGCGACCAGCTTACCGTTGCGATCGAGCAGGTACTTGTGAAAATTCCACTGTGGATATTCGCCGGCCTGCTTGGCCAGGGTGCGATAGAGCGGATCTTTCGTGCCCTTGGCGACCTCGGTTTTCTCGAACATCGGGAACTCGATGCTATAGGTCAGGCGGCAAAAGCTTTGTATCTGTTTCTCGTTGCCGGGCTCCTGGCTGCCGAAGTCGTTGGAGGGAAAACCGAGCACCACCAGTCCCCGGTCCTTGTACTTGCGGTAGAGCGATTCGAGGCCCTCATACTGGTGGGTGAAGCCGCATTTGCTGGCGGTGTTGACAATCAACACCACCTTGCCCCGGTAGGCTTGGCAGAGATTGACGACCGCATCCTCGGCCAGGCGTTTCTTGCTGAAGTTGAGCGTTTCCGGGCAGTTATCCGCCAAGGCGTTCTGGCTCAGTATCAAGAGCATGGCAGCGATGAAGACCTGTGAGGCGATGCGCATGATGTATCTCCTGCGGTGCTATTGCATTGTGTGGTTGAGTTGTTCGAGGTGGCGATGCGGTCAGAAAAAAAACGTCGCAGAAGACGATGTCGGGTTCCGCGCTGGGATAGTTTACACAAAGGGCAGCCACGCTACCGTGCGACTGAGTAGTGCCGTTCGGGATGCCCATGAAAAAAGTTATTGCTGTACGGCATAGATCCAATCGAGTTCCAAGGCGAATGCGCCGGCCTGTTTGTCTGCGATCAAAAAACCAAGCTGGCGAATTCTACCGACATCCAATGGCGGAGCGTCAGGAACGGCCCTGCCGCGGAATGACGGTTTAAAGTCTGAGAAGGGCAGCGCGATGGTTTGCCATTCTCCGGCGTGTGTTTCAAAGCCTGCCTGATAGGCCACATCGTGGAAGCCATGTTCGCAACGCAGGCGCAGACGGTATTGATGTCCATCGCCACGCATCCGCAGTAGCAGCCCTGAATATGCGGATAGATCCAAACAGCTCAAATCTGCTCGAACAGAGGCAAAACCGCCGTTGTTTTCCAGCGAGACATTGCCGGTGAACAGCGCGGTGCCCGCAGCTGTGGCTGTTAGCCGGCTCTGGGACAGTCCGCCCATGACGCCGTCGTTGATCGGGCGCCACGTTGTGGGGTCCGCCTTGCGGAAATCGACGATCTCCAAGGTTCGAGTCATTGTTTTCATTCGCGTCAAGTGCCGCGCCGTGGCAGCAGCTTGTCTTTGAGATCGGTGGAAATCGGCTGTTCACCGAGCCAGATGCCAAAATAGGCAGCCGCGAAATCAGCACCAGGGATCACACCTAGCTGTATGCCATTGAAGTCGAGCCGAGTGCCTTCATTGGGCACGTAGGTCAAGGCGTAGCGGTCGCCGCCGCTGACATCCCGGTACAGATTGTGCAGCTGATCGATTCGGTCACGCAGCCTTTTCATCGCGGTGTCGTCCAATTGGCGCGAGAGTGTTTTGAGCGCGGCTTCGGCAAACTGCTCACGCGTGATGTCGGCGAAGTAGACGATCTCCAGGCGCTTGGCCACATCGCGTTCCAGCACGCGATCATTATCGGTACGCGGCGGCAGGTAGAGCGCGGCGGCGTACACGTCGATGAAGACGGCGTACTTGAGCAGTCCGGCACCGTGCAGATGCAGGGGTGGATCGGACAAGGCAAAGCGCGCGTCGAAGCGGGCATCCTTGATGCGAACGGGATCGGCGTCGCCCGTGGAGGGCAGCATGAAGGCGAAAAGCAGGGTCTGGATCAGCAGGAAGGTTTTCATAGCAGTCAACCACCACGTTGAAAAAAGAGAATCACTTCACCCAGCTCAAAACTGAATTTACTCATCTTCGCTCGATTGACGAGTACGCCATTGGGCTGCAGGAACATCCAATCATCGAAGTGCACCTTCCAGGTCTTGTCATCCACGCGCAGCAACAAGTCGTATTCCCAGTGCAGCGCATTGCCATAACTCTCACCGCGCGCCTCACCGACGACATCATCCGAATAGCCGACATAGCGATGATCATCGAGCTTGCGCAGACGCCAGGTGCGATGCTCTTGCACGCCGTCGTTGTACAGAAAATCTTCCTCAAGGTTGAACTCCTCACCTTGCCAGCGGCCGTGCATGTTGACGGTGAAGCTGCGTTTGACCCGGCCGCGCCGATCCTGGAAGATACCGGTAGCCGTGACCTGTCCGAGAAAATATTCCTCGAGCAAGAGACGCGGCGTGGTGTCGCGGTAGTATTCAGCCTTCATGCTGGTGCAGCCTCCGATCAGTAATAGCAAAATGGACAGTGTTGCCGTTTGCAGCAGTCGTTTCATGATGAATGCTCCTGCGCAGTGCTTGCTGCGCGGTTTGATCGAGCGGGAAGTTCCACACCAGTGCCACGGCGATGAGTTTGAAGACAATGGGCACTACACCGTAGAGCGCCAGCAAAGTCATTTCCGCCGTCGGGGTATTTACGGTAGCGGTGGTTGAGAAGGCGGCGAGTTCAAGTATTGGGAAAGCGATGCCAACCGCCAGGGCCAAGGCGAGTTTGGTGGCCATGCCCCACAGTCCGAAGAACAGCCCGGTGCGTTGTCCTCCGCCCTTGGCGCTGTCAAAGTCCACGACATCGGCCTGCATCGAGGCTGGCAGCGCCATGTCCACCCCAAGACTCAGTCCGGAAAACAGACAGATCAGCAGAAATGCGGTCACGTCTCCGCTCTCGAGCAGCGGCACCCAGATGAAACTCAAACAGGCAAACAGCATGGAATAGCACCAGGTGCGGTGCTTGCCGCGGCGTTTGGCCAGGCTCAGCCAAAGCGGCAGACCGATGATGCCGGCGATGAAATACACCGCGAGCAAGCGTCCGACCCACTCGGGTGCGGCCAGGTAGTGGCTGACGAAGATGATGAACAAGGTCGCGGGCAGGGCATTGGCGATGCCATTGATCAGGTAGGCGATCAACAGGCGCATAAAGGGGCGGTTTTCGCGCAGCAGGATCAGGCCGGCCTTCCAGTTCACGGCGGTGGCTCGGTTCTGAGGTTCGCGCACCACGAACAAAGCAAGCAGCACGGCGGCGGGTAACACGACCAGGAGGATTTGGCTAAACCAGGCGAGTGTCTGCGCCGTGGTCTCCGCGCCGGTCACCACGGGCAGCATGCCGGCCAGCAATGTGCCGGCAATGACGAACCCTTCGCGGATACCCGTAATACTGGATCGTTCATTGTAGTCGGCACTGAGTTCGGCGCCCCACGCATGATAGGGCAGCACCACCAGTGTCCAGCCCAGATAGAGCAACATGCTCCACAGCAATAGATATGTCACGCCCGGGGTGGATGCAGGATTGAACAACTGATGACAACTGAGCAATATCACAGGCAGTCCGATCAGGATCAGCAGCTTGCGCCGCCCATGGCGCCACTGCATGCGATCGGACAGCCAACCGACCACGGGATCGGTGATCACATCCCACAGCCGGGCCAGCAACAGCACAGCTCCGACGGTTGCAAGCCCGAGATAACCGGCGTAGTGGCTGGGCAGATACATGTACAGCGGCAGCCCAAGCATCGCCAGCGGGAGTCCCGGCAGTCCGTAGACTAGCCAGGAGGGTCGGGTGCGGTCATCGGTGGCCATGCTCATCGTGCTCCAGAACGACCTGCATTAAATCGGTGCGACCGCTGTGGAAGCCTGCTTCGCAATAATTGAGATAGTAGTCCCACAGGCGCAAGAATCTTTCATCGAAACCGCGGGCCAAGATTGCAGCGCGCGCACCGTGAAAATTCTCTTTCCAGCGGCGCAACGTCTCGGCGTAATGCGCGCCGAAGAAATCTTGCCGCACGATACGCAGGCCGGCCCGGCTGGCATGGCGCGCGAAGACCTGCGGTGAGGGCAGCATCCCGCCCGGGAAGATGTGCAACTGGATGAAGTCGGTCTTTTTCCGGTACTGATCGAACATGGCATCGTCGATGGTGATCGTTTGCAATGCGATGCGCCCTCCCGACTTCAGGCAGCGCTTCAGCGTTTGAAAGTACTGCGGCCAGTAGCGCTCGCCGACGGCCTCGAACATTTCGATGGATACGATGTGGTCGTACTGGCCGTCGCCCAGGTCGCGGTAGTCTCGCAACTTCAGCTCGACGCGATCGCTCAATCCTTGTTGCGCGAGAGTTTCACGCGCGTAGTGCAGCTGTTGTTGCGATAAGGTGATGCCGGTGACTCGGTGACCGCGGCGCGCGGCGACGCGGGCGAAACCGCCCCAGCCGCAGCCGATCTCCAGGATGTCGTCGGATGGGTTCGCCTCCAGGGCGTTGAGCAGGCGGCGGTATTTATTCCCCTGCGCGGCGTCCAGCGGCTGCAATGGGTGCCCAAACAACGCGGCGGAATACGTCATGCTCGGATCGAGCCACAACCGATAGAATTCATTGCCCAGATCATAGTGATAGCGGATGTTGCGCCGACTGCCGCGGCGACTGTTGCGATTGACCCTATGGCGGAGACGGTCGAGTAGTCCCGCCAGCCAATGGCCGTTGATCATGCGTCCCAGGCTCTCCTCGTTCTGTAATGCCAGGCGCATCAGCGCCTGCAGATCGGGGGTGGAGCAATCGCCGTCGATGATTGCATCGGCAAAGCCGATATCGCCGTGATGGAGCAGTTTCCACTGCAGGCGCAACGGATGGTGGATGAGCAAGCTGGCCTCGGCGCCGTTCTCGGCGCCATCAAAGGTATAGCGCGGTCCATTCTCGGTTTCGATGCGCAGCCGGCCGAAGCGCAGACCTTCGCAAACACTCAGTAGCGGACGCAGCGTCAATGGATACTTCGGGAGATAGGCGGTTTGAGTCTGCTCGAGATTCATGAGTTGGTTTCCTTCAAGCGTGGGTTGGGTTTGCGGTAAAAGCGTGCGCCTCTGCACCAGAGCTTCAGGGCCTGCCAGTGGATCATGATGATGACCTTGAAACTCATCAGGGGCATTTTGCTCAAGGCACCGAGCAAGGCGCGGTCGGTCAGTGGCGTGCCGTCGCCGGTTTGCGTGGCGGTCATCATCAGCTCGCCTTCCTGATGGGCGCGAATGACCAGTGTGAGGTGTTCCGCAGGTTCGCTGATGCGGAAGTGGTAATCCACCGCCATGCTGATAAACGGAGAAACATGGAAGTATTTCGCTGCCGTGCTGCGCACCGGCCAATGCACCACGCGGCCGCCCTGATGCAGGATGTAGCAGCTCTGTTCGCCGAAGGTGTTCTTCACTTCACAGATAATGGCGCGCAGGGTGCCGTCCCGGTGGCGGCAGTAATAGATGCTCAACGGATTGAAGACATAGCCGAAGAGACGCGGCAGGCAGAGGAGCTGTATCTGCCCGCCGTCCAGATCGATATGACAGACGCGCAATTGTTGCTCCACCCAGGGACGCAACGGGTTGCCGTCACGCGGGCCGTGGTCGCGGTCGTAAAAAGCGCACACACCGCGCCGGTTGTAGCTAAACAACTTCAGACCACGCGCGGTGCGTTCGACTTGATCGATGTCCAGCAAGACGGAGAACACCCGATAGACAAAGCGGTACTTCACCGGGAAGCGCCTCTGGTGCATCACGTTACAGAAATAGAGTGTCGCCGCCGGTTGCATGTCGATTACGCCGTCAAGGGATGCAGCTGAGCCGAGCCGTGCGCTGCCTTTGCATCATCTCGCGCCCATGGCGCGGTCACGCCAAACTCTGCGGCGACGCTGACCGCCGAGCGCAAGGCGTCTTCATGAAAGCCGTAGCCGCAGTAGCTGCCGCAATACCATATGCGGTTGCGGCCCTGGATCTGCGGCAGTTGCCGTTGGGCCGCCATGGCGTGCTGATCGAACACCGGATGATCGTATTCCATTTCGCGCCATACGGTCTCGGCGCGCGGCGCCGTGAGGGGATTGAGGCTGACGATAAACGGCTGACTTCCCGGCAGGCCCTGAAGCCGGTTCATCCAGTAGCTGACCGACACGGCTGTCGCCTGCTGGCCGCTTGTCTGCGCCAGATAATTCCACGACGACTAGGTGCGCGGATTCTGCAGCATGAGATCGATATCGCTGTGCAGCACGGCGTAGTTTTTCTGATAGCCGAAGCTGCCGAGTATCCGTTGCTCTAGCGGGCTGGGATGTGCCAGCAGCGCCAGGGCCTCGTCGGCATGGCAGGCCAGAACGACCTGATCGAAGATCTGCATTTGGCCGTCGCGACTGTGTACGGCAACCCCGTCCGCGCGCCGCTGTACCGCGATGGCGGCATTGTTGATTGCCACCCGTCCCTCCAGTTCGCTGAGCATGCGCTTGACGTATTGGTGACTGCCGCCGACCACGGTGCGCCACTGGGGCCGGTTGAGCAGATCGATGAGCTTGTGATTGGCGAAGAAGCGCAGAAAGCTTTCCAGCGGAAACTCCAGCATCGCACTGGCGGGGCAGGACCAGATGGCGGCGGCCATCGGCAGCAGGTAATGATCGCGAAATTCCGCACTGTAGCGTTCCCGCAGCAGGAAATCCCCGAGGCTGATCGCCTCGATGACGGGCTGGGTCAGCACCTGCTTGGCGCGGCGATTGAAGCGCAGGATGTCACGCAGCATCCCGACGAACCGCGGTCGTAGCAGATTGCGCCGCTGGGCAAACAGCGTATTGAGATTGCTGCCGGCGTATTCGATGACGCCCCGATCGACGGAGACAGCGAAGGACATATCGCTGGCGCGGGTCGCGACGTCCAAGGTGCGAAACAACGCCGTCAGGTGGGGATAATTAGGCTCGTTGTAGACGATAAAGCCGGTGTCCACCGCCAGCGGGCCCCCGGCGGTGTCGAGCTCGATGGTATGGGTATGGCCGCCGACGTAGTCGTTACGTTCAAACAGAGTGATGCTGTGTTTGCGCGCCAGTAGCCACGCGCTTGCCAGTCCTGCAATGCCACTGCCGATGATGGCGATATTCTGGGTATTCATGTCATTACCGTTACGCAAGAAGTTTAGTGATTCGTAGGATCTACGTGTATAAGTATTGTATAATAAATTTCAAAGTCAAGCGGTAATCGCTAACAAGGCGGAATTGGCGAGCGGGTAGGGTGGTGCGGAGAGGGGGGGTAGGAAGGCGTTTAGGAGGCGGTCGCTGTCGCTCCGGAGGGGGCGGTTTACACGCCTGGTTTGCTATGGCGGATGCTGTCCCAGGCGGCCAGGGCACGGGCGCGGCTCGCCTCGAGATCGACGACCGGTGGAGGATAATCCCTCCCGAGCGTGATGCCTGCTTCCCGCAATTGTGCGGGCGGGGCCTGCCAGGGGCGGTGGATCCAGCGCGCAGGCAGGCGGCCGAGTTCAGGCAGCCAGGTCTTGAGATAGTCGCCCTGCGGATCGAAGCGCTCACTCTGCAGAATGGGATTGAAGATGCGGAAATAGGGGGCGGCATCGGCGCCGCATCCGGCGGTCCATTGCCAGCCGAGGGTGTTATTGGCGAGGTCGGCATCGACCAGGGTGTCCCAGAACCAGCGTGCGCCTTCCTGCCAGGGGATGAGCAGGTTTTTGGTCAGCAGCGAGGCGACGATCATGCGCACCCGGTTGTGCATCCACCCGGTGTGCCAGAGTTCGCGCATACCGGTGTCCACCAAGGGAATCCCAGTCTCGCCGCGTTGCCAGCGCGCCAGATCGGCTCGATAGTCCCGGCGCCAGGGGAAGTTTTCAAAGCGCCGGTCCAAGGGCTGCTGCGCCGTGTGTGGAAAGTGATGCAGCAAGTGGATGCCAAACTCGCGCCAGGCCAGTTGCCGCATCCAGGCCTCGCTCGCCGGCAAGAGGCCGGCGCCGCGCCGCGGATCCGCGACGCTCTGCACGGCATGCCAGATCTGGCGCGGACTGATCTCGCCGAAGTGCAGATGAGGGGAGAGGCGTGAGGTGCCCTGGATCGCCGGACGATCGCGTTGCCCGGGATAGTCCTGCATCTGCGCATCGACGAAATGTTGCAGTTGGCGCCAGGCGCCGCCTTCGCCGGGCTGCCAGGCTTGTGCCAGGCCTTGGTCCCAGCGGATGCGGGACAGAAGATCCAGCGCCGAGAGCGGCTCGCTGCGCACCGTGGCGGGCCGGGCCGGCAGTCTGCGCGGGGCGGGCAGAGGGGAATCAAACTGCGCCTGACGAAGGTAGGCTTGCCAAAAGGGCGTGAATACCCGATAGGGGCCGCCGCTCTTTGTCTGAATCTCAGTGGGTTCGCGCAACAGCGACGCATTGTAGTGGCGACAGATGATGCCGGTCCGGGTCAAGGCGGCGTCGATCCCGGCGTCGCGCGCCTGTGCGGCAGGTTCGTAAAGGCGATTCCAATACACCAGTCGGGCGCCGGTCTCGGCGATGAGATCGCGCAGGGCGGGCAGGCTCGGGCCCTGACGAATGACGAGATCGTGGCCGGCGGCGCGCAGCGATTGCCGAAGCGCTTCCAGGCTGTGATGCAGCCACCAGCGACTGGCGGCGCCCGGCGACCAGGGGGCTTCTTCGTCGGGGGCGTGCAGGTAGACCGGGATCACCTGGACGCATTCATGCAGCGCGGCGTGCAGGGCGGGGTTGTCGGATAGGCGCAGATCGCGGCGAAACCACACCACGCCGATCGTCATGGCGCGTTAGTCCACGGCGCCGTCGGAGAGCAGTTCGCTCAAGCGCCGCAGTCCGATGCCCAGATCGGTGCCGATACTGTGGGCGCCAGAGCGGGCAATGACATCACTGTGGTTGACGGCGGCCTGACCGCCGATGAGCACGGGGATGCGCAGGCGTTCCATCATCGCCGGCAATTGATGCGCCAACACCTCCTTGGGCGGATCGACCGAACCCGACAGCACGACGGCATCGGCGCCTGCCCGCTCGGCCACCAAGGGGATCTGCTCCAGGGGCATGTTGCCGCCCAGCAGCACCAGGCGATAACCCTGGTTTGCCAGGCTGATGCAAAACAGCAGCAGCCCCACCTCGTGATATTCCCTCGGCAGACAGGCGGCGATGACCTTCGGGCCGTGTGTCTGCCGGCTCATGTGGTGGAGTCTGGCGCCGAGCTTGTTGCGCAGATAGGCGCCGAAGAAGTGCTCCTCGGCGATCCCGGCGTCGTGGTTCTGCCAGCGCTCGCCGAGGGTTTTGAGCAGCGGGGTGATCAGGCGGGCGGTGACCACATCGATCGGGTAGAGCGAGAGCGCATCGTTATACGTCGCCTCCAGGGCCAACTCATCGTAGCGGGCAATTGCGCTGATCATGCGCCGCTGGTTCTTGCCCCAGTAGTCGTCCAGATCCGGTGATTTTTCCGCGGAGTTCCCCGGCGCACTCACGGCCTGACGCGCCTGGCTCACGCTCATGCCCTGCTCCAGCAGCGTGACGACCTGGATGATCAGGTCGATGTCCTCCTGGGTGTAGAGGCGATGCCCCTTGGGCGTGCGGTGTGGCTGGATCAGGCCATAACGCCGCTCCCAGGCCCGTATGGTGATGGGATTGACCCCCGTCAGCTGGCTGACGGTACGGATCGGGAACAATTTGTCTTCATGCATAGTGCGTTTGGCTTTTGTATAGATGTTGTACAAATAATAGATGAAAATATACTATACTGCAAAGTGAGGCGGCAAGTGATCCCCGGTGGACAGTGCCTGCCAGCTTAACCCAGATCATGAGGGCAAGAGAATGTCGCAGATCGCGTGGATCACCGGCGCCAGTACCGGCATCGGCAAGCAACTGGCCCTGGCGTTGGCGCGCCAAGGCTGGCGCGTGGCCTTGACCAGCCGGGGTGCGGACAAACTCGATGCCGTGATCGAAGAGGCCGATGCCGGGGTGCGCGACAAGCTCGCCAGCTACCCGGTGGATGTCACCGACACCGGGGCCGTGCGGGAGCTCGCGCGGCGCATCGATCAGGAACTCGGTCCCATCGGGCTTTGCATCTTCAATGCGGGAGATTATGAGCCCATGCCGCTGGCGGATTTCGACGTGGCCTTGTTCCGGCGCCTGATGGAGGTGAATTATCTCGGCGTGATCAACGGCATGGCCGCCGCCATGCCCTTGATGTTCGCCCGCCGCGCTGGGCAGATCCTGATTACCGCGAGCGTCGCGGGTTACCGCGGATTGCCGTTGGCCGCTCCCTACGGCGCGAGCAAGGCCGCGCTGATCAATATGGCCGAATCGCTGCGCAATGAGTTCACTGAACGCGGCGTGCGGTTGCGGGTGATCAATCCCGGTTTTGTCAAAACACCGTTAACCGCCAAGAACACCTTTAGCATGCCGGCGCTCATGACGCCCGAGGAAGCGGCGGCGGCCGTGTTGCGGGAACTCGCCGGCGATCACTTCGAAATCACCTTTCCCAAGCGCTTCACCTATCTGCTGAAACTGCTGCGTTGTTTACCGTATCGGGTGTATTTTCCGATCATCAAACGACTGGGTTCCTGACCAGGGCGGCGCGATTGTCGGCAAAGCGTGCTCTGAGAATTCCAGGGTGGAATTATTCACGGCGTCGTTAGATCGAATTGCGCAGCGACAGTTGTTCGGGGTAGGGCAATAAATAGCGTTGACGTTGCAGATAGCGGTCGGGGTGCTTGCGCAAAAAGTGATTGAGCAGGGTCAGCGGGACGACCAAGGGTACGATACCGCGCCGGTAGTCATCGATGTGTCGTAACAGATCCTGCTTGTCTTGGGGTTCCAAGCGGTTCTTCAGATACCCCAGCATGTGCATGAGCACATTGGCATGATGGCCGCGCTGGGCCGGATTGGCGAGGGTGTGCATCAGCAAGGTAATGTACTCGTCGCGCAGCGTAGCAAACTCGGTGTTTTTGGCGCCGGCCTGTGCAACCAGGCGGCCGAGCTGACGATAGGCCGTCTGCCCGCGGCTGAGGATGGCGTATTTGTGTTCGGTGTGAAACTCCACCAGTGCGGCCGGCGTCACGGTTGCGCGGCTCAGGCGCTGCCAGCGATGATAGATGAATACCCGCTCGATGAAATTCTCGCGCAGCACCGGGTCCGCCAGGCGGCCTTCCTCTTCCGCCGGCAACAAAGGCAGGCGGCGCAGCAGTTCGTCGGCGTAGATGCCGCGGCCCTGCGCTTGCGGCATGCCGTTGGCGTGGTACACCTTCACCCGTTCCATGCCGCAGCTCGGGGAGCCTTTCTTGAAGATATAGCCGCTGATGTCATCGAGATTGGCGGCCGTCTGCGCGGCGTGATCGCGCAGGGCGGCGGTTACATCCATTGCCGGATTGCGGGTGCCGACGGCGCGCACCGCATCCGCCGTTGCCACCAGGCGGATCGGCTCGCGTGGGATACCGAGGCCGATGGCCACTTCAGGACAGACCGGCACGAAGCGGAAATATCGGCTCAGTGTGTCATGGATGAAGGCATCGCGCTTGTGGCCGCCATCGTAGCGTACCGGCTCGCCCAGCAGACACGCGCTAATGCCGATCTTGATCTCGGGTGTGATGGTGCTCATAACAACTCCTCGATGGCCTTGATGATCTGCTCGCCTTCCGGTTCGCTGCGGCTGGGAAAGCTGGCGACCAGCTTGCCGCTGCGATCGAGCAGGTACTTGTGAAAATTCCACTGCGGATATTCGCCGGCCTGCTTGGCCAGGGTGCGATAGAGCGGATCTTTCGTGCCCTTGGCGACCTCGGTTTTCTCGAACATCGGGAACTCGATGCTATAGGTCAGGCGGCAAAAGCTTTGTATCTGTTTCTCGTTGCCGGGCTCCTGGCTGCCGAAGTCGTTGGAGGGAAAACCGAGCACCACCAGTCCCCGGTCCTTGTACTTGCGGTAGAGCGATTCGAGGCCCTCATACTGGTGGGTGTAGCCGCACTTGCTGGCGGTATTGACGATCAACACCACCTTGCCCCGATACGCTTGGCAGAGATTGACGACCGCATCCTCCGCCAGGCGTTTCTTGCTGAAGTCGAGCGTCTCCGGGCAGTTGTCCGCCAAGGCATTCTGGCTTGTCATCACGAGGATGCCTGCAAAGAGGGCGGGTGCGGCGATGTGCATGGTGTCTCTCCTGCGGTGCTATTGCACCGTGTGTTTGAGTTGGTCGATGTGTTGACGCAGGCAGTCGAAGTCGGCGCAAAAGACGATGGCGGTTTCGTCGCAGGTGCGCGCATAGGCGCGCGCCGCGCTGCCGCCGACGATCACGGCGACGTGTTCGGGCAATTGCAGGCGCACGCGCCTGAGATCGTGGGTCACGAGCGGGTCTTCGCTGGGGTAGCTCACGCTCAGCGCGACCACGCTGGCCTGCGACTGGGCGGCCGCCGCGACGATCTCTGCGGCCGGCGTGCTGGGATTGAGATAGATCGTCTTGAAGCCCTCGGCCGCCAGATACACCGAGACCATCAAGGCCCCCAGTTCATGCACCTGACCGACCGGGGTGGTCACGATGGCTGTGTGGCCTGCGCTGCGTACGTTCAGGGATTTGCGGACGTTGACCAGAAAGTCGGCGATCTGGGCGGTTGCGGCATGTTCGTGGAATACGCGCAGCTTGCCCTCAGCCCATTCCCGACCGATCGCGCCGATCAAAGGGCTTACGATCTCCTCTAGCAGCACGGGCAGGGGATGGCAGGTAGCGGCGTGCGCCAGAGCGTTCGCCAAGGCGTCGGGAGACAAGTCTCGCACCGCTTGCAGGCAGGCGTTGAGATGACGCTGGGGCGCGGATTTAGGCACCTGTTCGGCGGCCAGCTCACCGAGGGGGGCGTGATCTTCGATGATCAGTTGCATCAGGGCTTCTTTGCTCAGATTCACGACCTGGCCGATACGTCTGCCGGCCTGGGTCGCGCGCCGCAAGAGGATCAGGCGTTCAATATCCTCGTCGCTATATACCCGCTGACTGGTCTGATCGCGTTGCGGAGTGACGGCCCCGTAGCGTTTTTCCCAGGCCCGGATGCAGTCGACGCTCAAGCCTGTCCGGCGTGCAACGGCTTGTATCGGATGTCTCGCCATGGACTTCTTTCCCATGCATTCACTCTAGAGAAGGTTTAGCGCACTGGTTGATAATTGTCTAGGACAATATTGACATCATAAAATGATGTGCTAGATTTGTCTAGGACAATAGTGAAACCAGAGGAGGTGCACCATGTTAGAGGTATTCCCAATAAATCAATTTCACAATATCGGAGTGATCGCACGCGTGGCGCGTGTGGTCGCAGCCAAGCTGCTTGCCTTTGCAATGGCCTATGTCATGATGAGTTACTCATTGATTATTCCGGAATATTACTTCGTTTTGGTCATGGCTCCCATTGTATATTTACTATTTACCGGCCTGCTTGGATGGGACCCAATCGAGGCGCTGGGTCGGAGCTTAAAGTGGCAGACATCCACGGGAGAGACTCGTCCCGGCTTGAAGGTGAGCCAAATTAGCTATGCCATTTCTGTCCAAGACACTAAATGAACAAAATTGTTCTAGAGCTGTCACCGGGTGAATATCTAGCTCTACCCCCTGCAGTGGAGTGCAAGCCCATCCCCCTGCTCCTAAGGTCTAGGGGGTGTTACCCCTGAATGGGGCCCGGGACTCATGTCCCGGTTTTTTTGAATCGGGGTCGGCCGTCGACTGACCAATGGGGTCACCCATAAGTCGTTCCGTGTCAACAGGCCGAACAAAATCAAAGTGCACCCACCCAAAGAATAATATTTGATTCTCGTATCATGCGCCCGATTTTTAGTTGTGTGCTACTTCAAAACAATGAAGTGCTTCAGTCACCCATCAGGATCAAGGCAGGCAGCGCTGCTTGCGCAGGTTGCCGCCGCCCCTGGCAACAATAGTGCCCCATAAAATAATCGGTACCTCAGCGCAGCTAATTGGTACAGAGTACAGGACTCGAGGTCAGTCTCTTGTGAGCTTGAGCCGAGGGCACTTCACTCAAATCAAATTAAAACAGGCCGAATTAGAATCAGGCGATGGATATTCAGAGCACCGGGCTGTTGGCCAGACCCCATTTGATCTCATCGCCTGATAGCCGGTTACCCGAATGCACGTTTTACATCAAAAACGCTTCCGTCTTTTAACATGTGATAACACGCGCGGGTTAATTTGTTGGCAACGGTTTTCTTGGCTACCATTAGTGGTACTTTGTTGCATTTGCGTTGATAGTAACGCTTGATGGTATCGTCCCAGATGGTGGCGTAATGTGCCGCTTCAATAAATGCCATGGCTAAGTAACGATTACCATTTTTTGTATTTCCCTTCCCCTTGGATTTTCCGTTGCTGGTTTTATCGGACGGCACACAGCGAGCGTATGAAGAATAATGACCGACATCAGCAAAGCGTTCTATCGGTCCGGTCTCCAACAAGATCGTCATGCCGAGTATCTTGCCGATGCCGGGCACGCTGGTGAGTTGTGCGTAGTGTCCATCCTGCTTGCAGAAACCCAATACAAACTCTTCTATTTCGTCGATTTGCGCATGAATGTGCTTGATCAGTCGCAGGGCATGGCGTGCAGAAAATAAACTGGCGGCATCCGCAAAATAATTCATCAGCCCATCCGCTTGCAGTTGTTTAATTTTAAGGGCGGACAGTCGCTTTCCCGTATGGCGCGCAATCATGCTTTGCAGACTCAGTAGCTGCGCCGTATGTTGTTGCACGAGCAACAAGCGGCGGCGCAACACGTCGCGCACATGGCGCATTGCTTTGGGATAGATGTATCCAGTGGGTAGAATATTGAGGCGCAATAAATGCGCCAAGAAACGCGCATCCGTGGCATCATTGGTGTACTTGATGCCGTTGTATTGTTGAATCGCCAGTGTATTGGCTAGATGCACAGGGTAGCCTTTCTCGATGAGCCCGTCGACGAGCCAATACCAGTTGTACGTCGACTCGATAACAATGCCGCTGATGTTATCCCGATAAGGTAGGAGATGCAGATGAATCGCATCAAGATCATTAACCAACCGCTTTTCACTGATGAGCCGGTCGTTATCGTCAATCAGTGAAATCATGCTGTTGTTGCTGTGCAGGTCGATTCCGCAGTAGAGTTGCATAAGTCGTCTCCTCTGTTGAGCGTAAGCCCATTTGAGTTTAACTCTGGATGCCTCCACGGAGGAGGCGACGACTTATGATTTTCAGAGTCATTGATGTTACCCGCCGCAGAAGGAACCCTTCGATGCCCTCTATTGGAGCGCCGGTGCCACCAGCATCATCAACCTGCACGATGGTAGCTACACCCTCATTCCTGAGGTGATCTACACCCGGCATCAACAATCTTGAACTGCGCGTGCGCGTGGCGCTCCTGGGCGGCTACCGCTGGCGGCCCCCTACGGGGCGAGCAAGGCCGCGCTGATCAATATGGCGGAATCACTGCACAACGACTTTGCAGAACGAGGCATACGTTTGCGCGTAATCAATCCGGGATTCGTCAAAACGCCTCTGACGGCCAAGAATACCTTCGCCATGCCGGCACTGCTCACCCCCGAGCAAGCGGCTGATGCTGTGTTGCGGGAGCTCGACGGCAAGAATTTCGAGATCACCTTTCCCAAGCGATTCACCTTTCTGCTCAAGCTGCTGCGCTGCCTACCTTATCGGTTGTACTTTCCGATGATCAAGCGCATCGCATCCGCCCGCGAAACGAGGCAGGGGCAACCCGGCCAGGGCGGCCAATGAACCGCAAACACCCGCCGAACGGCGGATCGCGATGAGCTGGGCGCAACGCCGCAAAGGGGTGTTCAACATCGGCACTCTCGCACTTCCCTGTGCTGCGCGGCATTCGTGAATCTCTTCACTTCACATCGAGACCTGCAGAACATGCAGGGTGCGGTGAAGGTGATTGCCGGTATTGAAGATCCGGCGCTTATTCAGAAGATACTCACCGACCTGAAGAAAAAGCTGCCCCGGAACTGCACATCCCAACCAAATCCAGGAGTGGAAGAAAGGGTTGAAGGAGGGGGCTGGAGACCTTTTCGCCCGCAGCGCCGAAAGTGGTGGCGAGGACGATGAGACGGTGCAAGCCTTGCACGCCAAGATCGGCCAGCTGAGGATCGAGAACGATTTTTTAGAATGCGGGCTCGTAGGGATTCACGGGTCCAGAGACAGGAAATGGTAGATCGGGATGATCGCCTGCCGATTGCGTGTCAGTGTCAGTTGCTCGATGTGCCGCGTTCGACCTTCTACTATGCTCGCCGGGATGTGTCCATCCGGATCAGCATGGATGGCAAAGGCCGGTGGGTCGACAATGTATTTGTCGAGCGTCCGTGGCGCAGTTTAAAGTACGATGAGGTCTACTTGAAGGCTTACGAGAGCATCGCGCAGGCACGCACCTCGATCGGGCAGTATCTGGCTTTTAACACCGAGCGGCGACATTAGTCGCTGGGGCGCAGAACGCCCGATGCGGTGTACTTTGGGTCAGCTGAGCAGCGGATGGGGGGCATAACCGGCATGACACTTATCCAGCCGTCCAGCATCCGGGGTCCATTTCTTTCTGCGCATGCGAGGGAAATCAGCGCCGAGAATCGTTTCGATGCTGTCTACAAGGCCATCATGCAGTTAGTCAACGCGGCATTGCAGGCCAATGGTTTTAGAACACTGACGAGCAAGCCCCCACCACATGACAGTGATCCAGACACTCAGCCAAACTGTTGGGGTGGATAGGCCGACGACGATTGTGCTCGATGCCTTGCGCAAGCAGCGTAACGTCGCGGATTACTCCGGTGATATCGTGCCGGCCAGCGCGGTGGAGGAAGGTGTATCGCATGCCGAGGCTTTGTTAAGTTCAGTTGCTGGCTGGTTAAAAGCGAACAAACCCGAGTTGTTTCGGGATGAAAAAGCAAAAGGGTGTTTTTCATGGTATCGACACTTATGACCACCGTAAAACCCGCGCCACGACTGGCCTTTCGCGGCTTGTTGGTCATCGAGTGGAAAAATGTAGGCTGGGTTCACCCTAAAGGGTGCAAGAGCGTTTTTTGCGTAACCCACCAAACGTGCCCAAAGCGATTCGCGGGGCAGCCCCTTGCGCCGCAACACGATTTGTTTTTATAAAGATGAGCGCCACATCCGACGAATCCTTCATGACCTACGCCCTGCGCCTGGCCGAACGCGCCCAGGCCGAGGGCGAGGTGCCGATCGGCGCGGTGGTGGTCTATCAAGGCGAGATCATCGGCGAAGGCTGGAACCGGCCGATCGGCACGCACGACCCCAGCGCCCACGCCGAGATCATGGCCCTGCGCGCCGCCGGCGCCCGTTTGCAAAACTACCGTCTGTGCGATGCCACCCTCTACGTTACCTTGGAACCCTGCGCGATGTGCGCCGGCGCGATGCTGCATGCCCGTATCGGGCGACTGGTGTTCGGCGCGGCCGACCCCAAGACGGGCGCGGCGGGCGGTGTGATCAATGTGCTGGCGGGGCCGCACGCCCTGCACAAGATCCAGGTGCAGGGCGGGGTGTTGGCCGAAGACTGTGGGCGGATGCTGCGGGAGTTCTTCCGGGCGCGGCGATAGGTGTTTTGTTTACCCGGCGACCAAATTGACCGCGGGCACCCTCGCCCCAACCCTCTCCCGCTTGCGGGAGAGGGTGTGTGGCCTCTGAAAAAGAAATGTGAGGTCAGAAGTGATAGAGGGCAGACACGCTCAGCAAGGTCAAATCTCCAACAACAACGTCGCCGGCTTGAACCTGTTCCCATTCGCCGCGAATGGCGAGGTTTTCATTCACCTTGATCTGTGCCCCCACGCCAAAGGCCAAATCCGAACCATCGTTGCCGACACCGCCGCCGGCATCCGCTGTCCAGAATGCAAGCCCGATCTTGCCAAGCAGACTGAATTGCTCAGAGGCCGGTAGCAGGCCCACCGCGGAGAGTGTCACGCTGGATATGTCTACGCTGCCTGGATACCCATAATCCGATACCGTGCCGAAGTTGATGTAGGCGATTTCAGCGGCAACACCCTCACTGAGCCGGGCTCCGCCGAACATTTTGAAGCCGGTGTCCGAGTCCTCGCACGCACCCAGATCGATGTCGCACCAGTCCGAGGATGAGCCACTTCCCAGCCCGAATCCGAGGTAGCCCTGTTCCGCATGCGCAATGTTTGCTCCGCCGATGCCAGCCGCTAAGGCAGAGGCCGTGAGTGTCCTGAGCACGGTATTGATCTTCATGGCGTTGTCTCTCAAGTGGGTTTTGATTGGAACAGTTTGTTTATTTCAACAGACGAATTGATGGTAAATGCTTTTGTGGATCAGCGCCAGGGTACAGGAGGGGCAGGCGCGTACTAAATTGCCCGCAGCAGATTCCCCGCATCGTCCGGTTCGTCACCGTGGAAGGGTTCGATGTCGCGCGGGAAGAATTCGTAGAGGTCGGTGCGTTCGCTGATGCGCACCAGCAGATCGTAATAGTTGCGGACGTTCTCCACGTAATGCACGGCCTCGTGCCCGCGGGCGTAGCCATGTTTGGTGGTCGAGTACCACTTCATCTTGCGCAGCAGGGGCAGGTGGTCCTTGACGTATATCCAGCGGTCCGGGTCGTAACCCTGACGTTGGGTGATGCGGCGGGCGTCTTCCAGATGCCCGGTGCCGATGTTGTACGCGGCGAGCGCCAGCCAGGTCCGATCCGGTTCTTCGATGCGTTTGGGGATGCGGTCGCTGATGTCGCGCATGTAGCGCGCCGCGGCATCGATGCTTTGGGCGGGATCGAGCCGGTTGCTGATGCCGAGGTGTTTCGCGGTGTCGAGGGTGAGCATCATGATCCCGCGCACGCCGGTGGGTGAGATCGCATTGGGGTTCCAGTGCGATTCCTGGTAGCCGATGGCGGCCAGCAGACGCCAGTCCAGGCCGTTGGCTGCGCCGGCCTGCTGAAACAGCCTCTGGTATCTGGGCAGCCGGGTCTGGATGTGGAGCATGAAGTTGCGGGTGCCGACGTAGTCGAAATCGTTGATGTGGCCGTAATAGCGGTCGATCAGTTGTTCCAGTTCGCCGGTGTCCATCATTTCGTTGAAGAACTCGACGGCTTTGTTGTACAAGCTGACGTCTTCGCTGATCGGAAAGGCCCAGGCGAGCGGTTGTTCTTCGGTGAGATTGAAGGCGACACCGAGCTCCGGATAGTAACGATGGGTGACGGCCACTTCGTTGGAGTCGGCCACGGTGTAGTCGATCTGCTCTTCCCAAACGGCGGTGAGGAGCTCTTCGTTTTCCATGTCCTTGGTTTCCTCCCAGACCAGCTCCGGATGCTGCTGCTTGAGTTCGACCAATCGCTCCACATGGCTGCTGCCGGCCATGACGAGCAATTGTCCGCCGATCACGTCCTCTATCTTGGCGGGTGTGGTGGGGCCGCCACGGCGATAGACGAGCTGCTGCGTGATCCGGTGATACTGGGGGCCGAAACGGACGTGTTTCTGGCGCTCCTCGGTGACGGTCAAGCCCGCCGCCGCCAGTTGGGCCCGGCCATGACTGATCTGGTATAGGATATCGGGCAGGGAAGAGGGGACGATCATTTTCAATTTGACGCCGAGGTAGTCGGCGAAGCGGCTGGCCAATTCGTATTCGAATCCCGTGGGGTTGCCAGTCGGTCCCTCATAGTAGGTGGTGGCGCCGTTGCGGGTGAGCACGACCAGCGTTCCCTTTTTCAGAACACGCTCGAGCTCGGTGGAGGGGCGCATAAGGTCGCAACTGCTGATGCAGCACAGGAGCAGACCAATGATGAGCAGTTGAATCCAGCGCATGTAATCCTTTAGGAAATGTGACTAAATTAGGTAACGGCATCCCGGCGGGGAATTTTTGCACCCGCGAGCGCCTCAGGCAAAGCCTTTGTCATAATTTTCAATGATTATAATATATTGCAGTCTATTATTCGTGTTTTATATTAGGTTTGTCGGCAGCCCGCACAGGCTGCTGTAGAAACAGCGTTAAGTTGAGGACACCGATGGCGTTGATATTCGTGTACGGCACGCTGCGCAAGGGCGGCGCCAATCACCGATGGATAAAGCATAGCCGCTGCCTTGGCCGGTGGCGAACCCCGCCCCGCTTTACCTTATATGACTTGGGCGACTACCCCGGCGCGGTGCGGGGCGGGCGCACCGCCATCACCGGCGAGATCTACCGCGTCGATCCCCCCACGCTGCGGAGGCTGGACCGCCTGGAGGACTATCCGCATTTGTATGATCGCGTGAAGATCGCCAGCCGCTGCGGGCCGGCGTGGATGTATCTGCTCAACAGGCCGCCGCGCCGGCAGAGGCGCATCGCCTGTGGCGAGTGGCCGGTGCAATGACGATGGATACGGTGGTCATGCGTCCGATCGGCGTCATCCGTTCGGTGTTCAAGGAAAAATTCGGCATCCCGCGCCAGCCGGGGCTGGCGGAGGAGGCGCGCGCCACGCTGGAGATCCTGCCGCCCTACGATCGGCCCGAGGCCTTTCGCGGGTTGGAGGCCTTCTCCCACGTGTGGATTGTGTTTGTATTTCACGAGTGTCTGCGCGAGGACTGGCGGCCCACGGTCCGGCCGCCGCGCCTGGGCGGCAATCAGCGCCTGGGGGTGTTCGCCACACGCTCGACCTTTCGACCCAACCCCATCGGGCTTTCGCCGGTGCGGCTGGAGCGCATCGACTGCACGGAAGGTACCGTGCGCTTGCATCTCAGTGGCGTGGACCTGCTCGATGGCACGCCGGTGCTGGATATCAAGCCGTATCTCCCCTACGCCGATGTGATCGAGGGCGCCAGGGGCGGATTTGCCGAAGAGGCGCCGGGGCCGAAGCTGGCGGTGGTCTTCGCGCCTGAAGCACTGGCCAAATGCACAGCGCTGGCGGTGGACTACCCGGGGTTGCCGCGGCTGATCGAGCAGGTCCTGGCGGCCGATCCGCGGCCGGCCTATGCGGGCGCGGGGCAGGGGGAGCGGGTCTACGGCATCAAGTTGCTGGACTTCGATCTGCGCTTTCGGATCGAGGGCGCAACGGCCGTGGTGCTGGATTTGGCGCGAGGGTGACCATATACTCGGACGGATTCCGCTGTAGGTTGGCGCTGAGCGCAGCGAGGCCCAACGATGGTCGGAGTGCTGAATTTTAGGGTTCGTCACCCCGGCGCATGCCGGAGTCCAGAAGCCCCAGACATAGAGTTTTTCTTAGATTTGAAATAATGCACACCCGATCCTGGCGCACCATAATTCTGCTCGCCCTGCTGCTGTTGTCGGCGCAGACCGTGCTGGCGTGGCATGGGGCCGAGCTGCATGATCATCTCGCCGCCGATGAGTGCCAAGTCTGCTTGCATCTTTCCGCTGTCAAGCACGGTGCCGGCGCGAACGCTACGTTCGGCATCGATCCCGAGTTTCGCATCACCAGTCAGCGCGGGTCAAACAGCGCTGTTCACCTCCCCGGTACCGTTGCTTCCCATTATCAATCACGCGCCCCGCCCGCGGTTTAACCTCAGCTCACGTCATTGCTTAGTGGCGCATTCCGAATTCCGGAATGCCGGTTCATGGCCATCGTTCATGCGAGATTATCATGCGCATACCTTATGTTTATCCATTGATGTTGTTGTGCGGGGCGGGCGCGGTTTCCGCAGCGCCGAATGAATTCAATCCGGCGATCTCGCTCACGCTCCAGGGGCAGTACGCAGACTATAGCCGCGACCCCGAGGGCTACGAGCTGCCGGGCTTCATGCTCGGCGGCGAGGCGGGGCTGGCGGCGGCCGGCCTGGGGTTGGGGCACGGCGAGCTGGTGCTGAGCAGCAATGTCGATGACCTGTTCTCCGGTCGGCTGACGCTCGCCATCGCCGAACACGCGGGCGAAACCCACACCGAGCTGGAGGAGGCCTATGTCGAAACCCTGGGACTGGGGCAGGGGCTTACACTCAAGGCCGGGCGGTTTTTCTCCGGCCTGGGGTATCTCAACGCGCAACACCCGCATGCCTGGGACTTCGCCGATGCGCCGCTGGTGTATCGCGCCCTGTTCGGCGACAACCTGATCGATGACGGGGTACAGCTACGCTGGCTGGCGCCCACACCGTGGTTTCTCCAGGTCGGCGCGGAGATCGGTCGCGGCGAGCGCTTCCCCGCCGGCGGGGCGGCCAATGACGGGCGCGGCGCGCAGACCCTGTTCATCGAGATCGGCGGGGACGTGGGCGTGAGTCACAGCTGGCAGCTGGGGCTCTCGCGCTGGTCGGCCGAGGTTGCGGGGCGCGAAGCCGCTGCCCATGCCCACGGCGCGACGGCCTCCGAGATCCCGGCCTTCACCGGCGACAGCCGCATCCATGCGCTCGATGCGGTGTGGAAATGGGCCCCGCAGGGCAATTACGCCGAACGTTATCTCACGCTCCAGTTTGAATATTTCCAGCGCAAGGAAGACGGCGATGTCGAGCTGACCGGCAGTTCACCGCTGGAGACCACCACCTATGACGGCACCCAGCGCGGCGGGTATGCGCAGGTGATATATCAGTTCCAGCCCGCCTGGCGCCTGGGGCTGCGCCTGGACCGGCTCCGCGCGGACAACTCGGGTTCCGACGCTGGCGTGCTGGCGGAAGCGGGACTCGACGATGAAGGCCACGCCCCGCGCCGCGCCAGTCTGATGATCGACTACAGCCGCAGCGAATTCAGCCGCCTCCGCCTGCAATACAACCGCGACGAGTCCGGCCCGCAGCGCGACCGGCAGATCTATCTGCAATACGTGATGAGCCTGGGCGCCCATGGCGCGCATCAATTCTAGGGGGAGCGAGTGATGAAAAGATTGATCTGGTTATTTGTGATGTGGCTTGGGCTGTCCACCCCGGCCCTGGCCGCGCTCCAGGCCTTTGCCTGCGAGCCGGAGTGGGCCGCGTTGTTGAACGAGCTCGGCGGGGCGCAGGTGAGTGTTTTCACCGCCACCACCGCGCAGCAGGACCCGCACCGCATCCAGGCGCGGCCCAGCCTGATCGCCCAGGCGCGCAGCGCTGATCTGGTGGTGTGTACCGGCGCCGAGCTGGAAGCCGGCTGGCTGCTGATGCTGTTGCAGCGCGCGGCCAATCCCAAGATCCTGCCCGGACAGCCGGGGTATTTCGAGGCCGCCGCCCAGGTGGAGCTGCGCGATCGCCCGGCCACGCTCGATCGCGCCCAAGGCGATCTCCATGCCGCGGGCAACCCGCACATCAACACCGACCCGCGCCACATCCTCAAGGTGGCGCAGGCGCTGAGCGCGCGCTTGCAGGCGCTCGATGCCGCGCATCAAGATGCATACCGGCAGCAGCTCGCGGATTTCAACGCCCGCTGGCAGGCGGCGATCACCCGCTGGGAGCAGCAGGCCGCGCCGCTCAAGGGCGTCGCGGTGGTCACCCAGCACCAGGGCTGGGGTTATCTGCTCGACTGGCTGGGCATGCGCGAGGTCGCCACCCTCGAACCCAAGCCGGGCATCGAGCCGAGCGGGGCGTATCTCGCGCAATTGCTCGCGGGGCTGAAACAGCAGCCCGCGCGCCTGATCCTGCACGCGGCCTACCAGAGCGACCGCTCCGCGCAATGGCTGGGCCAGCGCGCCAAGATCCCGGTGGTCGCCCTGCCGTACACGGTCGGCGGCAATGCGCAGAGCGGTGATCTGTTCGCCGTGTTCGACGACACCGTGAACCGGCTGCTCGAGGCCGCGCGATGACCATGGAATGGAGCATCCTGTGGCCGGCGTTGCTCGCCGGCCTGCTGGTGCTGAGTACGCACGTCCCGCTCGGGCGCGAGGTGCTCGCGCGCGGCATTATCTTTCTCGATCTGGCCATCGCGCAGATCGCCGCCCTGGGGGTGATCGCCGCCACGTCCCTGGGCGCGGAGACGAGCGGGTGGCAGGTGCAGCTCACCGCCGTGGCCGCGGCGGTGAGCGGCGCGGTGCTGCTGCGATGGACCGAGCGCCGCTGGCCCGAGATCCAGGAGGCCGTGATCGGCAGCGCCTTCGTATTGGCCGCCACCGCCGCCATCCTGCTGCTGCACCGCCATCCGCACGGCGCCGAGGAGATGAAGGATCTGCTCAGCGGACAACTGCTGTGGGTCAGCCCGCAGCAGCTTCTTCCCGTGGCGCTGGTTTATGGGTTGGTGCTGGCGGTTTGGTTCGGCTGGCGGGAACGGTTCGGGCGCATCGGTTTTTACGTCCTGTTCGCCGTTTCAGTGACGGCCTCGGTGCAACTGGTCGGTGTGTATCTGGTCTTCGCCAGCCTCATCCTGCCCGCCCTGGTGGTGCGGCGCCTGCCCGCGACGCAGGCGTTGCCGCGTGCATATCTTCTCGGCACGCTGGGTTATGCCCTGGGACTGCTGCTTTCAATGTGGATCGACTGGCCCGCCGGGCCGCTGGTGGTGTGGATGCTGGCGGTCAGCGCCGGGCTGGGCGGCTGGTGGTGCCGCCTGTGCGCTCCTCAAGCGTGCAATCACTCATCCCCTCAGAGATAACAGTGACTACGAAAACGTAAGAGAAGATGATGAAGACGATGAATATAGTCCGTGTCGATGAAAAAAATATGACCGTCTATTTGAACCTTGCGCAAGCCTATGAAGGCGAATTCTCGGGCATTACGGGCAAAAAGCCCGACGGCAGCGGACTGTTTGCACTCGATACCCCGCTTTGGGACGGCGTGGCGGGTTATCTCCTCATGATTGATGAAACGCCGGCGGGTCTGGCGGCTGTTGCGGTCAAGCCTGGAAACAGGTTCGAAGTGAGCGAGTTTTACATCGTGCCCAGCTTTCGCAAACAATCCTGGGGCATGCGGTTTGTGCAAGGTCTCTGGCGCATGCTTCCGGGCCAGTGGGAAGTGAAGCAAATTTCAGGCGCTGAGCACGCCTCGGTGTTCTGGCGCCGGGTCATTGGCGATTTTACCCAGGGTGTCTTCGTGGAAGACCGATACAATGATCCTTACTGGGGCTTGGTCGTGCGGCAACAGTTTGCAGTGTAGTTTATTGTTGGGGTTTGTTGTCTCAATCGATGCCGCGAGCTGCATTGATGCCGATGGACTGCACCAATAATCCTGATCGATGCGCCAGCTCAATTCCGCCATGCGCGCGTTATAGTCGCCATCGCTCAACGTCGCGAACGATCGCCATCTATAGATGGCTCCTACATCAGGTGTAATTGATCGCGGGGTTAGTATTAACCCGGCGATTAAATATCTCTGCCACGCATCTTAAAAGCGTCCCTTCTCCCTCCGGGAGAAGGACAGGATGAGGGGGTAAATTAATGTGTTAATCCCCCTCACCCTAGCCATCTACCCTAAAGGGCATAAATCCCTGAGGGAGAGGGAACAGTACACCAGACCTATTTTGTCGCAGCGTTAATAATGACTTTAGCCCGGATTTTCCATCAGCGATCGTAGCGAGAGCGAGGTGCTGCGTGGTCACGCGTTCGCGCGAGCGGTCGTAGGCGGTGTGCGTCGCAGCCTACGCTGAACGGCATTGATGGCATCATCAACATAGGTAAATACCACCGGAATTACCAGCAGACTCAGGAAGGTTGAGGTGATCAGCCCGCCGATGACCACGATGGCCATCGGGGCGCGGAAGCTGGGGTCGGTGCCGAGGCCCAGTGCGATCGGCAGCATGCCAGCGCCCATCGCCACGGTAGTCATGACGATGGGGCGTGCACGCTTGTGGCAGGCGTCGAGCAGTGCGTCCCAGCGATTCAGGCCGTAGTCGCGCCGCGCGAGGATCACATAATCGATCAACAGGATCGAGTTCTTGGTCGCGACGCCCATCAACATGATGAGGCCGATCATGGAGGGCATTGACAGCGCGGTGTGCGTCACGAATAACGCAAGGAAGGCGCCTGGAATGGATAACACCAGCGCCGCGAGGATGGTGACTGGCTGCACGAAATCTTTGAACAGCAGCACCAGCACGACGTAGATGCACATGACGCCCGTGAGCATGGCCAGTCCGAAACTCGTGAATAATTCATTCATGGCCTCGGCGTCGCCAACCGCCGTCTGGCTCACGCCCGGCGGAAGGTTGATCAGACTCGGCAGCGCTTGCGCCTGTTTCTCGACCAGGCCCAGCGGCTGCTGGTTAAGCTCGATTTCGAAATTCACATTGCGCAAACGGTCATAGCGATTGATCTCGACCGGGCCGCTGTCGAGGCTGATCTGCGCGATGTTGCTGAGCATGACCGGGCTGTTTTTCCCGGGAACGGTCAGGTGCTCCAGGAGCGCCAGATCTTGCCGGGCTTGCGCCGGCAGCTTGACTACAATGGGGATCTGTCGCTGCGACAAGTTGAGCTTGGCGAGCTCCTGGTCATAGTCACCCATGGTCGCGACCCGCAGCGTGTCGGCGATCGCGGTCGTGGTTACCCCCAAATCGGCGGCCTTGGCAAAATCGGGTCGAATCACCAGTTCCGGCTGCACCAGGCTCGCGCTGGTCGTCACATTGCCAATGCCGGGGATGGTGCGCAGCTCGCGCTCCACGACGCGCGCATGCTCAGCCAATGCCGAACCGTTTTCGCTTGCCAGTACCAGCATGTACTTTTCGCTCGACCCGCCGAAGCCGACGTTCACGCGCGCGCCGGGGAGCGCCGCGAGCGCCTCGCGCAATTCGCGCTCGACCTGTTGTTTTCTAATGCCACCGCGTTCCGCGCGCGGTGTCATATTGATGGTCAACGTCGCCTTGCGCACCTCGGCGGCGCCACGCGGCGCAAACGGGTCGCTACCCGCCGCACCACCGCCGATGGCGGTATAGACCATCTTCACATGCGGATGCTGCTGCACGAGGGCGCGCGCCTGTTCCGCCGTCGCGAGTGTTTGTTCGAATGTGCTGCCGGGGGGGAGCGAGATATACACCTGCGTTTGCGATAGATCATCGGGCGGGATAAAGCCCGTCGGCAGCAAGGGCACCAGTGAGAATGAACCGAAGAAAAATACCGCCGCACCGAGCAGGGTGAGGAGGCGGTGCCGGGCGCACCATGTCGCCCACTGCATATATAACTTCATCCAGCGCGGTTCGGCATGCGTCTTGGTGATTGGTTTCAGGAGATAGGCGGCCATCATCGGTGTCAGCATGCGCGCGACCACCAGTGAGAAGAATACCGCGATCGACGCGGTCCAGCCGAACTGGACGAAGAATTTTCCGGGCACACCACTCATGAACGCAGTGGGCAGGAACACCGCGATCAGGGTGAAGGTCGTCGCGATCACCGCGAGCCCGATCTCATCGGCGGCTTCCATCGCGGCCTGATACGGCGTCTTGCCCATGCGCAAATGGCGCATGATGTTCTCAATCTCGACAATCGCATCATCGACCAGGATACCGACCACCAGCGACAAACTGAGCAAGGTAACGACATTGATCGTGAACCCGAACAGGTGCATCGCCGCGAACGCAGGAATAATGGCCAACGGCAAGGCGGTGGTGGTCACCAGTGTGGCGCGCCAGTCGCGCAGGAAGAGCCATACCACAATGACCGCGAGTAGTGCCCCTTCAAACAGCAGCCACATGGAGCCTTCGTAGTTCTCCTGCACCGGGTCGACGAAATTGAACGCCTCGGTGATGGTTATATCCGGATGTTCCTGCTTGAGCTGATCGAGCTTCGCGCGCACCCCCTGAGCGACCTCGACTTCGCTCATGCCGCGGCTGCGCACGATCTCGAAACCGACCACGGGCTGGCCGTTGAGCAGGGCGGCCGAGCGTTGCTCGGCCACGGTGTCGGTTACGGTTGCGACTTGGTCGAGCCGAATGCGGCGGCCATCGCTGAGGGCGATCTCCATTTGCGCCAACTCTTCGGCCGATTGCACCGTCGCGATGGTGCGCACGGATTGTTCGATGCCCCCAATGTTGGCGCGCCCCCCGGAGGCCTCGTGCTGTGTCTGGCGCAACTGCCGCGAGATATCCGCCGTGGTGGCGCCCAGCGCCAGCAGGCGCTCCGGGTCCAGTTCGATATGCACCTCGCGGGTTACCCCGCCGACGCGCGACACGGCACCCACGCCACGCACCGACAGCATATTCTTAGTG
The DNA here is from genome assembly GCA_964557295.1 of uncultured Chromatiales bacterium. Classification (GTDB taxonomy): domain Bacteria; phylum Pseudomonadota; class Gammaproteobacteria; order RBG-16-57-12; family RBG-16-57-12; genus JBFMHP01. Next base: position 25,677 of record CAZKZP010000019.1, on the reverse strand, counting down.
ACGGTGTTGTCGACGAACCAGGACAAGGTCACGTCATCCATGCGCTCGGAGGCCACGGTGTAGGTGAGGATGGGCGAACCGGCAAGATCCACTTTCGCGATGACGGGGTCGCGCAAATCGGTCGGCAAATCGGAGCGAATGCGCGACACGGCATCACGCACATCGTCGAGTGCTTCCTGGGTGGACTTCTCGAGTCTGAACTCGACGGTCACTATCGCCGAGCCATCCTGCACCTTGGTGTAGATATGTTTGACACCTTGCAAGGTGGCTACGGAATTTTCGATCTTACGGGCAACCTCGGTTTCCATTTGCGGCGGCGCGGCACCGGGCAGCGCCGCCGTGACCGTGACCGTCGGCAAATCGATGTCGGGAAAGTTCTGGATCTTCATTGCACGGAAGGACATCAGCCCCACCAATGTGAGCATGATGAAGAACAGAATCGCGGGAATGGGGTTGCGAATCGACCAGGCCGAGACATTCATAGCGCATGTTCCATGTCAACTTGTATAAAATTCGCTGCCACAGCGCATGAATCCGGCTGAGTTAACCGATCAATCGGGCAGACCATTGGCATACCACTCAGGAATCATTTACTGTCGACCACGCGGACCACATCGCCATCGACAAGGAATCCAGCGCCGCTGGCGACCACGCGCGTCTTCGCATCCAGGCCACTGCTGATTTCGATCCGATCACCCACACGTCGCCCGAGCGCAACCTTCAGTTGCACGACCTGGTTATTATCGTCGACACGGTACACATAGCTGAATCCATCACGCATCAGCACGGCGGATTGTGGCAGCGTTAGTGCGGTGCCAGCGCCAAGCACAAATTCACCACGCGCGAACATCCCGGCGCGTGCCGCAGTATCATTGGGCAGATCGACATAGACGATCGCGTTACGCGTCTGGGTATCCACGGTCGGCGCGACCGCGCGCACTTTACCTTGTAGGCGTGTCCCATTCGGTGCGGTGATCGATGCCGTCATCCCTGGCTTGATCCGGTCGAGGTCAGCGGAGCTTACCTCGGCACGCCACTCCAACCGATTGCGGCGGATCAAACGGAACAGCTCCTGACCTGGTTGCGTGAGCGAGCCCACGGTGGCTGTGCGCGCAGAGATCATTCCGTCGTCTGGCGCAACGATGCGGGTTTGCGCCAAACGCAATTCGTCAAACTGCAACTTCGCTTTTGCGGCACCGACACGTGCCAATGCGGCTTGCTCGGTGGTTAAATATTGATTGATTTGTTGCGCACTGAGCGCGCCCGCCGATTCAATCTTTCTAGCACGGTCAGCATTCAAGCGCGCTTCGGCCAATGTGGCCTCGGCCTCCATGACGGCGGCTTTAGACTGTGCGAGTTCCGCGGCCACCATTTCACTGGAGATATTTGCGAGCAGCTCACCCTTTTTCACCATATCACCGACATTGACCCGCACCTTGGTGAGTGCATAGCCGCTGATTTCGGAACCAATCACGGCCTCCTGCCACGCGGCGATATTGCCATTTGCAACGATTACCCGTGGCCATTCAACGAGTTGGGGTGTGGTGAGGGAAACCGTTAACACGGCGCGTGCGGCTGCGGCGGGTTTTGACTCGTGGCCACCGGCCTGGTCATCCTGGGCGGGTGTTTCGACGGCATAGACTGCCGCGAAGCCGCTAAAAACCGCGATGATAAGCGCCGCGAACAGTCTACGATGTGATTTGAAGATGATTAAATCGGGCATCATTCATTACCTGTGATCCGTTATGTCTCCCTGATAGTCCCGGTTTGTGCGTGACTCGGCGCATTATCCTAAGCTGGCGATCGAAGGTCGGTCAATTACCGATTTCAGGATACGCATTAATCGCTCACCGCGAGCGAAAAGTACTCTGGCAAATCCAAGGCGCCGCATGATTTGCTCGCGCCAGCGTGGACGCCGTCCGACCAAGCGTGCAAGACTTCGTCGTGAAGATGTCCCTATCGGCTCGAGCGCGCGATCCTTCACGCAGACGGTCTATCGCCTATTTCATAAGGGGTTCGAGAAACAGGGCCCCTGTCTGAGGTAAACAGCATCATTTATTATCTGGCGGATAAAGATACCAGCTGCTGTAGGGGCAAGGGGCGTGAGTCTGGAACGGAAGCTTCAGCTTGCGATCAGCCACCGCTGCAATGATCGCCATCTAAAGATGGCTCCTACATCAGATGTCATTGATCGCTGGGCCAATAATGCTGTCATCCCGGCGCATGCCGCGATCCAGTGTCACCCTCCTGGATTCCGGCATGCGCCGGAATGACGGACATTCATAGGGCGTACCGAAGCAAATACCATTTGGTTCAGACATTTTTAATCGCTGGGTTAATGGCAAACAAACCGCATCGAAGTTAAATTTATTGGTATCGGTTTTACGTTTTGCATCGGACGGCTCACCGGGCATTATCCACTTATCTGGGTGTTTGGAAAGCCGGGGTATTTTTTTGTTTTTTTCGTCGATTTTTTGTGAAATGTCTGCTTGGATTGGAAGCTTGCGAGGAGAAAAATAACATGATAAAAAAAATGTTACCAAGAATAATTTTTCATGGATTGCTGCTGATGTTGGCCATGATCTATGGCGTGATGATGTGCAGATTTAAACTTCCTCCGTATTCATTGCCAGAAACCGTATGGCACATGCTTCAACCAAACGAATACGCCGAGATCCCCAAGGAATATACCGAGACCGATGTCGCGGCAATTATCTCGATAAGACAGCCTGGCGATGTCGCGGAGCGAAGAAAGGCGCTGATCCATTTTCTTTGGGGACGGCCTGAACTTCCCTTGTCTTTGCCAGCGGAGGTCATATCGGCTTTTGCGGATGCTCGTTATGAAGATATCCGCTCACTCAGCAGGATAGATAAAGTGATTGTCGCCATGGAGTATGGGATTGAATCTAATGTGTATCATTTTCTTCCGAAGAATCCGAACAACCGGGTTGTACTATACCACCAAGGCCATCAAGGAGATTTCTATATCGACAAAGCACAAATCCGGCAATTCATCGATAACGGATATGCAGTGGCGGCGTTTTCAATGCCATTATTGGGCCTGAACAATCAGCCAATCATTCAATTGCCTCATGTGGGTCAATTGAAGTTGACGTCGCATGAACAGATGAAGTTCCTATCCCCTGAACATGGTCATCCGATCAAATATTTTATTGAACCAGTGGTGACTGTTCTGAATTATCTCGGAAACAATTTCGATTATGAACGTGTTGCAATGGTTGGGATTTCTGGTGGGGGATGGACAACCACGCTGGCCGCGGCGGTCGACACCAGAATTCTGAAAAGTTATCCGGTGGCCGGATCATACCCGATCTACCTGCGGTCAAATTCGCCTAGGGATTGGGGTGACTATGAACAAACAGTCCCGGAATTATACGGCACTATGGATTATCTGGAACTCTATGTGCTGGGTGCGTATGGCGAACAGCGAAAACAACTGCAAATACTCAACCTGTATGACTCCTGCTGCTTTGCCGGGACGAAGTGGGAAACATATAAGGACGTCGTGCGATCCCGTGTGCGTCAATTAGGGGCTGGCGAATTTGATGTGTTTTCGGATGACAGCCATCACGAACATAAAATATCTAGTGTGGCCATGCGGCAGATTATCAATGATATTGAACATGCTCAATCGCCACCATGATGTGCTTGACGCGGCGCTGGGGTGCTGCCTAAATGGACGCAACGCGATGGCCAGAGTATCCACGAGAACACGACGGGTTCATCTTCCTTGCATTTGACGGCCATAGGAAAGGAAGTGATCACACCCGCCAGGACATCATCTCCCCAGCACTCGGCCAATCTGATTGCGCCATGTTCTTTAAAGATTTGCGCGGCGTTTTCCGCATGTTTCCTGTAAACATCTTTATTGGCGGTGGGCACCGCAACCAGAAATCCATCTACGTAGCGGCTGAGACCCGTTCATTATCGTCCACAAGCAAGCGCAGGGCCGTGGGTGGGCTTGGAATCACTCTTCAAACAACAAGCGCTCCAGCGTCTGGACCCGCGCACGCAAATGCTTCACTTCATCGAGCAGGTCGATCGCCAGCGCGGCGCCGGGCAGATTGAGCTCAAGGTCGCGCTGCAAGCGTTTGACCACCTGTACGCGGTGAATGGTCACCGCGGTGAAGCGCCATTGACCGGGGTCCGGGCCGTGCTGCGGTTCCAGGATGCCTTGCTCGACCATGGAGAGGATCTGGTCGGTCTGCATATCGCAGTAGTGGCACAGCTCCTGAAGCGTCAGCAGCATGTCTTCATCCAGCAAGAGTGACGGTAGATTGGGCTGGTCGCTCATGGCGTGATCCCCGCTGCACGTCGTGGGTCATAATCAAAGGTCTCGGCCAGCTCCCGGTAGAGCCGGCGTTGCTGTTCGGTCTTCGCCTCGGGGATCATGATCTGCAATACGAGGTATTGATCGCCCGGTGGCGTGCCGGGCAGACCGCGTCCTTTGAGCCGCAGTTTGCCGCCGCTCTGCGAGCCGGGTGGGATCTTCACCTCGACCGGTTCTGCCAGGGTGGGCGCCGTGAGGGTGCAGCCTAAGGCCGCTTCCCACGGCGTGATAGGCAGGGTGAGATAGATGTCCTTTTTCGCCGGCTGGAAGAGCCGATGCGGCAGCAGGTGGACCTCTAAGTAGAGATCGCCGCGCGGGGCTTGGCCCATGCCGGGGTCGCCTTGCCCGGCGAGACGAATGCGTTGGCCTTGGTGCACGCCGGCCGGGATCTTCACGTTCAGGTTGTGGGTGTGGAGCACCATGCGCCCCTGGTTGTCATAGGATGGCTCTTGCAGCTGCAAGGTGCGGCGCGCGCCGTGATAGGCCTCTTCCAGGCTCACGTCGATGCGCATGTGGCGGTCTTGGCCGCGCATGGCGAATCCGGCACGGCGGGCTTCACCATGGAAGAAGGGCGAGGCGCCGCCGAACAGGCTCTGGAAGAAATCACTGAAGCCGTGCAGATCGCCCAAGTCCCCCGTGCTGAATTCGAAATGCCGCTCCCAGTCGGGCGGCGCGTGGAATTCCTGTCCGGCCCGCCACTGCGTGCCGAGCTGGTCATAGGCGGCGCGCTTCTTCGGGTCCTTCAACACCTCGTAGGCCTCGCCGAGGTCCTTGAAGTGTTCTTCGGCATCGGGCTCCTTGCTCACATCCGGATGATATTTGCGGGCCAGTTTGTGATAGGCGCGCTTGATCTCGCTTTGCGGGGCCTCGCGTGCGACACCGAGTATTTGGTAGTAATCCTTGTATTGCATACGGTAGTGTGTGCTGGCAGGAAGAGAGATTCTGATTAATGCTGGCACAAGTCTCGATATTCAACCAGCCCCATTGCCGGTCTGCACCGCCAGCGCTACACTGCGCCACTGCGAATAAAGGTTAATAGAGCGTCCATGTCCGCCCCTCTTCTGAGTCTTGAGCAAGTCTGTCTGGCCTATGGCCATCACCCGCTGCTGGATCACGTCGATCTGCAAATTCCGGAAGGCGCGCGGATGTGTCTGGTCGGACGCAACGGCACCGGCAAGTCGAGCATGATGCGGTTGATCGCCGGGGAGGAGACCCCGGATGACGGCCGCGTTTGGCGGCGCGATGGCCTCAAGCTGGCCTACCTCGCGCAGGAGGTGCCGGTCGAAGATGCGCGTTCCGTGTTCGAGGTGGTCGCCAGCGGTCTTGGAAAGGTGGGCGAGCTGGTCCAGCAATATCACCATGCATCGACACTGGTGGCCAGCGATCCTTCGCCGCAGCACGTCGCGCTCATGGGGCAATGCCAGGAGGCCCTGGATGCCGCCGATGGCTGGACCCTCGAGCAGCGCGTGGAGGCCGTGCTCTCGCGGCTCGGGTTGCCGACCGATCGCGCGCTCAACAGCCTCTCCGGCGGACAGCGCCGGCGGGTGTTGCTGGCGCGCGCCCTGGTCAATGAGCCGGATCTACTGTTGCTCGATGAACCGACCAACCATCTGGACATCGAATCGATCACTTGGCTCGAAGACTTTCTCGCCAGTTATCAGGGGAGCTTGCTGTTCATCACCCATGACCGCGCCTTCCTGCAACGCCTGGCCACTAGCATCCTGGAACTCGACCGTGGCCAGTTGACGCTTTGGCCGGGCGACTACCAAAACTATCTGCAAAAACGCGAAGAGCGCTGGGCGGTCGAGGCCGACCATCATGCCAAGTTCGACAAGAAACTGGCGCAGGAAGAGGCCTGGATCCGCCAGGGTGTCAAGGCGCGGCGCACGCGCAACGAAGGCCGCGTGCGGGCGCTCAAGGCCTTGCGAGAACAACACCGCCAGCGCATCGATCAGCAGGGCAAGGCCAGGCTCGCGCTGGAGGGCGGTCAGGCCTCCGGCAAACTGGTGGTGGAAGCCGAACACATCGCCAAGAGTTTTGCCGGCAAGCCTGTCATCCGCGACTTCTCCACCACCATCATGCGCGGGGATCGCATCGGATTGATCGGGCCGAATGGCGTGGGCAAGAGCACGCTGCTCAAGATCCTGTTGGGCGAGCTGGAACCCGACAGCGGCACGCTGCGCTTGGGCACCAAGTTGCAGGTCGCGTATTTCGATCAGCAGCGCGCGCTGCTCGATGAAAACAAGAGCGTGTTCGACAATGTGAATGACGGCAACGACTATGTGCTGATCAACGAACGCAGTCAGCACGTGATGGGTTATTTGCAGGACTTCCTGTTCGCGCCCGAGCGCGCCCGCTCGCCGGTGAGCAGTCTCTCGGGCGGCGAGCGCAACCGGCTGATGCTGGCGAAGCTGTTCACTCGGCCCGCCAATCTGCTGGTACTGGATGAGCCGACCAACGATCTCGACATCGAAACACTGGAACTGCTCGAAGAGCTGCTGACGGAATACCACGGCACCTTGCTGGTCGTCAGCCATGATCGCGCCTTTTTGGATAATGTGGTCACCAGCACCATCGTGTTCGAAGGCGAGGGCGTGATCCGCGAATATGTCGGCGGTTATGCCGATTGGCTGCGCCAACGCAAGCCGCCCGAGACGCGCGCCGCAGCGGAAAAGAAATCAGCGGAAACAAAAGACACCCCGAAAAAGGCCGCGCGGAAATTGAGCTACAAGGATCAGCGCGAGCTCGATGCACTGCCCGCGCAGATCGAGGCGCTGGAGCAATCGCTCGCCGAGCTGCGCGCGCACGTGAACCAGGCGGATTTTTATCAGCGCCCTCATGATGAAGTCAATGCGTTGCTGGCCAAGCTCGGTCATGTGGAAGTGGAGCTGGAGACGCTTTATAGCCGCTGGGCGGAACTCGATGAGGCGAGCGGCGGCTGATGCGGGCGCTGCTCAAGGATAAAAAAGTCTTTGCCTGGGCCATGTATGATTGGGCCAACTCGGCGTATACCACTACCGTGATGGCCGGATTCTTCCCGGTCTTTTTCAAGAACTACTGGGCACACGAGCTCTCGGCGACCGACAGCAGTTTTTATCTCGGCCTGGCCAATTCGATCGCCAGCCTGATTGTGTTATTGCTGGCGCCCATCCTGGGCGCGATCGCCGATCGCAGCAGTGCCAAGAAACGTTTTCTGCTCTTCTTCGCCTACATGGGCGCGGTGATGAGCGGCGCCTTGACGATGGCGGGCCAAGGGGAGTGGGAACTGGCCGTGTTCATCTATATCCTGGCCACGCTCGGGTTTTCCGGCAGCATCATTTTTTATGACGCCTTGATCGTCAATGTCACCAGTCATGCTCGAATGGACAAGGTCTCCGCGCTGGGATATGCCTACGGCTATCTCGGCGGCGGTCTGCTGTTCGCGCTGAATGTGTTGATGACGATATCCCCGGCGACGTTCGGGCTGGCCGATGCCGCACAGGCCGTTCAAGTGTCGTTCGTGACGGTCGCGCTGTGGTGGGCGGTGTTCACCGTGCCGTTGCTGTTGTGGGTTGAAGAAGAAAAACGCGAAGAAAAGATCGGTTTCATCGCCGCCACGCGCGCGGGGTTTCAACAATTGACCGCCACCTTTCATGAGCTGCGTCAGCTGCGCGTAGTGTCGATGTTTCTACTGGGGTATTGGCTCTACATCGATGGTGTCGACACCATCATCCGCATGGCGGTGGACTACGGCCTCTCCCTTGGCTTTGAACAGAACAGCCTGATCGTGGCCTTGCTGATTACGCAGTTCGTCGGCTTTCCGGCGGCAATCGCCTTTGGTTATCTCGGCGAACGCATCGGCACCAAGACCGCGCTGTATATCGCGATCAGTGTCTACATCATCGTGTGCATCTACGGATATTTTCTCGATGAAGTCTACGAATTCTATGTCCTGGCAGTGGTCGTCGGGCTGGTGCAGGGCGGCGTGCAATCGCTGAGCCGCTCACTGTACGCGCGCATCATTCCCAGGAACAAATCGGCCGAATTTTTCGGTTTCTACAACATGCTCGGAAAATTCGCCGCGGTAATCGGCCCCATGCTGATGGGGTGGGTCGCGCTGCTGACAGGCAGCAGCCGTCTTTCCATTCTCTCCATTCTCGTGTTGTTTGTACTTGGACTGTTTTTCCTCTCCAGGGTGAATGAAGCTGAAGGCATGAAGGCTGCCCGCAGATTGGAATCGATCTAATCCCTGCTAACTGTATGTTAATTTCCTTGTCAATCCAAATGATCTGATCCAGAATCAGATTCAAGGGTGGGCGGATTGTATTTTTAATTCACGACATGGGAGGTATCTAAAGATGCTTAGTGAACCACTAAATGGGAGTATCGCGACCCATGTGATCGAGGTTTATGAACCGCAGGGATACTTGAATCAGAATCCGCTGCATGTCGCAGAGGTTGGCATCATCAAGACGCAGGACCGCGCGGAATATTTTCTGGCTAACCTCGACCAGCCGTTCGACTTCGATGGCGAGGCCATCACACAGGTCATACTACAGCCGCGCTATTACGGCGACAAAACGATACGGGCGCAGAAGGATATGTGCACCATCACGATCTTTCGGGTGAGGCCCGAATGCAAAATGGACGAGACCACCGTGCTTGATCTGACCACCGTAACCAAGTGGGGATGCGGCAAGATCAATCCGATCCGCAACGGCAAACACTGACGCATTGCTACACACTTTTTCTTATGACCCTGCCTCATGCGCAGGGTTTTTTATTTCCTAAGATTGAAAAGCGCCCTGAATAGGAAAATGTTTTTCCTAGCAACGGGTGCACCATGTTGAAGTCAATATGGAATTCATCGTCTGATATCGCTTTTTCGATAATTTCAGCGTCACCCAGAATCGCCCAGGTTGGGATGGGAACCCTGATTCCAGCGATCTTCCAGACATATCCACGGCTGGTGAAAATCAGTGCTCCGTCTCTCTCGGAAATGCGCATACGAATCCCCATGCCGAAGCGCACATACTCGATGATCTCATCATCCTTGATGTGTTCCATGCGTGAGCGAAAGATGACGGTGGGCTTGTTGGGGAACGCTAAAGTTCGATGCCAGAACATCGCCTTGTGATTCTCTTCCGTTGTCCAGTTGCGCACTTCGGTTGGGATGCTTTTTCCCTTGTGTGGCACCAGTGCGCCGAAGATGCGGCCCGGCAGCAGAAAAAGCTTGGCGCTTGGCGAGTGATAGACCTCATCCATCACTCCCTTGATCACCATCTTTGAAGGTCTGCCTGGAGTGATGTCATAGTGGCTCTGCACGATGGGTGCGAGCTTGTTCCAATGGGCTCCGAGCGCCTTCTTGATGACAGGGTGGTGTTGTTCATCTGACATGGAGCGCTCCTTTACGCGGCAAGTGCCGGTTTGAATGTCATCAGAAAATAAACAGCGATCATGGCCGAAAAGGCGGGAATGCCCAACCAAAACCAGCGTCGTGCATAGATGTGGTAGCTGGCGTCAAGGTCGTTGTTACTGGCCAATGATGCAAGGGCCAGGTCGCGCATGCGGATTTGCAGCCAGACCACCGGCAGCCAACAGCACCCGGCCACGAGATAAAGGGCTAACGCAGCAGCGATCCAGGGTTCTGTCAGCGGAATCCCCATGAGGGTTGCCAACCAGATCCCCGTGATGGGTTGGATGATGACGGTTGGCGTGGTGAACAGCCAGTCGGCAAGCACCACGATCCTGTTGGTGTGGGCGATGGCATGCATGTTACCGCTGCGATCGGCGCACCATTTGTAGAAGGCGCTGCCCAGCCCTGTGCCAAACAACAGTGTCGCGCTCAATAGGTGTAGCCACTTGATTATTTCATATTCCATCTTGTTTCTTCTCCAGCACGATCATCATCAGTGTGGCGATGATCAGCGGCAGGTTTTTGCTCACCGGGCCGAAGGGGTGTGCCCACTGTTCGGGCTGTGAGGCAGTGATGATCACGGTGTAGAGCATGATGACGGCGATCTGTATCGCACCCACCCGTGACAGGCGGTACGCGAGCATGGTGGCGGCGCCCAATGCGAAATCCAGTGCCGCTGCGCCATAGAGCATGATGGGCGCCCAGATACCGTGAATGCCGGCCTTTGCCAGCATGGCGTAGCTCGCCTCCTGTGGGAACACAAATGCAGAAACAATGCCGGTAAAGATCCATAGGAAGGCAAGTGACAGCCGCAAGAGCGGGCGCAGGAAATAGAGTCCGGCCTGCCAGCGGTCGGATTGTTGCGCCGGTGTGCGATCGAGCGCGGTTGCAAAGCTCGTTGGTGTAAAGCCAAATTGGCGTGTGAAGGCGCCGGCGTCGCCGATATTGCCCTTGCGCAGCATCTGCACAGCTTCAGTCGTCATGGGGGTGTTGCCCAGAAAGCCCCCTATGCGTGCCGCTACCAAAGCGAGCCGGTAGGGCAGGGATATGAAGCGCGGCCTGCCCAGGCCCAGCCATTTGCGGAGCTTGGCGTACGTCTCTTTCAGGGTAATCGGGGTCGGCCCGACCATTTCGATGCGTAGTTGTTTCGGTGCGTTTGGCTCGATCAGTTGCAGAACCGCGCGGGTGAGATCATCGATATGGATCGGTTGCACGGGTTGATTACCCTCAGCCACCAATGGAATCAGCGGCAAGGCGGCCATGGCCCAGAAAAACGCCATGCTCTTGGCGCCAGGGCCATAGACGATGGAGGGCATGACGATGGCCCAATCTAGTGCCAGGCTCATCAGGCACTCATCGGCAGCGCGCTTGCTCAGGTGATAGTGACTAAATGCCGTCGCATCCGCCCCCAGCGCCGATATCTGGATCACTTTTGTCACACCCATTTGCTCGGCGGCCTTGAACAGCGCGCAGGGCGCCGCCGCGTGCAAGGCATTGAAGGTGTGATGGCGCGTTTCGCGAATGATGCCCACGGCGTTTATCACTAGATCCACACCTTGCAGGCGCGGCCGCCAAACCTCGATGTCATGATCGCGGTTGAAATCGGCCTGGATGGTGGTCGCATTTGGCCAGCGCTGTTTGGCTGATGCCGGGTCGCGTACACACGCAATAATTTCATGTCCGGCCCTGAGCAATGCGGCAGTGATGTGACTGCCGATAAAGCCACTGGCGCCGGTAATCAGGATCTTCATGGCCTTAGCTCTCGGCGCTTGCTGCTGCAGGTGCCTGGGCTGCTACGGGATTTTTCTGAATCGAGCGCCAGATCACCTGGCCGATGGTTGCCAGCGCGATGAAGTCGCCCAACAGGGCTCTGAACAGGGAGTTTTTCAGTTCATCGGCAATATCGACTGTGGCGGGTATGCTGGTGGGGATGAAGTAGATCACCAGCAGCAGTGGCGCTATCACCAGCATTATCTGGGTAAACATGACCCAGAATTCAGCGCGCTTCTGCGTGCCGCAGGTTTCGATCAACATGTCACGGAGGAATGGTTTGATCAATACGATCAGCGACAGGCTGATCGCCAAGCAAAGCGCGATTTCAATAATGACCAGGGTAAGCATGCTCATGTGATTCGCCTCCGTATGGTTTATTACGTAATTTCTGTAAAAACAGAAATCGTTGGTCAAATAAAAGGGCTACTTGGCGCCCAAAAAACTTTGCACCTTTGCGCCAAGCTTGATCAGTTTCAACAGTGTTGCTTTGGGCAGTCCCTTGATCTGGCCATACCAGGAATCCAGAGTCTCCATGAATTCCAACACCTCTTTGATACGTGCCTTGACCTCCGCTGGAGTCTCCTTGTCCTGGGCGCTGTCCAGTACGCACTGGCGAAGCACCGTCATGGTCGGGTCCAGTTCACGCTGCTTGCGTCCTTCCATGATGGTGTAGAACAACTCCCATGGATCTTTCATGGTCTCAAAGTGGTCGCGTCGGTCGCCGAACAGGTGCACAGCTTTCACCAGATTCCAGGACTGCAGCTCTTTGATGCTGGTGCTGACATTGGAGCGGGCCACCCCAAGCGTGTCTGCGATCTCCTCTGCGTTTAACGGCTTGGAGGCTAGATACAGCAGGGCGTGTATCTGGGCCACGGTCCGGTTCACGCCCCAGCGGGTACCCATTTCCCCCCAGTGCAGAATGTATTTTTCCATGACAGGCGTGAGTTTCATTATCGTACCTTCTGTATTTTCTGTTGTTACAGAAATTAATGTATATTGCGATGAGTGTCAAGAGGGACTGCCGCAGCAGCTGGGTGGCGATCTCTCCGCGGAACTAGAGGGTGGCTCGGGCCCTGGCGCTGAACGGCATGGCTCACTTGCCGAGTTCGAGAAAGGGGACGGTGGAGACGTAGAGAATGAAGAGCACGAATGCGATGATGGCGAAGAATTGCAGCGGGTGCGCTTTGATTCGATCGAGCAATCCCGGCGCTTGGCCTGCCGCGCGCTGGCGCTGATATTCGGCTTGCGCCCGGAGCATCCGGACCTTTTGATACTCATCGAGTAACTGGCGTGCCGTGGCCAGTTGTCCATCGTCTTCCAGCCAGATGGCCTCCATGGAGACGCCCCAGCGGCTGGGGGGTGTTTCGTAAAAACGGATTTCATGTTCGCGCAGCAGGGCGCGCACCTCTTCGGCTTCGTCGTCGGGTACGTTCTTCAATTTGAACAACAAGACGCTCATCGGGTTCCTGCCCGATAAACAGCGGTTGGGAGATATTTAATTGAAATTGCCAAACGCGAAGATCCAGGAGATGGAATAGAACTGGGCGTCGGGGTTCAAGGTGGCGTGAAAGTTGACGCCGGTTCCAAAGTATTTGCCGAAGAGTAGGGTGATGTTCACGGGAACCGAGACGGTGTCGATCCGGGTCTTTTTGCACAGGTCGATCGATCGAAAGGACGAGGGTGTGCATTCTTCCCCGAGTTCCCCGCTGAGATAGCCCACGCCGACATCACCCGAGAAATGATAGAAACGGCCGTACCAGCGGTAGCCGAACAATAGGTTGATTTCGCGGTATTCCTGGGAAAAGGACTCCAGCGTGTCCTTGTTCATGGGGCAATCGATCGCGGGATCGCAGTTGTCTTCCGTCGTGGCGAATTCGAGACCATAGAGTTTGTTTTGACGCCCGTACTTGAGCTTGAAGCTTTCAGTGATGCCAAGGCTGCCAGGACCCCAGGAAGGTTCGAACCAAATGAACGGGCCTGTCCCGATGAACTCGGGCTCAGGAGGTACCGGAGCCGTCATGTATTCGAAGACTTCGACTTCCGCATCCGCTTCCGCCGGTGCCATGATTTCTGATGCCTCTTCGGCCGCGTGGGCGGGCAGACCGGCGGCGAGGGATAGCAGTATGGCGAGGATATGTCGATGCACCCGGCGGCCTTTCACTTATTCCATGTCTGTTGGAGTTCGTGGGTTCAAAAATACGCGATGAGGCGGGCGGATTCATGAGGATTTTTCATAAAACAAACAGATACGGCCACTAGTAAATCCCCCTGGGCAGACTGAATCTTGGCTGCCCACAAATATAATACTTTCTATAGTGAATAAAAAGGCTGCCGGCGAGACGGTGGCGCGTTCAGTCATAACCCGCGGCATCGATCTTGAATCGAGGCCCGCAATTGCCGCGTTTGACCTCATCGGCATCGTGTATCAATCGGGGCAGCGGGTCTGTGGTGCCGATCACAGCGGGGAGTGCGAGGTAGACATCCACCAGATTGTCCTTCTTGCACCCCAGGCGCATCCGTTTCGAGGCCTCTCTGCCGAATGCCTGGTCGACCGCTCGATAGAAGTCCTCCGTCTCGACGGTGGTCCCGTAGTGATTGCGGATGAATGCCACGAGCGCCGGATGATTGAATTCTTGCGTCAGCCGGATCGAGACTTGGTAATACTGGTCGGCATCCCATTGCGTTTGACAGGTGCCATGTTTGTGCCATTCATGCCGCTCCAGGCACGAGCCGGCCTCCGCGCTCGGCATCACCTGGGCCAGGGCCGTCTGTGTCGGCTGCTGCAGGGGGACGGGCGGCAGACTGCAAAAGCCCTTGTTCGAGTTTTTGACGGACCCGCAAAAGCCGTATTGAGTCCCGCAGGAATCCTTGTTCGGCCATAACCCGTGCAGACTGAACTGATACGAAGTCGGGGCGCTCGCCTCGTGTCGGCATTCGGGCTTGCGACGGTTGGCTTCGCAGAAGGCCGGCTGCCAGGAGAGCGCGAGGATATGGCCGTCCGCCTGGCCGGCGGTGGCGCAGGCCGCCGGGGGGTGCCCAGCCGAGGTTGTCGATTCCGGCGCGAGACTGGAGCGATGCCCGTAATAGGCGAAACCGATCACCGCGATCATCAGCAAGATGACGAAGAGGTGCCGCTTGTTCATGTGAATGATTTGTCCGGCTGTGGCTTAGGGTTGAATGATCCCGCGCAGGCACTGCACCAGCGCGCCGCATTCGGACGCGGTGCCCACCGTAATGCGCAGGTATTGCTCGATCCTCGGCAGCCGGAAATGGCGCACGATGATCGCGTGGTCGCGCAGGCGTTTCGCCAATTCGGCGGCATCCCAAGTGGGGTGACGGGTGAAGATGAAGTTGGCAGCCGAGGGTATCACCGCGAATCCCAGCGCGGTCAGTTCGGCGATCAGCCGGGTGCGGTTCCCGACGATGGCAGCGCGGGTCTGTTCGAAATACGCCTGATCGGCGAAGGCGGCTATCGCCCCGGCGAGCGCCAGCCGGTCGAGTGGATAGGAGTTGAAGCTGTTCTTCACCCGCTCCAGTGCCTCGATCAGCCCAGGGTGACCGATGGCGAAGCCCACCCGCAAGCCGGCCAGCGAACGCGATTTGGAGAGGGTTTGGACGACCAGCAGATTGGGGTATCGCGCAACCAGTGGCACGGCGGACTGGCCGCCGAAGTCGATATACGCCTCATCGACCACAATGACGGATGCCGGATTGGCCTGGACGATCGCCTCGACCTGTTCCAGCGGCAACAGCCGTCCGGTCGGGGCGTTCGGATTCGGAAAGATGATCCCGCCGTTGGGGCGCCGGTAATCCGCGGGATCGATCGCGAAATCCGCGGTGAGGGCGATGGTCTCGTAGTCCACCCCGTATAAGCCGCAGTACACCGGGTAGAAGCTGTAGGTGATGTCCGGGAACAGCAGCGGACGTTCGTGTTTGAGCAGGGCCTGGAAGGTGTGTGCGAGCACTTCGTCGGAGCCGTTGCCGACGAAGACCTGTGGCGGACTCACCCGATGGTAAGCGGCGATGGCCGCTTTGAGTTCCTCGGCGTTGGGGTCGGGGTAGAGCCGCAGTGTGTCGTTGACCTGCCGCGCGATCGCCGCCAGCGCCTGGGGCGAAGGGCCGAAGGGGTTCTCATTAGTGTTGAGCTTGATGAGATTGCTCAGCTTGGGCTGTTCACCGGGGACATAAGGGGTCAAGGTATGGACTACCGGACTCCAGAATCGACTCATGAGCTTCTCACCCTTTCGGCGCTGCAAACCATGCGGATAACTATTGGATCGACCGCCGCCCGGATGCGGCGCGGCGATCGCGCGCATCTTAACAGGTAATGTCCCGATTCGCACTATGGTTGATTATTTTTATGGGTTATTTTAGTGTTTAAACTTGGGATCACACCTTGCGAGAGCCAACAAACATGGGAAAGCCGATCATCACCGAGGATTGGAAAAACTGGATAGCCGATTGCATGAGCCGGGGGAGTCGCAAGAGTGAAGTCTTCTACATCATGCTGGATCGTGGCTTCGCCTATGATGACATTCAACAGATCTTGCAGTATGACCCGGCGCGTGATTTGCAGCCGCCGCCCGAGCTGCAACGCGAGTTGAACATCCCCGGCGCCCAGCGCTACCCCAGCGACCTGCTGGAACTCTATACACTGGAGAATTTCCTGAGCCCGCAGGAGTGCGCGCATGTCATCGATCTGATCCGCAGCGATCTGCGTGATTCCGTGTTGGCGACGAGCACGCCGTCGGTGAATGCGGCCTTTCGCACCAGCCGCACCTGTTATCTGGAATACCTCAGCGATTCCACTATGCGCGACATCGACCGGCGTATCTGCGCGCTGGTGGGCTTGACGGGCGACCATTCCGAGAGCATCCAGGGGCAATACTACGAGGTGGGCCAGGAATACAAGGCGCATCGGGATTATTTCGAGCCCTACGCCCCGGAATACAACAGTTATGCCGGCAAGCTGGGCCAGCGCTGCTGGACGGTGATGGTCTATCTCAACGACACACCCAAAGGCGGCGGAACCCGTTTCCCCAACCTGGACCACACCTTCTATCCGAAACAGGGCATGGCGGTGATCTGGAACAGCCTGCACCCCTCGGGCATGCCCAACCCGGATTCACTGCATCAAGCGATGCCGGTGGAAGAGGGGTACAAGGCCGTGATCACCAAGTGGTTTCGGGTCAAGGTCAAATATTTCTGAGTCAGCGCCCGCCGCGAGGCGGGTGAATTGCATAATCGCGAGCGGCCTGCTGCCAGCATCTGTGAACTGAGCTAAATATTCCTCTCCTGCCAGAAGCTATACTTGTATCGACACCGAATCATGTCATAGCGCTTAGTATCAGAAATTCCCTGCTATATAACACACGTATTGAACGTGTATCGATTTTCAGTCAGCCGTGAACTCCCGAGACGGCGGGCTGTCTCCATAGACTACCGGCGCGCATCCGTTGCAGCCTTTCCATTCGCGACCACCCGCGGATGACACCGGAGCCACTGCTGAAGGAGCGAAAGACCGATGGAGCAGACATATGCATTTGAAATGTACGGCTTGAGCGATGCTGGCCTGGTGCGCGCGCGCAACGAAGATGTGCTGGGCTGGGATGCCGCGCGCGGTATCGCGGTGCTCGCCGATGGCATGGGCGGACACAATGCAGGCGAGGTGGCCAGCCGCATGGCCGTCGATTCCATCCTCGAAAGACTCGCGCAGGAACTGCTCTACACCCCGCGGGTGCGCCCGAACAAGGGGATGAGCAAATACGGTACCGTCATCCATCGCGTCATCACCAAGGCGAATGCCCACATCTTCGAAGCGGCGCGCGTCGATCCGGCCTGGGCCGGCATGGGAACCACGGTGGTGTTGCTGGTGTTCTTCCGCAGCCGTGTGGTACTGGCGCATCTCGGCGATTCACGCTGTTACCGCTGGCGGGAGGGGAGGCTGGAATGCTTGACCATCGATCATACGCTGCTGCAGGAGGCGATCGATCAAGGCACGGCGGTGGCAGCGGACGAACACGATTCCTTGCGCAACGTCCTCACGCGCGCCCTGGGCATCCAGCCGAAGGTGAAGGCCGCGATACAGGAAATGGAGATCGCCGAGGGAGATGTGTATTTGCTGTGCAGCGATGGTTTGACCGAGAAAGTGACTGATGCGCAGATCGCGCACATCCTGCGCGCCAGCGCGGGTAATCAGGCTGCTATGGCGCAGCAGCTGATCGAAACGGCGAACCGAAACGGCGGCGAGGACAATGTCTCCGTGTTGTTGGTCCGGGTGGCCGGCGCGAGGATGTGAGTCCATCCCGCGGATGAGGTGATCCGTGCAGCCACTGGAATGGCGCGGACACGCTGGCCGTGATTTTGCAAAATGATATTTACGACAAACCTCGAAACGGTGTAATTTCAGCATCAATATCCAGGGTTTGCAGTTTTCACGACCCATCAACCTTTTCGGGGATTTTTCATGTCAGACAAAGCGATACTCACCATCGGCGATCAGCAGATCGAGCTGCCTATCATGATCGGGACAGAAGGTGATAAGGCCATTGATATCTCACAGCTTTTGGCCAAAACTGGCTACACCAGCTATGATCCGGCCTTGGGGAATACCGCTGTCTGCAAGAGTGCGATCACCTATATCGATGGCGATAAAGGCATCCTGCGTTATCGCGGCATCCCGATCGAACAATTCACCGATAAGCCCAATTTCACCGAAGTGGCGTGGCTGTTGATCTTCGGCCGCCTGCCCACGCGCGAGGAGTTGACGGATTTCCGGGCGCAGCTCACCGCCAATGAGTTGTTGCACGAGGCCTTGAAGGATCAGTTTCAGCACATCCCCGCCGACGCGCCGCCGATGGCGATCCTCTCGGCGACACTGAACAATCTGGCCTGCATCCACAAGCAGTTTCTGGAGATGGAAGACCCGAATCACCTGGTGGCCGCCGCGGCGCGGCTGATCAGCAAGGTGCGCACCATCGCCGCGTTTTCCTATCGCCGCTCGCGCGGGCTGCCGTTCATCTATCCCGATCCGAACCTGCGGTACTGCGCCAATTTCCTGCACATGATGTTTTCGCTGCCTTACAAGCAATACATCGTCACGCCCGAGATCGAGGACGCGCTCAATCTGCTGTTTATCCTGCACGCCGATCACGAACAGAATTGCAGCACCTCCGCCGTGCGGGTGGTGGGCTCGGCGCGCGCCAATCTGTTTGCCTCGTGCTCGGCCGGGGTTTCGGCGCTGTGGGGGCCGCTGCACGGCGGCGCCAATGTCGAGGTGATCCACATGCTCGAACGCATCCACAAGGGCGGCATGTCGCCCGAGCAATGCATCCGCGACGCCAAGGACAAGAACAACTCGTTCCGGTTGTACGGCTTCGGGCATCGCGTGTATCGCAATTTTGATCCGCGCGCCAAGATCCTCAAGGCCGCGTGCGACCGGGTGCTCGCGACCATGAATCGGCACGATCCCTTGCTCGACATCGCGCGCAAGCTGGAGGAGCTGGCGCTGAGCGATCCGTATTTCATTCAGCGCAAGCTGTATCCGAACGTGGATTTCTACAGCGGCATCCTGCTGCGCGCCATCGGCATCCCCACCAATATGTTCACGGTCTGTTTTGCCATCGGCCGGCTGCCGGGGTGGATTGCGCAATGGAAAGAGCAGCACGATGATGCCTCGAGCCGGATCACGCGCCCGCGCCAGGTCTATGTCGGCTCGCAGCAAATCGACTATGTGCCGATCGAGAAGCGTTGATCGGCTACGCACGTTCATAGAGTGATGCGTCGGGCACGCTGGCGCATCGCCCGCCTGCCGGGAAAACCTGTGCTCAAGCAATATTCACCCGATCCGGTCGTCGAGCGATCGCTGCGCAATTCACACAAGGATGCGGCGGCCTATTCCGTCATGGCCGGTTTCGGCGAAACGTATTTTTCCGCCTTCGCCGTCTTCCTGAAGGCCAGCACCGCTCAGATCGCCCTCATCGCCTCCTTGCCACCATTGCTGGGCTCGTTGGCCCAGTTGTTTTCCGCCTGGCTCGGTAACCGCACCGGGTGGCGCAAAACGATCATTCTCGCCGGCGTCTATCTTCAGGCCTTTTCCTGGTTACCGATTATTTTCCTGCCCTTGATGTTTCCCGAGCATGCCATCACGCTGCTCATCATCAGCATCTCGTTTTATTTCGCCAGCGCGCATTTCGCCGCGCCGCAATGGAGCAGCATGATGGGAGATCTGGTGCCGGAGCAATTGCGCGGGCGTTTCTTCGGCGCCCGTACCCGGCTGGCGTCCGTGACTTCTTTTCTATCGTTGGTCGCAGGCGGGTTGCTGCTCCATGTCTACGATGACCATGGGGTGGCTCTCTACGGCTTCATCACGATCTTTGGCGTCGCCGCCGTGGCGCGGCTGATTTCCGCCCACTATTTGCGGGGGATGCACGATCCGGCGCGCAACGCAGAGGTCATCAAGCTCCCTTCGCTGGCGCACATCTGGCAGCGCGTTCACCACTCGCCGTTTGCGCGGTTTTCGCTGTTCTTTGCCCTGATGCAGTCGGCGGTCGCGATTTCCTCGCCGTTTTTCACCGTTTACCTGCTGCGGGATCTGCACTTTTCCTATCTGCTGTTCATGGTCAGCACCGCCGCTTCGGTGATCGTGCAGTTCCTGACCCTGAATGTGTGGGGGAGGATCAGCGACCAGTTCGGCAACCGGGTCATACTCGCCTCAACCGGATTGGTGATACCGATTCTGCCGTTGTTGTGGCTGTTTTCCACGGATTTCGTCTATCTCATCGTGATCCAGATGCTCAGCGGCGTGGTGTGGGCGGGATTCAGTCTGAGCGCCGGGAATTTCATCTATGATCTGGTGCCGAGTCCGAAGCGCGCTACCTACGTCGCCTATCACACCGTGCTGATGTGCGTCGGTGTGTTTCTCGGCGCGTTGGTCGGCGGTTTTCTGGGAATGGTCTTGCCGCGCGAGCTCGATATCGGTGATATTCATCTGGAGTGGCACAGTGCATTGTTGGGCCTGTTCGTGATCTCCTCGTTGGTTAGATTTGCCATTGCGCTGACCTTCATACCGTTGCTGCGTGAGGTGCGGGAAGTACCGCCCTTGTCGGTTTCCGGCGTGGTGTTTCGTGTGGCGCGGTTCAATGCCCTGTCCGGTCTGGTGTTCGATGTGATCCTTCCGACCGTGCGCCGCAAGGGGGCGAATGAAGGTGTGTCGTCCAAGGAAGGTGAGGATTCAACGGGGCGTTGACCAAACAACTGCCCGCGCAGCGATTTATGGCGTGAAACCGGCCTTGACGCCATCGATGACGTATTGCACGGCCAGTGCGGCCAGGATCAACCCGAACAGACGGCTGATCACATTGGCGCCGGTCTCGCCGAGCAAGTCGCTGATTTTTGCCGCATAGAGCAACGAGACGAGCGTGAGCCCCAGTACGACGAGCAGGATCACTAGCATGCCGATGAAGATGGGTGTTTCGCTCGGCGTGGTCGACATCAGCAGCACGGTGGTCAGGGCGCCGGGACCCGCGATCAGCGGAAAGGCGAGGGGGAAGACGGAAATATCCTGCTTGTGCACGGCTTCCTGCTGCTCGCCGACAGTGGTGGAGCGCAGGCCGGAATGCCGCGCGAACACCATGTCGATGGCCAGCAGGAACAACAGGAGACCGCCCGCGATGCGAAAGGCGGGCAGGCTGATGCCGAGTATGTGCAGCAGACTGTCGCCGGTGAAGAAAAAGATCACCAGGATCATGGCGGAGATCGCGGTGCTGCGCAGCGCCATGGCGCGGCGGTACGCCGCATCGCTGCCGCGCACCATGGCGATGAATAGCGATGCCACTCCGATGGGGTCGATGACGATAAACAAGGTAATGAAGATATGGACGAGCAAATCCATCGATGAAGTCCGCTGCTGTGAATTATCGAAGCCGTACCGAGAAGGTCTGTGATCGACACGGTTCGCCAAAAGCTCCTGGGATTGTAATCAGTGCATGGCGCCGTTGCAAAACAAATGCTGATTGTGGCCACTGGTCATTTGATACCCGGTGCTGCAAACGATGAGTGATTACATTCCGCCGCCGGATTTGGGTCTGGCGATCATCCACGAGGATGAATACTTGCTGGTGTTGAATAAACCCAGCGGACTGCTCTCCGTGCCCGGCCGGGGTGCGGAAAAGCAGGATAGCCTGGCAGTGCGCGCGCAGGCGCGCTATCCCGACGCCTTGATCGTACATCGCCTGGACATGGAAACCTCGGGCCTCATCGTGCTGGCCAGAGGCAAGCTGATGCATCGTCAGCTGAGTCTCCTCTTTCAAGAGCGCCGCGTGCACAAGCACTACGTGGCCGTGGTCGAGGGCATCATCGCGGTTGAACGAGGGGAAGTCGATCATCCGCTCATCACCGATTGGCCGAATCGTCCGCGGCAGAAGATCGATGTGGAGCATGGCAAGGCGGCGCACACCCGTTTCCAGGTGCTGCAAAGAGATCGTCTCAATCACACCACGCGCGTCGAGCTGGAGCCGGTCACCGGCCGATCACATCAGTTGCGGGTGCATATGCAGTCGCTCGGGCATGCCATATTGGGCGATCGACTCTATGCCAGCGCCCAGGCACAGGCCGCGTCGGAGCGCTTGCTTTTGCACGCGTGCCGGCTGGCCTTCCAACACCCGGTCACGCAGCAGGTTGTGTGTTTTTCCTCGGAAGCCCCATTTCGCTGACAGACTGTTGAACATGCCCACGCCCGCGGGGCGTCTGCCGCCATGTCACCAAACCATCACGCCACTGCCATATTTCCTTAACAAAGCGTATCTATCTTGAATGTGAGCGCCGCTTCAATGCCTAGAGGAGCAAACATGATGACATTTCGCGTCGAAAATATAGCGCCCAGCGACCGGTGGCCTGCCGTAATCGGCAGAGTGGGCGAGAGCTTCAGCTATATCATCACCAACGGCAGCAGCAAGATTGTCGGATACCGCATTGGCTCATTGAATGAGGTGACGACCTATGTGGATAACTATGTGCAGCAGCTCAACGCTCGGCTCAATGCCAGCAAAAAAAACTGGGTCGCCCAGTCAAGCTGTTACAAGCCGTGTTTTACGCACGACATCCTAACTAGTCGAAGAAGGTGATGCTCGGCTCTGCTATTTGTTTGTTGATCTTGTCATGGTAGGCCTTTTCTGCGGCCTTTATTTGGGGTTCTGAGGCCTGCTGTTGCAGGACGGCGAAGGCATCGCCGCTGAGTGGATGATAATACACTTGCTGTGCGCAGCTGGCGCCAGTGTCCTGGCTGATGACCGGGATGCGCTCTTGTCTGAGAAACGTGGTTACAAATTCGATGTTCTTGCTGCCGACGTTTGAGTTGACGCCTTTCAGCACATTTCCGCCGCCGAATATCCTGCACTCGAGGTTTTGCCGCTGGCCGCCGTTTTTCATGATGCTGTTGATGAGCAGTTCCATGGCATATAAACCGTAATTGGCGTTTTCCTGCGCAGCCTGGGCATTGGCGCGCGCGGGAAGCATGAAATGATTCATGCCGCCGATCTTGTTCACCTTATCCCGCATGCAGACTGCGATGCATGAGCCGAGGAGTGTTGAGATTAACTCATGATTTCGCGTGACGTAGACTTCACCGGGCATGATGCGGGCGATGTATATCATCCGGCTCGGATCCCAGGAACGTTTGATGTGATTGAACCCGCTGATGGCCAGTGGTGGAATCCTTGGGGTGGATTCTTTTCGGGTCGACTCTAGCACGTTGAATTCCTTGGCTTCGGTGCAGTGTTGCGGGCGGTACCGGCAATGCGCTGATTCATGCATTGGCGTACTGAAGTTGTCGGAACGCGCCGCGCTAGGTTGATCTGAATTTGGAAAATTGCGAGCTGGTTCACACAGGCGACGGCTGTGCGGAGGTGCTTGAGTACCGTCTCAACATCTCGCGGTGTCGTGCTCCAGTTGTGACAGGTAGCGCAGGGCGAACGCGTTGTCATGCCCGCAGGTCTGCGCATCCGGTTCGAAGCGGCGGCAGATGAGGGGGCGGGCAGGCGCGTTGAAGAGTTGACAGCGATTGTCGGGCGTGAGCTGGATGCAGCGCACCCCGGCGGGTTTGCCTGCGGGCATGCCGGGGATGGGAGAGCTGATGGAGGGTGCGATGCAGCAGGCACCGCACCCGATGCGGCATTCCATCAGAGGGCCTGGATCTTGGCGCGCTGTTCCTGGAGCTGGGCGAGAGAGTTGCGCAGCTCTTGGATGCGTTCGCGTTCTTTGTCCACGACGACGGCAGGGGCCTTGTCGACGAAGCCGGGATTGGCGAGTTTGGCCTCGCCACTACTGATGTCTTTTTCCAGCTTGGCGACTTGCTTGTCCAGGCGCGCGAGTTCGGCCGCTTTGTCGATCAGGCCGGCCATCGGTACCAGCAGCTTCATTTCACCGACCAAGGAGGTGGCGGACTCGGGCGCTGCGTCTCCCGCATTGAGCCAAGTGATGGATTCGGTCTTGGCCAGCACCGCCAGTAAGGTGGTGTTGCGCTCCAGACGTTGCTGGTCCGTCGCCGAGCCGTTTTGCAGCAGCACCGGCAGCGCCTTGCCCGGGGGAATGTTCATGCCGGAGCGGATCTTGCGCACGCCGACAATGAAGTCCATCACCCATTGCATCTCGGCCTCGACGGCCGCATCGATCTTCGCTTCATCGGCGACCGGGTAGGCTTGCAGCATGATCGTGTCTCCGGTTTTGCCGGCGAGCGGCGCCACGCGCTGCCAGATCTCTTCGGTCACGTACGGCGTGATCGGATGGGCCAGGCGCAGCAGGGTTTCGAGCACGCGCACCAGGGTGCGGCGCGTGCCGCGCTTGGCGGCCTCGCTGCTCGCGCCGGTCAACACCGGCTTGGACAGCTCCAGATACCAGTCGCAGTATTCGTTCCAGGTGAATTCGTAGATCGTCTGCGCGGCGTGGTCGAAGCGGTAACAGTCGATGGCGTTGGCCACGGCGTGCTCGGCGCGTTGCAGGCGCGAGATGATCCACTGGTCGGCGGTGGACAATTCGACTGCAGCGTTACCGAGGCCGCAGTCATAGCCTTCGGTGTTCATCAACACGTAGCGCGCGGCGTTCCACAGCTTGTTGCAGAAGTTGCGATAACCCTCGATGCGGCCCATGTCGAAATTGATGTCGCGCCCGGTGGAGGCGAGCGCGGCGAAGGTGAAGCGCAGCGCATCGGTGCCGAAGGCGGGGATGCCGTCGGGGAATTCCTTGCGCGTGGCCTTTTCGATCTTGGCGGCGAGTTGCGGCTGCATCATGCCGGAGGTGCGTTTCTTGACCAGGGCTTCGAGGTCGATGCCGTCGATGATGTCGATCGGGTCGAGCACATTGCCCTTGGACTTGGACATCTTCTGGCCCTGCGAGTCACGCACCAGGCCGTGGACGTAGACCTCTTTGAACGGCACCTGTCCGGTGAATTTGAGCCCCATCATGATCATGCGGGCGACCCAGAAGAAGATGATGTCGAAGCCGGTGACCAGCACCGAGGTGGGATGGAAGGTCTTGAGCTCCGGGGTCGGCTCCGGCCAGCCGAGCGTGGAGAAGGTCCACAGCGCGGAGGAGAACCAGGTGTCGAGCACGTCCTCGTCCTGCTTGAGCTCCACCGCGGCGCCGAGCTTGTGCTTGGCGCGCACTTCCGATTCGGAGCGGCCGACGTAGACATCGCCTTGGTCGTCATACCACGCCGGGATGCGATGGCCCCACCAGATCTGGCGCGAGATGCACCAGTCCTCGATGTTGCGCATCCATTCGAAATAGGTGTTCTTCCAGTTCTCGGGCACGAAGCGGATCGCGCCGTCTTCCACCGCCTTGATCGCCGGTTCGGCCAAGGGGGCCGCGCGCACGTACCACTGATCGGTGAGGAAGGGCTCGATCACCGCGCCGGAGCGGTCACCGCGCGGCACCATCAGTTTGTGGTCGTCGGTCTTCTCCAGCAGGCCGAGCGCGCCGAGTTCTTCCAGGATCAGCTTGCGTGCTTCGTAACGGTCCAGGCCGTGGAAGTCCGCGGGGATGAGCGTGCCGTGTTCGTCGGCGGGGCCGATGATGGCGGCATCGGGGGTGAAGATATTGATCAGCCCGCCGTTGGGCAGGGCGGAGATGTTGTTTTCGTTGCGATGGCGCAGCCAGACTTGAT